>JAYWHU010000135.1:0-28220 GCA_043777495.1 Cyclobacteriaceae bacterium | reverse complement strand
CACTTGAACCTGCACAAAACATTTTGCATTCCACACGGTGGTGGTGGCCCTGGCATGGGCCCGATCTGCGTGAACGATAAATTGAAACCATTCTTGCCGGGTCATGCAGTAATTAAAACAGGCGGAGAAAAAGCAATCACAGCAGTATCATCAGCACCGTGGGGCAGCGCGAGCATTCTAGCCATCTCTTACGCCTACATCGCCATGATGGGCAGCGAAGGATTAACTAATGCAACGAAGCTGGCAATATTAAATGCTAACTATATTAAAGAACGATTGAGTGGCCACTACAAAATTTTATACACAGGCACTCATGGTCGTTGTGCACACGAGATGATTGTTGATTGCCGCGACTTTAAAAAATCTGGGGTGGAAGTTGAGGACATCGCTAAGCGGTTGATGGATTACGGATTCCACGCGCCAACTGTTTCTTTCCCTGTGGCTGGCACCATCATGATCGAGCCAACAGAGAGCGAGCCGAAAGCAGAAATGGATCGCTTTGTAGAGGCGCTGATTGAAATCAGAAATGAAATCCGTGAAGTAGAAGAAGGTAAAGCCGACAAAGAAAACAATGTGCTGAAGCACGCGCCACACACCGTTTCAATAATTACTGATGATGAGTGGACGCGCCCGTACTCTCGACAAAAAGCTGCCTTCCCTTTGGCCTTTGTGAAGCAACAAAAGTTCTGGCCAAGTGTGAGCCGTGTTGACAGTGCGTATGGCGATAGAAATTTGATTTGCTCTTGCTTGCCGATAGAAGAGTACGCGAGTTAGGATTAGACATCTATTCTTTTGTTTTCAAAGCACTCGATCTTTATACAGGTCGAGTGTTTTTCTTTATAAACAACCCTTATAAAACGCATGAGTTCTTTACACCATACTGCATTTCTTGAAAAGATGGATTTTTTATAAGTAGCCAAAACTATACTTTTTTTAGTACATTTGGCTACTTATAATAATTGCTATGAGTGAAGTAATTGGGCGCAAATACGAAAAAATCATTTTAGAGAATGCTTTGGAGAGCGCCCGCCCCGAACTTATTGTAGTCTACGGAAGAAGGCGAATAGGAAAAACTTTTCTGATTCGGGAGACATATAAAGATCATATCCAATTTGAATTTTCGGGCATCAACAAGGTATCGTTGAAAGAGCAACTCAAAAGTTTTCATCTCTCGCTCAGCACTAAAAAATTCAAATGCCCAATACCCACCGATTGGATCGAAGCCTTCCATCAACTGAGCCAATACATCGATAAACTAAAATCAAAAGATAAAAAAGTAATCTTCATTGATGAATTCCCTTGGCTGGACACACGTAAATCAAATTTTCTTCCTGCCTTTGATCATTTTTGGAACAGTCGCGCATCCAAACGAAAGGACTTAGTAGTAGTGATCTGTGGGTCTGCTGCCTCCTATATGATCAAGAGCATTGTAAAAAATAAAGGTGGCTTGCACAACCGATTGACCCAAACGATACAACTAGCACCCTTCAACCTGCAAGAGACAGAGCTATTTTTGAAACACAAAAAAGTGAAGTTTGCTCGCTATGATATTTTGCAATTGTACATGGCCTTAGGTGGAGTGCCGTATTACCTAGAAAAAATAAAGACTGGTGAAAGTGTGGCGCAAGCCTTGGATCGATTGTGTTTTAGTAAAAACGGATTTCTACGGATTGAATTTAGCCATGTGTTTGCTTCTCTTTTTGATCATTATCAAAATCATGAGGCCATTATACGCACACTGGCCACCGTGCGCAAAGGGCTGAGGAGAAATCAAATCGTATCAAAAATTAAAATTGACACGGGCGGTACGTTAACCAAAACATTAACAGATTTAGAAGAGTCGGGTTTTATAGAAAAATACACCCCTTACAAAGGCACTAAAGATTCCCTCTATCGCCTTACGGATGAGTACTCTATGTTCTACATCAAATTCATTGAAAGCACAAAGCCAACAAGTCGCTCACTATGGATGAAAATGCAACGACAACCCTCCTACAAAATCTGGTCGGGGTTTAGCTTTGAAACCATCTGCATCAAACACGTGGAACAAATTAAAGAGGCCTTGAAAATAAGCGGAATCCATTCAACGCATGGTAGTTGGATTGAGAAAAATACTTCCAATAGCGCGCAGATCGATTTACTCATTGATAGAGATGACAATGTCATTAACTTATGCGAGATGAAATTTTCTTCTGGACCATTTACCATAGACAAAAAATGCGCAGGAGAGATTGCCAAAAAAGTAGATTCGTTTTGTCAAAGCACTAAAACCAGAAAAAGTGTTTTCACTACTTTTATAACTACGTATGGCATAGCCCCCAATCAATACAGCCGCCAGTATGTGCAAAGCGAATTAAAAACGGATGATTTATTCATAGAATTATAAGTAGCCAAATCATGGGTAAAAAGCATAGTTTTGGCTGGATATAAAAACGCTATACTGCCAATCAATTCAGGTCATGGAAAAGATATGCACCAAAGAGGGTATGCCTGATCAGAAGCTATGTCATCACTATCCAACTTACAATTTCCCTTTGCCCTCTCCCCAATAAATCGTAAATTTC
Organism: Cyclobacteriaceae bacterium; assembly: GCA_043777495.1. Classification (GTDB taxonomy): domain Bacteria; phylum Bacteroidota; class Bacteroidia; order Cytophagales; family Cyclobacteriaceae; genus ELB16-189. The sequence goes on along the minus strand of JAYWHU010000135.1, from coordinate 25,656 downwards.
CATCTTTACTCAACTAGCATGTCTATAAAAATAAGGAAACAAGATGCCCTCGACTATCACACACAAGGGCAGCCAGGCAAAATTGAAGTTGTACCCACCAAGCAACTGAGCACTCAATTGGATTTGGCCTTGGCCTATTCACCGGGTGTGGCCGAGCCATGCAAAGAAATTGCCGCCAACAAAGAAGATGTTTATAAATACACTAGCAAAGGAAACTTAGTGGCGGTGATTACCAACGGCACAGCCGTGTTGGGCCTGGGCAATATTGGCCCCGAGGCAGCCAAACCAGTGATGGAAGGAAAAGCAGTGCTCTTTAAAAAATATGCGGGCATCGATAGCTTTGATATTGAGATTGACGAAGAAGACCCCGATGCGTTTATCAAAATTGTGAAGGCACTAGAGCCAACGTTTGGTGCGGTGAATTTGGAGGACATCAAAGCTCCCGAGTGTTTCAAAATTGAAACGGAATTGCGCGAGAAGATGAACATCCCCATCATGCACGATGATCAACACGGCACGGCCATTATCTCCAGCGCGGCTTTGTTGAATGCGCTTCAAGTAGTGGGAAAAAAGATTGAACAGATTGTTTTAGTAGTGAATGGTGCGGGCGCAGCGGCCGTCTCTTGCACTAAACTTTATCTGGCACTTGGCCTGAGAAAAGAAAACCTGATCATGTGCGATAGCAAGGGCGTGATCAACAAAGAACGCCCTGGGTTGGACGCCAGCAAATTGGAATTTGCCACCACGCGAAAAATCACCACACTGCAAGAAGCCATCAAAGGCGCAGATGTATTTCTTGGTTTATCAGTCGCAGATATTTTGACACCAGAGGATATTTTAGGGATGGCGAAAGATCCAATCGTATTTGCACTGGCCAATCCGAACCCAGAGATAGCATATGATCTAGCAAAAAAAACACGGCCAGATTTGATCATGGGCACTGGCCGATCTGATCATCCTAATCAAGTGAACAACGTGCTTGGCTTTCCGTACATTTTTCGTGGAGCGCTAGATGTGCGCGCTTCTGAAATCAATGAGGCCATGAAACTGGCGGCCATTCACGCATTGGCCGATTTAGCAAGAGAGCCTGTGCCTGATATAGTATTTCAAGCGTATGGCATAGATAAGATTCAATTTGGGCGTGAATATTTAATTCCAAAACCTCTTGATCCGAGATTGATCACCACCGTTTCACCTGCGGTGGCAAAAGCTGCAATGGATTCGGGCATTGCAGCAAATCCAATTAAAGATTGGGGACAATACCATACCGATTTGCTCAAGCGCATAGGTATCGACCAAAAATTGACTTCGCGCATCATTGATCTAGCAAAGAAAAAACCAAAGAGGATTTTATTCGCAGAAGCGGATCATCCCAAAATATTAAAGGCTGCACAAATTTTGCAAGATGAAAAAATAGCAATTCCTGTATTGCTTGGAAGTCGCGTGGAGATAGAGCGATTGATGAAAGAGTATCAACTTGAATTAAGTGAGTGTGAGATCATTGATCCGCGCGAAGAAAAGGAATTGACCACGAAGTATGCCGATGCCTATTTTGAAAAAAGAAAACGCAAAGGGGCAACCGTAAAAGAAGCGGAACGACAGATGCGCGACCGCAATGCTTTTGGTGCTATGATGGTGGAATTTGGAAAGGCCGATGCACTGGTATCTGGCTTAACAAAAGATTATTCGAAAACCATTTTACCTTCTCTGCAAATTATTGGCATGGGTAATGGCGTGAAGCGCGTGGCGGGCATGTACATTATCATGAACAAGAAAGGCACTTTCTTTTTTGCCGATTGCACGGTGAACGTGAACCCCACTGCAGACGAACTGGTAGGAATTATTGGGTTGGCTGCGAGGGGCGTTAAGTTTTTTGATATTGAGCCGCGTGTGGCCGTGTTGTCTTATTCCAATTTCGGATCGAGCAAGGGTGAGGTGCCTGAAAAAGTGCAAGAGGCTGTGCGCTTGGCCAAACAAAAATACCCCGACTTGATTTTGGATGGCGACATTCAAGCAAACGTAGCGTTTGACACAGAATTGCAAAAAGAACTTTACCCATTCAGTGCGTTGGCCAAAGAAGGGGCGAACACATTGATCTTCCCCAATCTGGCTGCGGGCAACATTGCTTATAAATTATTGATGGAGATTGGAGGAGCAGAAGCCATTGGGCCAATTTTACTTGGAATGAAAAAACCCGTGCATGTGTTGCAATTGGGCAGCTCTATCCGTGATATTGTAAACATGGCAGCCATTGCTGTAGTGGATGCACAGATACATGAAAGGAATGAGCATCTTTAAATAATTTGAAAATTGATTAATTTAAAAATTTGAAGATGAGTGGATTTGAAAATGGAGTTCAGAGTTATGTTGAGCTACGAGCTTCCATCGGCCAGGGATAGAAGTGGAAAGCCCGCAGCGATCCCGATAGCTATCGGGAGAGCGAGGACTTGTAGCGGATAGCCCGGTGGCGCCTCGCCAGGCCGCCAAAAAAGTTATAATACGATCATTAAGTTGTAAACGATGGATAGAATATTTGCTAAAGGCATTCCTTTGGAACAAATTAATTAATTTTCAAATTATCAAATTAGAATGATCGCCTACCTAAAAGGAAAACTGATACACAAGGACCCCTCTCACGCCATTATTGAAGTGAACGGAGTGGGGTATCAAGTGAATATTTCGCTCAATACATTTGCAGAGATAAAGGACAAGGAAGACATCAAACTCTCCACCTATTTTCATGTGCGCGAAGATGCACAAGTGCTGTTTGGTTTTGCTACGGAAGCAGAGAAGCAGATGTTTCAATATTTGATTTCGGTCAATGGCGTAGGGCCAAGTACTGCGCTTGTTGTTTTGTCTTATTTGCCGCCCGAAGAACTGAAGTTGGCCATTGTGCGTGAGGATGCGGCCGCGCTGCAGGCGGTGAAGGGCATTGGAGGCAAAACTGCCCAACGGTTGATATTGGAATTAAAGGATAAATTGAAACGAGAAACTGCGGAAGAAATGCCCGGAAATACGGGTTTGGTGCGCAATACCGTGCGCCACGAGGCGTTAAGTGCGTTGGTTACTTTGGGTATTGCCAAACCAGTGGCGGAGAAAAGCATTGATGCCGTGCTGAAAAAGTCAGGAAATACAGTTAGTTTGGAAGACCTTGTGAAGCAAGCTTTAAAAAACGCCTAAATACGTTTGATTTTAATTACTCGGAAGATTCGGTTCGGCCTTGGGCTGGCCATTTGCCTCTTAGCAGTAGGCTCTTGGCAACGGGGCTATGCCCAGAAAAAGGATTCTGCCCAAACCAAGCCAGCCGATACATCGAAATTTAAAGTAGTAAATCCTTATCGCCCAAGTTTTAGGCCACCCGATCGCTACGGTGATCCATTCTCTAACTACTCTACCTTCTCCCCTATTTTTTTAAGAGACCCCAAAAGCCTGAACCTAGATGTTCAGATAGATACGGGCATGAACTACAACATACGCGAGCGGATAGGCAAAGTCAACTTTCGGCCTAACTCTTCCATGTCATTTAGAGAATTTAGCTTACAACAAGATCAGCAATTTAGAAAGCAATACTGGCAACAAAAAAGTCAGGCATTGGATGGTGTGAGTGCCGTAAGCGGAAGAAACTTATTGCCCAAATTGTACATAAGCCCTGTGCTAGACAGGATTTTTGGCGGCAGTTATGTAGAGCTAGTGCCGCGCGGATTTGTTACGTTGGATTTTGGTGCGTCTTTCCAAACCATCAACAATCCTTCTATCCCCATTCGGCAGCAGAGCAATGGCGGGTTTGAATTTGATCAGCAGATCAGCTTAAACGTAACGGGCAAGGTGGGTGAGAAACTAAAAGTGACTACCAACTTTGACAACAACAACTCCTTCGATTTTCAAAACAACATGAAAGTAGAATTCACAGGCTTTAAAGAAGACCTGTTGAAAAAACTGGAGATTGGTAATGTGGGCTTGCCGCTCAACAATAGTTTGATCAAAGGCTCACAAAATTTATTTGGCGTGAAGGCTCAAATGCAGTTTGGAAAATTGTTTGTAACTGCCATTGCCACTACACAGCGGGGCAAGCAATCATCTATTAAAGTAGCGGGCAACTCAAGTGGCACTGCACAAGGCCGCCCTTTTGAAATTGTGGGATCCAACTATGATGAGAACCGCCACTTTTTCTTGAGCCAGTTTTTTAGAGATAACTATGAAAAATGGTTGGGCACCTTGCCCCAGATTTTTTCGGGGGTGAACATCACACGGATTGAGGTGTATTCCATTAACAGATCAAATGATACACAGACCAACCGAGATGTCGTGGGGTTTATGGATATGGGTGAGTCAAATAAAATTTACAACCCCATTGTAGTCCCCCGTCCAGCAACTAGTCTTCCCTCGCGCAATGATGTCAATAATTTGTTCAGCCTTTTGCCGGCCTCGGCCAATTCAGATGCGATTAATGCATCGCTAGAAGTAGCCGGTTTTAAAAATGGCACTGATTTTGAAAAAATAACTAGCGCTCGCAAGCTGGCCTCCACAGAGTTCTCATTTAATAATCAACTGGGCTACATCACACTTCAACGCAAACTTCAAAATGATGAGGCATTGGCGGTGGCCTTTGAGTACACCTATAATGGCCAAGTATTTAAAGTAGGCGAGCTTACCGAAGACTATTCTAACAAACCACCCAAAGATGTGGTGTATTTGAAATTGTTGAGGCCTCGTAAAATTGCAGTAAAAGATGGCTCTGGAAAAATTCTACCTACATGGGATCTGATGATGAAGAATATTTATAGTCTCAATGTTTCTTCGCTTACGCGCGAGGGCTTTCAATTGCGTATGATTTATCGTGATGACCGCACGGGTATAGATAACCCTAACTTACAAGACGGCTCTGTGTCTCGCTCCAGACAATTGATTCAAGTATTTGGCTTGGATCGCTTAAACCCATACAACGATCCTCAGCCCGATGGTAATTTTGATTTTGTAGAAGGATATACGGTAAACACCACCAATGGCTTGATCATCTTCCCATATCTTGAGCCATTGAACACCCCATTGCGTAACCTATTTAAATCAGAAAATAATGCAGCACTAGAGGCAACACTCAAAGAAAAATATTTGTATGATACTTTGTACCATACCACCAAGGCAGAAGCCGAACTAGTAAACACCAAAAATAAATTTTGGATTGTTGGTTCCTTCAAGGCAGGTTCAGGAAAAGAAATCATCATTCAAGGCTTCAATATTTCGCAAGGCTCTGTAAAAGTTTTTGCCGGTGGCACACCATTGCGTGAAGGAGTCGATTTCTCGGTCGATTATACGTTTGGCAAAGTCACCATTCTCAACGAAGGTATTTTAAGTTCAGGCAAGGATATTGAAATCACCTACGAGCAACAAGACCCCTTTGCTTTTCAAACGCGCTCATTGCTGGGTACACGCTTCGATTATAAATTAAATGATGACATTAACTTAGGTGCTACTTTTTTATACTACAATGAGCGGCCTCTCATTTCTCGTAATTTGATTGGCAGCGAGCCAGCACAAAACATTCAGTATGGGTTGGATTTCAACATGAAAAAGAACTCGCGCATTCTCACTAAAATGGTAGATGCCCTGCCCTTTCTTCAAACCAAAGAAGTATCAACCATTACGGTCAATGCAGAGTTTGCTCAATTGCTACCGGGCACTTCCAATGTAATTGATGGAGAAGGCACATCGTTCATTGATGATTTTGAAAACACCATTACACCCTATAGCTTGACAGCTCCACAAGGCTGGAAACTGGCCGCAGTGCCTACCAATGATTTAGCGTTTGATGATGCAGGCGGAAGCCCCAATAACGTCAGCGCTGGATTTAAAAGATCAAAGATGGCGTGGTACCAAGTCGATAATTTATTCTATCGGTCAGGTGGAAGCTTTAAGCCGCCAAACATTAGCGAAGAAGATTTAAAAAATCATTACACTCGCCCTGTTTTGCCGCAAGAGATTTTTCCGTTTCGCGATCCCTTCATTGGAAATTTTTACGAACCTATTCTGGATGTTGCCTATTTTCCAGGAGAGCGTGGTCCCTATAATTACAATCCCAATTTTACAAATCAAGATGCCACCAAAAACTGGGCGGGTATTACTACGGCCATTCGCAATGAAGTAGATTTTGATAAAGCGAATGTAGAGTATGTTGAGTTTTGGCTAATGGATCCGTTTATCAATACTGATAATGGAAAAGTGATTGTAAAAAAAGGGGATGAGAAATCCAATACCAACACAGGTGGAAAGATGGTTTTACAATTGGGCAGTATATCCGAAGACGTAACACGTGACGGCAAACACGGATTTGAAAATGGATTGCCGAGAGAAGGCGGCACCGCAGGAACACTGCCAACCGAATGGGGTAAAGTAACTACCCTTCAATACTTAAACAATGCTTTTGATGCCAGTCCCACCTCGCGCGCCAATCAAGATGTGGGTATGGATGGATTGAACAATAACGAAGAGAAAAGCAAATTTCCAGCTACCGCAAGCTTAAACGATCCTTCATCAGATGACTTTAACTATTTTTTAGGAGGTGATTTGGATGAACGAGATGCAAAAATCTTAGAGCGCTATAAAAATATTAATGGCCAAGATGGTAACTCGCCTATTGTTACATCTGGCCAATCATTCGCACAGTCGGGTAGCCCCTTGCCCGATAATGAAGATTTGAACCAAGACAATACACTGAGTGATTTGGAAGAATACTATTCTTACAATGTAGATTTGAGTGCGGGCCAATTAGATGTAGGTAAAAAATTTATTGTAGATAAAATCACACCCAAAGAAATTGCTGGGCAGCCCAATAACGACAATATCACTTGGTATTTATTTCGTGTGCCCATTCGAAATTTTGATGATAAAAAAGGTGAAATCAATGGGTTCAAATCCATTCGCTATGCGCGGATGTTGGTGACTGGCTTTAAAGACCCCGTGGTACTGCGCTTTGCCAATTTTAGGATGATAGGCAATAGATGGAGAAGGTATGAAGCTCCTTTGCGTGAGGCTGGGGGTTCTTATCCCGATGATAATTATGAAAACCTTACCGTATCTGCAGTGAACGTGGAAGACAACGGCCAATCTGACGAGAGGAAGCCTGGTTATGTTGAACCACTAAAGCGAGATAGAGATGTAACCTCGGTGCAGCAACGAAGATTGAACGAACAATCTGTGCAAATGTGTGTAACAGATTTAGGAGATGGCGATGCGCGTGCTATCTACAAAAATGTCTCCCTCGATTTTTTTAATTACGGTCGCATCAAAATGTTCATCAGTGCCAACGATCAAAATCTACTTACAAAAGATAATCAACTAAAAGGCTTTCTTCGCTTGGGCAGTGATTTTGATCAAAATTATTATGAGATTGAATTGCCTCTAAAAATAACCCCGCCAAGCACAAATCTACTGGCCGATGTTTGGCCTACTGAAAATCAAATTGACCTAGACCTGAATGAACTCTATGCGTTGAAGGTGCAGCGCGACCGTGAAGGCTATCCGTTAACACAATCTTTCCCGTTGGGTGGTGGCAGGCAAGTGGGCAAGCACTCTATTCGTGTTTTTGGCCGGCCCGATTTGGCGCAAGTAAAAGTGATGATGATTGGTGTGCGCAACCCACGCAGTGATGATGGCAAATCATTGAGTGTATGCCTGTGGGCAGATGAATTGCGCTTGACAGAGTTTGATCAAACTGCTGGCATTGCCGCCAACTTAGTAGTTAACGCCAAGCTGGCAGATTTAGGAAACATCACTGGCTCTTACAGGCACATTGGTTTTGGGTATGGCGGTGTACAATCAAAAATTGCCGAGCGCGCCCGTGGCGAAACCAATGCCTTTGATATTTCTGGCAGCCTTAATCTTGACAAACTGCTGCCACCAAAGTTAGGATTGAAGATACCCATGTTTTTCAGCTACGAAAGTAATATTGTAAGCCCCAACTTTGATCCGGCCAATCCGGACGTGCGGTTAGCGGCCGCCCTCAAATCTTTTGATACTGATGACACTCGAAACGCCTATAAGAGTCTCATACAGGATAGAACCTATCGAAAGAGTTTGAACTTCACCAACGTGCGCAAAGTGAAAGTGAACAAAGATGCCAAGTCGCATATCTACGATATTGAGAATTTTACATTCACATACGCTTACAGCGAACAAACACATACTAATTTTAGCTTGATTGCCGATACCAAGCGAAATATAAAAGGGGCAGTGGCTTGGCAATACAATTCAAAGTTCAAAGGTTTTGAGCCATTCAAAGAGGCCAAAATATTTTCTTCCAGGCATTTGCAGTTTATGAAGGATTTTAATTTCAATCCTATGCCAGCATCTATTTCTGTGCGAGGTGAGCTGGATAGATCCTATAGTGAATTGACTTATCGAAGTTCCATCAAAGACCCCAATGCGCCTACCAACTTGCCCAACTATCAAAAGTTTTTTGTTTTCAATCGCTACTACAATGCGCGATGGAGTTTGACCAAAGCGCTTACACTAGATTACAATGCTACGGTGAACGCTATCATTGATGAACCCGATGGTGACTTGAGCAACCCAGCCGACCAAAAAATAGTGATCGACAACTTAAAAAAATTCGGACGCATTAAATACCTGGATCAAAACATTACGGCCAACTACACGCTGCCGTTTGACAAATTTCCTCTTACCAACTGGATTAGTGCAGACTATAGATACAATGCTGGCTACAATTGGAAGGCTGGCCCACTAGAGAAGACCGTAGAATTACAATTGGGCAATACCATTCAGAATACACGCACACAAGGAATCACCGGGCGAATAGATATGGTGAAGTTTTACAACAAAATTGGTTTTTTAAAAGGAATCAATACACCCGCTAAGCCAGCATCGCCACCAGATAAAAATAAGCCTGCAGTGCCAGACACCGTGCGCAGGCCACCAGACTTGAAAGCCGTAAAGCTGTTGCTGCGATTGGTCATGTCTCTTCGGAACATCAATGGAACTTATACCTTAACAGAAGGCACACTATTGCCAGGCTTTAACAAAACACCTCGCTTGTTTGGCTTTGACCAAGATTGGCAATCGCCCGGCCTCGGCTTTATACTAGGCGAGCAAAATCCTAACTATGCAAAGTTCGCTAGTAGCAATGAATGGCTTACGAAAAACCCCAACCTAACCGCACCCTTTACACAGAATAAAAACGAGGAACTAACCTTGAGGGCAAGCCTAGAACCTTCCACTGATTTTAAAATACAACTAGATGCGCGAAAGACTAGCAATACCTCCTTTCAAGAAATCTTTAGGTATGACTCATTAGGTCAAAATCCGCGCGGCCTCAGCCCAAGCCGTTCAGGTTCTTATCGGATTTCATTTTTGAGTATCAACACAGCTTTTGCTAATGGTTCGGACGTATTCAAGCAGTTTGAAAGAAATCTAGATATTGTAGCTGGTAGTTTTCAAAGACTTACAACTAAGACCTACGAGAGAAAGTCACAGGATGTTTTAATACCTGCTTTTATTGCGGCCTACTCAGGTACTTCAGCTGATGGTGTGAGTCTTTCTCCTTTCCCAAGCATACCAATTCCTAACTGGCGAATTGACTATAATGGGTTGAATAAAATTTCTTTCTTAAAAGATATTTTTCAATCGGTCACCATTAATCACGCTTACGTTTCCAACTATTCGGTCGTAAATTATTCTAACTCTCTTCAATATCAATCAGTGGGTCTAGGCAATAGTATAGAAGAGTACAATACTAGTCGCTATGCTGATACAAAAAGTACAACCACAGGTTTGCTTATACCCGTTTATGTAATCAATCAAGTAATGATCAACGAATCCTTCCAGCCACTGATAGGCATTAACGCACGCACCAAAAGTAAATTGAGCTTAAAATTTGAATACAAAACGAAGCGCGACCTTTCGCTCAATGTGTCGAATGCTCAAATCACAGAAGCGAACGGAAAAGACTGGTCTTTTGAAATGGGATTTACAAAGAACAATATGAAGCTTCCGTTCAAAGACCAAGGCCGAACCATCACATTAAAAAATGATGTTACCTTTTTGATGAACATAAGTGTGAGCAGTACAGAAACCATTCAACGAAAGATTGAAGAGGGAAGCACCACCACAAATGGTAATATTAATTTTCAATTTCGCCCTAACCTGCGGTACATGGTCAATCAAAAACTGAGCATTCAAATGTATGCTGAACACAGTACCAACGAACCCCTTGTTACCAACTCTTTTCCCCGATCAAATACACGTGTAGGGTTTAAGATATTGTTTAACCTAGCACCGTAGTGTAGCGGTGTGCAGGATGGGATAACACAACCTTGATTGATCACCGCTCAATGTCGTTAAGTTAAACATCCTAATTCTCTTCTGTAGGATAGGGACGAGGTCATTAAAAAGAAGCTTAACTTAACCACATTGAATCCCTTTCACTATTTTTGCAGTCTAATTTTAAAACCACTATGAATATACCTGACGGACTCAACTACACCAAAGACCACGAATGGATTAAAGTAGAAGCCAACACTGCCACTATTGGTATTACCGATTTTGCTCAAGGCGAATTGGGCGACATTGTTTATGTAGATGTTTCTTCAGTAGGCAAACAAATAGCTCAACACGAAGTATTTGGAACCGTGGAAGCTGTAAAAACTGTTTCAGATTTATTTATGCCAATCTCTGGCAAAGTGGTAGAATTCAATAAAGCGTTAGATGCCGCACCTGAAAAAGTAAATAGCGACCCTTACGGGGATGGCTGGATGGTGAAAGTTGAGATGACGAGTGCGGCTGAAGTCAATGGCCTTTTATCGGCTGCACAATACAAGGAACTTATTGGTAAATAAAATAGTATTGAGTAGTGAGATCTGAGTATAGAGACGTGCCCTCCCAAAACTCAAATCTCTTAGCTCAATACCTATTAAAATGATAGAACTCCCCACCATATCCGCAGAGCAAACCAAGAAAAGAAAGCCCGATTGGCTTCGGGTGAAGTTGCCCATTGGTCCAGAGTATGCCAAGGTGCGCAGATTGGTAGACGATCACAAACTTCACACCATCTGCGAAAGCGGCAACTGCCCCAACATGGGCGAGTGCTGGGGAGCGGGCACGGCTACGTTCATGATTCTTGGAAATGTGTGTACGCGCAGTTGTACCTTTTGTGCCGTGGCCACTGGCCGCCCGCCAGAGTACGATGTGGATGAACCCAAGCGCGTGGCAGAAGCAATCAAGTTGATGGGCGTGAAGCATGCAGTCATCACATCCGTAAATCGCGATGAGCTGAAAGACCGCGGTGCAGAAGTTTGGTATCAAACCGTGGTGCAAACAAAAGCACTTAGCCCTGAGACTACTATTGAAACGTTGATCCCCGATACAAAAGGAAATTGGGATGCACTATATAGAATGATTGATGGTGGCCAAGAAGTGGTTTCGCACAATATGGAAACGGTGGGAAGGCTTTATAGAATGGTACGGCCTCAAGCAAAATACGAGCGCAGCCTAGAGCAATTAAAAAGAATACGTGAAGCAGGCAAGCGCACAAAGTCTGGCATCATGCTGGGTGTGGGCGAAACCAAAGAAGAACTTTTTAAAGCGATGGATGATCTCGCTGAAAACGGTTTGATGATTTTAACACTCGGCCAATATCTTCAACCTACCAAAATGCACTTGGAAGTAGCGGAGTTTATTCACCCCGATACGTTTGCGATGTATAAAGAAGAAGGGTTGAAGCGTGGATTGAAATACGTTGAGTCAGGGCCGCTGGTGCGCTCTTCTTATCATGCAGAGCGGCATGTAAATGTGCCGATGGAGTAGTGAAAAAGATTTAGTTAGAGTATTCTCTTCTGATGAGCGCACAACCTTCTGTGCTTCGCTAAAACATTTTTTATACAGAGCCCAAACTCCAGCGCAGTGCCTTGGTCATTTTTTAGGCGTAAGAGGCTTTCGATTAGTGAAGAAAACGCACTTTCAAGCAAACGCTAAAAATCTTAGCCACAAAATCTCTTTTTTATTTCCTAAAGATTCGCCTTTTTACATCCTCTAACCGAACCACCATGAATCAAACACCCAAATTTTACCGAAATCTCTGGGGCGATCTTCAGGGACAGCTTGATGTATCTAAGTGGACCAGCGTGACCAGCGCGTGGGATCAAAAACTTTACAAAGAATCGTTTCATTATCTGCTCGATTACATCAACATGTCGCTGCGGCAAAATCATGGCAATCCTACGCAAACAGAATTTAATGTGCCTCATGGATCGGTGGTAGTAACTATGTCTATGAAAGACGAGCAGTTAGAAATTAATTGCGGCTTGGTTGACATTGCCAGTGCTGCACGTGTGCCTTTGCTACGCAAGGCCACAGAGTTGAATTTTTATCCACTGAGTTTGGCACAAATGCGCCTCACGGGAAGCCAGCTTACATTCCATTACAAAGGAACATTGGATACCTGTGAACCGTACAAAATTTATTATGTGTTGAAAGAAATCTGTCAAACAGCTGATCGCTACGATGATGAGTTTAAAGAGAAATTCAAAGCAAAAGGATTGGTGGAGCCACAGGTAAAATATTTCTCTACTGCGCAGAATGAGCAAGCATGGAATCAAACCGTAGAGATCATCAACGAAACCTTCAACTTCACTAATTATTTTGATCAGCAACGCTGGTTTGGGTCAACGTTGGATTTCCTCGTTCTTGCTATGAAGCGAATTGATCTTTGCACGCAAATGCAAGGCTTCTTGAAAACAGAATTGGAATTAGTGATCGGCAATTTGGGCAACTCGAACGTCAACATTACCGACCGCGTACAGACCGGTAAAAAATTTCTACAGCAATTATTGCAATCAGGTAAAGACAATTTTACCAAAAACTTGTACGAAGCGGAAACTTTTGTCCCTTCAAAATCGCGAACGAGTGCCGCGCAGGTGAAATCCAATATCCAAACGGCACTCACCAACACCCAAAAATATCATAATGATAAAAACTATATAGCCTCGGTGATTGAGTCGCTCTACTGCGTGTATGGTTTATTTTATGGAAACAATATGGATCATGGTGTCAATGCTATTTTGATGGATGCCCTCACCCGTGCATCTGAAAAGACGTGGATGGAAGCATCAGGTATTTTATTGCAAGGGCTTCAAACCATTAATACCCAATTCGCCTCCTAAACATCAACCGCATTATGACACAGCAGCATATACTTGAACAATGTATTTTTAAAGTGAACACGGCCTCTGGCTCTGGCACTAGTTTTTATTTGAAGGATAAAAACATTTTTATTACCAATTATCATGTAGTGGGGGCTTACAAAAAAGTATCGGTGCAAGACCAACAAGGCAACCGTTATTTAGCCACAGTAGTATTGGCTAATCCGCACGAAGACCTAGCCTTCTTGCGCACGGAACAGATTTTTGACGTACCGCAATTAGAACTTCATGGAAACGAGCTGCTGCGCCAGGGCGATAAAGTTTTTGTGGCAGGTTATCCTTTCGGCATGCCCTTTACGGTAACAGAAGGTGTGGTAAGTGCGCCCAACCAACCGATGGAAGGGAAGAGCTACATTCAAACGGATGCAGCCGTAAACCCCGGAAACAGTGGAGGACCCATGATCAGCGCACTGGGAAAAGTAATTGCCATCACCACCAGCAAATTCAACAATGCAGATAACATGGGCTTTGGTGTGCCTGTGCAACTGCTGGAAGAAGAATTCAAACTGCTCCCTCAACTAAATAATTCTTTCAATTTAGTATGTGGTTCTTGTTCCGCATTGATTTCAGAACCTGTTGAGTATTGCAACAATTGTGGCCAAGGCATTGACGTGGCTTATTTCAATGAGCCCATGCTTTCTGATTTAGGTCTTTTCTGTGAGCGTGCTATTGCAGGATTGGGAACAAACCCAGTGCTTACTCGCCAAGGTTACGAGTTCTGGGAATTTTATGTGGGTTCATCGCAAGTGAGGTTGTTTGTGTACAACAAAGATTATCTCTATGCCACCTCTCCGCTGGTTCAATTGCCCACTCAAAACATCGGGCAACTGATGGAAGAATTACTTTCTATGGATGTGCGGCCGTTTCAATTGGGCATGTATAACAACGAAGCATATATTTCTTACCGTGTACATCTCTCAGATGTGTTCTCGCCCAGGCAACAGGAAGTCAGCAACAATATTACTGCGGTATTCAATAAGGCCAATGAACTAGATGATTACTTTGTAGGTAAGTATGATTGCAAGTATTCGGTGCATTCAAAGAAGAGTAAGGTTGCGTCTTGATTAGATTTTTTTTTTACCACAGGGGACACGGAGAACCACAGAGGCAGAGTTTTTCTCTGTGTTCCTCTGTTATCTCCGTGGTTAATATTTGGCTGTAGGCAAATAGGAACCTCCTATCAATACCCTTCCAAATATTTTTTCAAAAGCCATTTTAATGAATGATTGTATAATTCTGTGCAGAGTTTTGCAAAAGTTCTTCCATGCGCTCAACCTTAGCATTATACTCTCTTTCAGTCTTATCTGCGCTTTTTCTATCTATAAAAACACAGTTTAAGCGAGCAATGACTTATTATTACTCGCTTAAACTATGTAAATTGTTATACTTTAAGCGAGCAATAATTATCTTATTCATATATTTGTAGCTGATTTCTAAACACTTACAGAATTATGGGTAAAAAAAGAGAGGAGGTTTTTCCTGGAAAAATAGTAGTAGGCAGAGAAACAGAAATAGCCAAACTAAATGAGCTGATAGAGAACACCAATGCCGACTTGGTGATGGTATATGGCAGGAGGCGGGTGGGCAAAACCTACGTGATAAAGAACACGTATGGCCGCCACATCGACTTTCATTTTACGGGAGGCAAGCTCACCGAATCAGGCGAGCATTTGGATCAGTGGGCTATCAAACTTAACGAAGTGGCAGCGGGTAAAATGCACTATGAAATGCCCGCCAATTGGATGCAGGCTTTTAGGCAACTAAAAAACTACCTGAGCACGATACGGGCTACTAAAAGGCGTATCGTTTTTTTAGATGAAGTACCTTGGTTGGATAAGCACAAGTCGGGCTTTTTGGCTGCCTTAGAGTATCACTGGAACGATTGGATGACCAATCAAAACCTGATCTTGCTACTTTGCGGTTCGGCCACCTCTTGGATGTTCAAAAACATCATGAACAATGCCGCTGGCTTGCACAATCGAGTAACTCGCCACCTCAAAATGGTGCCATTTACATTGGCTGAAACGGAGAAATTTTTGCTTTGGAAAAAGATAAAATGGACAAAGGCTGAAATTATCACTGCCTATATGGCTTTGGGCGGTATTCCGTATTATTTGGAACAACTCCGCTTTGATAAATCGGCTATTCAAAATATCGATGCCCTACTGTTTGACCCCACTGGAGAACTAAAAAATGAATTTCAGAATCTGTATCGGTCCCTATTCGACAACTATCCTGCTTATGAAGCTGTGGTAAAAGCCATAGCCACTAAGCGAAAGGGCCTTACCCGCAGCGAAATAATAGCCATCACAAAAATAGAAAATGGCGGAGGCCTTAGTAAAATAATAACAGAACTGGAGGAGTGCTCGTTTATAGAAAGTTATATCCCTTACGGAAAGAAAACCCAAAACAGTTTGTACCACCTTACCGATGAATACACGGCTTTTTATTTTCACTTCAATCCACTGAACAAAGGCAAAGGTAGTTTTGTAACAATCAGCCAGTCATCAACCTATAAAAGCTGGGCTGGTTACGCATTCGAAAATATTTGTATGAGGCATAAAAATAAAATAGCGGCTGCATTGGGCATATCAGGTGTTTTTTTTACTACACCTTCTTTTTATTACAAAGGCGATGCCGATAGCGGTGCTTGTCAGATAGATATGCTCATAGACCGTGCCGATAATGTGATCAATATTTGTGAAATGAAATATCACAATACCCAATATGAATTCAGCAAAAAAGAAATGGAAGCGGCTCAAAACAGAATAGAGAAATTCAAGCAACTAACAGGAACAAAAAAGCAACTGCTATATACGTTAGTCACCAGTAATGGCCTAAAGCCTAACCAATACAGCATAGGCACGATAGCCAACGCAATAGAAGCGAAGGAATTGTTTTAGAGAAGAAAACCATTCTCCACTCATCATTATCATAAAAAGTATCTGTTAGATCCCTAGTACAATGGAAGCATCTATTCCGAGCTTTAGGCTTATTTCCCTAGCTACTTTCAAAGTGGGTTCGCTCTTGCCATTTAGGTATTCACTTACCCTAGATGTACTTACACCCAAAAGCTCGGAGAGGCGTTTTTGATTCAACCCCATTTCGGCCATACGCAATTTAAGGACTTCAACAAGCGAAGCTTTTTTTATCGGATAGTATCGTTCCTCATATTCTGCCACGAGGTCAGACAATACATTTAACTCTACATAACCCTTCTCATTTTTGTTTTCTATGTTGTCAGGGTTTTGCAGAAGTTCTTCCACGCGCTCAACAATGGCGTTGTAATCTCTTTCTGTTTTTATCATAGATCAAATACTTTTAATATCCTTAATCTTATCATAGTCTGCGTGTGTACCGATAAATCTGATGTAAACTTTTTTGGCGTTGAATGAAATAATAGCAGCCAGCCGGTAATCATTTCCCTTGATGTTGAAAACAAAACGATGATTTCCTACATAGTCAACGTTGTTAAAATCTAGCCTTATATCGTTCACATTCTTCCAATTTTTTTTAGTCACAGTATGATACCAAAAGTTTAAAGGAAGTTCTGAATCTGGATGTAATTCTGAAAACGCCTTTATCCTTTTGAACGTAACGATCCGCATAGTCAAGGCTAGGTTTAGGACAAAAATCGCTACAATGTTACAAATTTCAAAATATAATTCTATTATTTGTAATAAAATGATAATGGGGGAGTAGCCCTCCCAATTGCGGCCTTTAAGCATTTGTCTTCACGACCTTTTTAACTTTGCAACTGAACCTTAAACGGATGCAAGAAGCCTAATCAGTACCCACCCAAATATTTCCTCAAAAACCACTCAATACTGATTAGCACTAGTAGTAGAAAGAATACCCACTTTAAATTAATCAACGGATTAAACGATTCATCTGAATGAATCAAACTCTGTGCGGGTGTCTTTTCAAAATCAATAGTCAATTTATTTAGATTAGTTGCTTCATAAAATTTTCCGCCTGTAGAAGCTGATAGTTTTCTTAGCAATCCAAAATCGGCAGTGAGGTTTTGAGATTCAATGTTTTGGGCGGTGACCAAAAATTGCCCGCGCACTTCTTCTCGCTTTCCATTTAGCGCAGTGGAAGACTTGTATTGATACACACCTTCTTTCAATCCACCTATTTGATAACGTGCGCCACCTGGGCTGAGAACGTATTCGTATTTTGTTGTTTTGTTTTGCTCATCACGAAGTTCCAATTCTACTTTGTTCCCATACACTAATTCAAACAAATCATTATAGACTTGGCTCTCGAAGGTAACGGGAAGTGCATCGCTAAATTCATTTTGCGTAGGGAAGCTTTTGAATTTTCGTTTGTCATCGAGTGTGCTGAGGTATTGGATCAATTTTGAAAATACATCGTCAAACACTTCGGTGTTTTGGTTGGAGGCAAATTCATTCAATCGCCACCGCCACATTCCTTCGCCAATCAGTGTGGCCATTTTTCGATTGTCTTCTTCCCAACTTAACAATAGCGGACGATTTGTTGCCACACTCCCAATTCGTTGATACAACAATACATTTGCATTGGGTGGATACGTGAATTTTCCGAACGGTACTTCCACAGGAGGATATTTTGAAAAAACGCCATTGCTATTTTCTAAAAAACTAAAATCACGGAAAGAAGCATTGACTACGGGTGTCACTTCATCCCATTGCCCAGATTGCTCAAATGAGAATGGAATGGCGTTAGCTGTCAACTGACGCAGGTTTGATTGACTTCCAATAATGAATAGGAGAGAAGCCTTGCTCTTTTTAAATTGTTGAAAGAGGGAAGCAGTTTTTCCATTCACGTCCAATGCTTGATGAAAAATAATCAATTCGACATCATCAGGCTTCATGTTGAAGTTTGCGTTTGTTACTCCTGGTATGTGAAGAATAAATTCATAATTGGAATTTTTCTCTACTACAGAACGTAATGCTTTGATGTCAGGGTGAGGAGCAGGTGCGATCAATAGAATCTTTTTTCTGCCTTCTACTACTTCTACAAAAACACTGGCGCGATTGTTTTTGAGGTTTGATTCACTTTTTATTGGTTCAACCGATATGTCCAGTCGCTGCATTCCCTTTTCGGTAGCATCGATCAAAAAATCAAAATCAGTCAATGGCTTTGCTCCTGAATTCTTCCTTTGCTGAGTTAGCAACTTGCCATTTTTAAAAATCGAAACAATAATTTCTTGGCTTGAAACAACCTGAGCGATCACTTCTACCCGAATTGGAAATTTGTTTCCTTGATAGGTGATTTTGTTATACGCTACGTTTTGCAACTTCAAATCCATCCGCTCAGTAGTATCGCCAACGCCAACAGAATAAATAGGAACACGAACAGGAGTATACAAGGGAGAAGTTCCAGAGTTGTAAACACCATCAGAAAGCAAAACAATACCCGCTAAATTTTTCCCTTCATACTCAGTGGCAATACCGCGCATGGCACTAGACAAATCGGAGGTAGTATTATTGAAATTAATTTTCTTGATTGCTTGATTGGATAAGTCATTCCACTTTACTTCATAGCCTTGCTTTTCTAATTTTTCTTTCACCAACTGTAGTTGATCCTCTATCTTCCCCCGACTTACTGAATCAACCGCTTCTTTAACAGATGTAGAGTTATCTATCAAAAAAACTAATGCGGGTTTTTCTAGCAAGTTTGTTGTCAATTTTAGAATCGGGCCGATGAGCAAGAAAGCCAACAACGCTACCAAACAAGCTCTTAACCCGAACAACAATTGATTGACACGCTTGCTCCAAGAATATTTGTTTCGATACAAGATAAAAGCATAGCCCGCGCCCAATGCCATGCAGAGCAGAATAAAGAACGGAGATGATTCAAATTGTAATCGTTGCACTTAGTTAGTTGTTCGTTGCTTGTTAATAGTTGTTCGTTGCTTGTTAATAGTTGTTCACATTTTCAAATCTTCAAATTGATTAATTTTCAAATTATCTAATCAATACCCATACTTTTCTTTCCACAATTTCTTCAAATAATTTCTGAACTCAATTTCTCTCATATTATTGCCCGGCTCATAAAATTTCATGCCTTTAATTTGATCAGGCAAAAACTCCATGTTAGCAAAGTTGTTTTCAAAGCCATGCGCGTACTGATAGTTTTTTCCATAATCCATTTCCTTCATCAATTTGGTGGGTGCATTGCGTATTGACAAAGGTACGGATAGATCACCCGTTTCACTTACTGTTTTCAACGCATTGTTGATCGCTACATAACTCGCATTACTCTTGGGCGAACTCGCCAAATAAATCGCACACTGCGAAAGAATGATGCGTGCCTCAGGGTAACCGATCACATCCACAGCCTGAAAAGTGGTAGTGGCCATGACTAGCGCAGTTGGATTGGCGTTACCAATATCTTCTGATGCTAAGATCACCATTCTGCGCGCAATGAATTTTACATCTTCACCTCCTTCGATCATTCTCGCTAAATAATAAACAGCCGCGTTCGGATCGCTACCTCGAATGGATTTGATGAAAGCCGAAATAATATCGTAATGCTGCTCGCCTTTCTTATCGTAAATAGCAATGCGCTTCTGTGCTACATCCACCACCAACGCATCGGTAATTTCTACATCGCCCGCAATGGCTTCCGTAATTAGTTCAATAAGATTCAAAAGCTTTCTGGCATCGCCACCAGAGATATTCAACAACGCCTGATGTTCTTTGATAATAATTTTTCGCCCTTTCAATTCTACATCCCGATTCAGTGCTTGATCAATCAATTTTAAAAGATCAGCCTCAGTCAATGGCTTGAGCGTATACACTTGGCAGCGCGAAAGCAAAGCCGAGTTGACTTCAAAAGATGGATTTTCAGTTGTGGCACCAATTAATGTGATCGTTCCTTTCTCCACCGCACCCAACAGCGCATCTTGTTGCGATTTATTAAAGCGATGAATCTCATCGATAAATAAAATAGAGCGTAGCGTGTGCTTGGCTTTGTCGATCACCTCGCGCACATCTTTCACGCCTGCATTTACCGCGCTCAGTAAATGGAACGGTCGCTTTACTTCGTTGGCAATAATATTTGCAATAGTCGTTTTACCCACACCGGGCGGCCCCCACAAAATCATGGAAGGCACGTTGCCTGTTTCAATGGCTTTGCGAATGATTCCATTTTTGCCAACGAGATGCTCTTGCCCGATCAGGTCTTGGAGCTTGGCTGGACGCATGCGTTCGGCCAGTGGAGAGGAGTCGCCAATCATATTGCCAAGAAAATAAAGAAAACATTAATCAAAAGTCCAACTCCCATCAATATGAAAAACGAAAAAAGGAAGAGTATATATTTCAAAATAGTCTTTCCCCAACCTTGCTGATACATGCGCTTCATGGCAAAAAGTAAATACAGCACAATCCAATAGCCAACGAAAGTGCTAGCCCATTCCCAAACCGGAAGAGCATTTACTATTAATTGAAGTGATCCTGCGAAATAAAAGAAATTATAGTAGTAAATAGAGAAGACTAAATGCTCGCTATAAAAATAATCTCTGCGTACATACAGCAGTTTTAGAAGAAGGGCAAAGAACGGCAATAGCCAAAATAATACTTTTGAAAAATTATCGAAGAAAGCATCACGGAAATCGTTTATGAATTCCTCACTTTTTCCTTTGTATTTTTCGTTGATTTCAATACTCCTTAAAGTTAGGTTTTTCATAAACCAACCGTCTCGCTTTTCTGGCGCCAATGCAGCTTGTGCTGAGTCATAAGACCCGCGTGTTTTGTGGTCTCCAATAATAGTAAAATCAGATTTTTTATTTTTTTTACTCACCGTTTTAATAGAATCAACCATTGACTTAATTGAATCTTTTACCGCTTCCTTCTTCTCCTCATCAGAAAAATCAGCTTTGACCATACTCTTTTTTAGATCGTCATTCGGAAGAACAGACAACAAAAGAAAAAATACAAAGCTGATGAACACGTACATTCTTGCCGGGTGATAATAGCTTTCCCGCTTTCCCGCATTGTATTCTGTTGCCAAAAAACCTGGTTTGATGATTAAAAACTTTATTGTCTTGAAAAACTTCCCCTCGTAGCTCCAGAAGGACGAAATGAAATTAGTGAGCAGTTCACCCAATGTTTGCCTTTTGGCAATGTCTTTTTGGCCGCAGTGTTGACAAAAGACATCTTGCAACTTTGTTCCGCAGTTGAGGCAAAACTCGTTGTGTTGCTTGGGTGTTCCTGACTGCTCTGCATCCACCATGCCTTCGGCCATGGGAAATGATTTACCTAATTCATCCATCTCAATTGAAAGAAATTTTGTTTAATGACTCTACAGTTCTATCGAGCATTTGATCATTGAAATCTAAATGAGTGACCAATCTAATCTCTGTAGCACTAAATGGAAGGCACTTGATTTTTTGTTCTGCCAGTTCTGCAACACATCGTTCTGACCCAAGTTCATTACCCACTTCAAAAATTACAATGTTCGTATCTACAGGCATTACCGATTTCACCCAAGATAATTTACTTAATGCTTCACCCAACAATTTCGCCCGCTGATGATCTTCTTTTAATCGAACCACATGATTATCCAACGCATAAATTCCCGCAGCAGCAAGATATCCCGCTTGGCGCATTGCCCCGCCAAAAACTTTTCTCATGCGCCTCGCTTTCAGCTCCAATTCTTTTTTGCAAACCAACACCGAGCCAACAGGTGTGCCCAATCCCTTCGATAGACAAATGGAAATCGTATCAAAATACTTTCCGAAGTCGGTAGATTTTTCTTTTGTCTCAGTCAGTGCATTGAACAGCCGCGCACCATCCAAGTGCATCGCCATTCCTTTCGCTCTACTAAATTCACTGATTGGTTTGATTTGATCGAGCTTGTAATAACTGCCTGCTTCACGCACAACTGTATTTTCCAATGCCACCACAGAAGTCCTCGCTTGATGCACATCGTTGATGTTCCCAATTACAGGGGCAATCTCTTCCACAGAAATCCTTCCTCGATCTCCATTCAATAATTTCGTACCGATATTACTATTGCCACCCAAACCACCGCCTTCGTATTTATAAATGTGCGCGCCTTTGTAGCAAATCACTTCGTCATAGGGCTGGGTCAAAATTTTTATGCCTATCTGGTTGGTCATTGTGCCAGACGGGCAGAAGACTGCAGCCTCCATGCCCAAAAGCTCTGCACACTTCTTCTCTAATTTTTTTACCGTTGGGTCTTCGCCAAACACATCATCGCCCACTTCGGCAAGGAACATAGCTTCCTTCATGCCCGCTGTGGGCTTGGTCACCGTGTCGCTTCGTAAATCGATTATCATTCTGAAAAATAGAAAAAAATTGTGTCAACTCAACCTGTTTTATTTGGCCTCATGCCTCAAGTTACACGCCACAAGCTTGCAACCAGATGCATATACCTTGTGGCCAAGAATTTAGAGCAGTTCCTTTCTAGGATCCCAAAATTTCTTTTCAAAATCCTGCACTTTATCCTTCACCACTTTCACGCCTTCTTTCTGCAAGCTCTTCTGCATGGAACTTGGCGGCACAAAGTGATGCTTGCCTGTGAGCAATCCCTGACTGTTGACCACGCGGTGCGCGGCAATGTCTGTACCATGCGCAGCGTTCATCGCCCAGCCCACCATGCGCGCACTCATTCGTGTGCCTAGGTAATTGGCAATCGCGCCATAACTCGTCACACGGCCCTTCGGTATCAGCTTCACTACCTCAAAGACATCTTCAAAAAAATTGTGTTTCAACTCAATTGTTTTTGTTTTGGCTGATTTCTTTTTCATAAAAAAATAAGTTTCAAAAACTATTCAAAGGGTTAAATTTGCGCACTATCCAGAAATATACAATGAAGTATTGTTTTTTCTTTCTTCTTTTTAGTTGGTCGGCAGGATTGCTTTCTGCACAGCAATTTGTTTTCCCTTCTCATGAAAATTGGAATGTTTTGAAAGAAGGGCAACCATCTAACTTCAAAGTAGAAGTGACTGACTCCATAAAACCAAGTTATTCTCTTGAAGGCGTGAATGGCTCAGGTATACTGTTCGATACCCTAGGGAATTTCTCGTGGACACCTTCGTTTGATTGGGTCGACCGATTGGAAAAGCAAAAAGAAGTCAGCTTAATTTTTCAAGCAGCCTGGAAAGATGGACATAAAATTCGGAAGCCAATAAATTTTACCATTCTTCACCAAAACCGACCACCATCTGTAGAAGATTTGCCTACCTTTTATGTAAAGCAATCTACGCTCAATCAATATCAAATCTCGCCTGATTATGTCAGCGACTGGGATGGAGATCCCTTGGTTTTCAGATCCATTCCATCACAAATGCCTGAAGGAGCTCATTTGTCCTCGCAAGGGTTACTGACTTGGACACCCTCACGCAATCAATTCAATTCGTTAAAAAATAATCCACTCATACTAGAGTTCATTGCGCAAGATCAACCCGAAAAGGCAGAGACAAAGGGCAAAATAAAAATAGCCCAAACTCAATTGGACTTACCGCCCGAAGTACTTTTAGTGCCAGGCGATAGTAGCGTTACCATCAAAGAAGATGAACGTGTGAATTTCAAAATCTATGTTTCTGATCCTAATGGAGATGAAAACGTTTCGAGTGTTGGTTTTGTTTGCTCAGATAGTCGCGTGCAAAAAATTAGTTTAAAAGAAAACACCAACGTGCAATCAGAATTCACATGGTCGCCTGGTTATTCTTTTGTAAACGAAGTAGACAAGGAGAAAACTATACAGATTATCTTTTTCGCTTTAGATAAGTCCAGCAATCGCGTGCAGCGCAAAGTGAAGATAAAAGTATTGGATACTGAAAACTTAGAAGAGAAAGATAAATCTCTTTACCAAAAATATGTCAACTCACTCACCCGTGCAAAAGGTATGATTGATGAACTGGATAAAAATCATGAAGTGCTAACCAAAGCCTATAAACAAGCGAAGAATGGAAAGAAAAACAGAGCCATCTTAAACGCTTCATTAGGAGCTACAACGGGGCTTGCTCCTGTTGCGCTTTCCAATGACCCCAGCTCCTACAAAGCAGTATCAGCTATTGGTGGAACGACTGTGCTAACACTTGGTACATTAGAAGCCACCGAAGTGATTGGTAAATCAAAGTCCGACATACTAGACAAAATGAAAGTGAACGTAGAAATTCGCAACCAACTCCAATTGGAGGGTGATAACTTTGCACGTAAGTATGCACTCAAATCTGCTCGCAGAGAAAAGTCGTTCGATGTAGATCGTGATAAATTTTTACCCATCCTAAACGACCAAAAACTAGTCACCTTGGAACTGAATGCTTCCAAGCCAGCTTACGAAAAGTACACAGACAAGGAAATCAAAAGGACTTTTGGTGATTTTAGTGAGGAATGAAAAGGGGTGCCGACCTCTACTGTGAAGACTTCTGGTGGCGAATCAGATTATGCCAGTAAATCCAACCTGGCAATAAAACCATGAGAATAGGACTCAATCAATTTGAAGGTATATATTGGATGGAATTTTAGCGCAAAAGATTATGTGCATAGAAAATCCATTAAAGGGGCGTAAAGGCGGTGCCGAACGAAATACTAAGCTCGTTAAATCACTAGCCACCCAACTAGGCTTTAGTTTCTGTGGCATCTCCCAAGCCGAATTTTTAGAAGAAGAAGCGCCTCGCTTAGAAGAGTGGCTAAAGCGCGGTTACCAAGGCAAGATGAATTACCTCGAAAATCATTTTGACAAACGGCTCGACCCAAGATTGTTAGTGCCTGGCGCAAAATCGGTGATCAGTTTGGTATACAATTATTATCCCCAAAAGGATTTAGCAAAAGAAAATCCCGACTCATTAAAGATTGCCAAGTATGCATACGGAGAAGACTACCATTTTGTAGTCAAGGAAAAATTAAAAACATTTTTACAACTTATCCAAAACGAAATAGGTGAAGTGCAAGGTCGTGCTTTTGTCGATTCAGCTCCTGTGCATGAGCGCGCATGGGCAAAAAAATCAGGCGTGGGTTGGGTAGGCAAAAACTCCTTGTTGCTCAACCGCGAAATGGGCAGTTTCTTTTTTCTGGCCGAACTGATTATTGATTTAGAATTAGAGTATGATGGCCCCATCAAAGATTACTGCGGCACTTGCACTGCCTGCATGGATGCCTGCCCCACCGATGCCATCCCACAACCATACGTGGTTGATGGCAGTAAGTGCATCTCTTATTTTACCATCGAGCTAAAAGAAGAAATACCCACTGAGGTAAAAGGCAAATTTGAAAACTGGATTTTCGGCTGCGACATCTGTCAAGACGTGTGCCCCTGGAATCGTTTCTCAAAACCGCATCAAGAAGAAAAATTTCTTCCCCACGCCAATCTTGAAAAAATGACAAAAGCAGATTGGCGAGAAATAACAGAAGATGTTTTTGAAAGACTTTTCAAAAAATCAGCAGTGAAGAGAACGAAACTGGAGGGATTGAAGAGGAACATACTAGCGCTC
>JAYWHU010000134.1:0-28377 GCA_043777495.1 Cyclobacteriaceae bacterium | reverse complement strand
ACGGCTACTCCTTATTAGGACGACATTAATAAAACGTGTAGGTTTCGTAACCCTAAGGCTCTAAGCCCACGGTCTTATGCCTAAGTCCTCATTAATGTGAAAACATTTCGCTATTCATTTGTCTTCCTATTTGTATTGGCGATTGGTCATTCTTCCATTGCTCAAACATTATCAGAAAAAGCTAAGCGCCATATTTTTAAGGGAGAGATCAATCGGCAGGGCAAGGCCGTGGGGTGTCATCACATCTTAGCCATCAATGAATACAAAACTTCGCAACTAGTAGAAGGCTCAAGAAAGAATGGCCCCAATGGATTGTTCAAGGCCAAAGTAAAAGTAAAAAACGGAAATGGAAAGTGGGTGGCCAAAGTTTCCAACCAAGGCTATTCTACTTTTTACCCAGAGAGCTGGAGCGAAAAGAAAACAGAGAAAGAAATTCTCTACGCGTTTGCCAACAAACGAAAAGTGAATGGAGATTTGTGGGAAGGTAAAAGTAGTGAAGGGATAATCATTCAAATGTACTTGAAGGATAATAACAGCATCGCTTCGGCTTTCCCAAAAGATTGGACGAGATAAGTAAGAGGCAATCTGCCATAGGCAATACTTTTGATTTTAATTTTGACACTATGTTAAAGTATAAGTTTCAGACAAAAGTTATTTGGGAAGGACAACCTGCTCGCCCGTTGATGAAAATACAACGGCCCTACCAAATGCTAGAAGATTTGTGCAATGGCCACCTTGGTACGTTGAAGGGCGTAGAGAAAACGCTCAGTCAAATTGAAAAAGTAATGGAAGGGAATAAAAAGAAAATTTCTTTTGGGGGATCAGATGCATGCATCATCGATCTATCCGTCAAAACTTCTGTGATCTCCTATGGTTTTGGCGAAAAAGAAAAAGAAATCGCCACCAAAGAAATAATTGCGTTGTTGAAGGACTGGAAAAAATTTCTCGGTTCGATTTTAAATATCCATTGAATCATACACCACCACTTTATTCCAAAGAGGTGAATAGGTTGCAACAAACTTAGTATGGATAGGATGATCCTGATACGTATCGTGGCCTTTCACATCATCAAACACAGTAAGCAAAGAAATACTGTATGAGTCATCTATCACATCGCGCTTGGTAGTAGCAGCAGGCACACCCACTTTCACCATCCGAAGCGTTTCAATCTTTTTTAATGAGTTGATCCCTTCAATCAATTTATTCAAATCTTCTTTAGAAGCAGGGTTCTTCAACCAAAAGTAAACATGGTGAACCAATGATTTCTTTGTTTCCGATTTGCTCAATGCGGGAATGGATGCTGCTAGTGCCATTGTAGCTGTGCTAGTCAAAAATTTTCTTCGTGTTGCCATTTACAAATCTAATTTTTTTTACAAGATAAAACGAGTTCTTTCAAAAAATTCATCATCTCCGCCTCGTCTTTGCTCTCGCCAAAGTCGGTGAGCGAAGGCAAGTTATACATGAAAAAATGTTGGTAGTGTGCCATCTCTATAATGGTGCTGCCCAATGAGCGGGCGTATTTGTAATTCGGGTTGTATTCGTGAATGATGGAAGCAATTTTGCTATTGAAATCTTTGTAGGGTTTGAAGAATTGCTTTTGGTTGTCTTCGCTCACGTGTTTGGTCAAATAGGTTTTAGAGGCTTCTTTGATCACAATTCTATGAAGTGCTTCCTTGTTCATCTCCTCTCCCTCTAGCCCCATGTTTTCTTGCTTTAGTGTAAGAACACGAATGAAAATAGAAATTTTCTCCTCTGGATCTTTTAGGTTGTGTGTGTGATACGAAAGTTGGTACTCCATCCATCGCCAATACCATTCAAAGTAATAAAGCAACAGCCGATGCTTGCTTTCAAAATAACGGTAGATGCTCGATTCATTAGTGTGCAACTGGGTAGCTAATTTCTTGAAGGTAAATTCTTCCAATCCCATTTGATCGACCATCTGAATGCCATTGTTCAAAATATTTTTGCCCAACTCAGATAGTTCTGGATTACGCAGGTATAGGTTCTCGTTTACTTTTACTTGTATTTCCCAGGCCATTTATATTTCGTTTTGCTGTAAGTTATATGCTGACTACAGAAAATACAAGTATTATTTTTTTATTTGATAGTAATGCTTCTGAATTATGATAATAGTTCATTTTTGAAGCCTTCTAGCAATAATCCAATCAGTTTTGTAACCTTTAAGACAAACTCCTGTAACTAACCTGAAAATTGAAATCTGAAGTGCTGCCAACAGACGAACAAATCATGGAAGCCGTGAAAAACGGAGATCTCCAACAGGCTGCTGTCTTGTTCGACCGTTACCAAAAAAGGATTTTTAATTTTTTGGCAAGGATGACCATGGATCGAGACATGGCCGAAGACTTGACGCAAAATGTTTTCTTGCGCATGATCAAGTACAGGAGTAGCTACCGAGAGGGAAATAAATTTATGCCGTGGATATATCAACTGGCACGGAATATTTTCTCTGATCATTATCAGGCGAGCAAAAATAAGTACACAGGTTTTTTGGATGTTGAAAAGATGGGCGACACGATGGCTGATAGTGAAGAAAGCAAAATGCAAGACGACCGCGAAGAACTTCTCCAACGATCGATGGCCAGATTGGACGAAGAGCAACGTGAGCTGTTAGTGCTCACCCGCTTTCAACACTTAAAGTACGAAGAAGTGGCCACGATGCTCGATACTACAGTGGCCAACATCAAAGTAAAAGTACATCGTGCTATTGGCAAATTGAGAGAACATTATTTTGAATTGGAGAAAAGTTAAACAATGCAAAAAACCACCGAGGACACTGAGCTCACAGAGAATAAACAGAGTTTTAAAAATTTAACTGTGAAAGGATTATCAAATAAAAACTCTGTGGCTCTCTGTGTTCCCTGTGGTTAAAATTTTTAAGTTATGGAAACAGAAAAACTAGAAAGCTTGTTGATCGACTACATCGATGGGAAACTTTCTTCCAGTGAAAGAGTTGTGGTGGAGAAAGAACTTGCTGAAAACGAAAGCTCCGTTCAATTATACAAGGAATTGAAGCAGGTGATGAACCAAATCGATCACACAACCAAGTTAGAACCTTCTTCTACGCTTAAGTTGAATTTTGAAAAAGCACTTCAACAAGAAATTTCAAATTCAAGTAAAGGCAAACTAA
Source organism: Cyclobacteriaceae bacterium (assembly GCA_043777495.1). GTDB lineage: Bacteria > Bacteroidota > Bacteroidia > Cytophagales > Cyclobacteriaceae > ELB16-189. The sequence goes on along the minus strand of JAYWHU010000134.1, from coordinate 25,229 downwards.
CCTTCGCTGAAGCATCGATTGGCAAACAAGTTTTCTTTCAGCCAATGGTGCTTCGCATTGCAGCAGGATTTATTTTTCTATTGGTGAGCGTAGGGATTGGCTATTGGATAAACAAAAACAATGAACAACAAAAAGAGATCGCCCGCCTACGAGAAGAAATGGATTCTACCAAGCGGATGATGATGGCAATGATGACCAATCCACAGTCAGCCAGTCAACGGATGTTGGGGGTGGCAGCCTCCTACCAATTAGAAAAGGCCGATGATGAAATTGTAAATGCACTTTTGAAGGCGATGAACGAAGACCCTAACACGAATGTGCGGTTGGCTGCACTGGATGCATTGAGCAAGTTTCATCAACAAGAGCATGTACGAGTGGCGCTCATCAGCGCATTGGCAAAACAAAAAGACCCCGTGGTGCAAATCAGCTTGATCCGCTTGATGGTAGAGATGAAAGAAAAATCGGTGATCAAAGAATTGGATCGCATTACAAAGGATAAAGAAATGATTAAGGCGGTAAAAGATGAGGCTTACTCAGGGCTTTTAAAATTATCATAGGCACGTCAAGCATCGTCTCCGCCTCGGGACGATACTCAATAAGTCTGAAAAACATCGTCCCCGAGGCGGGAGACGATGCTAGACAAGTAGAGATGAAAGAAAAATCGGTGATCAAAGAATTGGATCGCATTACAAAGGATAAAGAAATGATTAAGGCGGTAAAATGAGGCTTACTCAGGGCTTTTAAAATTATCGTAGCTGGACTTACGCAAAGGCAAGGCGTCAAGACACCTTTGAGGTGTCAGACGCCTAAAAAATCAAAGATTCTGCGTAATACTAGATTGTAAATAGGTTAAAAATTTAAAACTATAAAAATGAAAAAGATCGTATTAGTTATTGGAGTGATGGTGGCTATCATCTGTGTTGCCACCGCGCAGGATTATAAAGTAGCAAAAACCACCGGTCGGTTAGAAATCCATTTGGGAAATGTAAGAGTGGAGGGTCACAACGGGAACGAAATTATTTTTTCCTCCTTTGACAAGGATAGAGACGAAGATGAAGACAACCGCTCAAAAGGCTTGCGTGCTATCAACGGCTCTGGCTTAGATGATAACACAGGCTTGGGCATCAATGTGGCCGACAAAGGCAATGTGGTGGAGGTGTATCAATTAAAAAAGATGAACTCTCCTGAAATAAAAATTTTGGTTCCTAAAGGAGTGATCGTCTCTTATGAACATTCTTCTCAATATGGTGGCGATGCTATTTTCAAAAACCTTGAAAACGAGATTGAAATCTCTACTCATTACAACAGCGTGGAGTTAGAAAATATTACTGGACCTGTGACCGCGAAAGTAATTTATGGCCATATCGAAGCAAATTTTAGTCAAAATGTAAAAGGCCCTTTGTCGCTGGTATCCATCTATGGCTATGTAGATGTTACGTTGCCACTAGCTACGAAAGCAAATTTGAAACTAGCTACTTCGTATGGAGAAATCTTAGTTGCTCCTGAATATAAAATAGACATTGATAAAGATGGTGGCATGGTTCAATACAGTGATAAGGTGAACGGCAAGATCAACGGAGGTGGAATGGGTATTGATATCCGTTCGGATTATGGCAAAGTTTATCTGCGCAAAAAATGAGAGCGCTCATGTTCATTGCGTTGTGTTGCCTTGGTGAGGCGACACTCGCACAAACTGTCGTGAACAAAACATATCCAGTTCAAGCGGGGCAATCAATCAAATTTCATTTCGATTATCCAGACCTGATCAAAGTAAGTACATGGGATAAGAATGAAATTTCTATTCAAGGCACAGTAAGTATTAACGGAGGAGAGAGTGACGATGCGTTTGAATTATCATCTTCTGCTTTTGGGAATACGCTATTGATCGAATCGAGAATAAAGAATCTGAAAAATCTCCCTCGCAGGATTACGGTGACGAAAGATGGAAAGAAGTTTACCTTCAAAAACAAATCTGAATTGAAAGAATTCGATCCACAAAACAGAAATAATTACAAGTGCTATTCAGAAGGCGTGGATATGGATATTTCGTTGGAGATCAAAGTGCCAAAAAATAGCATAACAAAAGTTGAATCGGTTTATGGTATGGTGGAGATAAAAGAATTTGATGGCCCACTAGTGGTGGATGCCACGTATGGGGGTGTTGACGCTTCCTTATTGGAAAACAAAGTGGGTGAACTAAAAGCAGAAACCAACTATGGCCAAATCTATTCTAACCTCGATCACAAATTTTCAGGCAGAGAAGAAGAAGATTTTCATACACTTGTCTCCGCTAAGTTGGGCAATGGCCCGAGCTATAGCTTTGAATCAAAATATGGGAATGTGTATTTGAGGAAGTTGAATTAACGGATGTTAATAAAAAAAGGAACGGATATCCGTTCCTTTTTAAAATTCATTTGCTGAAGTCAAGTCCTAAGCCACAATGCCCAAGTCCTAACCTACTCGCTCTTCTTCTCTTTCGCAGAAGCCTTTCCCTTCTTAGATTTAATCACCAACACTTCACCAGTGCCTTCATAGTCGGCCATGATGATGCCACCTTCGGTTATTTCACCTTTCAATATCTCTTCGGCCACGGGGTCTTCCAAATATTTTTGAATAGCGCGGTTGAGCGGCCTTGCACCAAACTGTGGATCATATCCCTTCTCTGCTAAGAAGTCTTTTGCTTTCTCTGTTAATTCTACAGTGTAACCTAGAGTAAGAATACGAGCGAACAACTTGCCAAGCGTAATGTCGATGATCTTATGGATATGCTCGCGTTGTAATGAATTGAACACGATCACATCATCTAATCGATTCAAAAACTCAGGAGAGAACGCACGCTTCAACGCATTTTGTATCGTTGACTTCATTACTTCTTCATCATTCTCGCGACCGGCCTTGGTAGTGAAACCAATGCCCGAACCAAAGTCTTTCAAGTCACGCACACCAATGTTTGATGTCATGATGATGATCGTATTGCGAAAATCTACTCTGCGACCTAAACCATCGGTAAGAATGCCATCATCCAACACCTGCAGTAAAATATTGAATACATCTGGATGAGCTTTTTCGATTTCATCCAACAACACTACGCTGTATGGTTTCCTGCGAACCTTCTCCGTCAACTGTCCACCTTCTTCATAACCTACATAACCGGGAGGTGCACCCACCAATCGCGACACAGAGAATTTTTCCATGTATTCACTCATGTCAATGCGCACCAGCGCATCGTCTTTATCAAACAAGTAAGTGCCAAGCACTTTTACCAATTCTGTTTTACCAACCCCAGTCGGGCCGAGGAAAATAAATGAACCAATTGGTTTTTTAGGATCTTTCAAACCAACACGTGTACGTTGAATAGCGCGTGTTAATTTTTTGATCGCTTCATCTTGCCCAATCACTCGCTTGCTCAATTCATCGGCCATGCCCAGCAACTTGTTGCTTTCTTTTTGTGCAATGCGATTAGCTGGTATGCCTGTCATCATACCTACTACATCGGCCACGTTATCTTCGGTAACGGTATATTTTTCGGTGCGGGTTTTTTCTTCCCACCGCGCTTTCGCTAAGTCAAGCTGCTCAATTAATTTCTTTTCCTTATCGCGAAGTTGTGCAGCCTCTTCATATTTCTGGCTCTTTACCACGCGATTTTTTTCTTTCTTCACATCTTCAATGGCGGCCTCAAACTTCACAATGTCATCTGGCACGTGAATGTTGTTGATGTGTACCCGCGCACCCGCTTCGTCCATCACGTCAATGGCCTTGTCTGGCAAGAAGCGGTCACTCACATAACGATCAGAAAGCTTTACGCAAGCCTCCAATGCTTCTTTGGTATATGTTACATGGTGATGCTCTTCGTATTTTTCTTTGATGTTCTCCAAAATCTGTATCGTCTCATCTACCGAAGTAGAATCCACCATCACCATTTGAAATCTTCGCGCCAATGCTCCGTCCTTCTCTATGTATTGACGGTACTCATCTAATGTAGTAGCACCGATACATTGTATTTCTCCGCGAGCCAATGCAGGCTTGAACATATTGGAAGCATCTAACGAACCAGATGCACCGCCTGCGCCTACAATCGTATGAAGTTCGTCAATGAACAAAATCACATCAGCCGATTTTTCTAACTCGTTCATCACCGCCTTCATTCGCTCTTCAAACTGGCCACGGTATTTTGTACCCGCAACCAATGATGCTAAATCCAACGTCACTACGCGCTTGCCAAACAACACACGCGATACTTTCTTTTGAATGATGCGCAATGCCAATCCTTCGGCAATGGCAGTTTTACCCACACCAGGTTCTCCAATCAAAATTGGATTGTTCTTTTTTCTGCGGCTCAAGATTTGCGCCACACGCTCGATTTCTTTTTCACGCCCAACGATCGGGTCGAGTTTATTGTCCTCGGCCAACTTGGTCAGGTCGCGGCCAAAATTATCGAGCACGGGTGTGCGCGATTTTTCTCCGCCCTTCTTTTCTTTTCCTGCGCCAGGCACCGCTCCGCTTCCAAACATTTTGGAAGAGTCATCATCTGGATCATCGGTATCAGAAGCGGCCATGGGCTGCTCATGTTGATACTCTAACATTTCTTTTACTACATCGTAAGCCACATCGAATTTGTTTAAGATTTGAGTTGCCAAATTATCAGGGTCGCGCAAAATGGAAAGCAACAGATGTTCCGTGCCAATCAATTGCGCCTTAAAAACTTTTGCTTCGAGATAGGTGATCTTCAACGTTTTCTCTGAAGCGCGAGTCAACGGAATGTTTGCCAAATTTTTTATTTCATGAGTGGCCGTGCCTTTGCTGATTTTTTCTATTTCGCCACGCAGTTGATCGAGCGGCACACCCAATTTTTTCAATACTCCTACTGCTACGCCTTCACCCTCGCGAATCATGCCGAGGATGAGATGTTCGGTACCGATATAATCGTGGCCTAACCGCAACGCTTCTTCCCGACTCAGGGAAATCACTTCCTTGACGCGGTTAGAAAATTTAGCTTCCATATGTGGCATAGTGTGTAGAGTAGAGATATGTAAATGTAAAGTTTTAGATGTTACAATTCAAAATCGGTTTTCAATGTTAATTTTTGGCTGTTTGTCAACTGAAAATTTTGTGAAGTGGGGCGGCCCCCCGATGCACACATTCCAACGCCTATGCAATCGGGGCCGGGCTATCCGCTCCAAGCTCCCTCTGCTTGCTCACGCGCGTAGTTCATCCCGATCCCAGCCGAGGGAGGCTTTCCACTACTATCCCTGGCCGAAGCTCCTGCAAAGCCCATCAAACTTTGAACGTTAAAACGCTCGAAAGAATTTATTTGTTCAATCTGATCTTGAAGTTTTGATGATCTTGATTGAATTCGGTCCTTCACAGAATAGTAAGTCGATAAAGCTGAGGTTGCTTACAAAAGCATTGCCAAACACCTGCTGGTAAGGCACAGAGCGATAGAATGTCCGATCAACGAAGGATGTTTTAGGTGTAATCTGCGAGCGAAGGTCGATAATCGTTGCGCTCACCTCTTTTTCAAACGCCACAGTTTCCGATAGCTCCGTTTGCATACCCAAGCATCGCAGACAGAATGACAGCAAATCACGGTTCAAGTCGAAGAGATGTACGTGCCCTTTGTAGATAATATCTTTCAGTTCATCTAAATAAAATTCAAAGAAGGGTGCTTTACGGTAAGCTGATTCGATAGCGCGCCAGTGATTGTTCTGCCACTTTTGTTGATGATCGATTTTTATTTCTTGAACAGAAACCTTTCCATGCTTTTCCGTCACGGGCACAATCAGCATCTGCCTCCCCTGCGAAGTATTGATGTAGCACCTGTTCCTAAAACTTTGTTTAACAAAATGCTCCTGCTTTTCTAAAATGATTTTTTTAGAAGGATAGAGTGCACAAAAATATTCGAGGGAGGGGAGGTAGTGGAGGTTTATTAAGGCATTGGGCATTAGGCATTGGGAGGAATTGTGAAGTGTGATTTGTGAGTTTTGATTTATGAATTCTCAATGATTTGTAAATTCTAATCAACAGTTCCAATTCACTGGTCGCAATTCACTGTACAATAGTCCGATTGTCTTGGAACTTTTCAGTTAGCTCAATAAATACATCCTCGCTTAAATCTTTCCACGATCCTGCTAATTTCAATGTCTTTTCTTTTGACTTAAACTGATTTTCCGTTTTCCCCAGTAGATTATTTATTTCAGTCAGCTTATCTGCAGACAGTTTCTGAACCCTTCTCATAAGGTTGTTTCTAAGTTTATTTTTCGCAGTCATAAATCAAAGATAAGAAAGGTATTATTATAAATATTCTAACAAGTTCGCTTTCTGGGAAATTTAGAAACGATTATTTTCTGGTGAAATTAATAATGAGTTTAACACTCTCACCAATAAATAAAGCCAAACCTACGACTCCTAGTATGGTAACAGGTATAATTACTTTGATCAAACGAGCTAAGTGATAAGTATTATAATTGTGGCCAACTGTAAGGATTAAATAATATATTCCTAAACAAGAGAGTAAAAATCCAGCAATTAGACGACTCCAATAAATAGGCAACTTAGTTGATTCTGTTAACTTGTTAGCTTTATCAATTTTGTCTAATTCTCTAAAAATTATTTTAGTTGTAAGATCATCTGCATTTTGCCTATTTAGAAAGGCTGCGATAGTTTGATATCTCTCTCCTCTGAGCTGCATCTCAATGCAATAATCAAGTAACTCTTGCTGAGTCATTACTGATACATGCTTTAACTTAACATCTTCAACAACGCGCTCAATCGCTGCTTCAAACTCCTTCTATCAATTATAAAATCCAAGAAGCCATGTTCTAAAACAAACTCGGCACTTTGAAAACCTTTAGGAAGATCTTTACCAATCGTCTCGCGGATGACACGTGGGCCAGCAAAGCCGATCAATGCGCCCGGTTCGGCAATATTAAAATCGCCAAGCATGGCATAAGAGGCAGTCACACCCCCAGTAGTAGGATCAGTGAGTAATGATATGTAAGGGATCTTTGCTTCATCTAGCAAGGCCAACTTAGCAGAGGTCTTCGCCATTTGCATGAGTGACAAACCAGCTTCCATCATGCGCGCACCGCCCGAGCGGGAGATCATCAAGAAAGGTGTTTTGGTTTTTAATGAATGGGTGATAGCACGCGCAATTTTTTCTCCCACTACCGAGCCCATCGAGCCGCCAATAAAAGTAAAGTCCATACACGCCACACACAAATCAAGCCCATTGATTTTTCCATACGCTGTGCGCACGGCATCTTTCAAATGTGTTTTGGCCTGCGATTCTTTTATTCTTTTGGGGTATGCTTTCGTGTCAACAAATTTCAGTGGGTCTCCCGACTCCATGTTCACATCCAATTCAACAAACTCGTTATTGTCGAACAGGATTTCAAAATATTCCTCCGAGCCAATTTTTACATGAAGGTCTTCTTCAGGAACCACATAAGCGTTGTTCTTCAACTCACGTGTATGAACAATCTTTCCTCCAGGAGATTTGAACCACAGCCCATCAGGCACTTCACGTTTTGATTCGGTGGGGGTGAGAATTCCTTTATCGGTACGTTTGAACCAAGGCATTTTCTTTATTTAAGATTTTTTGATTTAAGATTTAAGATTCTGACAGTTAAACCAATTGAGTACCGCTAAAAAGGCAGAGGCTTAAAAATCTTAAGTCCTAAATCTTAATTCTAAAATTATTAGTTTAAGCGATATCTATCGTTTTATCCAAATACACATCTTGAATAGCTTGAAGTATTTCAACACCTTCCTTCATCGGGCGTTGGAATGCCTTGCGGCCGGAGATCAAGCCCATGCCACCAGCGCGTTTGTTGATGACTGCTGTGCGTATTGCATCGGCCATATCACTTGAACCCTTTGAATCACCACCAGAGTTGATCAAGCCCGCACGACCCATGTAGCAATTCACTACTTGGTAACGGCACAAGTCGATAGGATGTTCACTTGTCAATTCAGTATAGATGCGCTCATCCAATTTTCCGTAAGAGCTTCCACCCGTGTTCAACGCTTTGTAACCACCATTGTTCGTTGCCAACTTTTGTTTGATTATATCAGCTTGAATGGTTACGCCCAAGTGGTTGGCTTGTCCTGTTAAGTCTGCCGAGGTGTGATAATCAACTCCGTCTTTTTTGAAAGCATCATTGCGAGTGTAGCACCAAAGGATGGTGGCCATACCTAGCTGATGCGCTTTCTCAAATGCCTTGGATACTTCTTGTATTTGGCGCGTAGCATTATCTGATCCAAAATAAATAGTTGCACCCACTGCGATGGCTCCTAAATTCCAAGCATCTTCTACAGAGCCGTACATCACTTGATCCGCTTGATTAGGGTACGTCAACAATTCATTGTGATTGATCTTTACAATGAACGGAATCTTGTGTGCGTATTTTCTCGACATCATGGCCAAGCCGCCAAACGTAGTAGCCACAGCATTACATCCGCCTTCAATGGCGAGCTTAATAATATTCTCTGGGTCAAAGTAAATCGGGTTCTTAGCAAATGAAGCACCTGCACTATGTTCAATGCCCTGATCGATTGGAAGTATAGAAAGAAAACCTGTGTTCCCCAAGCGGCCTTTATCAAACAAAGTCTGAATGCTGCGAATGGTTTGGGTGCTTCTGTTGGAGATGGTAAAGATGTCATCCACAAATGTAGGGCCGGGCAAATGAAGCTGGTCTTTTAAAATTGTTTTGCTCTTGTGCGTGAGAAGTGACTCGGCATCTTTGCCAAGCAGTTCGGTGATGGTAGGTCTGGCCATTGCTAGGTTTTAAGTGAGCGACAAATATAAGCGGCTCTGCCTATTTATTCAAGGTTCTCTTTTAAAGCAAAAAACCCATTTCAACGGTTTGAAATGGGTTTTTGATTATTCTATATTTTGACTTAGGCTGCTTTTACCACAGCTAATTTTTCTTTAATCCTCGCAGATTTGCCTTGGCGGCCTTTTAAGTAGTAAAGTTTTGCCCTGCGGACTTTACCAGCTTTTACAAATTCAATTTTATCGATGCTTGGGCTTAAGATCGGGAAAATACGCTCAACACCCACCCCGTTCGATACTTTTCTTACAGAGAAGCTCTCACCATTCGTGTTTGTACCTCTGCGGTAAAGCACTACTCCTTGGAATTGCTGTATCCTATCTTTGTTACCCTCACTGATCTTTACATGCACATTTATAGTGTCGCCAGACTTAAAGCTGGGCATCCCAGTTCTTTTGGCGGCTAACTCCTGCTCTACAATTTTCATTAAATCGGCCATACTGCTCGGTTTTTAAAATGGACTGCAAATATAGGCGAAGAAGTTGAATTTGGAAGCCTAGATTACAAAATTCCTGCTAGGTAATTAGTCCTGGCCTACGATTTTTTGTTCTCTTTATGGCTTCTTCCTGCTTCCAATCCTCAATTTTGGCCTGATGGCCTGATAGTAAAACGTCTGGCACCTTCCAGCCTTTATACTCTGCTGGGCGGGTGTAAACGGGCGGAGCAATCAGCCCGTCTTGAAAAGAATCGCTTAGCGCGGATGTTTCATCGTTCAAAACCCCTGGGAGTAAGCGGATAACCGAATCTGCCACTACCGCTGCGGCTAACTCTCCACCCGAAAGCACATAATCGCCAATGCTGATTTCACGTGTGATGAGGTGTTGACGTACGCGTTCATCTACTCCTTTGTAGTGGCCACAAAGCAAGATCAAATTTTGTTTTAAGCTCAATTGATTGGCCAGCGATTGAGAAAACAATTCTCCATCGGGGCTCATGTAAATGATTTCATCGTACGTGCGCTCTTCTTTAAGGGAAGTGATGCAGCAATCGATCGGTTCGATCATCATTACCATGCCTGCACCACCGCCAAAGGCGTAGTCGTCTGTAGTGCGATGTTTGTTGGTAGAGTATTCTCGCAGGTCATGGACTTTTACCGTTACCAAACTTTTCTCTTGCGCTCTCTTTAATATAGAATCACCGAATGGGCTTTCGAGCAATTTAGGGAGGCAGGTGAGGATGTCGATGCGCATGGGGCGAAGTTAAGGGAATTCCAGCTATGCAATTCTATGCCGCCTTCTAAACGAACTATTAAGGAATCCTTAATAGTTGTTTTGGGGGCTAATTCCCCTTCTTCAAAAATGTTTTTTAGGTGAATATTGATGTTGGGAACGGTGGTTTGAAAAAGCTCAGCCATCAGCTTTTGGGTAAGCCAAACGGTTTCGTCTTCCAAACGGACTTCTAGCTTTGTTTCGCCTGTTTCGGTTTGGTAAATGATTAGTTGAGATTTATTCTCTATCTACTATTATGCTAGGTTGAATTGTTCATTTGTCGACCGCACAATTGTAACTGCTTGATTTTCAAAATTAAGAAATCCTCAGTTGGCAATTGAGGATTTAACGGATGCACAATTTGAGATGACCCGAAGATATTTCTATATATCTAAAAATCCCTCTGGCAGCTCTACTTTTATCAACCTTTTGGTTTTGTTCACGCTTTTGATGAATGGGCCATTAGTGGGAATGAGTGCCTCTTTGCCAAGATAGTTTATTACAAGGAGTTTGTTGGGTCCATTCGTGCTGACCTCAGTTATGTTTCCCAAAATGCCTATAGTTTCGTCCTCTACCACAAACCCTAAAATCTCGTCATCATAAAATTCTCCACGCTTTAGTTTTGGCCTTGTCTCTTTGGGCAAGTAGATGCTGCTGCCTTTGATGGCGTTGGCTTGTTCTATGGAGTTGATCTCTTCAAATTTCACAAAGGCTTTATCTCCACGATCAGAAAGTTCTTTAATGAAATAGGGGACGAGTGTGTTCTTCAGCTCGACAAAAACAGACTCAACGGAATCTAAATCCATTGGCTCGGTTACGATTATAGTAACCTCCCCTTTTAGCCCATGCGCCTTGGCCACGTACCCAATTTTAAAACAACTTTCCTTTTCCATTTCAATCAATAACTGGACTTAAGCAAAACAACGAAACAAATGTCAGACTGAGTTTATCGAAGTCAATTCGAAACTGGAATTGTCAGTTTTCGACAAGCTCAAACTGACAATTCTATTTTGTTTTGCATAAGTCAATCAAATAAAAATGCCATCACTTTACGGTGATGGCATTTGAAGTTTTAAACCTTACTAATTATGCTTGTTCAGCAGGTGCTTCGCCTTCGGCAACAACGGCCTCAGCAACAGGAGCAGCTTCTTTCACAATAGACTTTTGGCGGATAGCCTCAGCACGTGCTTCTCTCACTTTAGATTCAGCTTCTTTGCGAGCCTTGGCTGCATCTTGCTTCGACTTGGTCAAGTTCTCTACTTTACCAAGAACCTTTGTTTCTTTTGCTTTCATCCATTCAGCTAACTTGGCATCAGCGGCTTCTTGGGTAAGAGCACCTTTGTCAACACCTATTTGCAAATGTCTTTTGTACATGATGCCATGGTGCGAAAGCATTGCCCTTACAGTATCAGAAGGCTGAGCTCCTACCATCAACCAATGAAATGCACGATCATCTTTAATGACAATAGTGGCTGGGTTGGTGGCTGGGTTATAGGTACCAATCTTTTCTATGAATTTTCCGTCTCTTGGTGCACGGCCATCGGCCACTACTAAATCAAATAAGGACAATTTTTTGCGACCTCTACGGGCCAATCTGATCTTTACCATTTTTTCTAGGTTTTTTTAATGTTGGAACACGTCCATTTTTAAAAGGATGGCAAAGTTAAGATTAATTTGAGATTAGGCAACCCCCTATTCGAAAATTTGATAAGATCAGAGCTAGATGCGAGCTTCAAATCCAGCCCATTTCAGACTTTTTGCTCCTATCCCCCGATCGAACTTTGCCTACTCCACCCATCTGAACCTGAAAATCTTGAAGGCGGGTAGACTTGTCGTGGGTTAATTCGTTCGATAAAAATCGGGGTGTGGAGCTTTTCCTCTTCTAATTCTTTGCCAAACTTCACAACTTACCGAAAACGAATTTTATGAAGCAAATCGCGCTAATTGTCTTTATTGTTAGTATCTCTGTATTGACAGTAAAGGCACAAGGGGAATTATCAGGAAATCAAAAAGCAATTCAACAAACTGTTGAGAAAGTGTTTGATGCCTTATCAAACCGCGATTCTCTTAGCTTAAAGGAATATTGCGCTAAAGATATTTTGTTATTTGAATATGGCCAGGTCTGGAATTTGGATACCCTTATTCGAAAGGCAATTAAACGCAATACGTCCAATGATTTCAAACGAGTTAACACCATCGAGTTCATCTATACAACAGTAGATAAAAATGTGGCATGGGCAGCGTACAATCTTCATTCCGAAATGATGAGAGAGGGTAAGCAATCAACTGTTCATTGGCTGGAAACCGTAGTGTTGGTGAGAGAGAAAAAGAAATGGAAACTAAAAGTGCTACACTCCACATTGATCAAACGAACTTAAAAACCCGATTGTCTAAGAAGTTGGACGGGGCTGAGGTGCGGAGAATGACCTTCTTAATCTCCGCATAATTTGCGGATATTGTCTTGCCAATCTCCGCACACTCTTTTATATTTACCGCATAATCTGCGGAGAATGCCCAAATACATCCATTTACTAAAGAACTGGCCTGATTTTACTTGGGCTCATGAGCAGCTTGTACACCCGCTTGCAGCAGTGCGGCACAAGCAGGGGCGGTTATTGGGTAAGCTAGAAGGTTTGGGCTTTCAACTCCAGGCAGAGGCATCCTTGGGTAATTTGATATTGGACGTGATGAAGTCGAGCGAGATCGAGGGAGAGAAATTACCCATGGATCAAGTGCGCTCTTCCATTGCACGCAAGCTGGGCATGAAAGTGGCAGGCTTGGTCCCCACAGACAGAAATGTAGATGGCGTGGTGGAGATGATGCTCGATGCAACTCAAAAATATGAAAAACCTCTCAGCAAAGAACGGTTGTTCAGTTGGCACGGGGCATTATTTCCTACTGGAAGAAGCGGCCTATATAAAATACAAGTGGCCGCTTGGCGCAATGCCGAAGGCGACCCCATGCAAGTAGTATCAGGCGCGATGGGAAAAGAGCGCGTACATTTTGAAGCACCCGAAGCCGCGCGATTGGAAAACGAAATGAAAAAATTTCTGAAGTGGTTCAACGGTGCTGAAGAAATGGATTCGATACTCAAGGCAGCTATCGCGCACTTGTGGTTTATCACCATCCACCCGTTTGACGATGGCAATGGCCGCATCGCCCGCGCCATAGCCGATATGCAACTCTCGCGATCAGACCAAAGCAAGCAACGTTTTTATAGTATGTCCGCGCAAATACAAAAAGAGCGCAAGGCCTATTACGATCACTTGGAAAAAACGCAGCGTGGCGCACTTGATATAACAACGTGGCTATTGTGGTTTCTCCATTGTTTCGATCGCGCACTCACGGCCTCCAGCGAAAATGTAAGTGGCGTATTGAACAAGGCAACTTTTTGGGAGAAGCACCGCACAGTAGCATTAAACCCGCGGCAGCGCACCATGCTCAACAAACTGATGGACGGCTTTGAAGGCAAGCTCACTTCCTCCAAATGGGCGAAGATGATCAAGAGCTCGCCCGATACTGCCTTGCGCGACATACAAAGTTTGATGCAAGCAAAAATGTTAGAGAAAGAAGAAGGCGGAGGCAGGAGCACCAGTTATAAAGTGAAATTTTAAAATCCTGTAGAATCTTTTAGGGTGAGACGCAGGACAGTATGTAGGTCGGTACTTATTTAACTATCCTACCCTTCCACAACTGTGCCATCTTCACCGCCTCATACGCGTTCACCAGTCCTCCAGAAATACTTAGTTCACTAAAAGGAACAAGCTGTTTACTTCCCGGTTTTTGCACCTTTAGGTTATCAAACTTGCGGGTTGATTTGGTTAAAATATCTTTCACGTCTAAGGCAGACAAATTAGGGAAGTATGACATCAGCAAGGCAGCGACCCCCGCAGTAGACGGACTGGCCATGCTCGTGCCATCTTCGTTTTTGTAAGTATTCCCTGGTGTGGTAGAATAAATTTGAACACCTGGCGCAAAAAGTGAAACGGATTTCTTTCCATAGTTAGAAAAGTTACCTACAAAATCTTCTCCACTACCCCAAGCTGAGGCGCCCACTTCAATCCAGTTTTTGGCTTCCTTGCCATTCAAGTATTTCTTAGTCGGGAAATTCTTCTCTTTGTCAATGTCATCGCCATCGTTCCCTGCTGCATGGATCAATAGAACATTTTTTTGCTCGGCATACTTCACGGCTCTATCAACCACTTCCTTTTCGGGTGAGAAGGATTTACCAAAACTCATGTTGATGATCTTTGCCCCGTTATCCACTGCGTACATGATAGCGTTGGCAATGTCTTTGTCACGTTCATCTCCATTGGGCACAGCACGCACCACCATTATTTTTACATTATCAGCTATGCCCTTGATACCAATACTATTTTTGCGATCGGCTGCAATAATTCCCGCTACATGTGTGCCGTGGGTTGGGTCTGGCCCTTTCACATCATTGTTTCCATACCCCTTCTCAAAAAAATTAGAGTAATTATCACCCACGATTTTTCTTGAGTCAAAATTGGCATTGTAGCCGTACTTCACAATCACTGCATAGTAATCCACGCCTTCTTTCACTTGACTTAAATATTCATCAAGCTGGGCATCATCACCCATGTTTTTATAAATGCCAGAGAGCACACTTTTAGAAAAAAGCAATGTTGGATCTTTCGTAGTAAGATTCTTCACCGCTTCCGGATCTAGTTTATCTGTTTTAAAATGCTTCTTCAATGTATCTACACTTGCCGTTACATAATTGTACATGCCCGCATACAATTTGTATTGTTGCTCGTTCTTTGCTTTTAGCTTTTGGTATTTGTCTTTTAGTTTGAGATAGTTGGCATATTCAGCCTTATTTTTTTTTCTGGCCTTGATCGAATCTGTTGCTTCAAATTTTTTGGTCATTCGAATCACCTCACGTGTCAATTCATAGGTATCAGCATCCACATTTCCATTTTTTCCGCCAATAAAATTCCAGCCGTGCACGTCATCGATGTAGCCGTTCTTATCATCATCAATACCATTGTTGGGAATTTCCTTTTCATTTGTCCAGATCACACTTTTCAAATCTTCATGGTCGATGTCAATCCCTGAATCGATCACCGCAACCAAAACGGTTTTAGAAGGCTGGTCTTTCAATAAGGTTTGATAGGCGCGCTCTGCACTTACACCTTGAAGGCTATCTTGTTCTGGGTCGCGCAAGAACCAATCTGTCGGAATCTCCTTTTTTTCGAGTTGAGAAAAGCCAGGAAGGGCTAACAAAGTACAAAACAGTACGCGGAGTAGGTGTTTGTTCATGAAACTGAATCTGATTAAATGGGGCGCAATATAGGTTTAAACGCTATTTCGTACTCTACATTTATCCAAATAACGAATTTTTTGATAGATGGTGAATGCGCAAGTTTTTACAAAAAGGGCTAGAACATTACTTCGGTAGGTGATCAGGTCAATCCGTTCGGTAGGTTTTTCATTGAAGCTGCACCTTTGCTTCACGATTAACCACTACCACTATGATTTCAGTACTACTATCTGTCTTACTTTTCTTTTCCTTATTCTTCTCTTTGGCTTATCGCTGCCACCTAGCTGGCGTTAAGGCTTAAAATTCATTCATAATAAAGTTCAAATCTGCCTTTTCAGGCTACTTTGAACTTTTTGGTTCGCGTTTTGCCTTATCCGGCCATCCCTCCACACAGTTACTGATAAAATTTGGTAACTTTGATCTTGAATCTAGGGAGTAAACCAAATGAAAAAACACACATTCCTTCTAGTTGTCTTTAATCTTCTTGTCCTTCACGCATTCTCACAAACGGGAATTCCGCGCATTGTTATCAATTCAATGGGGCACTCTGCGAAAGTGCAAAACCTCAATTTTACGCCAGATGGCGAAAAAATCATTTCTATCTCTGAGGATAAAACCGTGCGCGTGTGGAGTGCGAGTACTGGTGAAATGCTCAAAAAATTTGAATCTCAAATTGGGGATGGTTCCAATGGAATGCTTTACGCCTCCGCACTATCGCCAGATGGAAACCTACTCGCTTTCGCTGGCTACACGCTCACAGCCGACAATCAAGTATACATTGCTATAGTTGATATCAACAAAGGCGTGCAAGTGGCTACCGCACTCGGCCATACCAATGTAGTCAACAGCCTTGCCTTTACGGGTAACGGAAAGTATTTAGTGAGTGGTAGTGATGACGGCACGTTGAAAGTCTGGGGTGTAGATGGATCTCCCAATTACAAAGTGGCTTTATCGATCTCTGTTGGTTCTCCTGTAAAATATCTTGCCATGAATCCAGTTACGATGGATATTGCCGTGGTAGGTGAAGGAAAGAACGAAATCACTGTGTACAGTCTCGCTCTTTTAGAAAAAGGCGGAGCGAAATTCAATCCTCGTTTTTGGAATAAGCACCGAGGAGAAGTAAACAAATTAGCCTACTCAACAGATGGGTCTTTTTTAGCATCTAGCAGTCAAAGTAAAGAACTTATTTTATGGCGTGCCGATGGCTCTGTAGTAAAGGAATGGTCGAGTGGGGCACCCATCAATGCCATGGCGTTTTCTTTTGATTCCAAAATCTTAGTGGCATTAGATGTGCAAGGCCATGGCGTTAGTTATGGCGTGCCTGGAGGCAATAAGTTCACTGATTTCAATGGGCACGATAATGCGGTGCTTGCAGCGGCCTTTTCACCGGCAGACAATGGCAGCTATGTAGTGGCCTCCGCGGGCGGCAATAACAATGAGATTTATTTATGGAATCCCATCAATGGAAAGACGATCCGAAAAGTAAAAGGGAAGGGAAGTGCCATTCAAGATTTGGCTTTTGGAACCGGCTTAGAGTTGTTCGTTTCGCAATCGATGAATGCGAAGGCCAATGACTTTAAAAGAAGTTTCGATTTTAACTTGATGAAGTTGAATGCCACAGCTCCTAAATTTGTTTCTCCAGCTCAAAATTTCAACCAAGGATTCTCTCTCTCATCGGAATATAAGCTGGATTTGCCAAAGAATAAGCAAATTGAAAATTCCCCAGACGAGGATGGTCGCATTTTAGATTTTCAAGCATTACTGGATGGAAGTGTGGCAGTAGCTAGCGATTTCTCTTTGAAGTTGTATGACAAGAATGGATTTTTTCAAAAAGAATTCGTGGGTCATACCGGTGGCGTAAGAGCCATAACAATAAGTCCCGATGGTCGCTACTTAGCCTCTGGTGGAGAAGATCAAACTATAATCCTCTGGAAACTTTCTGAGACAGGTGCAGCACCAAGTTTGCGCCAAACATTTCCGGATGCCAACTGGGCAAATTTCTTTTCCTCATTGCCCATTGATTCGCTTACCAAAGAGCCATCTAAAAAAGCGTGGAAGGAAGTGATCGATTATTTAAAGGCCAATGGTGATAAGACTTACAAGGGCATTGATGAAGTGTATAAAAATTTAGCCGAGACTGTTTTGCCTTTTGCCACCTTGTTTGTTACAGAAGACAATGAGTGGGTTTGTTGGGCGCACAAAGGATACTTTGCTTGTACTTCATCAGGAAGTCAATATTTTGGTTGGCATGTAAACAGAGGCATTGATAAACTAGCAGATTTTTATACGGCCGAGCAATATTTTGAAATTCTCTACCGCCCTAAGCAAATGGAAAAAAGTATTTCGCAAGGGCGAAGAGTGGAAGAAATCTTGAAAGAGGAAGGCGAACGTATTTTCGATCTATCAAAACTACATCGCCCTTCTGCTGGCTTCTTTAGCACAGAAGCTTTGCACGATAAAGGGCTCATTGATTACCAAAACGGAAAGCTAGTAACCGTACAAAAATCATTGACCTTGGATGTGGAAATATTTGATGGCGGAAGTGGTGTGAAAGAAGTGAATATTTATCAAAATGATAAGCTTATTAATACCGACAGGGATGTTAAAACCAAAGGTGAAGATGATAAAGTAGTCAAAAGCTATACGCTCGATTTGCTCAACGAAACGAACGAGTTTAAAGTAGTGGTGATCAACTACCAAAAAATAGAGTCGCGTCCAGAGATATTGAAAATCGATTATGTGGGCCAAGTCATGGCTACTACTTCGCTGCACATGCTGGTAGTGGGTATCAATAAATACCAGAACTCAGCCTACAATTTGAATTATGCTCAACCAGATGCAAAATCATTCACTGACAAATTGGTTGAGCAAGGTCGCATCTTTAAATCAATCAATAAGATCGAGCTTTATGATGAAAATGCCACCAAAGCGAAAATTGTAGAGGGATTTAAATCCATTGCCGCTAAAGCGCAACCGCAAGATGTGTTTGTTTTCTTTTATGCGGGTCATGGCAGCTTAGATGAAGAACATAAAGATAAAGAAGGTGAAAGCCCTTTCTACTTTGTACCGACAGACGTAACCAAATTGTATGGAGATGCACAACAGTTAATGGCCAAAGGAATCTCCGATGACGAACTGAAAGATTATCTCACAAAAATCCGTTCCACCAAACAAATCGTGTTGATGGACGCTTGCCACTCGGGCGCAGCCTTGAAAGGAATGAAAGTACGCGCTGTAGCAGGTGATGAAAAAGCGATTGTGCAATTAGCCCGCAGCTCTGGCGTAGTGGTGATTGCCTCCTCCGGTTCTAAGCAATTTGCCACCGAGTTTGATATTTTGAAACATGGTGTGTTTACATACGCATTGCTTGAAGCTCTTGAGGGAAAAGGTGATAATGGAGATAACAAAATCACTGTAAACGAATTGAAGTTTTACATGGAAGAGCGTGTACCTGAACTAACCAAGAAGTATGGAGGTGAAGCTCAATACCCTACTGGCTTTATGCGCGGAAATGATTTTCCGATTTCGGTCACCACCAAGGATAAAGGAAATTAAAAGAGCCAGTAATAGTTTCGCAAAGTCTTTTTAAAGCAAAACCCCTCGAGCCTAAATCACTCGAGGGGTTTTTCATAGATAGCAATCTTAGGGTGTAAAACAGTTTGGCAAGGGGCCTATCGGTGTAAACCCCTCGGGTCTCTAAAGACCCGAGGGGTTTTGCCAAACTGTCGTACACCTCAATCTTACTTTCTCTTCAACATTTATCTAACTAACACCAACTTGCCAATTTGTGTTGCGCTTTTTCCGTTGGCAGTCATTCTAAGTTTGTAGAGATAAATTCCATTTGGCAAACGATTACCTGCTCCATCTGTACCATTCCATACCAATTCATTGGTGCCGATAAAAAATCCTTGCAAATCACCTATAGAAAAATCTTGGATTCTCTTTCCATCTAATGTAAAAATTTGCAGAGAAAAATCGTTTGGCAAAACATTTCCACCCAAAATAAAATTGAAATAGAAGGACGAGCTAGATGGATTCGGGTAAACTGACTTCAACTCTAGTGTGGTAGCATCGCTCACCACAAAATCAATTTCATAGGGCTTTGTACCGCTTTTGTTTCCGCTTGCATCTGAAGCTTCTACGCGCAATGCATACGATCCTTCTTCTAAATCGATAGGGTTAAAAACGATTTTAAAATCTTGCGTAGCCGAGGCAGGCGACCAGCTTATATCTGGTCTATTAAAATAGATGGGAGTAAACGGGCAATTGGTTGCATTGCAATCTGTCTTTAAAAAAATATTTACACCCAATGTATCTTTTTTAAACAAAAAAACATTTTCATCTTTTAGTTCAATCTTGATCTTTGGATTGTTTGATACAAAATCATTATTCTTCAATACACGACCATCGAAGGTTACATTCAATACAGGGGCGATAGCGTCACCTTTCACATTCAAAAAGTCTGGTAGGCTAAGAATATTGTTGTCGTAATATTGCTCAGGTGCAATTTTGGGATTTACAAATACCGATACATCATTTAATCCCACTTTTGATTTTGTATTGATGGCAATGAAAAACTTTGTTGTATCGCCAGGCTTGGGCGAATCAATTAAAAAAGTAGACACTTCATTCACTCCTTTATTTTTTGTCAGCACATCTGTGCGAACCGTTAGTTGATTAGGGAATAATTTTTCAGAAAAATTGACAAAGCCATATTGGCTAGTGAATGATTGCCCTTCTTGAAGGATCTGCTGTGAAGTACTTCCTTTGTAAACTAGAATCCCTTCGGCCACTGATTCATACAGCACCATCCATTTTCTTAATTGAACTGCCGAAAGATTGACAGGGTCTTGCATCTTTAACACTACTTTTAGATAAGGATAGAGCTGCGCATCAATAAAACTTAGATCAAAGTTGCCTACAATATTATCTTGAATCAATGTTTCTGCACCTGTTAATGAAATGCCATACACAGCAAAACTGTATTGATCCGTTACATCTACTTTCGTAACTTGATCGATCAGTTTAGTCCAGCTCTTTGCTGGGCCAATAACGGTCGATTTCATAACACCATTTGAAAACCTTCCAGTAATAGTTTTGGAAACAGAAAGCATTTGAGCATCGGGTGGAGCAATACTGCTTTTAAAAATCTTTGCAGAGCCAATGGCCGCTCCTTTTCTTCCCAGTATCACTACAGGTTCGCCATCTAAAAGCAAATTGATTTGGCTCACGCTGATTCCGAAATTACCGAGTTTAGTTTTCACGGCATTCGACCAAGATTGATAACCGGGATTGCCAATGGAAAAAATAATCACTGAATCACTTTGCTGGATGGCATCTACATACGTGAGGAGATCATCGTTCAAACCTGTTTCCAATTCAGAAAGCAAAAAGCTATTGATCAATTGCGGCTCGCGCCCACACGTGCGGGGGTCTTGAAAATTGAACTGAATGCCCGCATAAGGCACAGCCGTATTTTTATTGAACGACACTAAGTTGATGGAGTTGTTTCTACAAGGCTGACCTTGGCTTGCCACATTGTATTCTACATTTGCGATTTTAAGTGATACGCTCGTTGTAGGTGCCGGATTACTGCTGCCAAAAGTAGTAATAGAGAATGGAGTGATTGTTTCTAAATACTTTAACTTCCGCTCTGGTAAGTCTTTCAACAAGCCCGTAGTTTCATTGCTCATATACTGAGGGAAACTTAATTGCCCCCAACCCTCTGGACTGTTTTTAATAAATGAAAAAGAAGAGGTAACCCATTCTGTACTTTCGCTGGGTTTAGGTTTATCTAATCTAGTGCGCCAGTAATAGGTGACGGAATCTTTACTTAAAAGAGTGGCTGCGAATTTTGCCAATACTTTGCCAACGACAATTTGTGTTTTCAAAAAAGTGCTGGTGAATGTGCTGGCCGTATCCAATTGAATTTGAAAATCGCGCGTATCAGAAATCAAATCGGTGGATTGGAAAACTAAGTTCAGACTTTGCTTATTCGTAATGGCAAAGGCCGATGGGAAAAGATTTTTTGTTCCACTAGAGGGTATGAGTGCATTGAAGGTGGCCGTGTTGTTGAGTTTGCTTATTTCTTTGATTGTATTGAGTGGGTCAATGACTACCGTAAACTGATTGAGCCCCGCTCCGGTTGCTTCTCTCTTCAATTTAAAAACAACGGTATCTTGGTTGAATACGTTGGCAAAAATGGAATCATAGGTCTTTGATGTGTTGTCGCTAAATGTGCGGATTACGCGAATAGGAACCGTGCCAATACCCGTTGCACCAATATTCTTTCTGATGATGCGCACACCAAAAGTATTGCTCAATGCAGTAACGGGGCTACCATCCAATGAGACGAGCGAAAGCGAAGAATCATCTAACAAATAATCTGGCTTGGATGTACCAAATAATTTTACTGCAGGATCGCCCAACAAAACCATTTGTTGAACTTGTGTTACGCTAAAGATGCCCGCTCCATAAGAAGAGAGGTATTTGTTCGCTACTTCCTTTTGAATATCCCCTACTCCCTTTTGGATAAAAGTAGAATCACCGAAACCAATACGATAAAATAAATCTGAATAAGCTTGAAGCGTATTAGAAAAACCAAAAGAACTGTGTGCAATAAAATTACGCGCGCCCTTATTGGCAGCCAATATCCAATCTTCACCGAAGATAGTTCCATTTAAAAAGAATGCTCCCGCATTACAGCCATTGATTAGAAACACAGGGTACTTTCCTTGATTATTGTAACCCAATACCGGATCAGTAACAAAACCAATATCAATATCAATAGTGCCTGGCGAAGAGTGGCCAAAAAAAGTAATCATGTTCACTCCATTGTTCACCACGCCCGATACGTTGATCAACTGCGTAGGGCTTGGCTGTCGCTTGCTGATGGTTGAAATATTTCCTCCCCAATAATTTCCTTTAGCAACATCCTTAAATCCATCCACGTAACCTCTAAACTGTGGCAACTCAGTAGCCTGAATGCCCCCACTCAAATGCAGCCCTTGTTTTTTCCAAGTATCGGCCAGCGGTGAAGCTTCTGTTTCTATTATTTTATTTAAGTAAGCTGCTACTTGCGCAGGTGTTGAAGCCGGCAACCGACCCGTTGCCAATTTAGGAGCAAAGGCAGTGCCGCCTATACCTGCCGAATAGGCAATATCAGATGCAGGTAACCCTGCCGATGGAACAAGGTCTTTGAACTCGTTGATCGGTGCAGTCAATCGCTGATACGCTGAGTAAGAATAAATATCGCGCCCTTTGCCAATGATGAATAAATATTTAGGATTGCCTTTGCCCACCATGTATTTCATAAATTCATAAATACCGAGTGGTGAGGTTTCTCCATAGTTAAATTGATTGTAGAGTTGATCGACCGTTACTGTGAGCGTATCATATTTTCCACCCGCATTAGATGCTCTGTATTCTGCATACGCTTTTACTACATTGCTATAACCCAGCGCAGGCTTTGTTAGCGCATTGTTAGTAATGATTAAATAATTGGAAACAGCGGCATCAATTTGCCTGAATGAAATTGATTTGATAATAGGTGTGGAAGTTAGGTTGCTGGCCAATAAATTTCTTGGCGAAGAAGTATTGTCAACAACGGCACTGAGTGCGGCCCCTGCGGTTCGTGTTTTAATTATCAACGTATTGTCAGGATCGGTGACATCCCACACGCGAAGATTAGGAGAAGGATTATCGATTTCTAGATATGATTTATTGGAGGCGTTGGCCGTCAACCGAAAAATTTTTTCATTCAAACCCAACGCATTAAAGCGCTGTGGAAAAGTAAGGTTAACATAAGAGACGCTCAATTGATTTCTATTGGTAGTGGTAGCATCTGCGGTGATGCGCACCGTCATTCGCCCATCCGCGCCTATATCACTCCAATTCAAAGTAGAAGTAACGAGTGGTGTTTCATAACCAAAAAAAGAAACACTTGTGATCGTTCGCAGCGAACCTGAGTTTGCGCCAGCAAACACTTGGGCCGAGTGCGGAATATTATCTCGCCCTACCAAAAGCATTTCAACCTGTGGCAAGCCTGCTGCGGGCATTGTGTTATTCGCCAAGTCAATCACGTAATCAATTGATTGGCTTTGCCTAATGGCCGCGCCCGTCCATCCTTCACCTTGATCAAATTGTGTGTATTGCAATACATCGCTTTGTGTATTGCCTCCCGCATAGTTATTGGTCAACACCAACTGCCGCTGTTCGTTATGAAAAACTTCTTTGGGTATGCCTGTCACATTAGTTTCATCAAAAGAAGCCATGCGCTTGCCCGCTGGCGGAATCAAACTGTAGGTTAAAAAATACGCGGTGGTATCGCTATATAAATTATAAAAAGAATGAGGCTGTAGGGAAGAAGGCTTGTACAAATTTTTGTCGAGCGTACCGTCATTTTTCTGCCCGTAAAATTCGATGAAGTCAGTGGCGTTGAAAACAGCATCGGCCTCGCCTTGCACAAAGATAGCCTGCTCTGTGCCTCGGTGATAGAGCTTTATCAATCGAGGGTCAACTGAATTGACAGGAAAGTTGGCCGACTGAAGATCAGAATAGGTAAGCGTATAGATACCTTCTTTCGAGACTGATACTTTGTAATACTGCTGATTAAAGTTGATCCAGCTATTGGCATACTGGCCAGAAGCCGAAAAAGAGATCAGGAAAAGCCCAAAAGCCAATCTTTTAACCCCACCACACACCTTTTTGAAAAGAAAATAACTCACAGCTTATAGATACAACTTCAAAAATAGTGGTAACAAGGCATTAATACTAGAGGCGGTAAAAAGTAAGAAGGTAAGAGGTGAAAGGCAAGTGGTGAGTGTTCAGTAAGCGGTGGTCGGTAGTCAGTAACTGTTTCCGATTACCGACCACCGATTACTATAATCTTACTTTCTCAAATCCTTTTCTTACTTTTATTTCACTCTTCATTACCTAACCATCACCAACTATGAAACCCATCATCACTTTATTTCTTCTGGTACTGTCGCTTTCAGTGAATGCGCAAACCACTTTAAAAATCACAGGCGAAAAAGACAAACAGTTTGCCGCCCAAGAACTGGATAAAAAATTTCCTGCCTACAAAAAAATAGCACAAGCCATCTGGGGCTATGCCGAGTTGGGTTATCAAGAGAACAAAAGCTCCGCACAATTGCAAGAGTTGTTGAAGGGCGAAGGCTTCACCGTGCAAGCGGATGTGGTCGAAATGCCAACGGCTTTCATCGCTACGTTTGGCTCGGGCAAACCTGTGATTGGTATATTGGCAGAGTTTGATGCGCTGCCTGGCCTCTCGCAAGATAGTGTGCCGTTTAAAAAAGTATTGGCTGAAGGCAAAGCAGGCCATGCGTGTGGCCATAATTTATTTGGCACGGCTTCATCGGCTGCAGCCATCACGTTGAAAGATTGGTTAACAAAAAATAAAAAATCAGGAACGATAAAATTATTTGGCACCCCAGCCGAAGAAGGTGGCGGAGCAAAAGTATATATGGTGCGCGATGGATTGTTTAAAGATGTAGATGCAGTATTGCACTGGCATCCGTCCAACTCCAATGATGCCAGCCCCGAATCGTGCATGGCCATCAAACAAACCGTTTTCAAATTCACAGGCCGCTCGGCTCACGCTGCCGCAGCACCAGAGAAAGGACGCTCGGCACTAGATGCAGTGGAAGCGATGGACTACATGACGAACCTAATGCGCGAGCATATTCCATCTGATGCGCGCATGCACTACGTGATCACCAAGGGCGGGCTCGCAGCCAATGTGGTGCCTGAGTTTTCCGAAGTGGAATACATGGTGCGCCACCCCGAGGCTGTGTGAAAATCATTTTTTTGTTTAAAAATCAAAAAATAGCTCTACCCTTTATTACCCCAATGATATTTGGGGTTGAATTGGCCTGAACAATT
>JAYWHU010000133.1:0-28741 GCA_043777495.1 Cyclobacteriaceae bacterium | reverse complement strand
GCCAACCTTTTGAAGGTTGGCAACCCTACTATGAACCCGCCCATTCTATCTTTAGCCGTTTGATCTTATCCTTGTAAAAATCCATGTATAAAATCTTTATATCCTCTTTCAAAAAAGACTTTTTGATCAGTGAGGAAACTTCAGTCTCTCTATTCTTAAACTCATCGATTATTTTGAGAACACGGCTTTCTTTGATACCTAGTTTTTTTCCGAACAAGAAAAAATCAAAATGCGTGTAGAAGCCATAGGCATTAAAAGCTTCGGAAAAATCGTCTTTAAAAAGTGTCAAGGCCACATCGGCTTCGCTGGGTGTATGGATGCGTGTGCAAAGCAGATCATAGGCAGGTGTCAGTACGTAATCCCCCGCCTCCGCTTGTATCACCGAAAAATTCTTTACGTGCGCATCATCGTTAGAAAAGACGTAATTGAATAAAACCAAGCGGAAAAATTTCTCCATCTCCACTTGGTGCATAGAAATATGCTGCTTGATCAATGCGCCAATTTCTTCGTACGAGAGATCGTACTTATAATTCTTGCCATGGGTCTCTTCGGTGATTTGAGCCAACTGCGCAAAATCTTCTTGCTGAAATTTGGAGCCATCCTGTTTTACATCGAAGCGTCTCACCATATACGCTGGGCTTCCATCGCGAAAATGAATAATTGCATTGGAAGGTGTTGACAATTTAAAAAGTTGCTTAGCTAGTTGCATGGTTAGATGCTCGTTGGCGGGTACTTGATCAAGGTTCCTGAATTGCCCCGTAGGAATTGGCTTTAGTATATATTGTCCACCACGCTCGGTCAGTATCAATTTTCCATCTGTTAGCCCCAATGAGTATTTTACTTGCACACCCGAGATCGACATTTTCTTTGTGAGATCGGAATACAAATTTGATTCTTCCTGAGAGGGTGAATGGAATGGTAAAATGGAATCCACTCTTTTGCCATCAAAAAGTTCTTTGAGGCATTTCCTGCAAAATCCTGCCTTTGCTGAAGCTTCCGCCTTCACTTCGTTACGGACGGACAAGTCGGTGGACAAGCCTTCTTGCTCTTGTTGCTTGAGACATCCAGGGCAAATCATGCTAGTACTTCTTTAACAGTTATCGATCCAACCGTATCTGAGTGTGCGGTGCTCAACAACAAACCAAAGTGATCATTTTCATCTATTCGCAATAGCCTGCATTGCGTTTGCTTGTTCACGCCTTCTGAAAGCAACCCATAGAAAAAAGGGAACAGTGTTTTTGAGTGAAACTCTATTTGCTTTTTTGGGAGCGATAGACTTATTGCAGTAAGATGAGCGTTGCCGTAATAGTGTTCATCATACTGAAACACATACTCATTAGTGTCTGTCTTCTCCAGCGTTCCGGCCAGCAGTTCATTGTTAAATATCTTTGCCTTTCTTCCCATTGTTTGATTGCTTATTTCACTGAACTTACGCGGCCTTTAGGCGTCAACACACTTTGAAAGTGTCAGACTCCTAAAAAATCAAAGATTGTGCATAACACCAGTTATTTCATTACTTCTACTTTTATTTCCATGCCCAATACTCCGCATATTTTTAATAAAGTCTTCAGCTCTGGGTTGGCGACTCCTTTTTCAATATCGCGAAGCGTTCTGAGGGAAATTCTTGCGATATCTGCCAAATCTGATTGGACAATACTTCGTGACTTCCTTCTCTTTTGGATTTCTTTTCCTATTATCTTTAAGTCCATTACTTTTATTTTAGATAGGCAAAGTATTGCCCTTTTCAGCGAATGTAGATGAAAGATTACTCTTAAAACAACAAAATGGGCAATAAACTACCTAAAATGAAAAATTATCTAACATTCTGTTTCCTTTTCTTTTTCTGCCTCCATGCCGTTGGCCAAAATAAAGTAGAATTGAAACTCACAGGCATTCAGCAATCGGTGGAGGTAATCCGCGATGAGAATGGCGTCAATCATATTTACGCGCAGAACGAAAGCGATTTGTTTTTTGCGCAAGGTTATTGCGCAGCCAAAGATCGGTTGTTTCAGTTTGAGTTATGGCGTAGGCAAGCGACTGGCACGCTGGCGGAATTACTTGGTGCGAAAGAAATCAAACGCGACCAAGGGGCGAGGCTCTTTAAATTTCGTGGAGATCTGAAAACAGAATTCAATCATTATCATCCACGCGGAGAGCAAATCATTAACGCTTTTGCAGAAGGGATCAACGCTTATATAAAAGAGACGGAGGCAAATCCTAAACTTTTACCAGTGGAATTTAAGCTTCTTGGTATGAAACCCGGGCGATGGACTGCGGATATTGTAATCTCTCGCCATCAAGGTTTGCTGGGAAATTTGACAGAAGAACTTTCCCTTGCAAGAATGGTGGAGGCCATTGGTGCCGATAAAGTAAAAGACTTAGTGGTGTTTGAGCCGGGTGAGCCTGATCTGCGCATTGACCCAAGTATTGATGCAGCGTTTTTATCAAATCCTGTTACAGAATTATACGATGCCTTTAGAAAGCCGTTGAACTTTACACCACAAGACATAAAAATTTCTTCCAACCAAAATTTAGATCAATACAAAAGTTTTGCGAAAGCAGATGATGAAGCCTATCAAAAATTAATGAGCGCGGAACGGCAAACCATTGGTAGCAACAATTGGATTGTGAGCGGAACAAAATCAGAAAGCGGATTTCCTTTGCTTGCCAACGATCCGCACCGCGCGTTGTCTGCACCTTCACTTCGCTACATGGTTCACTTGAATGCGCCTGGGTGGAATGTGCTGGGTGGAGGTGAGCCAACGATCCCCGGCATTTCCATCGGGCATAATGAATATGGAGCGTGGGGGCTCACTGTTTTTGAATTAGATGCAGAGGATTTGTATGTATATGAACTCAACCCGCAAAATAAAAATCAATATAAATATCAAAGTAGTTGGGAAGAGATGCGCACCATCAAAGATACGATCAAAGTAAAAGGTACGCCAGATGTTTTTGTTGAACATAAATACACAAGGCACGGCCCTGTCACTTACGTGGATGAGAAAAATAATTTGGCGTATGCCGTGCGCTGTGGTTGGATGGAGATAGGTGGCGCGCCTTACATGGCCAGCTTGCGGATAGATCAAGCAAAAAGTTGGGAAGAGTTTCGCGAGGGATGTTCATACAGCCACATCCCAGGTGAGAATATGATTTGGGCAGATAAAAAAGGGAACATCGGGTGGCAAGCAACGGGCGTGGCGCCTGTTAGAAAAAATTGGGATGGCCTCGTGCCTGTTCCTGGCGATGGGCGCTACGAATGGAATAGCTACTTGCCTATTAAATCATTGCCCTCTGTTTTCAATCCTGCAAAAGGATTTTGGGCAACGGCCAATGAAAATTTAATTCCTGAGAAATATGAACACAGAAATGCCGTTGGCTGGACGTGGGCAGATTCTTTCCGTGCAGATCGCATCAATGAAGTGCTTGGCAAAGAAAATAAATTCTCTTCTACTGATATGATGAAGTTGCAATACGATTACTTATCCATTCCCGCAAGAACATTGGTGCCGATGTTGAAAAATTTAAAATCTGTTGATGAAAAGACTCAAAGAGCTACTTCGCTTTTATTGAATTGGAATTTTGAAATGGAAAAGTCTTCTGTGGCTGCGGGTATCTATGCAGCTTGGGAAAAACAGATTGCCGAAAATGTGCTTCCACTCTTCATTCCTGAAAAAGGAAAGGAGTTGATTAAAAATGTTCCGTTAAGTAGAATTATTGATTGGATAGTAACAGCACGACCAGAGTTTGGAAAGAATCCAGTGGCAGATCGTGATGCGTTTTTGCTTTCATCACTACAGAAAGCAGCGAATGAGTTGACAAAGAAACTAGGAGATGACATGAACAAATGGCAATACGGTCAAGCGGCTTACCATCATGTGTTGATCAAGCATCCATTGAGCAATGCCGTAGATGATGCCACGCGAAAAAAATTAGAAGTAGGCCCAATGCCGCGCGGAGGAAACGGCTCTACTCCGGGCATGACTACGAATAATGATAATCAAAATGCAGGTGCTACTTTTCGCATTGTTATAGATGTGGCCGATTGGGACAAGGCCATGTTCACCAATGCGCCTGGCCAAAGTGGTGATGTGAACAGTCCGTTTTATAAAAATCTTTTTGAGCGCTGGGCAAATGACAAGCATTTTCCTGTTTATTATAGCAGAGAGAAGATAGAAAAGGTAGCGAAGGAAAAATTGATCCTACAACCCTTGCGTTAAACCCTTAAACAATTCTGGCGCATACCAGACCACCGCACCATAGCCGGCAAAGCGTATTACTCGGGTGATGCAGATCAACAAAAAATGTTTAAAGCTCAAGTTTACCGAACCTGCCAACATGCATGTAGCTGAAAACGGAACGGGCGTAACTGCACCCACAAAAACCAAATAGCCTCCATACGTTTTTAGTTTGCCTTCGTATTGCTTCAAATATTTTTCACGTATGCGCTCTTGATAGAATTTTGTTTTGGAGAATACTTTACCAATATAATAGCCTAAAATGCCTGCCGCATAAGAAATGATGGTGAGTATGGCAAGATTGGTGATGAAGCCGCTGAGATTGATGTCATCCAAAATCCAGATCATCATAAAAATTTCTGGAGGGAGAATGCCAAACACGATTTCTGACAAGGTATAAATGCTATAGAGGATTTCGGGATTGGCCCGGATAACATCAATATGCTCTTTGAAGTTTTTCTGGATGTAGCCTTCCATTAAAACAAACACAACAATGATAACGCCAAACCACAGCAGCCCTTTAAATAAATTGCGAAATAAAAAACTGGAACGTGTTTCCTCTGCCTCTACAGGCTTATCTGCGTGCTTACCTACTTGTTTATTTTGGGGCTTCATGCTTAGTTTAAAATAGGATGCCGCTTAAAAGGCTTCGATTCGTCAAATAATTTTCGGTACGTAATATGGGTTTTTGCTACGATCCCACCAACTTGTTCTACCACAATGATCATTTTTGGGTTGAAATCGCCAATCCAATTCATTTCATATTCATCATAGCGCTTGTATTCATCTTGCAATACTTTGCGGGCGGTCATCACCATGGCGCCATCTGCTCCTTTGCCTTGATGCACTGGCACTACACCAAACAAAATACCAAAAGCCTTCTTGTTCACTTTTCTAAACTGGTACCAAACAAATTTCAATTTGCCAAGCCAATCCATTTTACCATTCACAAACTTAAAGATTTGATTTACTTCGGGTAATGATAAGAAAAATGAAATCGGCTCGCCTTTATAAAATCCAAAGTAAAGTAGTTTCTCGTCCAAGATAGGCTTCATTTGTTTCACAAGCAACGAGGCTTGCAGCGAAGTCATCTCTGGGTTTTCTGCGCGGTTGGCCCAAGCCTTGTTGTAAACTATGCGCAAGTATTCTCCCAATTTACCAATCTCATCTTTTCGCAAATGACGGAACTCATAAGCAGGATCTTTGCCTATCAACTCAGCTTTGTAGGCTAATTTAGATGATAGTGGTTCATTCACCTTCCTGGCAAAAGTCAATTGCCTGAAATATTCTTTGAACCCGTACGCTTCAAAGAAAACTTTGTAATAAGGTGGATTGTAGTTGCATTGGTAATTGGGTTCGCGATCAAAGCCATCGACCAATACGCCCCACCATCTATCGCGGCTTCCGAAATTGATAGACCCATCCATTGCTTCCACACCTTTTGCTTGTAGCCATTGCTTGCATTGATCGAACAAAATAAAAGCTGCCTTTCGATCTTCCATGCACTCGAAGAAACCCATGCCGCCTGTAGGCTGGCTGTTTCCTTTGTTCAATGTTTTTTGATCAATGAAGGCAGCCACACGCCCAATGGTTTCGTCTTGATCGTTTTTCAAAATCCAACGAATCACTTCCCCATGCCGAAAGGTTTTGTTTTTTTCGGGATCGAAAACATTTTCAACATCCTTATCGAGTGGGCGAATCCAGTTGGGAGTATTTTTGTATAGCGTTAATGGAAACAATAAAAATTCTTTCTTATCGACTTCGCTTACCACTTCTCTTGTTTTCATCTAAACCCGTGTTGTTATGCCTACCTATTACCTCTTACCATTTACCACTCACCACTTACCCCTACGCTAGCTCCTTAGTAACTGATTCAATCGTATGGTTAGGCAGCTTCAGCTCAAAGGTGGTGCCTTTGCCTATGTCACTCGTCACTTTTAAAATACCTCCCAATTTTTCGACTGCATTTTTCACAATGTAAAGACCAAGGCCAGACCCATCTGATTGTAGGCTGGCCCGATAAAACATTTCAAATATTTTGTTCAAGTTAGTTTGGCCGATGCCTATACCATTATCAGCAAAAAGAATCACTACCCTATCTTCTCGTACATTAATATTGATTTTAATTTCAGGATCGGTTCTGGTAAAATCTCGGTACTTGATGGAATTAGAAACCAAATTGCGCAAGATTTCGCCAATGCGCCAAGGATCGCTGTAAAAATCATCACCTTCTATCTGTATTTCTTTTTTGATTTGATCGGCTCCTTTCAAGTAATTGAGATCGGTATAGGTTTGATCGATCAATTTTCTCAAATCAATTTTTTCAATCTTCACATCCAACTTTAGATTTTTAGAATGGCTGAGTACATCACCAATGAAATGATCTAACTGTTGCACCTTTTGCCCAATGAGTTTGATGTATTCGGCAAGGCTATCATCATTGCCTTCTAGTTTAGCTAAGTTGACCAACCCCAGCACTGAAGACAAGGGAGCGCGCAAATCGTGTGACACTTTGTACACAAAATTATCCAACTCAATGTTGCGCACTTTTAACTCTTCCTCTATTTTTTTCTGGGCAGTAATGTCTACATATACGCCAAAAATACTGATCGTCTTATTCTCTAATGGCACAGGCACTCCGTACACAATTACCGAAAGCGAATTTTTGTTTTTGTGCAACCTTATAGTTTCAATCTTCACTATCTGCTCGCTGGTGATAAGTGTATTGAGGTCGTTGCCTTCTGATTCTAGTTCTTGTGGAACAATAAAGTCGTTCAAACTTTTGCCAGCTAGATCCTTCCCAGCGAATCCAAACATTTTCTCAAACCCTTCATTAACCTGCACCACCTTTCCTGCTTCATCTAGCATGACCAAGCCAAAAGGGGAGCTTTTGAATAGTTGAGAGAAGAGCGTTTCTGTTTTAAGCTTTGCGAGTCGAGTTTCGCGTTCTTCGGTAGTATCTTTAATAATAATTTGGATGGCAGGCTTACCTCGAAATGTAAGGTTATGAGCAGAGACATCCACCATGATTTCTTGGCCATCCAATCGAATGTATTTTTGTTCAATGGTGGGAACGGGCTTACCATCCATCAACGCCTTCAGCCTTGTTAATGAATTATCCATTGAATCTGGGTGGACAAAGCTCAACGCAGGCTTTCCAATTAACTCATCGGGCTGAGTGGCGCCCAATAACTTAGCTGCTAACTTATTGGCAAAGACCAATACGTTGTCTTGATAAATAACAATGCCAAGCGGAAGAGTTTCAACCAATTCTCGGTATCGTCCTTCCGTTTCAATTGCAATTTGTTCTACTGTCTTTTGATTTTCAAAATCTTGGAGTGTACCAACACTTCGCAATGGTTTTCCCATAGCATCAAACTCAATGGTTTGGCCGCGCTCCAATATCCATTTCCAATCTCCTTTTTTTAGTTGAAAGCGATAGACTACTTCATAAAAATCCGTCTCCTTTTTTTTATGTCTCTCAAGGGCAGCAGTATAATTTGGTAGATCCTCTGGGTGTACAAAATCCTCGCAATGGCAAAACATTTCCTCTAGAACTGCCTTGGGGTATCCAGTGATCTCTGCCCACTTTTCATTAATGATGGTGGTGTGGCTTTTGTAGTTGTAATCCCATATTCCCAACTCAGAACTCTTCAGCGCTAAGTCCAGTCGCTGTTTATTTTCTCGGTTGCTTTGTTCAATTTCTTTTTTGGCAGTGATGTCTGTGACCAATCCAATCCAGATCACACTTCCGTCATCCATTTTGGCTGGGTCAGCAATGGCTTCAATCCATTTTGTTTTCCCCGATGGAATAACTATCCGACCCTCCCATTTGAATTTTTCGTGTTGAGCTATGCATTGATTGTAATGCAGAAGAAATGACTCTTGATCTTCAGCATTGACATGAGACACCATGGGCTGAATGCCACTCAGTAACTCTTCGCGAGAGGTTTCGAGGATTTTTTCACAATACGGACTGATGAAAGTAAAGTCTCGGTGGCCATCTGGAAAAAGCGTGTACTCAAATACACCAGCCTGTAACTTGCTGATGATTTGACCGTGACGATCTTCTGGCGACAAAGGTTGTTTCATAAGAACCTTAAATATAGCCTAACCAACCAATTGTGCGAGAAGGAAGTAATAAAATCATTGAAATATAACAAAATCAATGGTCAGTCCTTTTGTGATAGACTTGACCCAAGTCCCAATTAATTACCAAGCCCTTGGCAATTCCATCGGCTACTTTTTTGCCGTAAAGCAATTCTACCAGATACAAAGCGGCATCATACGATTTGGCTCCGCCTACCGAGGTGATGGCACTGCGATCGTGCACAAAGCTCACTTCTTTGTGAACGGTCAATTGAGGAAATGTCTTTTTAAAGCGATCAATATCACTGGGGAAAGTGGTGCACTCATGTTGATCTAACAACGAAGCCTTGGCCAATACAAAAGCGCCATCGCATAAAGAAAAAATATACGCTGCCTTTTTCCCGTTTGTCTTTACAAAGTTAATGAGGGCTTCGTTTTCCAAATCGCTATCCATGCTGTGCTGCGCACTGGGCACAATCAAAATATCTATGTCTGGATAGGTATCTTCAAAAGAATAATCGGGCAGAATGTTCAAACCTTCAAAAGTAGTGATGGTATCTTTTTGGGGTGCGATGGTGAACACGGCAATACCCTTATCGGTATGGAAAATGGTGTGCTGAAAAATATCCATCGGTGCAATCAGCTCCGAGTTGTACACGCCATCTACAATTAAAAAGGCAGCATTCAACTTTTTAGTTGGGAGAACGGGCGGCCCCATTTCGCCAGAGCCTTTGCCTTGCTGCTGGCACGATAGTACCCAACCAAGGGTAAGGGTTAGTAGAAAAAAACGCATAGTATTTTTGTTAAATCGAGACCAAGTTACTATTTCGGCAATTATTAAAACTACATCTATGAAAGTTAAAATGCATTATATTTATCCGACTAATTAACCGAGGCACCACAAGTATGAACAACGCACTCAAAAAAAAACTATTACTAAAAACCGATACATCGGTGCTGGTTATCAATCCACCAACTGGTTTTGAAATAACCTCAAAATTTCAGCAGAAGCCAGTTGATGTGGTCATCACTTTTGTGAAAAGCAAAGCAGACATTCTAAAGCTAAGTGACAAGGCCATTAAAAGCGCAAAAGAAGATGGCGTGCTTTGGTTTGCTTACCCTAAAATAAGCTCGGGAATCAAAACCGATATTAATCGAGATAATGGTTGGTGTGTTTTGCAAAAGAGGAAATTTGAACCAGTCACTCAAATAGCCATTGACGAAACTTGGTCTGCCTTGCGCTTTAAGCCAGTAGATAAAATACCTAAGATGATGCGCCAGATGCCGATGGGTGCTAAGAAACCAAAAGACTTGAAAGAGCGAGTACTTGATGTGCCAGTAGAACTTACCCAACTCTTGAATAAAAATACAAAGGCTAAAAATTTCTTTGAATCTCTCTCGTTCACCAATCGCAAGGAATATGCCGCGTGGATCAGCTCTGCCAAGCGACTGGAAACAAAAGAAAAAAGATTGACCGATACGTTGACTAAATTATTGGCAAACAAGAAAAACCCGAGCGAAAAATAACTCAGCATTGCGCAAAACAATTATCTTTATCGCATGAAAAAACTTATTGCCCCCATTTTCTTTTTGATTACTGTCAGTGCTGCTGCTCAAATACAAACAGGCAAAGCTTCTTATTATGCTGATAAATTTGAAGGCCAGCCCACAGCAAGTGGAGAAAAATACAAAGCTTCTAAGTTAACTGCCGCCCACAGAACCTTGCCTTTTGGCACCAAAGTGAAAGTGACCAACTTGGCCAACAATGAATTTGTGGTAGTAACGATCAATGATCGAGGACCATTTATTGAAGGGAGGGTTATCGATGTTTCAAAAACTGCTGCCGAGCGATTGAGCTTTTTCAATCAAGGCACTGCCGATGTGCGCCTAGAAATTGTAGACCCCACGGATGGAAAACAAGATACACAACCCGTGGCAGTTGATCACGTAGTAGTAGAAGACAAAGAGACATATGACTTTGATATTTCGCGCATTCAACCCAAAGGTTTTGGTTTACAACTCGGCACGTATCAAGAACTAGTGAATGTGTTGAAAATTGTAGATAATTTAAAAACCACCTACAAAAAGAAAGTGGCAGTGCAAGTGAAAATCGTTAACGGAGTAAAATATTATAGCATCTTAATGATCGGTTTTAACAAGCGAGAGAAGATGCAGAGCTTGATGGAAGAACTGAAGAAGAAATTCCCCGATACGTTTGTGATTGATTTTAGTAAGTAATAAGATTAGAACTCTTAAAACAGGTGACATGTGAGTATTAGGCTGCTAAAACATCCCTACTCTTTGCAATTGCTAGTATTGGCAAGTTGACCAAGAACCTTGCTCCATTGCCGTATTCACTTTCAACCGTTATTTTTCCATCAAGCTTTTCTAACGCTTTCTTAACTATGTATAACCCCAGCCCAGACCCATCCGAGTATTCGGTAGCGCGCTTAAACATCTCAAAGATAGAATTTATGTGCTCTTCGCAAATACCACTTCCATTGTCTTCCACTGCTATTGCAAATGATGAATCAGTTAGGGAGGCATTGATTTTGATAAATGGAAAATCTTGGTCAGCCCGATGATATTTAATTGCATTGGAAATCAGATTACTCAATACCACACCTAACCGAAATGGGTCTGAAATTAGCGGCTCATCAAAAGTCTTGGTGATCTCAAAATGAATTTTATCTCCACCTTTTAAATGCTTATGGTTATCTACTATTTCACTCACCATGCTGTAAAAGTCTATTTCAGTGAATTCCTTCTCTGTATTGTTGTTGCGTGAGTAGTTTGCCAATTGCCGAATAAATTTATCCAGCTTACAAACGCTTTTCTTCATCAAGCTGAAATTTTCTTTAGCGCTTTGAGGAAAATCCATTTCGGTAATATTTATAAGGCCAGCTAACGAGGTAAGTGGTGCACGTAAATCGTGTGAAGCCTTGTAAACAAAACTATCCAATTCCAGGCTCAAGTCTTTCAGTTCATTCTCTGTTCTCCTATGCTCAGATACGTTATGTAGATAAAACAAATAGCCCTCTACACGTTTATCTTCAGATAGATTGATGGCAATCCCATCAAAATAATGTTCGTAGTTGTAGGCACAATACAATACAATACCATGCCTTGTACAGAAGATTTCTTGCCGTAGTTGCCCCGTAGATACTTAACCACTGCCTTTATGCTTTCATTTGTTTTATTGTCCACAATTTAAAAGATACTCCCTTTCAGCATAGTGTGTTTAGGCCGATGCAACGAATCGCACAGGCTATGGCTCATGTACTCAATCCTGAAATCATCATTGATCACAATCAACAATATTTCCTTCTTGGCCACGAAAGCCGAATAATTCTCTTTCAAAACGTCAATGATTTCGATTGTCCTGAGCCTTTTATTTTTCAAGTTTGGCAAGGTAATGCCAGTCTCAAGGCCGGAATTTTTTTGACTCAAGTGTGTCATATCATTTATTTGTTTTGTAATTCAGCCATCATTTGATCGATTGACTCTTTAAAAGGAACTACTTTAGTAAATCGTGCCACCAGTACACCTGATATTAAATTATTGAAAATCATAAAAGCTTTTATTTTGGCATTTCCGTCAAACCTAAACTTTTTCTTTTTTCGACCATTCTCTAAAATAGTTGTCAACCATTCTATTACTTGATCATAATCGTTGATCACCTCTTTTTGCACCTTTTTCGGCAATGTTAATATATCTGAACCCATTGAACCTATTGGGCAAATCATGCCACTGCGATTTAGATCTACGTAGATTTCGACAAGGGCAAGTAACTGCTCTTCTTCAGTAGTCTGGTGTTCATTTAACTGCTTAATGAGCTTAGCTACGTTTTCCTGCTGCTGCTTCATCATGGCCACGCCCAAGTCTTCTTTTGATGGGAAATGGTAGTGAATGGCGGCATTTTTCACGTTCAGCTTTTTTGAAATATCTGCGTAGCTCATTGCATTAAAGCCTTTTTTCATAACAAATTGTGTTGCCACTTTGATGATCTCTAGTTTGGTGTTGGCCATAAAAGTTTGATTTAGCACAGCAAATATAACTTACTTACTAGTATATAAGTTCAAGAAATACTGAATTTGTCAGGACCACTACATCTTGCACGACTATACTTCGCATCGAGCCGCATGATATTCTTAATACCTAAATACATTACAAACGTTTTCGCTGAGTTTGTTTTCTAAATAACAGCTTGTCGATATAGAAAATACTATCTTCACAACTCAAATTTTATATCAAGATAAATGAAGACACTGAAGGTAGGCTTAGCGCAAATTTCGCCCGTGTGGCTCGCTAAAAAGGCAACCATCGAAAAAGTGGTTGACTACATTAAGCAAGCGGGTGAGCAATATTGCGATTTGGTAGTTTTTGGCGAAGCCTTCATTCCGGGCTATCCCTTTTGGATTGAGCTAACAGATGGTGCTCGTTTTGAATCTTCCTTGCAGAAAGAATTGCATGCATTCTACATGAGCCAAGCCGTATCTATTTCTGATGGCGATCTAGCTGACTTATGCAAAGCTTGTCAATCCTATAACATTGCTTGTGTAGTGGGCACTATTGAAAATGCAAAAGACAGAGGTGGCCATAGCTTGTATTGCACATTGGTTTACATTGACAAGAAAGGACTGATTCAATCTACACATCGCAAATTAATGCCTACGTACGAAGAGCGATTGTCTTGGGCACAGGGCGATGGGCACGGCTTACGCGTTCATAGCTTGGGCGCGTTTACACTAGGCGCACTCAATTGCTGGGAAAATTGGATGCCGCTTGCACGCACGACACTCTACGGGATGGGCGAAGACCTTCATGTTGCCATTTGGCCCGGTAGCGTGCGCAATACAGAAGACATTACGCGATTTATTGCCAAGGAGTCGCGCTCGTATGTGATCTCGGTATCTTCCATCTTGACTAGAAAAGATATTCTTGAGCACATACCACACCATGAACTCATTATTAAAAATACAGAAACTGAATTTTTGGCAAATGGTGGCTCTTGTATAGCAGCTCCTACGGGTGAGTGGCTAATCGAGCCAGTTGCTGAGAAAGAATTATTGTTGATTGCAGAGCTCGATCATAATCAAGTGAAAATGGAGCGCCAGAATTTTGACCCCAGCGGTCATTACTCAAGGCCAGATGTGCTACAACTTACTGTAAATCGAACTCGCCAAAGCGTAATTCGAATAGTAGAGGACTCTAAATAGAAAAAACGCCTGAGAGCTTCCGTTTCTCAGGCGTTAGTAAAAAAATTAATCCTTTTTAATCTTAGGCCACTGCTCGTCTGCTTTTTTGATTAAGCTAGCTCGGTCTTTGTCCCACAATGTTTTCACTTTCTGATTGTAGTTGAAATAAAGTTTGTTGTTATCAACCGTCCACGTATCAGTTTCTGTTGGTGCTTTATGCCCATCAGCTGTTCCGTAGGCACAGTACCCTCCGTATTGAGGTGCGTACTTTTCAGGATTGGCGATAAATGTCTCTTTGTTCTTCTTGTTAGCAAAATGCCATGTAGCACCATTCCATTCATAAGTGAATTCTTCCGTACCTTTTACTGCTTTGCTTTCCACAAAGAACGCGACAGGGTCGTACCCTTTAATTGCCCCACCCTCGGTAGAGTATACTTCACTTTTTTGAGCGAATGAACAGAGCGTTACTAGCACTAAGATAAAGCCCGTCAGAGTTATAATCTTTTTCATATTTGTGTTTTTTAAAGTCATGCAATTTACGGTATCAATCTGTTAGCTTAAGTCAGTCATCTGACATTTTAGGATTGACCTCTTCACTTAAAATTCCTATGCGACACCATCATTGAGCTTACTAGTAATAGTTATTCCTTTTGATAAAAGTTTATGTGTTGGGCATTTACTTGCTACTGCAAAAACCCGCTTCAATTGATCTGGTTCAAGGTCACTTTTAATTTGAATGTTCTTTGTTATTTGGGGCTCACTATCATCACTGGTTTCAAGTTGTACTTTTACGTTGACGGATTCTGCCACCCAACCTTTTCTATCCAAGTACATTTTAATAGTAGCGATAGTGCAAGAAGCTAGGCCTGCTATAACCAGTTCAAATGGATTGAATCCTTTGTTCAGGCCACCAACCGATTCAGGTTCGTCTGAAACAATTGTATTTCCATTGGCCGTTATTGTAGAAATGTAATTTGACCCATTAAAAATGGCCTCTACGTGATCGTATTCCTTCTCTTCCATAAAATTTTATTTCTTAGACTATTATTTACTTTGCCTTAATGGGCTTGCCAAGAGCCTGTGGAGGGACGATTATTTCCACGGATCCATCGTCTATATGATAAACAGCCCCTGCTATTGTTAGTAGGAAAAAAGGTTGAACTGGTTCAACTTTTTCTGTTTTTATTGGTGTTGCTAAAATTGTTTTCCTACGGCAATGTTCCAAAACAATTCGTTTTTGTTATCGGAACGATAGTAGGTGTAAACGGCATTCGCCCCCACAAATACACCCAGGGGTTGGTAGGTGAGTTGAATATTGCCAAACGCCCCAGATACTTTCAGCGTTTCAAGGATATCAACAAAGAGTACCCTTGCCTCTTCTATGAGTCTCCATTTTCCAAAGTCATCATAATGTGTATAGGATAATAAAAAAGTATACCCGTTTAGCCGCTTGGGGTATTTTGCTTCATCTCGGAGGTCGATGAATCCCCAGTTGCCTAAGTTGAAAATATTTTTGGCGTTTGGTTTGTAAATGAAGTGATAACCCGGGCGAATAAATCCACCCCCAGAAAGTTCTAAGTGCGCAATTTCAGCTTTTGGCTTCAAGAAAAATTTCCCCTGCTGATCTAACTTAAAAGTATAAGATGGGGTAATGATCGTTTGGATGCTTTTGCCAAAATTCTGCAATGAAAAACCATGATAGAGATCTAACCCAAACCCTTTATTGGTGTAAGTAAATTGAGTGATGCTCGCAGGTTCGTTCACTCCGAACAGCCCCGTAATATCGATGAACGTGCTTTGTATCTCAGTCTTCAGCTTATATTGCTGCGAATACCCTTTTTTTGGAACGAAGCACATCAACGTTACCAGTATAAAAAGACATGTTTTCATTTTCAGTTATTGTTAATAAGCTCTTTTGTATTGCCAAGGTACTTCTGACGTCTGTCCGAGTTCTTTCGCTGCCTGGTGTGTGAAATAGGGATTCCGTAAATGCTCTCTGGCAATCACTACTAAATCTGCTTTACCAGTTTCAATAATTTCATTCGCAAAGGCTACACTTTTGATGCCGCCTACACTTGCAGTAATCACCCCTGTTTCTTTTTTGATCGCTTCCGCAAATGGCACTTGATAACCCTCCATGATGTTAGATTTATCCACCCAGACAAAGCCACCACCGGATGCGGTAACCACATCCACGTCTAGAGCAGTCAATTTTTTCACTAGTAAAATACTATCATCGATCCCCCAAGCATTCGGATCGTTTTCCACATAGTCAACTGCTGAAATGCGAACTAACAACGGCATTGCAGTAGGTATAACTTTTCGGATTTTCTCAACGGTCTCGGTCAAAAAAAGAATTCTATTGTCGAAGCTCCCTCCATATTCGTCTGTGCGATCGTTAATCAAAAGCGAGTAAAACTGATGGAACAAGTAACCGTGCGCGGCATGGATTTCAATGGCATCAAAGCCTGCCGAAACCGAACGGATAGCTGCTTTCACAAAATCTTGTTGTATACTTCTGATTTCTTTAGTCGAAAGTTTTTTTGGCGTTGACATTCCTGCGAAAGGAATTTTTTCAGAAGAACTTACTGTCTGCCAGCCGCCCTCCTCTATGCTGATGGGCTTGAACCCATCGTTTGGGTGCGACTTACTGCCCTTGCTTCCGAAGTGAGCCAGTTGGATTGCACTCTTCGCTCCATTCTCGCGAATGAAATCAGTGATTCGCTTAAGCCCCTCAATGTGTTCATCTTTCCAAATACCTAAGTCACTTTTTGTATTAGCCCCAATTGGATTTACAACGGCTGACTCAGTGATGATGAGGCCTGCACCGCCCACCGCCCTGCTACCATAGTGCACCAGGTGCCAATCGTTCGCAAAACCATCTTTAGAACTATACTGCTGCATGGGCGAAAGAACGATTCTGTTTTTCAGTTCCAGTTCTCGGATGTTCAATGGTGAGAATAAATTTTTCATTTTGAGTTGTTTTTGTTCCAAGAAATAAATCCACGAACGTTCATGATTAGGAAGACTATGTTCCCGATGGCAATGCCGAGACTGTTCATCAAGAAAAAACCAAGAAAAATCCAGACGGCATTTGCCATTGAGAAACTAATGAAGCCAAGTTTGTTTTTATTGCCTAGAAGATAGACAGCCAACAAGCTGAGGGTCATTGCTGCCCAGTCCAGCGTATAGTATTTCAAGAAAATTTCCATTGAGTTGCGAGGTTAGAGGGAAAGAACAAAGCATGACCCTTTCAGACCATGCTTTGTAAAGAATCTTATTTTAATAACTCAGCTAAAGGAACAGCTACCACCTTGAAGGGCAACACGGGAGGGGTGTTCAACTTACCATCCTTGTCGTCAATGATGTGGTTCAATTGACTGTTCACTGTATATAATTTTCCGTTGCGTATCGCAGAGGCTGTTGGGCGATCATACACTGATTGGAATTTGTTTCTGATCGTCAAACCTGCTTCAGAATAATCGGCATTGAATTTTGCTGTGAAAATGGCACCAGATTGTGAGTAAACATTCACCATCAACAATTGACCTTTGTGGAAGAACATACCATCGGAACCTGAGAAAGCTTTAGTGGCTTCGTCATCTTTCAATTTTACTTGTTTTACTTCTTTGCTGGCGATGTTTACACGCACTATTGTGCCACCACCTTTCATAGTCCTGTTCATCACAGAGGCAATCAAGTATTTGTTATCAGGTGTGATGGTCAAACCATTCAAACCAAAAGGTTGGTCAGGTGACGGGTTTTTCAACAATGCTGCTTCTGTCACAAATACTTTTGTATCAGTTGCCTCGAAGTTTGTTGTCCAAAGGTTGGGCGCAAAAGTATCTGACACGTACACGTTTCCTTTTTCATCCAATGTTACTTCATTGAAGAACGCACCTTGGATAAATTTTTCTGGAAGTGTTTTCAAAAGCTTACCAGTTTTCAGGTCGAACACTTTCATGTTGCTGCCAGGGCTTCCGCTTTCTGTTTTGAAGTTGAAGTTGGCTACCCACAGGCGGTTGTTCTTTTTGTCAAGTGCAAAGCCCACGGCAATCACCATTCCGTTTTCGCCAGACCTGCTGAAGTAAGACACATTATTCTTTGAGTCAATGCGCTGGATAGAGCCATCACCAAAGCCACCTACTAGCAGGTCGTTGTTTGGCAAAGTAAGGATGCCTTCAGGAAATAATTGATTGCCTTGAAGTGCGATTGTTTCTGTTGATTGAGCGTTCATTTCTACCACGGCCACTATTACTATGACCAATGCTACGATGATTCTTAAAGTTTTCATGTTGTTTGTGTTTTAGGTTTGTTAATTGTTTGTTGTAATTGAAAATTGTTTGCAAGGGCACTCATAGTTTTCCAAGTATCTACTTTGTCTCAATCCCTTGACTTTGTAAAGTTGGCAGGCCAATAAAAACTGGGCGGCCCTACTGCTTACGATTACTTGGCCGAAGACATGCGGCCATTTGTCTAATGGGAACAAAGCGATGCGAAGGAAATCAAAGAGTGCCATTGGATGAGTTGTTAGATTTTGTCAGCTAAAGGGAAATCGATCTCAAATCCGGTAAGATTGTGCAAGTAGTTGCT
Organism: Cyclobacteriaceae bacterium; assembly: GCA_043777495.1. GTDB lineage: Bacteria > Bacteroidota > Bacteroidia > Cytophagales > Cyclobacteriaceae > ELB16-189. Next base: position 10,623 of record JAYWHU010000133.1, on the reverse strand, counting down.
GATGATTTTATCACCTACCACGATCACAACATCAATCATATTTGCCTCGGTATATCCTGCTTCAAAAAAAACTTCTTTGCTTTCTTCGGTTGCATGGCCTTTGTTTTCAACTACTGACTCAGTGAATTGTGCCAAGGCATGTAGCTTATTGTCGAATGAAGCAGAACCTTTGCGGATTTCGATGATTTGCTCATCTGAAAAGCCATTCATCTTACCTAATGCAGTGTGCGCGCTTTGGCAATAACGGCAGCCGTTGATTTGACTGGTCACCAAGTTGATCACTTCTCTTTCCTTTGCTGAAAGCGTGCTTTTGCGATTTTGCAAAGTGAGGTAATCGCCAAGTGCTGTTTCGTTTTTAGCGAAGTACGCGTAGAGGTTTGGTACAAAGCCCAACCCTTTTTTAAGGTTGTCAAAAATACCTTGGTTGCTTGCCGATACTTCTTCTCTTGTTGGGACCGTGAAAGTCCGTGTTTCTGTTGCTGTCATTTTGTTATTTGTTTAAATTGTTTTGTGTCGTTGTTGACGATACAAAAGTGGGGGATGCCCATGCGGATTAAAATGAAGTAGATTAGGAAAGGAAGTTGAAGTAGATTAACTTTTCTAAGAAAATCCAATCAGAGGAAAATCAAAAAGTGTGGTTTCTGTGCATATAAATCGATTTAGATGCTCAAATAGAGCTTCCAATGATATACAGATGCGATTCATCTTTACAAAGAAATATCTTTGTCTTGTTGTTCTTCCCAACCTGATCTATGAATGAATTGATCCTATTCAGTATCATTATCGCAGCGTGCGTTGCTGTTATTTATTTTATTCGCTCTCGTCCTCAAAATCAGTATAAAGCAGAGATCATAAAAGAGCGCGAAGGGAAAGATCATTTTATGAGAACCTCAGCGCAGTCACCTCTTTATGGTGGCAGCACGGCTTTTGAAGGATTAAGGTATTTTGACCTCGATGCTAGGTATAAGTTCAATGCCAAACTCGTCAAGATGTCTTCTGCGAAATTGGTAGCACTGTCAACCAGCACTGGCGATGAAGAAAATTTTAGAGAATATGCTTACGCAGAGTTTGAATGGGAAGGAGTAAAGAACAGATTACTGATTTTTGAGCCCGAAGCTGCAGAAAACAACGAACTCCTTCTGGCTTTTAAAGATAAGACCTCAGCAAAGGAGACGTATGGCGCAGGGCGCTATTTGGATATAAAGAAAAATCCATCGGCCAACTTTGTAATTCTCGACTTCAACAAAGCATACAACCCTTATTGTGCATATAGCGAAAGCTATAGTTGCCCATTTCCACCAAAGGAAAACTATCTAACCATTTCCATCAAAGCTGGGGAGAAGATATATCACTAGGTCATTTCTAGTGTTTGTCTAGGTATTGCCAATACCTAACGTTCTTAAAGAAGAAAAAAGATATTGAAGAAAGTGGATTTTAACGGGCAGTGATAAGAAATACGTTCCACTCAATAATAAATGTAATGATAAGGACTGCTGAAAATAGTATAGCAACGGATTTGTGTATCCATTCGTCTCTGCGATTGAGCAAAACGATGATCAGTAGCATAACAAACAGAGCCATTTGTAGGAATTGATCTTCGATGGCATAGTTCCCGATAAAATGATTGTCGAGGAATGAGTGCAATGGCAGAAGCGTCATGAACAGATAAATCTTCCGATAGTTACAGAAATAGAATTCTTTCAGATCAAATGGTTTGCCCGCCCACTTGATGGGAAACAAAATCGTGGTAAGGATATATAAAATGACAGGATACAAAATGATAAACAAAAAGGTAGGCAATCGCCAATAGGCGTAACTGTTTAGTTCGTAGGTAGCCCACCAATCTTGGATGTGTATCACAAAAACGATAACAATTAAAAGAGCATGCGGCCAATAGACCTTCACGTTATTCCAACGTTGCACAATGGCGGCAACGCCTGAAATCAGCTTGGTGATACCCATTCCAAGAATGATGGAAATTAACACGGTCACATATTCAAAGGGAGACATCGTACTGAAATTCATTCCTATCAAGTTAGCGGTTGATATATAAATTATGGCTTAACAAAGAGCCCAAATATACAAGTTTTAGTTTTTCATGCACTTGTTAGCCAATCATTTGGCGAATTTTGCCAGGACTTTGTAAAGCTTTATCTACTTCTTTTTCGCGCGGTGATTCCTTAGCTTAGATAAATATTCTGTAGTCATCCCAAGAAAAGAAGCCAGTGCATACTGAGGCACACGTTTCGAAATCAATGGATATTTTAGTTCAAACTCCTCGTACCGCTCTTCGGCCGTTTGTGTGAGATTGGATATCAATCTACGCTGATAGAAGGCAAGTCCTCGTTCAGCAATAATTCTAAAGAATGTTTCAAACTTTTGATGCGATGCTTTTAATTCTTTTTCCTTTTCAAAATCGATTTGCAGGATGGTGCTATCTTCCAATGCAACCACGAACATGGTAGCAGGTTTTTGAAAAATGTAACTATTGTAGTCGGTAATCCACCAATCATCAATAGCAAAAACGATGGTATGTTCTTGCCCCTCATCGGCAACCACATAAGATCGGAATGCACCGTGTAGCACATAGTTTCTATGAGTGGCCACAAAATTAGGCTGCACAATGAATTGGCGCTTTTTAACTTTTACTTCTTTGAAAGAATCTCGAATTTTTATTCGGTCTGCCTCGGTCAGATCAATAAATTTTTGAAAGTAGTTTTCGAATAATTGATGATGATGGCTCATAAAGTGACACCAATATAAACTGTAAAATCGAATTCCTTTGCTAATTACTAAGGCCTAATCTCCATATAATTCATTCAAATAGGGAAAATTGTCCACCACCTTGCGACAATCGTCCATTTTAAGGGAATGCGAGTCGCTGCACTTTTGTACCATCAATAATTTCAAAATTCAAATTTTAAATTTAAACCAAGACAAAATGAAAACAATCAAAAATGTAATCCTCGCAATCGCTCTTTTCTCAAGCTCAATTATTTTTGCTCAAAATGTTGAGCCAGTTGGAAGTGACAAAATTGCAAACGGTGGCTACGACTTCGTGGCCTACTTCACTGATAACAAGGCGTTAAAAGGCAAGAAAGAATTTACCCACGAAATCAACGGGGTTAAGTACCAATTCGCATCTGCGGAACACAAGAATCTTTTCAAAAGCAGTCCTGAAAAATACCTTCCAGCTTGTGATGGTTATTGTGCCTTTGGTGTAGCCGAACTCGCTACCAAAGTGCCCGTAAACCCAGAAACTTTTAAAGTAGTAGACAATAAACTTTATCTATTCTTCAACGGAGATTTTAAAGGAAAGCCTCTTAACACTTTAGTGGAGTGGAACAAAAAAGAAAGCGACTTGCTTACTCAATTACCAACCAAGTGGGCAACGCTTAAAAAATAATTCTTCTCAAAATCACTATAAGCCAAAGCAATCGCTTTGGCTTTCTTAATTTTAAGCACTGTGGAAAATAAACGATACCCACTTCCACCCTTTACGATGGAAACTGCTTTGCAAAAAGTACGCGCTGCCGAAGATGCGTGGAATACAAAAGATCCTGAGAAAGTAAGCTTGGCTTACACGATCGACACCGAGTGGAGAAACCGGATCGACTTTATCAATGGACGAGAAGAAGTGAAAGCATTTTTGACGCTCAAGTGGCAACGGGAGTTAGACTATAAATTAAAAAAAGAGCTGTGGAGTTTTAACGAAAACAAAATAGCGGTAAGGTTTGAGTACGAGTGGCATGATGCTACTGGCCAGTGGTTTCGCAGTTATGGAAATGAAAATTGGGAGTTTGACGAACTAGGTTATATGGGTAAACGTTATGCAAGCATTAACGATTTACCTATTGAAGAATCGGAAAGAAAGTTATAGTTATGGCTCAAAACTTTGCATCACTCGCATTTACGAAAGAAGTAAAAACACTTCAAGAAAAATATGGAAGCCGCTCAAGCTATGAACGCGTGGAAAAACGCATAGTTGACGGGCTTACTGAAAATGAAGTTGACTTCATCAGCCACCGCGACAGCTTTTACATGGCCAGCATTGGCGAAAATGGATTTCCTTACATACAACATCGGGGTGGGCCAAAAGGGTTTATAAAAGTAATTGACGCAAACACAATTGGGTTCATCGACTTCTCTGGCAACAAACAATACATTACTGTCGGAAATTTAGCTACACACAATAACATTTCTCTTTTCATGATGGACTACCCTGCTAAAGCAAGACTTAAGCTCTATGCAAAAGCAGAGATTGTTGAATTGAGCGCGAGGCCTGACCTTTTGAAATTACTTTCATTAACTGGCTATCAAGCAAAGCCTGAGCGGATTATGTTGCTCCATATTGAAGCCTATGATTGGAACTGCCCGCAGCACATTACTCCCCGATATACGGAAGAAGAAATAGAAGAAGCCCTTGCACCTCAACGAGAATACATCAAGAAATTGGAGCAAGAACTAAAAGAGTTAAAATCGAAATAGAATGGAAAACCAAACCTCTCTTACGTTAGTCAATCCGCAAAATGGAAATCTTGCTTTCAAGCTTCTCACGTTCGAAGACGGCAGCTACTTTGATCATATTCAACGGAACAATTATTATTCATTGATTTGGATAACCGAGGGAAACGGAAAAGTGAAAGCTGACTTTGCGGAGTACGACTTTTATGAGAATAGTTTGTTTGCATTCTCGCCCTATCAGCCATTTATGTTTTCATCTGCTAAGATGAAGGGTACTGCTCTTCACTTTCACCCCGATTTTTTCTGCATCCATAAGCATCATGCAGAGGTTGCTTGCAATGGAGTGTTATTCAATAATATCTATCAGCCGCCTTTTACCTTAATCAACGAAGCGACAGCAACTGCTTTTGCAATGCTCATCGAGCAAATGAAAAATGAAATGAAAAATGTGGCCTTGGCTCAATATGAGATTCTGGTTTCTTACTTGAAAATATTTTTAATCACCGCTTCACGAATAAAAGCTGCGCAGCAGCCAGCCTCTATTGAATTTGCTTCCGATCTGAAAGAACCCTTTGTTCTTCAAAATTTGAAAGATGCTATTGAAAAAGATTTTAAGAAAAAACACTCAGCCAGCGAATATGCTGAAACGCTAAACATATCCGCGAAAGCGTTGGCTAAAATTACCAAGAGTTATTTCAATAAGACGATTACAGAATTGATTTCTGAACGCATCATTATTGAAGCCAAACGAGAATTGTATCTGACCAAGAAAACCGTAAAAGAAATTGCCTACGAGCTAGGTTACGAAGACGAACATTACTTCAGCCGTTTCTTTAGAACCAACGCTGATGTTTCTCCACAGCTTTATCGAGAAACTGTAGGGTTTGGCAGGGCAGACAATTGAAATAGTTAAGGTGCTTTCAATTTGTGGTTACTTTTCACTCCAAACAAAAACCGCATCACATTAAATGGCCTGATCAATAAAAGGTAAAAGGCCGCGCAACCGATTAGCGTGAGAAAATTAATGCTCCAATATTTCGCGCTGATGCTCCAATCTAATTTGCACACATAATAACCAATGGCAATAATGACGGATTGATGCAAAATGTAAAACGGATAGAGCCCTTCACTGATTTTTGATAGCCACGGATGTGGTTTATTGAGATAGTGCTGGCCGTAGGCAATAATGGTGATGACTGTAAACCAACTCACAAAAATGGCGGTTACATCAAAAATGGTTTCTACTTCATCATCCGTCCACGGCAGCACGATCAAATCGCGAAAATGAAAGTAACAGATGTAAAATGGAATGATTGAAAATATCATTCCTGCTAACAAGTGCTTTCTATTCGCGCCCACAACTTCCCAGAGTTTTGGAATGGAGTAGCAGATGATCCCCATCACAAAAAACAAAAGGTAAAAGGTAAAGTAAGCCCAATCTCTTGTCAGGTCATGGGTTTCTTCAGGAAAGTAGGGACGTAAAGCGATTTGTGTAAGCAAAATCAATGCAGAAGGAATAAGTAACATACCCGCAGGGCTTCCTAAAATTTTAAGAACACGGTTTTTAAAATCTTCTGAATTGGCCGACCGTAAAAATTTCAGCAGCGGAATCACCATCAATGAATAGATAAAAAGATAAAGCACAAACCACAAATGATGCCAGCTAAAACTTCCTTTTGGGTAAGGAACGAAACTGAAAACGGTCTTATAAAAATCCCAATAGCCATCATATTGACTAATGCGTTCATAATAAATCTGTGGCGGAACAATTATGAACATACCAAAAACCAATGGAATAAATAATCGATAAAAGCGCTCGCGCCTAAATTGCCCAAACGTTCGCTTACCCAGCGCCATGTACGTGCCTGCTCCAGAGATGAAAAGCAAGAGCGGCATTCTAAAATAATGCGACCATATCATCCAATATTGAAATGTATAACTCAATTCATTATTTTTCACGTGCCAGCCCCAATGGTTGAACCACATACCTGTGTGAAAAAAAAGCAGAATGGCAATTGCGATAAAACGAAGCCAATCGAGGTCATGCCTACGAGAATCGTTGGTAGTTAGTAGTTCTTGGTTCATAGCTCTTTTTAATTTTCTGTAAAGGAAACGGCAAGAACCATCAAAGTATGCCTCTTTTTATAAGCTGGAAGGGCGATTTTATAAAGTCGAACGGAAATTCTCCGCTTTTACAACCTTCCTCCCTTACAATGTGTCAAAGAACTGAAAACATAAAAAACATGAAACCCATAGCCATCATTTCGTTAGTGTCCGTTGGATACATCTTCATTTCATTGCTATCAATAGGGCTTTTGCTCTCCTGCTCAAAAGAAGACCAGAAAGAATTACCTGCAGCTAGTGAACAAAAATGGCAGCTAGTAAAAATGACAGGGTCAATGAATAATTCTGAAACAACAGGTAATGATATGGCCTGGCAAGAGTATTTTATATTTAATACCGACAGCACTTTCCTTAAGTCGCGCGAGCAAAATGGGCAGGTAAAGGAAGCCAGAGGTACTTACTCGTTCTCTACCACGGCCTATGAAAAATATTTTGTGCTCACCTATCAATCAGGGTATGAATTAAAAGCAAGCTGCTTTAGTGGGCTACCACAAGAGAACCTTCTTATGGCATCTTCCACTAAAATAATGGGCACTTGGAATATTTGTGATGGGCCAGGTCTAGAATATCAATTAGTGAAGCAAGATGGAAAGGATTAGCCTCTCCACTCACTAGGTGTCATCCCTACAATTTTCTTAAACGCAGTATTAAAAGAGGATTTTGAATTATACCCGACCTGCTCCGCAATCTCCTCTACTTTAATATTCATTTTTTCTTTGAGCAACCGTTTTGCTTCTTCAATGCGGTATTCTGCAGTCATTTCAAAAAAGCTTTTGCCCAAGCCATCGTTGATCACTTGTGATAGCTGATGCGTTGAGATTTTTAATTGTGAGGCCAAATCAGGAAGCGAAAAATTGGGCTGAAGAAATGGTTTCTCGTTTTCCATTCGCTCTTTTAATCTTTTTAAAATTTCTAATTGATCATCCCGCGAAAGCGAGGAGCTTTTGTATTTCTGTTGATCAATCAGGCTAGGCTGTTTGAAAAAGCCCGATTGGCGGATCACTTGAAAACTGATCAAATAAATGGAGATAGAGATGTAGGCAGCAAAAAGATGATCGCCTGTATCATCCCGATAAAATAATTTTACAATTAATATTAAAACAATAACGAAGGCAATTTGAAATAGGCTTGAGCGCAACTGAAGAAAAGTGGGGTGCTTTGTTTTCCAAACAGATTCCCTTTTAATCCGAAAAGATTTAATGGTTGCTATAAAACCCATTATCATATAAATGCTTAGATGCGCCAAAATAATTTCGCTGTGATAGGGCGGACTGAAAAAATCAGCATTTACTTCTCGAAACGTAAGCCCCTCGGTATGGTACGCACCAATCCATGCATTGAACTTCACATCATCGGACTGCATAAAAAAAGGCATTTGAATAATCAACCAAAATGCAGCGAAGATGAAATGATAGTAGCGAGTTTTGCCAGTTCTGCCATTGATCAAACTGACAATCATCAAATAGAACGAAGGCCCAATCAAATATGAAAGTGGCTCAGAAAAATCTACTAGCCATAGGCAGTGAAGGATATAGCCCGTGTAGCACAAAAAAATCTCGAGTGTGCAAGCTGCCATGGCCAACACCATAATCCCTTGGTAAACATTCGCCTCCATTTTTCTATTATTCTTAGAAAAGAAAAATAAGGAAAGAAAAATCGCCTGCACGATTCCCACGAAAATAAAAATGGCAAACAGATCGATTTTATAAGTCATCAATTGGCGTAGAAACTGCAAAGTAATATATTTGGCGTATGTCAGGACAAATTTCTAAAGCAATCTTATCTGATGCTGCGCCAATAAATAAACTTGTCAACTCTGCCTATCGGGGCGATTCCTCCAAACAAGGCTGGACTACAGAGGCCGATTTGTTGGATGGCACACGCATTGATGAGGCCGCGGTGCGCGATTTGGTTGAACGACAAGGCACTACCATTCTCACTTATAAGGAAGGCGGCCTACTACTTGGCTCTGTAGAGCTTCGGATAGACAGTGCTAAACTTTATTTAGGGATGCTCTCCGTGCAGCCCAACACGCAAGGGAAAGGCATTGGCAAAAAACTATTAGCCGCAGCAGAAACTCACGCGCGCGATAACAACTGCGCCAAAATTTTCATGACGGTTATTTCTGTTCGCCAAGAACTGATCGATTGGTACGTTCGTCACGGCTATCAGCTGACAGGTGAGAAAAAACCTTTCATGGTTCCCGACTCACGCTGGGGTTTGCCCAAGCAGCAATTGGAGTTCGTGGTGCTAGAGAAATCAATTTGACCTATGAGTTTGTTGGGTTTTCTCAGTTTTTTATTTGTTAAAAAATCGGAGTTGAACTTGTAAATGATTTTTGATTTGATTTTCTGAGACAAACCCCAGAGGGGTTGACTGTTAGTAGCCCCGAGTTTTAACTCGGGGATTTAATGATAGGGAGTTAAAAGCGTGCCACAGGCAAATTCAATCCAAGCAAATCTTTTCTTGGCACGCTATTGATGCGCTAAGTGGGGTCTGATAAATGTTAACCGATGCAACAAATAAAATATTTCTTATCAATAACATTTTTCTTTAGCACCACCTTCGCGCTACTCTCGCAAAACCTCCCTCAATACCAAAGAAAAGAATTCATCCAAGGCAAAGACACCCTGCGCTACCGCCTATTGCTGCCCGAAAATTATGAACCAACAAAAAAATACCCACTGGTTCTTTTTCTTCATGGCGCTTATGAGCGTGGCAAAGACAACAATAAGCAACTCCGCAATGGCGCTTCACTTTTTCTTCAACCAACAAATCGAAAAAATTTTCCCTCTATTGTTATTTTCCCACAATGCCCTCGCAAGCCCGGCTACTGGTCGTCTGTTATTTTAGACGCTACCAAGAAACCCTATCGTTTTGATTTCAATTATTCTCGGGCAATCACTCAACCGTTGCAAAGCACCCTACAGTTGGTTCATCAACTGATTGCCGAAAATAAAATTGACACCACACGCATTTACATCATGGGGCTCTCCATGGGTGGTATGGGCACGCTGGAGGCTGTTTATCATAACCCCAATCTCTTTGCTGCGGCCATCCCCATTTGCGCAGGTGGAGATGTAACAGCATTTACTGAAGCCCAAGTAAAAATTCCGTTTTGGTTTTTCCATGGCGATCAAGATGAAGTGGTAGAAGTAAAATATTCGCGCCAGCTAGTCGCCCGCTTAAAAGAACTCAACGCCACCGTTACCTACACCGAGTACCTCACAGTGAAGCACAACAGTTGGGAGAAAGCTCTTGCCGAGCCTGACTTACTTCGTTGGTTGTTTTCGCAGCACAAGTAATTTTTTGTTTTTGCTCGCCCTCCGTAGCTTTAGCGAAGGGGGGCGGCCTGGCCACTCGAGGCGAGGTGGCCACCGGGCTATCCACTCCTACTCCTCACCCCATCACACAACCCACGCTTCGTTGCGGGGTATCCGTTCCTATCCCTGGCCGATGCCAGTACGCAGTTCATAACTTGCCTCAAAATTCTGCAAGCGAAATATCCAAAGAGATCTGCTGTCTATTCCGACCCCACAAGATTGGTGAAAGCGGCAGAAATTTAGGGAGCTCCTACAGTATGCCCCGCTGGGGCAGTCAGTCCCAGAGGGACTACCTGTTTATAGAATATCACCGCTACATTCAAGTAGCTCCAGCGGAGCTACCTTTTGCAAGCGGATTTTGAATTAATTAGAAAAAGTATTGGTTTTTGATTTCAAGATGATTCTTGTTGACAAATATCTTATTCCTGCCACCGCTTATGCACAAACTTTACCCTTAGCAAAACAACAAGCAATCTTATCAGGCTAGATTCTCACGTTGTTTTCTTTAAACGGTATATTATTTCCAATCCAAATTCTGATATTTGGCAAACATCAACAACTTAGTTATTGTTGGTCTCCCGACCAACAATCTTTCTCTTGAACACCTTAGTTATTGTTGGTCTCCCGACCAACAATCTTTCTCTTGAACACCTCTGTCTCTGATTTTTGCATTATTTTTAAAAATGAAATTAGAGCCTTATCATATTCAGTT
>JAYWHU010000132.1:0-28814 GCA_043777495.1 Cyclobacteriaceae bacterium | reverse complement strand
CTAAAATGAATAACGCAATCGATTTGACACCTATCAATATGCACTCCTCCATCACCAACTTGTAATAAGTTGAGAATGTTTCCCTGCGCACAAAGAGCGTGCTAAGAAAGATCATGTATTTGCCAAATTCCTTCATCCCCTTTGAAGTTATGAGTTAAATGTTGTCGGTTATCCGTTATCTGTTAAAGGTTATAAGTTATCCGTTATCCAATAAAGGTATCAGTTAAAGATTATCGGTTATCAATGATCAAATCCAATCTATTAACAGTTAACTATTAATTTTTATCAGATAACCATTAACTTGCCAAAGATACTACTTCGCTCATTTAAGGCAAGATTACATTTATCTTATATCTTGATGCGAGTGGAAAGTAATTTTTGTCAAATTGTAGGCTTCGTAGCACAAGTAAAACAAATATGAACAAATTAATCGTGGTAACGGGCGGCACCAAGGGCATTGGCCGCGCTATTTTAGAACGGTTTGCTCAAGCAGGTTTTGACGTGGCCACCTGCGCGCGCAAGACCGATGAACTTGATAAGTTAAAACAGACTTTTGAAACAAAGTTTGATGTTAACGCATACGTACAGAATGCCGACCTATCAGATAAAAGTCAAGTGAAGACCTTCGCAGATTTTGTCAATGGACTTAATCGACCTGTGGATGTGTTGGTCAACAACGCAGGTTATTTTGTTCCGGGTTCTGTGTTAGATGAAGCCGAGGGAAGTCTGGAGAGCATGATCAACAGCAATGTTTATAGTGCCTATTACACCACGCGTGGCTTGGCATCTGCCATGAAAAAAAATAAATCAGGCCATATTTTTAATATGTGTTCTATTGCCAGCATCAAAGCGTACCCCAACGGAGGCTCTTATGCCATTTCTAAATTTGCCTTGCTCGGTTTTTCAAAAGTGCTGCGCGAAGAGTTGAAAGAATTCGGTATCCGCGTCACAGCTATTTTGCCTGGCGCCACTCGCACTGCCAGTTGGGACGGTGTCGAGCTGCCCGATGATCGTTTCATGAAAGTGGAAGACGTGGCTGACACAATTTTCTCAGCCTATTCCTTATCGAGCAGGAGCGTGGTAGAAGAGATTTTGATCAGGCCACAGTTGGGAGATATTTGAATTTCTTTTGGCGGCCTGGCCACTCGAGGCGAGGTGGCCACCGGGCTCCGATTAAACGAGGGCTCTCGCAAATCGGAGCTATTCGCTACAAGCTCCCTCGGCTTGCCAACGCACTGAGTTTATCCTAGCGAGGCCGAAGGAGGCTTTTCGCTACTATACCTAGCCGAAGTGCTCCCGTAGTTTTCAGTCTATTCAGAGATTTGTAATTCTCACAGAATGGGTAGGGCGACTATATGAGCCTTCGTAGATTTATAAAGGTGGAGTCTACGCCTACAAACCAATCCTATTGCCAACCAGAAATCTAACTTTTCAACATTCCCTGAAATTGTTTTTTAAACTTCTCCACCTTTGGCCTCACTACATATTGGCAATAACTTTGGTTGGGGTTTAGTTCAAAATAATTTTGATGGTAGTCTTCGGCAGGGTAATAATTGGTGAGTGGACTGATTTCTGTCACGATTGGTTTTTTGAAAACATGCGTGGTCTCCAATTGCTTTTTGTAAGCATCTGCTTTTTGTTGTTGCTCTGCGTTGTGATAGAAAACCACAGAGCGGTATTGCGTGCCTTCGTCTGCGCCTTGTTTGTTGAGCGTGGTAGGATCGTGCGTATTCCAAAATACTTCCAACAATTCTTCAAATGAAACCTGCTGTGGATCAAAAGTAATTTGCGTCACCTCGGCATGGCCGGTCAACCCCGAACAAATTTCACGATAGGTGGGGTTCTTGATTTTACCACCCGAGTAGCCCGATAGTACTTTGGTGACTCCTTTCACATTTAAAAATACAGCTTCGGTGCACCAAAAGCATCCTGCGCCAAAAGTGGCAATCTGTAATTGAGGGGTTGTATCCATTTTTTTATTTTAAGACTTTATAATGTGCATCCTTAAACTTATCATGTTTCGACAAGCTCAACATGACAAGTTTCGACAGGCTCTAAATGACAAGTTTAAAGACGCACACACATTAAACCACAATGAAGCCGAAATGGTTTTGTGCAAAAGAAGAAATGTCGTTTGCATGGCTATTAAAAGCCACTCAAAAATATCACCTTATTTAGTTAGTTTTACGGCCAAATCTGCAATGGCCGAAAATACCTACAAGTCCAATACGTTTAAGAAGCCCGAAAAGGAAAAGAAGTCCAAGACGAGCAAGTCGAAATTCAAATTTGATTTTGCTTTTTTTCGAGACCCGCGCCTTGCGCTGGCGGTTGGCTTTTTTCTCATCATCGTTGCACTTTATTTGTTCACAGCTTTTCTGTCCTACCTGTTTACAGGCAAAGCAGATCAAAGTGTGGTAGAAGCTCTGTGGAGCACTAATATTTTAGAGTCGGGTAAAGAAGCAGAGAACGTCCTTGGTCTTTACGGGGCGGTTACTTCGCACTTCCTCATCTTCAAGTGGATGGGCATATCGGCATTTTTTATCCCGCCTATACTTTTCTTGTTAGGCTTCAAATTGGTTTTCAAGAGAGAGTTACTACCTATCTTTTCTGTTTTTATATTTTCCGCTTTCGCGGGATTATGGTTAAGCCTGTTGCTTGGCTACCTCACGCATAGCTTGGCAGGCGTCAACGAAATCAGTTTTTTAAGTGGTGGCCTTGGTTATGAACTGGCCAAAATCTCAGACGGACTTTTTGGATGGGGAACGTTTTTGATTTTAGTGCTGTCGCTCTTCATTTTTATTATTTACTTCTACAACGTAACGGCCATCAACGCTTTTCAAGTCCGCGACCCCAAGCCAATGGGCAACGATGCCTTGCTGCCTGTAGAAGATGAAAAAATCAAACCTACTTACACTGATGACCGCGATAGCTGGCCTGACTTAACCGAAGAGGAACCAGACCCAATGCTGCTGGTGAATACACCAGATGTCGTAAAACCTATTCCCGATATTAAGTTGGAAGTAGAACCGAGCAAGGAAGAGAAAGAGGAGCCACTGTTTACTGTTGAAGAACCAATTTTAGAAACAGATGAGTTGGCTGAAAAGTTGGTAGAAGCCAAAGGTCTTTATGATCCTACGCTGGATTTAAGCAATTACAAATTCCCTACCATTGAGTTGCTCAATGAATATGATACGGGCAAAGTGCAAGTGAGCCAAGAAGAGTTGAATGCGAACAAGGATAAAATCTTGGCAACGCTCACCAATTTTAAAATCGGTATCCAAAGTATCAAGGCGACCATTGGGCCGACAGTTACCCTTTATGAAATTGTTCCAGAGGCTGGTATTAAAATATCACGCATCAAAAATCTGGAAGACGACATCGCGTTGAGCTTGTCGGCCTTGGGCATTCGTATTATTGCGCCCATCCCCGGCAAGGGAACGATTGGTATTGAAGTGCCAAACAAAAACCGCGAGATGGTGAGCATCCGTTCGGTGTTGGCCTCAGAGCGTTTTCAAAAATCAGATAAGGATTTGCCAATCGCCATTGGTAAAACTATTTCAAACGAACTATTGGTGATTGATTTGGCCAAGATGCCTCACTTGTTGGTGGCGGGCGCAACGGGCCAAGGTAAATCCGTTGGCTTGAATGTAATCTTGACTTCACTCTTGTACAAGATGCACCCGAGCCAATTGAAATTTGTATTGGTCGATCCGAAAAAAGTAGAAATGTCTTTGTTCAGCAAAATCGAACGGCATTATCTTGCTAAGTTACCTAACAGCGAAGAAGCAATCATCACCGATACTAAGAAAGTGGTTTACACACTCAATTCGCTTTGCATTGAGATGGAGAACCGCTACGAGATTTTGAAAGATGCAGGAGCGAGGAATATCAAAGAATACAATGCAAAATTTGTAACGCGCAAGCTGAACCCCAAAGAAGGACACCGATTTTTGCCATACATTGTTTTGGTGATTGATGAGTTGGCCGACTTGATGATGACGGCTGGCAAGGAAGTAGAAACACCGATCGCTCGCCTCGCTCAATTGGCGCGCGCGATTGGTATTCACTTAGTGGTTGCCACGCAGCGTCCATCGGTAAATGTTATCACGGGTGTGATCAAAGCCAACTTCCCAGCAAGACTTTCATTCCGTGTCACTTCTAAAGTGGACTCGCGCACTATTTTAGATTCGGGCGGGGCCGATCAATTGGTGGGTATGGGCGATATGTTGTTCTCCAACGGTTCGGATGTGATCCGCTTGCAAAGCCCGTTTGTGGATACACCAGAGATTGAGAAAGTTTGTGAGTATATTGGCTCGCAGCGAGGGTATGACTCGGCCTACATGCTGCCCGAGTTTGAAGGTGAAGATGATGGTGGCGCAAGTTCGGTTGATTTGTCGGAGCGGGATGCGTTGTTTGAAGAAGCCGCTAAGTTGATCGTATCGCATCAACAAGGAAGTACGTCATTGATACAACGAAAGTTGAAACTCGGCTACAACCGTGCTGGGCGTTTGATAGATCAATTGGAGGCAGCAAGGATTGTGGGGCCATTTGAAGGATCGAAGGCGCGCGAAGTATTAATCAAGGATGAAATGAGTTTGGAACAATTATTGACTGAATTGAAAGAAAAGCATAGTTAATTTTTTAACCTATCCCGATGAAAAAGTTTGTTTTCGTAGCCGTTTTGCTGTTTCTAGGAAAATTCGCTATTGCCCAGTACGACCCCAAGGCGCTGGAAATATTGGAAGCCATGAGCAAAAAGTACAAGGCCATCGCCACTTTTGAAGCCAACATTACCAACGTACTCACCAATGCATCCGATGGTGTGAAAGAAGAATCCAAAGTTAAAATCACCGTGAAGGGAGAGAAGTTTAAGCTGTTGATAGAAGGTCAAGAGATCATCAACAACGGAACTACTGTGTGGACTTATTTGCCATCCTCCAAAGAAGTGAACATCGATAACTTTGATCCTAAGTCTGACGATATTAATCCCGTAAAGATCTTTGACGTTTACAAAACTGGGTTCAAGTATTTGTATTTGGGAGATAAAACAGAAGTGGGCTTTGATGAAGTTGACTTAGTGCCTGAAAAGAAAAACGCCCAATACTTCAAGATCAAAATGATGATCTCCAAAAAAGACAAAAGCATTCACAGCTGGACGATGTTTGATAAATCGGGCAACCGCTACAAATACCTGATCACCAAGTTTACCCCCAATGTTAAAGTAGATGATTCGTTTTTTAGCTTCGATGCCAAAAAATACCCGGGGGTGGAAGTGATTGATTTGAGGTAGATAAGTACAGGTATCAGAATAGATCGGTTCAGTATCAGAATAAAAAATACGAGATATTTTGGGTGACGGAGTTTGTAGTGCATATCAATAAAAGAAGTTCACATCCATCGCATCAAATAGAAATCGAAGACGTAGAGAAGTTGGCTCTAATTGCTAAGTACGTTCCATTTAAGCCACCCCTGTATGCTGGATTGGCAAGGCACAATAATAAATATTACAATATCTTATGCTACTTTATTGCGAAGCCAAAACGGTGTATCATCAAATCTTGTTTTGTTGTTAACAATCCAGTACTTTTGAAAATCAGTAAGGAAATGGAGTTATGAGCACACAAGAATATGACACCTTAATCCGTAAGGGTATTGAGCCTGAGCTTTTCGAGATTTCAGGGAGCATGAAGCAGTACAAAAAGGACATTCAGTTATTAGCTGCCAGATTTGCAACAGAGTTCGCTAGATTGAAGAAAACACCTGCTGGCCGAAAGAAATTGAAACTTGCAGGACTCGGAAAGTAACTAATACATATCAATGATTTAATTAAGCCGTATCAACGGCTTTTTTTATTTTTACATTATGACTCGCCAACAACTCTTCGAGCAAATCAAAAAAAAGCAGTCCTACCTTTGTGTGGGCCTAGATACGGACTTGGAAAAAATTCCCAAGCACCTGCTCAAGCTGCCCGATCCCATCTTTGAATTCAACAAACAGATCATTGATGCAACCAAGGATTTTTGCGTTTCTTATAAACCCAACATCGCTTTTTATGAAGCGCTTGGCGCTAGAGGGTGGGAGAGTTTGCAGAAGACATTAGAGTATATCCCTAAAGAATGTTTCACCATTGCCGATGCCAAGCGAGGGGACATTGGAAATACCTCTACACTCTATGCAAAAGCATTTTTTCAACAAATGGATTTTGATGCGATCACCGTTGCCCCTTACATGGGCGAAGACTCGGTGAAACCATTTTTAGAGTTTGATGGCAAGTGGGTGATTTTATTAGTGCATACCTCTAACCCTGGCAGCCAAGATTTTCAATTGATAGAAACACAAGACGGCAAATATCTTTATCAAGAAGTGATCTTTGCTTCACAGCGATGGACTACGCCTGATAAAATGATGTACGTGGTGGGGGCAACTCATGCCGATAAGATTGGTGCCATCCGCGCCTTGGCACCCGATCATTTCTTTTTGGTGCCAGGCGTGGGTGCGCAGGGGGGGGATTTGGAAGAAGTATCAAAAGCGGGAATGAATGTGCAGTGCGGATTGCTGGTCAACTCTTCGCGGGCAATTATTTACGCATCTAATGGAGAAGATTTTGCAGAAGCCGTATCAAGGGCAGCAAAGGATATGCAAAAAGAGATGAGTACTTATCTTGATAAATATATTCAATGATGACTTAATATTGGAGAGATTAGAAGCCGGAAATTCTGACTTCTGACTTCTAAATTCTTTAGAAAAAAATGAACGAATCTTTTCTCCACTACATCTGGCAATATCAATATTTTGATAAAACCGATTTGCAAACTCAGGAGGGAGAACCTATATCTATTTTTAAAACAGGAATCTTAAACACCAATGCTGGCCCCGATTTTTCTCAAGCTAAAATAAAAATTGGTACTATCGAGTGGGTGGGCAATGTTGAGATACACACGAAATCTTCAGAATGGTTGAACCACAAGCACAACATTGATAAAGCCTACGAGAACGTGATCCTTCATGTAGTTTGGGAAAACGATGCGGAGATCAAACGGATCGATGGCTCGGTGATACCAACTGTAGAATTGAAGGGTAGGGTAGATGAGAACTTGATCAAAGCTTATAAAAAATTGATCAACAGTCCATCTTCAATCCCTTGTGAAAAATCTTTTCCTAACGTAAGTGACTTGATTAAACTGTCCATGCTCGATCAGGCCATCTTGCAACGACTGGAATCCAAAGCGGAAATCGTAAATCAATTGGTGAAGTCGAGTAACAACGATTGGGAAGAAACGGCCTATCAGGTGCTGTTAAAAAACTTCGGCTTCAAAATAAATGCAGAGCCTTTCCTTCAGTTAGCAAAATCATTGCCTTACAAAATAATCCAAAAGCATTCTTCTAACCTTCAACAAATAGAAGCATTGCTTTTTGGTCAAGCAGGCATGTTGGAAACAAAGACAAAGGACGAATATATTTCTTTGCTTTATCGAGAATATGAATTTCTATCAAAGAAATATTCCCTTCATGAATCAAGGCTCAACCCAGCCCAATGGAAATTTCTTCGATTGAGGCCAGCCAACTTCCCCACGCTCCGCATCGCTCAACTAGCTTCTATCTTGCATTCACAAAAGAATTTACTCTCCACATTAATCGAAACCGATTCTTACCCAAAGTTGCTCAATGTTTTTGCAACGTCACCTTCCATCTACTGGCAGTCGCATTATCACTTTGCTAAAAAGTCAAAAGGTTTCGTGCCCGACCTAGGCGAATCAAGCAAACAAAACCTGTTGATCAACTCGGTCGTTCCTCTTTTGGTCGCTTACGGCAAAGCAAAAGATGATTCTCGTTTGATGGAGCGGGCAGTAGAAATTCTCCAACATCTTCCTGCCGAAGTAAATAAAATCACGAGGTTGTGGACAGGCTTAGGCATTTCTTTCAAGTCGGCTTTTGATTCTCAAGCGTTGATAGAACAATACAATAATCTTTGCCAAAAGCGGCAATGCTTGAACTGTGCAGTAGGGGCTTCTCTTTTAAAGCCACAATGGAAATAGCACTTGGCATCTTTAATAGTATCATTATCTTCTTGGTAGCCTTTTGGGTTCAGAAAAAATATGCTTCACGATCTGTAAAGCTATATTGGTCTGCTCTGTTCTTGAAAATAATCGCAGCCATTTCTCTAGGGTTATTGTACAAATTTCATTATTCGGGTGGCGATACATGGACTTTCTTCAATGAAGCAACAAAGCTCTCAGCTCTCGCAAGATTTGATTTTGCAGAATACCTGAAAGTTTTTTTTAGTAATCATGACCCAAGCACAGTAGGGAATGTATTGTATGTGCATGATCGTTCGGCTCTCTTTATAAAATTTATTAGTATTTTTTGTCTAGTAAGTCTAAATAGCTACTGGATTTGTGCCACCTACTTTGCTCTCGTTTCATTTTTTTCTACTTGGTTTTTATACAAGCAGGCAGTTTATTTTCTACACGATTCAGCGAAAGCGGCCGCGGTAGCTCTTTTCTTTTTTCCTTCTGTTGTTTTTTGGGGTTCTGGGCTGCTGAAGGAATCACTAGCTCTTTCAGGAATTTATTTTATTACAGCTATTTTTTTAAAGTTTGCATATCGTTCAAAAATCATTTGGACCGAATGGCTGCTCGCTCTTCTATTCATGATAATAACTTGGTGGCTAAAATATTATTGGGCGGCTATCTTCTTTGTAGTCATACTTACTTCAGTCATTGTAATTTTGATCAGAAGGAGAGTGCCTCTTACAAAAGGACGAATTGTTTTAGCATGGTTATTCTTTTTCTTATTAATCTGCGTCTTGGCAAGTTTTGCTCATCCTAATTTTTATCTGGAGAGATTCTTGGGTGTGTTGGTTTCAAACCATGATCAATTTGTTGCAATTTCAGATCCTGAAAATACAATTGGTTATTACAATTTGCAGCCTAAACTTTGGAGTGTCCTTCTAAATTCTCCTTGGGCGCTTCTGTCTGGACTTTTTCGTCCGCTTTTTTTTGATGCTACCGATATTCTTTCATTGCCCTACTCCATTGAAAATTTTGTTTTGCTGTTGCTTACTATTTCTTTCCTTTTCTCTTATAAATGGGATTGGTGGAAGCCAAAATCGGATCGCTTCAAGCGGTCTGAAATCTATACTCTTTGGTTGTTGCCCATATTGATTTATTGTGCTCTTCTATGTATCCTTCTCTCCATATCCACTCCCAACTTTGGAACTCTTTCGCGCTACCGCATTGGGTTCTTGCCATTTTTGGTTTTCGCTTTGGCGTATCGCAATCCATTGATCAATTATTTGTTAGGCTTATCAGCTATCTTTAAAAAATGAGTGAGTCTTGTTTTCAATACCTCTAAAATGTACTTTTTAATATTGTTAAAAAAAGAATATGGTAATCGAACGGACAAATAAGAACAAACTGACAATTACATTGCCTTCTTCAATAAATAGCTACGGATTGCAAAGGCTTATTGACTATGCGAAATACTTGAAGGCAACGTCAAAAAGCAAGGCAAAACAAGCTGACGTTGATAAGCTTGCAGACGATGTAAATGCGTCTTGGTGGACAAAAAACAAGAAACGTTTTATTAAGTGAAGAAAAAGGGATTTGATGATTTCATCACAACAGATCAACTCGACATTATTCGAGATAAGTGTCTCTATAACGTTTAGCGTTGTTAGATAGTCAAAACCCTATTCGGCATGCACTATTTGTGCAAGGCTTTAACCTTAGTAGAAATTTTTGTAGCTTTAAACTCAAACCTTATTACCTTCTAATCGTTTGAAAATAATAAGGTTGGGAATAGTTTCATAAAAATAGTTTTTCTACTAAGGTTAAGGCCTACCGACAAGGCAGGCGCATAAAATTCGCGATTAAAATCCTACCCACCCTATACGCCCTTTCCATTTGTTTCAATATCCAAAAAATGTATCTTTGAATATCGCTAGCTAATTTAATGTATGCAGACGAAGGCTTTTGAAGAAGAGGTTTTGAAAAATCTTGATCTACTCAATAGTGATGAGCAAGAGAAGGCATTGGCTTACATAAAATCTTTGTTGCCAAAAGAAAGGAATCAGACAAAACTTTTGCAATGGGCAGGCAGGCTAGATGAAAAAACCATCCTTGAAATGAAAACGGCCATTGAGGATGGTTGTAAAAAAGTAGAAGAAGATGCCTGGTAGCGATCGCCTATTAGATACCAATATCATTATTGCTCTTTTCGCGATGGAGCAATCCATTATAGAAAGGGTCAAATCTCATCGCGGAATACTTTCAGTTCCAATTATAGTGATTGGAGAATTGTTTTATGGGGCTGAGCAATCAAGTAAACGAGAATCAAATATCCGTAAGATTGAAGAGTTTTCTCAAGACTGCTTAATAAGTGATTGTAATTTCGAAACAGCTCGTTATTACGCCAGTATTAAAAGCCAACTAAAATCTAAAGGCAAACCTATCCCTGAAAATGACATCTGGATTGCTGCCCTCGCGTAGCAACACAAACTGGCATTGGTAACAAGAGATAGACATTTCGATAACATAGACGGACTGTTAATCGAAAGGTGGTGATGCCAGTTCATACTTTGAACTCATAGCAATCCATTGCTGAATTATTTTCGCTGATCGCTTGTCTTTTTCTACTAACTAGCTCCCACAATCTCTATCTTTACCCCATGGAAAATCCCGTGATCATTTTTGGTGCCAATGCACTAGGCCGTGCCGCCAAAGATATTTTTGAAAATAATCAAGTAGTTGTGTATGGTTTTTTGGATGACGACAAAAAACTCCACAAGACCGAAATAGATGAAGTAGTTGTCCTTGGCGATACCGATGACGATGGCTTTCTGAAGTTGATCGGAAAAAAGTGTGAAGCCTTTATTGCTGTAGATGAAAACAAACTTCGCAAGAGTTTAGTCACCATGTTGAAAGAAGTGCGACACATGCAGCCAGTGAACGCCATCCACTCAAAATCTTTTGTTTCACCTAAAGCAGAAATCAGTCACGGCAATTTTATCGACTTCGGTAGCTACTTGGCACCTGCTTCCAAGATTGGCAGTCATTGCTTGATCCATGCCAATGTCAACATCGGTGTTCAGAGTAGTTTAGGCGATTTTGTTCAAGTAGGAGCGGGCAGTAATATTAATGCGAATGTTACAATTGAAGATGAAGTGTTCATTGGCTCGGGCGTAACGATTGTATCTGGCATCACCATTGGCAAAGGCGCTCGTGTAGGTGCAGGTTCAGTGGTAGTTGCGCCAGTGAAAGCAGGAGAGACGGTTTTTGGAAACCCAGCGCAGAAAATTAAATAGGGCTTAGGCATTTGGCCATAGGGTGTAAGTTGACAATTAACAAATTGACAATTGACAAAACCATAAGCCTTTGTCAATTGTATAATTGTCAACTGTCAATTTTTAAAGAATGTCCAAGATCTCCGAAACAGATTTGATCCTTAACCCCGATGGCAGCGTCTATCACCTCAATTTGTTACCCAAACATATTTCAGATACCATTATTGCTGTTGGCGATCCAAGTAGAGTCTACATGGTGAGCCAATTTTTTGATGAAGTAGAATTTGAAATGAACAAGCGCGAGTTTATCACGCATGTGGGTAAGTACAAAGGAAAAAAGATTACAGTCATTAGCACTGGCATCGGCACCGACAACGTTGAGATATTTTTTTCAGAACTAGATGCGCTGGTAAATATTGATCTCAAGACGCGCGAACTGAAATCTAGAAAGAAAAAATTAAAAGTAGTGCGCATTGGCACATCGGGTGCGCTGCAAGAAGATATTAGTGTAGGTACTCATCTTGCTTCCGATTTTGCAGTTGGGTTGGATAACTTGATGAACTTCTATGACTTGCCAATGGATGACTACGAAGCTGGCCTCGCGCACGACATCCAAAAGAAAGTCGGTCTGCCGTTCATGCCCTATGTGGCAAAAGGTTCCGAAGCACTGCGCAATCAAATTGGCGTTGATATGAAAGTTGGCAACACTGTTACTTGCCCCGGCTTTTACGCACCACAAGGTCGTGAGCTTCGCGTGCCAATACGTTTTCCAAAACTGTTGGAAGATTTAAACTATTATCACAAGGGAGATTTCTGGCTCACCAATTTTGAAATGGAAACCGCTGGCTACTATGCGATGGGCAGATTGCTTGGCCATGAAGTACTGAGCGTAAACGCCATCATCGCCAACAGAATAAAAAACAAATTCTCTAAGAACCCAAATAAAGTGGTTGAATCACTGATCGAAAAAGTATTGGACAGAATTTGAAGATTCTGACTCCTAAATTCTGACTTCTGACTTCTTCTAATGACTTCTTCTAAAAAGTCATACTATCCATCTTCACAATCTGCTTGCCCGCTTTAAACGGTTCGTTGTTGTAGAAGCCAGATAAAATGCGGTGAGCTATCTGCTCGATCACCAACTCCTCTTCACTCTTTCCTTCCTTTCCCCACCAGAACACACGCTGTGGATGTTTCTTCATGTCTTGCACGTACGTGCGCGCATGTTGATATTGGTCTTGCGTGTAAGTGATGGTGAAGCAGGTTTTTACTTTTTGTGTTTCCATAAAAGATTTAAGATTTAAGGTTTTTGATTTAAGATTTACAGTAAGGAAGTTGGTAGCCTTGTTCAGGCAAAATAAATATCTTTTTACAACAGTAGTGCCAGAAATACTCTTACAATTTTACGCAAAATCAAATTTATCTAAAATACCCTTGCCCGCAAATGGGCGTCACCGTTCGATGATGGGATAAATTTTGTTTGGCCGCCTGCCACGCGAGGCGTCCGCCTAGGCGGAGCACAGGGCTATCCACTGCAAGCTCCCTCGGCTTGCCAACGCTTGGAGTTCATCCCGAGCGCAGCCGAGGGAGGCTTTCCGTTTCTATCCTTGGCGGGGCATTCCATAGTTAGCTCATCTCAAACTCTTAAGCCGCTACTCGTGCCACGACTCGAAGTCGTGGCACGACTGAACCTAACAATTTACAAGTCCAAATTCCCAATGCCCAATCCCTTCTATTCACTAACTTTACCCTCAAATTATGAGGAACTATCAAATCCATACCCTAAAAAACGGCATCCGCGTGGTGCACAACCAAGTCACGTCCACCAAAATTGTCCACTGCGGCATCATGCTCGACATCGGCAGCCGCGATGAAGACTTGGCCAACCAAGGCATTGCCCACTTTTGGGAGCACATGGCTTTCAAGGGAACGAAGAAGAGAAAATCATTTCATATCCTAAATCGCCTAGAGTCGCTCGGTGGCGAACTCAACGCCTTCACCGATAAAGAGAAAATACTTTTCTACGCCTCCCTGCGCGATGATTATTTTGAGCGAGCCGTAGAACTCTTGGCAGACATCACCTTCGATTCCATTTTCCCTCAACAACAAATTGAAAAAGAGCGTAATGTCATCTTGGAAGAGATGTCCATGTATTTCGATGACCCAGAAGATTCTTTGCAAGATGAATTTGATGGCGTCATATTTTCTGGCCACTCGTTGGGTATGAATATTTTGGGCACAGAAAAAACCGTAAAGCGATTTAAGCGATCTGACTTTAGGACTTTTGTGAAAGCACATTTAGATACATCTCGCATTGTGTTCTCTTGTGTTGGAAATGTTTCGATGGAAGAAGTAATCCGCTTGGCAGAAAAGTACATGGGCAAAGTGCCAAAGGTTTCATCTAATAAAAAGCGTATAAAATTTACAGGCTACAAGCCCAAAGAATTGATTTTGAAACGAGATGTGAAACAAGGCCGCTGTGCCATGGGGCGTGCCGCGTACAGACTTTCTGATGAAAGGCGCAGTCCGTTTTACATGCTCACCAGCATACTCGGTGGCTCTGGCATGAACTCACGATTGAATCTCGCCCTTCGAGAGAAGCACGGTTTTGTGTATTCGATTGGCTCGCACTTTGTACCTTTCACCGACACAGGTATTTTCATGATCTCGTTTGGCACCGAGCCATCTCAAATGAAAAAAAGTATTGAGTTGGTAAAAACTGAGATGAAAAGATTGTGTGATGAACCACTTGGCAAAAAGCAATTGGCATCTAGCAAAGAACAAATCCTAGGTCACTTAGCAATGGCCGAAGAAAGCAACATCAGTTTTATGATGATGATGGCACGCAACCTCTTGGATTTGGGTAAAATTATTTCATTTGAAGAAATCCAAGAGCGTGTAAAGAAGACCACATCAGCCCAACTTCAAGAACTAGCTATCGAAATGTTTGACGAAAGAAAATTGAGTTGCTTGATTATGGAGCCTAAGTGAGAAGTTTATAAGAGGTGATGGTTTCCAGTTACCAGTTTCCAGTATTGAGGATTTTAATCGCAAATCGCAATTCATAAATCACAAATCTAAAATCTTAAATCATTTTTGGACTTCCTCCCTCACGATATTGAACAGTACTCCCAAGCTCACACGAGCACTGAGTCAGATTTATTAAAGAAGATAGATCGCGAGACCAATGCCGAAGTGTTGATGCCGCGCATGGTATCAGGTCACTTACAAGGACGTTTTCTTTCCATAGTCAGTCACATGATCAAACCAAATTCTATTTTAGAGATTGGCACTTATACAGGCTACTCGGCTATTTGCTTGGCCGAAGGGCTTTCCCCCAAGGGAAAATTGATTACAATCGATATCAACGAAGAATTAGAAGATCGTGTTCGCAGTTATTTCAAAGAGGGTGGATTAGAAAACAAAATCGATTACCGCATTGGAGATGCCGCTCATATTATCCCCACATTAAATTTTAACTTCGATCTTGTATTTATAGATGCCGATAAAGAAAACTATGGCCTGTATTATGATTTGGTTTTTGATAAAGTACCCGTTGGCGGTTTTATCTTAGCCGATAATGTATTGTGGAGCGGCAAGGTAGTTCAAACCAAAATAGACAAAGACACCAAGGCAATCAAAGAATTCAATCAAAAAGTAAATCAAGATGCACGAGTTAAAACCATGCTCCTTCCGTTGCGCGATGGGATCATGATCGTTCAGAAGATAAGAATTTAAGATTTGTGATTTGAGATTTAAGATTTCTTAACCCCTCCATCTTCCAACCTCTAACCTCAAGTTCCATCACCACACTTTGTCAACTGTCAATTGCCTATTTGTTTATTTTTATTTATTGCCCACTATTATTTTTTCTCTACCTTTGTCTCAATGAGATTTTTTGCAGTCGCACTCATTTTTTTTGGAGCCACTGCCTCACAAGCCCAAGCTCCTGAAGTGCCCCATAAAATGCATTTCGCTAATATGACGCTCACCATACGTGATGACGCCAGGCGCGAAATTCAAAAAGATGTGGACGCGCTGACCCGTCATCCCAAATATTTTTCAGTCAAGACCGAGCGAGCAAAAACTTATTTTCCATTGATCTCCAAGATTTTTGCCGATGAGAGTGTGCCAGACGACCTCAAGTATATGGTTTTGCAAGAGAGTGCGTTAGTAGCCGATGCCGTTTCGGTTTCCAATGCCGTTGGCTTTTGGCAGTTCAAAGATTTCACAGCCATCAGCATGGGCTTGCGGGTAGACAAAGAAATTGACGAGCGCATGAATATTGCCTCTGCCTCTCGCGGAGCAGCTAAGTACCTTGCGCAGCACAATGAACAATTTGATAATTGGATACTAGCCCTGCAAGCTTATCAGATGGGTGCAGGCGGTGTAAAAAGATCGGTAGGAGAGAAGCACAATGGCAAGCGTCATTTTGAAGTGAGTTCAGATACGTATTGGTACATCAAAAAATTTATAGCCCACAAAGTAGCTTTTGAAAATGCAGTAGAAGGAGAGCCGCAAGTGAAGGCAATTATGTTTGAATCAAAAAATCGCAAATCAATTTCTGAATTAGCAAAGGAAGTAGCCGTAGAAGAAGAGGTATTGAAAGAGTATAACAAATGGGCACTCAATGGAATAATCCCCGATGATAAATCGTATGTGGTGGTCATCCCGAATGGAAAAGTTGACAAAGACTTTTCGTTATTAACTTTAACATCCAATAAAGCATCTAAGGCAAAACCTTTGCCCACCAAGGCAAGCCTTGTGGCACCTGAAATAAAATTCATAAATGGGCTAAAAACGGTTAAGGCATTGGAAAGTGAAACATTAGTGGCATTGACAGATCGGGCGGGCATCACCCTTTCTCGCTTTCTGAAATTTAATGAAATACAAATTGATCACTCTATCGAGGCAGGATCATTTTACTTTCTAGAAAAGAAAAAACAAAGCACTACTCCACACAGCCACAAAGTAAAATTAGGTGACGACCTGTGGTCGATAAGCCAACAATATGGTATCCAGCTAAAGAAATTAAAAAAATGGAATCGTTTAAGCGACAGTGAGAAATTAGCGATTGGAGCGATGGTGTGGTTAGACAAAACAAAAACACCAGAACTAAACTTAACCCCTACGCCTCTACCAGAAGTACCCAAGGAAGAAATTATAGCCCTAGAGAGCGAAACATTTAATTGGGAAGTAAAGCCACTGCAAGAAGCAGTTCCAGTAAAAGAAGAGCTAATTCCCCAAACACCAGTTAAGCTAGAAGAGATCGTTCAGCCATCAATAGACCTAGATTCTGCCAAGGAGCACCAAGTGATTAGAGGAGAGACTTTATATTCCATTGCCAAGCTACACGGGGTAGCGGTAATGGATTTGGCCACCTGGAACAACCTGTCTCTCCAAAATGGTTTGAGGATTGGACAAAAGCTTATTTTATTTCCTATAAAAGATGATAAAAAAGTACATATCTTGGCAGATTCAACTACCTCAATTGAACCCAATAGTCAAATTATTCATGAAGTAAGGGAAAGTGATACTTTGTATGCCATTGCTAGGCAGTACGGGGTGACAATCAAAGATTTAATGGACTGGAACGATAAAAAAGAATTAACTATCAAAGAAGGCGAAAAAATAAAGATTGTGAGGAAATAGGCTTGCCAAATTAAGACAGAATACGTTAATTACTTACTTAAATTTGGTATCAGCCCATTCAAAGGAACGGTGTCAAATAAAAAATGGATAGTTTTGCGCCAGAATTTTTAAGGCGGATGTGTAGAAAGTTAAACTAAAGAAGAGAATGTTGACAGAGACTGCGACTAAGGTATTGGATTTGGTAATGTTGGTAGACGATAACGATACTGATAATTTTATTAGTAAACGGATCATCGAAATCACCAAGTTTTCAAAGCGCGTGGAGGTAAAAAGCTCGGGCAAGGGTGCGCTGGATTATTTGAGAGAATTTGAAAAAGATGCCGCTAATTTGCCTAGCATTATTTTCTTGGATATCAATATGCCGATTGTAGATGGCTTTGTTTTCCTTTATGAGTTCGAAAAATTCGGTGAGTTGGTGCGCAACAAGTGTAAGGTGATCATCCTCTCTAGTTCAGACAATAAGCGCGACATCGATAAGATTGTCAATAATAATTTCGTTATTAAGTTCATTACTAAGCCCCTCACAGAGGTTGCTTTGGACGAAATTAAGCTGAGCAATATCTAATTTGGCGAAAGCAGGGAAAGTAATTTTTTCTGTTTTTCTGCTATCTTTTGTGCCTTAAATTGCTTTTTGGTTATATACCTTTGCGGAATCAACCAAAAACTTTTTTATGTTAAAATCATTTACACATCGTTCTAAGGCTTTAGTTTTTATCGTTCTTTTAACTTGCTCTTTCTTGGCGAAAGCTCAAGTAATAAAGGAAGACACGCTTTCTAATTGGAAAAAATCTTTCAAGGCGGGTCTTAATCTTAATCAAGCATCTTTTTCTGCCAATTGGAAAGCAGGGGGTGTGAACTCACTTGGCTTTACAGCTTTTTTAAATTATAAGGCCAACTACAAAAAAGACATTCATTCATGGGACAATGAAATTGATTTGTCGTATGGTATGGTGAACAATGCAGGCCAAGGCTACCGCAAAACGTTGGATCGTATATTCTTAGATTCAAAGTACGGTCGTGCCTTGAATAAGAAATGGGACTTGGCTGCATCAGTAAATCTGCAATCTCAATTTGCGGGTGGTTATACTTACCCAACAGCTGCTAATGGTGCTCCATTGGAACCCGTTTTGATTTCGGATATTTTTGCCCCTGCATACATTACTGCTGCTTTAGGTTTTGAGTATCACCCTGTAGATTATTTTAAATTAAGGCTTTCGCCTTTTTCACCACGCGTTACAATAGTTAGCGATGTCAATCGCTTTGTTAACGCTGCTAATCCGTTGCCGTATGGGGTGAAACCTGGTGAATCTACTCGCTTCCAATGGTTGGCATTTCAATTGTTGGCTGAGTTTAATAAAGACATTGCTACCAACGTAAATTTGAAATGGCGCTACATCATGTTCGCGGATTATGAGATATTGGAGTTGAATAAGATTGACCACAGATTAGATTTAACGTTGACAGCCAGAGTGAACAAATTCATCAACGTGAGCTTTGGCGGTATCGCCATGTACTTCTACAACCAAGACAAGGAAGTACAATTAAGCCAAGCCTTATCATTGGGTGTGCTTTATACCTTCCAGAATTTCAAGGAGAAAAAGTAATTTGATTTATGATTTGAGATTTTAGATTTGGGGTTTAATATTTTGGAATTGCTTTCAAAATATTAATTCTTAAATCTAGAATCTTAATTTTTTATGGGCGAAATCACAATCAGGCTTTCAACATTTGAGAACACCGCACAAATGCGGGATCTGGCCATCAAATCTTATCTCGATACTTTTGCCGAATCCAACACACCTGAAAATATGGAAGCCTTTCTAAAGGATTCGTATAGCTTGGAGAAAATGCAAGAAGAATTTCATGAACGAGGTGCTGTATTGTACTTGGCCTACAAAGACGGATTGGATAATGAGCCACTGAGCAGAGGCATAGTAGGTTTTTTACGGTTACGTATAAATGAAGAAACTGCTGATAAATTGGGGAATAATTCCATTGAACTCCACCGGCTTTACATCCACCCTGATTTTAAAGGCATGGGTATTGGCAATAAATTAATGGAAGTGGCATTGGCTTACGCTACGCAAAATAAATTCGACTGGATTTGGTTGGGCGTTTGGGAGAAGAATTTTAACGCACAAAAAGTATATGCCAAGTGGGGTTTTGAAAAATTCAGTGAGCACGTTTTTCAGATGGGTGATGATGCACAAACGGATTGGCTGATGAAGAAGGCATTGTAAAGTCGTGCCACATAAAGTCGTGGCACGACCGGCCTAGTGCTAATTTCTAGAAGAACAACTGACTCAATGCATTGGTAGCATCGGCTTTTGTTGGTTTCAAACTTAAAAGTTTTGCGTATTGATCTGCGTTTAATGCGCCTTTCATTCCGCTCATCAAATCAGTTTGCGCTCCGGCCAATTTGGTTTTGTGTTCCGCTGGCTTGCTTTGCAATAAAGGTGCAATAGAAGATTTGGCCGTTAAGAAAGTGGAAACAACACTAGATACCTTAGGCGACTGAAGGGCAGTTAAGCTCAATTTGGAAGTAAGCATATCCACAATGCCTTTGCCCATTTGCGCAACATCGGCAGAAGCAGTGGCTGCGGGTTTCTTTAAGTCAACTTGTGCGAAGGCCATACCAGTAAAAGCCACAAAACAGAAAGCAATCAATAGTTTTTTCATAAGTTTGAATATTAGGTTTTAAGAATTAGTTGTAATATCGAACGTTCAAATTAGATTAAGTATGTCAAAAGATAAATTTATTTCGGCCATAAATGCCGCTTACACATTCCCGAGTTCTTCGATATTCCTCGGTGCAGGGGTTTTAGAAGGTGAAATCATCGCTGAAGCGAAAGTGAATCTCTCGCTCAAAATGATGAACCGCCACGGATTGGTATCAGGTGCCACGGGTTCGGGTAAAACGCGCACACTGCAATTGATGGCCGAGCAACTTTCGGCAGCAGGTGTTGCCGTTTTTATGCCTGACATGAAGGGAGATGTATCTGGCATGGCTAAAGAAGGTGCAGTCAATGATAAGATCAATGATCGATTGAAGGCAATCAACCTGAGTGGGTATAAACCTACGGGCTTCCCTGTAGAATTGTATTCCCTCAGCGGAAAAATAGGTGCGCAGATGCGCGCTACCGTTACAGAATTTGGCCCCGTGTTGCTCAGCAAGATATTGGAGTTGAACGACACGCAGGGTGGTGTGTTGATGATCATTTTCAAATATGCCGATGACAAGAAGTTGCCGATGGTTGATTTGAACGACTTGAAAAAAGTACTTAACTATTTATCAGAAGGTGAAGGCGCGGCCGAGATCAAAGAAGCGTACGGAAAAATCTCCACCGCTTCGGCCAGCACCATCTTACGCAAAATTGTTGCTTTGGAACAACAAGGTGTGGCTCAACTATTCGGTGAAAAATCTTTTGATATAGAAGACTTGTTGGAGAAAGTAGATGGCAAAGGTGTGATCAGTTTGCTCAATGTATCGGATGTGCAGGGGCAGCCCGCTATTTTTTCTACGTTCATGCTTTCGTTGTTGGCAGAGTTGTATCAAAAATTGCCTGAGGCGGGCGACCTCGATAAACCCAAATTGATTTTCTTTTTAGATGAAGCCCATTTGCTTTTCAGCGATGCACCCAAAGCGTTTATGGATCAGATCGAACAAGTGATCCGATTGATACGATCTAAAGGCGTGGGCATATTTTTCTGTTCGCAATTAGTGCAAGATATTCCACCCACCATCCTTTCTCAATTGGGTAATCGCGTGAGCCATGTCATCCGTGCGTTTACTCCCAATGATGTGAAGGCATTGAAAGATACCGTGAAGACTTTTCCTCATTCGGAGTTTTACGATATGGAAAAGCAGTTTACTTCGTTGGGCATCGGTCAGGCATTTGTTACGGTGCTGAATGAAAAAGGTATCCCCACAGAAACGGCCACGGTTCACTTAGCTCCACCTGCTTCCTTTATGGGGCCATTAAGCGAGAGCGAATACAAAAGTCAATTGGAAGGATCGGATATGTATAAAAAATACAAGGTGACCGTTGACCCACAAAGTGCTTTTGAGATGTTGAACGATCGCTTACAAAAGCATCAAGAGGAAAAAGAAGAAGAGAAGCAACAAGCCGAGGAAGCAAAACCACAGAAGGCAGGCCGCGCAGAAAAAAGTACGTTAGAAAAAGTAATGACTTCGCCTGTAACGCAGCAGATAGGAAAATCTTTAGTGCGTGGCGTTTTTGGGATGTTGTTCGGTGCACCTAAGAGAAGTA
Organism: Cyclobacteriaceae bacterium; assembly: GCA_043777495.1. GTDB lineage: Bacteria > Bacteroidota > Bacteroidia > Cytophagales > Cyclobacteriaceae > ELB16-189. Next base: position 7,607 of record JAYWHU010000132.1, on the reverse strand, counting down.
CGAGGAAAGGCTGGTAATTTTAGGATTGTACGGAATAGTTATCAGGTTTGTAATTCAACAGCTTCTTATAAACTCTTTTTATTTCTTCAGGGCTTTTCCCTCGCTTAAACAAAAACATAGCGAACCCATTAGCGATTTGCACACGTAGCCAAGAATTGTTTTCATACTTGCGTGAGGAAATGATCACGTCTTTTTGGATTAATTCAAAAGACACTTTCGTTTTCCATATCCGCTCGATCAAATTATAATCTTCCATGATGGAAAAGTATTCATCAAAGCCATTTAGTTTTTGAAATGCTTCTTTGATGATGAACAATGTCTGATCCCCACCACGGAAAGAAATGATATTGAATCGAGTCATGAATGAGTTCAGCTTCATCAAGCCAGGGTAACGGTCGTAGCCCGAGCGATAACAGCCAGATTGATATCCATTATTCAACGAAGCTAAAATATCTTCATAAAAGCTTTCGGGTACTTGCACATCGGCATGTACAAAGTAGAGGATGGAATGTTTTGCTTTGGATGCACCCAAGTTCATTTGTGCTGCGCGACTCCGCTTGTCACACTTTAACACAAGAGCACCTTCACTTTCTGCCAATGACACCGTATCATCTTTGCTGCCCCCATCTACTACAATCACCTCTAGCCATTCGCGTTTTGCATGTTTTACAAATTGGCTAACGGTTTTACTGATGATGGAAGCCTCATCTACAACGGGTATGATCACCGAAATCCCAACATTCATTACTGAAAATTTTGTGCGGTTAAGTTAATAGGTTTAGTTCAATATACGATTCGTTTCGTTTGATTGGATTACCTTTATCCCATGACAATGGAAGAAAAGGTGGCACAAGTGGAAACGGTCTTCGCTGCACTAGATGCTGAGATCGCTGGTTTTCAATCATGGTCGCAGCTTCATTGCAAGTTTGGCTGTGGTAAGTGCTGCTTCAAGCCAGATATAGAAGCTACTGTGTTGGAGTTCTTGCCTTTTGCATCTTATCTCTATAAAAATAATTTATCAGAAGAATGGTTGGAAAAATTGAGTATGAACGACTCCGACCTTTGCCCTATTTTAAATCCAACACAAAGTGGCGCAGGGCTTTGTTCTGAATATCAATATCGTGGATTGATATGCCGACTGTTCGGTTACTCAGCACGTACTAATAAATATGCACAGCGTGAATTGATCACTTGCCAAATTATTAAAACGGAACAGAAAGAAAATTTTGAGTTAGCAGAGAAGAAAATTTCGTTGGATGGAAGTATTCCTGTGATGAGCCAATATTATATGCAGCTTCATTCCATCGACTTTGAATTGGGTGCGCAATTTTATCCTATCAAGGTTGCCATTAAGAAAGCAATCGAAACGGTTTTGCACTACTATGCTTATAGAAATGCTTAAGGGCATCTCTTAAAAACCTTGTCAGGTTGTCTGACAGTCAGTTTAGGTTTTTAGAGATATGCCCTTAAATTCTTCTATTTTAACCGTATTGGCTTGGTATTTGTCTGGTTACACAATTGAATGAATAGCCATAAAGCATCCAAGCCAATTTCTTATTAACTTTGTATTAGCAATCAGCATAAGCTTATGAAAAAATATTTCGGGTTAATCGTCTGTATCGCATTAGTTGGTAATCTATCCGCTCAAAATCCTGAGGCTCAATCATCGCCTGTTAAGTGGATGACGTTTGAGCAAGCCGTAGAAAAATCAAAAACAGAAAAGCGAAAAATATTTATTGATGTTTATACCGACTGGTGCGGCTGGTGCAAGGTGATGGACAAGAACACGTTTACCGATCCTGCTGTTGCTAAATTATTAAATGAAAAATTCTACCCAGTAAAATTTGATGCAGAGCAAACTGCCGATGTGGTTTTCAATGGCACTACTTTTAAGTTTGTGCCTTACGGGAATAAAGGGACACATCAATTGGCGGCTGCGCTGCTCAACAATCAACTTAGTTACCCCACTGTTACTTTTTTAGAGGAAGACTTTTCAGCGGTGTACCCAATCCCTGGCTATAGAAAGCCTGAAGAGTTTCACCCGTACCTCGTTTTCTTTGCAGAGAGCCATCACAAGAAAGGTCAGAATTCTTATATGGAGTTTATGAAGATTTATAAATCGCCTTATGCTACTACCCCTAATTCAGGAGGAGGAAGATAATAATCTTTTCTCTTAATTGCTTTGGCAAACTGAAACTCCCAGCCTTCCATTGGCAGATGATTTAGCTACAGATGCCCCTACATTACCTGCGGCAAGTATAATATCCCTGCCAGCCCCGCTTTCTGCCAAATGTATTTTCACACAGGCTCCTAACTTTATCAAGCTTGCGTAGGTAACTATTGTTTCATCCGCTAACTGAGTGATGATGGTTTCGCTCTTGCCCAAATTACCATCCAATGGATTTAGCAAAGCGGCAACACTCGCCCCTTGCGTGGTTAAATCACCTAAGTGTAAATGAACGGGATATTTGGAATTGCCCGATGTGCCTGTTAAATCAACAGCTAACAAGGCCGATCCATCGCGCTTTTCTTTAAACGTGACTGTGCCTGAAACTATATATTGCGAAGCCTGTTGAAGTGCGTAAACGGTCTGATTACCTGTAAATTCACTCGTGTTCTCGTTTGGCTTGCAAGCAATTGCTAATGCCGCCAACATCACCATTCCAGCTATCTTTTTCATAAGCATTTGTTTATTCTGATGTAAAGGTAAAAAAAATAATTCAAACCTATCCAGCCCATCAATTTTGCCATTAGCTTTGTTGCAAATCCGTCTTTGGCACGGATATGGTTTCTGATAACGATACAACCTCCAATTTATTTGTGAAATACGTACTGGTTTTTCTCCTTGCCCTAGGTGGTTGCAGCCCTGCTGTCAACACCTCGCTTAAAACGGATATTAAAAATCCAAAACCTGATTGGCTTTCGGCCAAGCCCGATCAATCGGTTTATTATATCGGTATTGGCAAGAGCATCAAGGACGCTACTAATAATTATTTGCAGGAAGCCAAGAAGAGTGCATTGGAAGATTTGATTTCTGAAATCAAAGTGAACATATCTTCTACTTCAGTGCTAAGTCAACTGGATGCCAACAAAGAATTTCAAGAAAAGTATGAGCAGATTATCCAAACCACCGCTGCTGATGAGATTGAAGAATTTGAACAGGTAGATACGTGGCAAGACGAGCGCAACTTTTGGGTTTACTATCGCCTCTCTAAGCAACGCTACAAAGAAATAAAAGACGAGCAGAAAAGAAACGCTGTCTCCATTAGTCTCGATTTTTTTACCAAGGCAAAACAAGCAGAGCGAAGTGGTGAACCTGTATTGGCATTAGGCTTTTACTACCAAGGCTTCCGCGCCATTCAAAAATATTTGGGCGAGCCCATCCGTTTGGAGTTTGAAGGCAAAGAGATATTGCTCACCAGCGAGATCATCGCCAACATGCAATTGCTGTTCGACAAGATCGAAGTATCTGTAAAGCCTACGGAGATCGCACTCAATCGCAGGGTGTCGCTGAGCGAGCAAACCATTATAGCAAAAGCATACGATAAAGCATCCAAAAAAATCATTGCCGATTTACCATTGAAAGCGGAATTTGAAAAAGGATCAGGAAATATTTTCCCTAATTATAAAACAGATGCCAATGGCTTGGCTAAAATACTATTGACAAAAATAGGCTCACGCGATTTAGAACAGACCGTTTCCATCAAAGTCAATCCACTCAGTTTCGCAGGACAATCTGTTACCAAAATTGATTCGTTAGTGGTTCAAAAAATGGTGGTGCCACGCGCTACTTTATTATTGAAAGTGCAAAGGCCCATTGTCTATATCACTTCCGTGGAAAAAAGCTTGGGGGCAGATAAGCAGAACCAGCAAATCACCAACCGAATCAAAAATTATTTGGCCAACTCGGGTTTTGAATTTACCAATGACAAGAGCAAGGCCGAACTAGCTTTGGATGTAGATGCCAACTCAGAGAAGGGCGCGGTGTCAGGCAGCATCTATATTACTTATGTTACGGCTGTCATCCGCGTATCGGCTACCAAGGGCAACAAAGAAATCTACGCCACCACACTAGATCGCATCAAAGGCTTTAGCTTGGACTATCAGCGGTCTAGCCAAGAGGCATATAATAAATCATTGGAAATATTGGAGAAGGAGAAGCTACCCGAGTTGTTGAATTCCATTTTGCAATAGACCATTATCGGATGTTTGTAGTTCACCCACCGAAACCTTTTTAAAAATGCGGCCTGGCCAAGCGAAAAGCAAGGCCACCGGGCTATCCGCTCCAAGCTCCCTCGATTTGCCAGCAAGTGAAGTTTATCCCGAGCTCAGTCTCGGGAGGCTTTCCGCTGCTATCCCTGGCCGAAGTTCTTTATTAAAGCTGTGGAGACTTCTTAACTGGACTTATGCAGAGGCTAGGCGTCAAGGCACTTAAAAAGTGCCAGACGCCTAAAAAACCTGAGATTGTGCGTAATACCAGTTCTTAAATTCAGCGATTTTTATTGGTTTAGTACTTAATTTTTTAATCGAAAAAATAGTGGCCTGTAAATTGCAATGATTAACTTGCTAACCAAATTTAACCTTGATATGAAAAAAATAGCAAATCTTTCGTTCGTACTTATTGCATTGGCCGCAGTTTTTGTCGGTGGCTGTAAGAGTAAAAAAACTCCTATACCAGATGGAGAAAAAGAAGTTGTCGTTCCATGTTCTGGCCCAGACTTCTTCACCAACGCTAAAGTGTTCCGCGCCAACTCAATTGGCGAAAGCATGGATCAAGTAACGTCTAAGAAGAAGGCGTTGACCAATGCAAGAAATGAATTGGCACAGTCCATTCAAACTACTGTAAAAACAGTAACGGATAACTATACCAACTCACGCTCTATGAATCGCAAAGAAGAGTTAGAGCAAAAATTTGAGCAGTTGAACCGCGAGGTGGTTGAGCAGACACTGCAAGGTGTGCGCACCATCTGCGAGAAGTTGGTTCAAACTAAAGAAGGCAATTTCAAAACGTATGTTGCCATCGAACTTTCTGCTGATGACTTGGTAAAACAATATAATGAGCGTCTGTCAAAAGATGATCGCCTCAAAATCGACTATGATTATGAGAAGTTCAAAGACACGTTCAACCAAGAGATGGAGAAAAAGAAGAACGGCAATTAATTGATAGGTTATTAAAATTTTAAAGGATCCTAGCCTGAAAAGGCTAGGATTTTTTATTTTTGTCTGCCTAGGCGTCAAGACACCTTCGAGGTGTCAGACGCCTCCAAAATTATAAATCATGTGACTCAAAAGTTCTGTGCCTAAAAAAATATCATTTCAGTAAAGACCAGAGATAGTATGGCGGGTTATTCAGGCACACCTTTACAAAAGAAATTGGGCATCAAGCCCGGATTTGAAATAGCTGTTTTCAATGAACCGACAGATTATTGGGATTTGATCTCACCCTTACCTGAAAAAATAAAAATCGTTAAAAAACCAAAGGCTGGCACCATCGACTTTGCCCACATTTTTGTGAAAGATATGAAGGTTTTTGAAAAAGAATTTGCCCGCCACCGTGATTACCTAAAGAAAGATGGTATGCTGTGGGTATCGTGGCCAAAGAAAGCATCGAAAGTGGTGACCGATTTAGACGAGACTAAAGTAAGGGAATTTGGTTTGGAAAATGGATTGGTGGACGTAAAAGTTTGCGCAGTGGATGAGGTGTGGTCTGGGCATAAGTTTGTTTATAGAGTGAAGGATCGATGACTTATTAGATATACTACAAATTTGTCGGAACTGTATACCCGGCATGAACACTAACGTTTGTGCTTCTGCAGTAGCGCGCTTCCGAAGCCGCGTCCTGTCCCCGACACCAAACGTGGAACGAAGATAAAAACTTTGGGCTACACGTCACCGCACCATTGAAGAAACATTTTGTGTGCGCCCAGTATGGCGTGTTTATATTCCAGACGGGAATATAGATTGATTATCCAAAGGGTGCAAGTCCCTTGTGTGCAAGCATCGATGCGCACTAGCAAGCCGCAAGCTGGTTTGGAGCGACCCATTCAGTGAAGAAAGCGGGACTGTAACGATCTGTACTGACGAACAGAATCAAGCGAAGCGTATCATGAACACCATAGAAAATAAAAACAAAGTGAGTAAACCATATACAGAGGCATGTTGATACGGGTGAGTTGGCACATCTCAACTAAGCCCTTCAGGTGCAATCAGAGACCATCCAATGAAGGGCTGAACGTTAAGTTGATCGAACCTCTGTAAGGAGGCTCCCCGACTTGTCGGGGCTAGCCTTACGCTAAAGTAGATCAAAGCTGTGATCGGTGTAAAGAGCGATGGCAGCATGCTTAGCGAACCGCGTAGTATGCGACCCGTACGTACAGTGGTCGTGCCTTCGCGGGGCTACGGCAGATAAATGTGAGAGGCGAACCTCATCGGTGAAAAACCCGGTGAGGCCGTCTACTCGATTGGCGGTTCGTGCCGATTAGTAAGCCTGAATTAAAACGTCAGTCGGAATATTCAGCTTGTCGTGTAGCTGTCTGATCATGTCCAGCGATAGTTTTCTCTTTCCGCTTAATATTTCACTTGCTCTACTCTTAAGTCCAACGACTTTCGCTAAATCTGTCTGAGTATAACCAAGTTGTTCCATTCTGAATTTTATTGCTTCAATTGGGTCAGGTAGGTCGATTGGGAAATGCTCGTTTTCATATTGGTCAATGAGTATGCCCAATATCTCTAGTTCGTCTCCTTCCTTAGTCCCTTTTTTGGAGTCAAAAATTAATTCAAGTCTGTCCAACGCTTGTTGGTAGTCCTTTTTAGTCTTTATCGGTTTCAAGTTCATAGTCGTCAAATTTTATTCGCGTCAATCCTGTCGTAATCTTTATGAGTGCCAACAAATCTTATCCACATCATTTGATATTGGAAATTTATCTTAACGATTAGTCGATAGTTGTTCCCCTTTATGTTGAAAACAACTCTATTGTCCCCAAGAATACTTGCTGTCGGATACTCCTTTTTGATTTCATTGGTATTTTTCCATTCACTCTTTTCAGCTTCTCGATACCATGATTTAAGTTGTTGTTCGCAGTCCGAATGTTTAGTCCAAAACTCTCGGAGCACTTTTTTAGCAATTACTCTCAAGTATTAATCTTTTGTCAAAGGTAAACTAAAGTTCCCGTATTGGGAAGTGTTATTTTGAATATTTTGTCTTGGTTCTTGGGACGTCCCGAGGCATGACCGCCAACGTTTGTGTTTCTTCAGTGGTGCGCTTCCGAAGCCGCGTCCTGTCCCCGACACCAAACGTGGAACGAAGATAACACTTTGTGTTTACACGTCACCGCGCTATTACAGAAGCATTTTGTGTGCGCCCAGTATGGCGCGTTTATATTCCAGACGGGAATATAGATTGATTATCCAAAGGGTGCAAGTCCCTTGTGTGCAAGCACCGATGCGCACTAGCAAGCCGCAAGCTGGTCCTAATGACTGCTACCGCAAAAATGATGGGACCCAAAACGTATTGCCTAACAAAAGAAAATCCCAGTGAAAAGATGACAATCCTTCACATAAAACTTAAACGATTCTTTCTTGCCAATGCTTTTGGCTTAAAAAATTAC
>JAYWHU010000131.1:0-7646 GCA_043777495.1 Cyclobacteriaceae bacterium | reverse complement strand
TCAAATTGCCTCACTTGGTCGGCAGCGGTGTTGCTGGTGTAATTATAGCGGGTGGTGTGGGTGGTGCCGGGCTGCCACGCCTGGCCAGGCGCTCCCTGCTCTAGCATACGGCCTACTGGGCTAGGTTCATAGTTGCTAACGGCAAAAGGCATCGCATCATCGGCCACACGGTCGTTGGGGTTGTTGTAAAAAGCCAGTTGGTCGGTGAGGAAACTTTCCGCAAGTGAAAAAGTGAATGGCAAATAGGATTTGGATACGCGCCCGTACGCATCAAAGTTCAAAAGTTGTATCACATCGCTGCCAGTCGGGCTTGCCTTTGTTTGCACCACATGGCTGTTGCGGCCAAGGCCATCGTAGTACAGAACCGTGGTGCTCTTTTTATCGGGCGTCAGGTTATAGATCTGGTTGTCGGTCTTAATGGGCGTGCGGATGTTGTCCGTGGTCACGCGGCTCTGGCTCACAATCGGCACAGGGTAATCCGTTCTGATCACCCGTTGCCCCACAGCAGCAGTGCAAACAAACAGAAGGGAAAGAAGAATGTGTAATCTTATAATAGGTAGGGTTTTCATGTGCTCAGGATTAATAGGTTAGGCGAACTAATTAGGAATAGAAAAACCACAATTAGGGTCGCTCCGGTAGATGGTTACGGTGAAGGTATTGGAGTAGCCCACACGCCCATTGCTATCTGTTACCACACAATAAAAGTTGGAAGTGGTAGGCAAATCATTCACGGTCATTTCCGTGGTGGTGCCTACATTGGTTAACTCACCCGATACGGGAACATATTTTTTCCATTGATAGGTGTAAGCCCCGGTGGCCCCCGTAACCGAGGTAACACTAAAAATGGTTTGCCTCCCAATGATGCCCGTGGCAATGTTTGCACAATAATAAGAACCCGTGATAGCGGAGTTGCACTGATCAAAGTAAGAAACACCCTTGGCACAGATAACCACGTCCAACTGCTTGAGCGCAACGGTAAGGTTCTGTGTTGTTATCCGCTCGCCATATTGCGGATGGGTTTTGCGCAGCTTCACGATCTTTGCTCCCGTAGTGGTGAAGGTATATAGCTGCACCCGCTCACCCACTATGTACCCAGCTCCAAAATCCCATTCATATTGCACCCCGTCTATACAATTCTCGGATGCCGTAAAAGTAATGGGTGTATTGTCGTTAACGGGAGTAGTGAAACTAAAGAGGCCATCTAGCACCGGGGCAGCCACGGAAGTATATTGGTAGGTATTTTTCTTTCGTATGTTTTTGTCCTTATCCAACAAATATTTCGGCCTTCCCAATTGATCAAAAACAGTATAACTGGTATTGCCGCTCACATCGGTGCTAGAGCTGCGGCCATAGGGAATATCATACGTATGAGAGACCAGGTTTGCGTTCTGTGGATAGAAGGCAACATCGTCCATCATCGGCAATAAGCTGGGTGAAGAAAAAAAACGGCCCGTAAACTGCCCTTGTATCTCTATCTTCATTACTGGTGGCAAACCTGCTACAGGGATCAGCTTTTCAAAATACTCAAAGTCTGTACCTTGTGGGGTAAAGGTGAGCAACTGATTGTAATAGACAACGAGCTCATCATCCATGATCTTGACATTGATAACTACTGGCGTGGATTGCTTCTTCAACCAAAACGAAAGAATGTAGTTATTTACGTTTGCTCGTTGTAAGAGGCGAGAGAGTTTTACCTTGGGGTGGGTGGCCACTAGCCCTGTCCGCCCCGTGCCAATGAGGACTTCGCTCATTTGAAATTCATACCCTGTGCTTGTTTCAAAATCAGAGAAAGCAATTTGGTCGGGCGAGGCATTTCGCAGCTCGGCCACGGGGAGTGTTTTAGTATAGCCCCATAGCGTACCGCTCAATTCACGCTTTATGTTTCTAGCAAGCAATGGCAAATGATAGCTGTCGTATTTGATAAAGGTATTGGCCAATTCATAGCGGCTATCTTGTGTAAAAGCATAAGTAGCACCCTGCAGGGTGATAGCGGATGGAACAAAATCGGTGATGCCCGTGGCAACACTTAATGCCAATTGTTTCTCTGGCAACACTTTCGTTCCGCCAAAGTCAGAAAACTTAGTGACCGAGGCAGAGATTACTTTTTCAGGCAAGCTTGGCCGCTGAATAGATTGCACTTGCTCAATGGGTATCCCATTTCTAAAATCCAGTTGCAACTTGCGCACCATTTCACTCGCTTTGTCAACGCCCGTTGCAGGGATAGTGCCATAATCAAGTGGGTACTTCAGTTTAGAGTAGGTAATGGAGCCATCGCTGTTCGTCTTTTTTACTTTGGTCAATAGTTTGTGGCTGGCGCTCTCATAAAAATAGTCGGTGGTGGTGGACACACCTCCGCCATCAAAGGTGGTCACTGTTTCGGAGGCCAATACTTTTTGCACATCAGTCAATAAAAAGTACTTGCCAAAAAAGTAGATGTTGTTATCGCTGTTCGCATATTTATCATACCGCAATCCCCAAACAGAGGTAGGGCTCACGCCTGATTTGATCAACCGTTGAAAAGTATTGTCCGTTTGCCTGACCAGCACATTCTGTTCATTGTATTCATATTTGCGCAGCAATAGTCCACGCTCAAAATCAAAGTTGGGGCTAGGCGGGCTAAGAGAACCCCATGCCCCACCATCGGTCACAATTCCAATGGCAGGGCACGTAACCCCTGCACTGTTTCTAGTAAACTTAGAATTAGTGGGCGTCCAATCGCCCGCAGCTCCGCTTCCAAAAACAGCCGGCAATGAGAACTCAAATTTAGCATAGCCCGAACCTGGCCTAGTCACTTTTACGTTGGCATACCCTACGGTGCTGCCATGGGTATCATCTTGACTCGCCATATCATCGGCAGTGCGCACGGTCAGGTATTCCCACATGGCTTGTGCATTGCCGCCCGCAAGTGTGGCATAAGAATATTCATTGGCCGCATTCGCGGGATCGCGGTACTCCCAAGTAGGGATCACAAAATTCGGTTTACTGATCAATCTGCCTGATGAATTACCAGAGGCATCCGTATAATCATACACTTTAATGGTCTCCGCAGGGGTCACCCCATCAAAATAATGGATACGCTTCACACGCAAACCTCCGCCCATCAGGGTTTGGTTAGCCGCTGGATCAAAATAATCGTGTGGCTCAAAAATCATTTTGGCCGAACCTCCTTCAGGAAAAACAACTTCGTCCAAGGTACCCACCCCCATGCTCAAATACTCTGGGGTGCGGTCTGCTCCATCCAGTACAATACCAGTTGCCCCCGCGATTGGCGTAAGGCGGTAGCGCTCGGCCAAGCCAAGCTGCGGATAAACATATATTTTAGGGACAGAGGAGGAGTTCAATCTCCCGTTATAATAACCCCAAAAATCTTTGTTCTTCGAATAGCTTCTGGGCAACGTAGAGGTGTTCGCTTGAAAATCAACCCCATAGTATAAAAACTTATAAGGTGGTATTTTATCACAGCCCGATAGCTGACTGACGCCCTGCAAAAAGGTACGGGCAGTGGCAGGGCTATTATTGTTCGCCAAATAGATTTGCTTGTAAGAAAATCCAAATGATTTGATAAACGGGTTGGGCAACCGCTTAGTGTCATTGACCACAATAGAGCCGATGATTCTACTCCCGGTGTTAGTGCTGCCAAATTGAAAATCCACGCTCATTCCGGCAGAGCCTTGTATGGAGGTCAAAACCCGAGAATCTAAAGTAATGGTAGTAAGGTAAATATCTTTGAGTACTACGGCAGAACTTGTGTTCTGTCTTATGGCCACGCGAAGGGTGTCAACGGCAGTCGATGATTCAGGAGTATATGTAAAATTGATAAACGCTCCCGTGGGCGATTCAATTTTTGATAGTTTCCATTCTGCGGTATAGGTTGCTTTGCCAGGGTAGCGGCCAATGTCATACTGCTCAAATTCCGTCTTTAAATATTCTACCGATGTAATACCGGTAGCTTTCTGAATGGATTTTGAGGCTGTAGAGTTTAGATCAAAGGTGTATTTATAACCTTCGTTGGTGGTGATCTTAAAACTGGTGATTTGCTTCACCGTGACCGATAGAGTGGTGAATTCTATCTTAATATCTTGAAAGGGTATCAGTCTGATGTTGCCTGCATTGTCAAAGACAAATTTTCCAGAGTATGATCCAAAATTGAAATAAAAAAGATCGGGCTCTGTGTCAATAGTATAATTATACCCATTGATAGTATTGTAATCTATCTGTTCGTCCGTGCACGTGGCCGAACTGAGATCAGAGGAGTTAGAGAAAGCTCCAACATCCGTGGAAGTAGTCCCATATAACCAACCTTTTCTGGTATCAGCACCCGTTCCACCAAAATCATCGGGCAGCCCTCGCACCTCTCGCCTTATGGAGCCACTGGCTACTAAATTCCAGCCCACACCCACCAGCCCCGAGCCTTCTTCCAACCTTACGCCAGATGCCGTATATGACAAACCGATGTTCTCTTTTATGTCGTGATCCGTCAACGTGGTCAGAGGGATTTGTATCGTGGGCGTGCCAGTATACATATCCACCGGTATCTCTTGCTGGGCAAATAAGGGCAACACCAATGAGGTTGCTATAAGAGTTAAAACAATGCGGTTTAGTGACGTGCTTTTCATTTAGGTATAGTTTTGCTGAATGGTTAAGTGAAATCCTTCGATGCAATGTTACAAAACAATACCATCCCAAAAAACGGGGTTTTTCCCGTACAAATACGGGGAAAACCCCGTTGACTTTGTCAGTTTATTTCGCCATGGGTTTTGCAACACATCAACCTTCAACTTTTAACCTCTAACTTTCAACTTTAAACCGTGAACAATTTCCGAGCGCCTTTAAACGTATTTCCCCCTCACTCCGTTTCCAAAAACCACCACTAAATGTTAACAAAAAGTGAACGATGGTAACGATAAAATAATACCCCGTTTCGTTAAAGCAAACAGAAGGTAACAAAACTTAACCCTTCTATATTATGGCTTCAACAAGTGAAACAGGACATGCAAAGAATGTTGCAAACTTTGAAGAGCTCATCGGCTTTTGCAACGGGTATGGGGCTGCCTACAATCCAAGCAAGGCTTCGATCAAGATCGCAGCATTGCAAACCTTGCTCACCAATGCGCAAAATGCACTCGCATTGGTCAAGGTTACAAAAACAGAATTCGACAATGCCACCAATGACCGCGAGGTGGCATTTACCCCGCTCAAAAAATTGATCACCAGAGTGGTCAACGCACTATCCGCAACAGATGTGGTGCAACAAACTATTGACGATGCCAACACGGCCAACTTCAAAATACAAGGCAGGCGTGCCACGGCAAAAGCGGTAGCTAAACCAGCTAAAGAAGGACAAGCAGCAGAAGTGCCGAACAACATCTCTACTTCTCAGCAAAGCTTCGATAGCCAAGTGGACAACCTCGCCAAGCTGATACAAACACTCTCCGCAGAGCCTTTGTACACGCCCAACGAAGTAGAGTTACAAGTTGCTTCATTGAACTCGTTGCTCACAGATTTGAAGAGCAAAAATTCGGCAGTGGTAACAGCCACCGCCAGTGCGAGCAACACCCGCATCCAAAGAGATCAAGTTCTCTACGAAACTTTGACGGGGCTGTATGATACGGCACAGGCTGTAAAGCAATATGTCAAGTCCTTGTTTGGTGCGACAAGCCCGCAGTTCAACCAAGTGAGTGGCATCAAGTTTACAACAGCGAGATAGTTTTGTAAATGAAGAGCCGCACTTTGAAAACCTCCAAGAGTAAAGTTTAAATCTCTTGGAGGTTTTTTTATTTTTCGTGGAGATGTTCTTAATTCTTGCAAAGGGGTTCTTAATCCTTACAAAGAGGTTTGTAGTTCTTCAGGAGTGATTTGTAATTTAAGCAGAGGGATTTTTAATTCTCTCAAAGGGTTTTGTAATCCCAGCGTAGGGTTTCTTAATTCTTTCAAAGGAATTTGTGATTTTAGTGGAGGAGTTTGTGATTCTTACAAAGGATTTTAAATTACTTTCTTCTTGCTGAGTCTCAGGTCATAGCCTTTCATAAATCAATCAAAAAAAATCGCCACCCTTTTCAGAGTGGCGATTTTTAATTAATAGTTGTCTAAGATTTAGTCCAAAATCTCAGTCACCTGACCAGAACCTACAGTACGGCCACCTTCGCGGATAGCGAAGCGAAGACCTTTCTCCATAGCAATCTTGTTGATCAATGCAACTTCTATTGACACGTTATCGCCAGGCATTACCATTTCTACACCGGCAGGAAGTGTACACTCACCTGTTACATCTGTAGTACGGAAATAAAACTGAGGACGGTATTTATTAAAGAATGGAGTATGACGACCACCTTCTTCTTTGCTCAATACATAAACCTCCGCTTTGAATTTAGCATGTGGTGTAACTGTATTGGGTTTGCAAATAACCATACCACGGCAGATTTGCTCTTTTTCAATACCACGCAACAACAAACCTACGTTGTCACCAGCTTCACCTCTATCAAGAATTTTGCGGAACATCTCCACACCAGTGATGGTAGAAGTCAAGTTCTCCGCACCCATTCCAAGGATTTGAACCGGATCGCCAGTTTTAATGATACCACGCTCAATACGACCAGTGGCAACAGTACCACGACCAGTGATTGAGAACACGTCCTCAACAGGCATCAAGAAATCTTTGTCAATCAAACGAACTGGGATAGGAATGAAATTATCCACAGCGTCCATCAATTCTTCAACTTTGGTAACCCATGCTGGCTCTCCGTTCAATGCACCAAGTGCAGAACCACGGATAACAGGCATCGTATCGCCAGGGAAGCTGTAATAAGTCATCAATTCACGCACTTCCATTTCAACTAGGTCAAGCAATTCAGTGTCATCAACCAAGTCAACCTTGTTCATGAACACTACAAGAGCAGGTACACCCACCTGACGAGCCAAAAGAATGTGCTCGCGAGTCTGTGGCATAGGGCCATCCGTAGCAGCTACCACTAAGATAGCACCGTCCATTTGCGCAGCACCAGTAACCATGTTTTTCACATAGTCAGCGTGGCCTGGGCAGTCAACGTGCGCATAATGTCTTTTAAGGGTTGCGTATTCTACGTGAGAGGTGTTGATAGTAATACCTCTTTCTTTTTCTTCAGGAGCATTGTCAATGGACGAGAAGTCGCGCATTGAAGCTAAGCCTTTAGAAGCAAGAACTTTTGTGATTGCAGCAGTAAGAGTGGTTTTACCGTGGTCAACGTGACCAATGGTTCCAATGTTTACGTGCGGTTTCGAGCGGTCAAAATTTTCCTTTGCCATATTGAAATCTAATTAAAGTTTAAAAGTGTATAAATTATTAAAATAGTTACTATTCTAAGCTTCTTTTACAAAGCATACACCCCAAACATATTTAGCCTTTCGAATAAGGGTTATTCGTTGAACTGCTGACACCTAATTAAAATGGCGCTACCCATTGGTGAAAGCAAATTCTTGTTATTAAAAATGTCAATCTATAAATTGTTCCAGATCGTCTTCTGAAACATTGATTCTACTTCGATCCTCCTTCGCTAAAGCTACGGAGGATAGAGCTGTTGAAGGGAATTGAACCCTCGACCTTCCGCCTAGGCGGATGCTCTACCAAGCTTCGCGATATGCTGACTCAGTAAACCAACAACTCTTCGAGC
>JAYWHU010000130.1:0-28854 GCA_043777495.1 Cyclobacteriaceae bacterium | reverse complement strand
TGGACGCCCGCCTTTTTGATGCGGATTTCTATCACGTGGTTATCGATAAGCTCAGGAAAAGGATCGCTGTTTTTAGGGCACAGCCAAAAGTTGCCTAGAATTTGGATTTTCTGGCTTATTCCCATACTTTTGCGCGATTATAAAAAGATACAAAGAAAAATTTTAAGCGATGCCACTCACCTCAGAAAGAAAAAAGGAATTGTTCAGCAAACACGGTTTTGCAAAAACGAAGACAGACACTGGTTCACCAGAGTCTCAAATTGCCATGTTCACTACTAGGATCAATGATCTTACAGGACATTTGAAAGGTCACAAGAAGGACTTCTCGACTCAACAAGGCCTTATTAAGTTAGTAGGACAGCGTAAAAGCTTGTTAAACTACCTCCAGCGCAAGAACATTACCCGTTACCGCGCTATCTTAGCCGAACTAGAACTCAGAAAATAATTTTAGATAAGAATCCGAACAGGGAACCGAAACATTGGTTCCCTGTTCGCTTTTATAAACTTTAGGATGTTGGCGAACGCTTTCATTCAAATAAATCCTATACAATGACTTCAACTATAATAAAAAAATCTTGCAAGCTGCCCGATGGCCGCGAAATAACCGTTGAGACAGGTAAACTGGCTCGCCAAGCCGATGGTGCTGTAGTGGTGCGCATGGGCAATACAATGCTACTCGCTACCGTAGTTGCCAACCAAACGCACAAAGAAGGGACCGATTTCTTGCCAATGTCTGTTGACTATCAAGAAAAATTTGCCGCCACAGGAAAAATACCTGGCGGTTTTTTAAAGCGCGAAAGCAGATTATCGGACTATGAAATATTGATAAGTCGCTTGATTGACCGCGCTATACGCCCCTTATTTCCAGATGATTATCATGCAGAGACTCAAATCATGATTCAACTGATTTCTGGTGACGAGAATGCATTGCCAGATTCATTGGCTGCCTTTGCTGCTTCTGCGGCTCTTTCTGTTTCTGACATTCCTTTTCAAGGCCCCATCTCAGAAGTGCGCGTGGTGCGTGTGGATGGCAAATACATAATCAACCCAACATTAGCTGAAAAAGAAAAAGCAGATTTAGATTTCATCGTAGCGGCTTCTATCGAAAACATTTTGATGGTGGAAGGCGAGTGCAAAGAGATCAACGAGCAAGATATGTTGGAAGCATTGAAGCTTGCGCATAGTGCCATCAAGGTACAATGCGAACTTCAAATCGAATTGACGAAAGCCACCAACAAAACGGTGAAGCGTGTTTACAATCACGAAGTGAAAGATGAAGCTTTCAAAGCAGAGCTTCATAAATTGTTGTACGATAAAGTATATGCAGTTGCTCGTCAGCAATTGACGAACAAGCATCAGCGCTCTGAGTTATTTGGAAAAATAGTTGAAGAGTATGTTGCCTCTCTTCCTGAAGACACTACAATAAATAAAGACCTTGTTAAAAAATATTACAAAGATATTCAAAAGCAAGCTTGCCGCGATTTAGTGTTGAATGAAAAAGTGAGATTGGATGGTCGCAAGACAAACGAGATCAGACCGATTTGGTCAGAGGTAGATTACTTACCTATGGCACACGGCTCAGCTGTATTTACTCGCGGAGAAACACAATCGTTAAGTTCAGTTACGCTGGGTACTAAGTTAGATGAGCAGATGATCGATGGCGCCATGTTCTCTGGCACCAACAAATTTATCTTGCATTACAACTTCCCCGCTTTTTCTACAGGTGAAGTAAAACCTAATAGAGGCCCGGGTAGGAGAGAAGTAGGTCATGGTAACTTGGCAATGCGTGCGTTAAAGCAAGTACTTCCTAACATGATCGAAAGCCCTTACACCATCCGTTTAGTTTCTGATATATTAGAATCAAATGGGTCTTCTTCAATGGCCACTGTTTGCGCAGGCTCTTTGGCGTTGATGGATGCGGGTATCAAAATCTCTGGCCCTGTTTCAGGTATTGCCATGGGTATGATCTCTGATAGCAAAACAAAAAAATACGCGATCTTATCCGACATCTTGGGTGATGAAGATCACTTGGGCGATATGGATTTTAAAGTTACAGGTACAGCCAAAGGAATCACTGCTTGCCAAATGGATTTGAAAGTGGATGGACTTACTTATGAAGTATTGAAGGAAGCGCTAGATCAAGCCAAGGAAGGCCGTGCGCACATCCTTAATGAAATGAACAAAACATTGTCTGCTTCTAAACCAGACTTGAAGCCACACACACCACGGGCTGTTACCATCGTCATCGACAAAGAGTTGATCGGTGCGGTAATCGGGCCAGGCGGAAAGGTAGTTCAAGACATCCAAAAAACAACTGGTGCTACTGTAGTGATTGAAGAAGTAGGAAATAAAGGCATCGTTAATATCTTCGCTAATAATCAGGAAGTTATGGATGCAGCGGTAAGACGTGTGAAAGCGATTGTTGCAGTACCTGAAGTAGGTGAAGTTTATTCTGGAATCGTGAAGTCAATCATGCCTTTTGGGGCGTTTGTAGAATTCATGCCAGGTAAAGATGGCTTGTTGCATATCTCTGAAATTAAGTGGGAACGCCTTGAAACAATGGATGGCGTGATGCAAGTAGGTGAAGAAGTGAAAGTTAAGTTGGTGGAGGTTGATAAAAAGACAGGCAAATTCAGACTTTCTAGGAAGGTATTGCTTCCAAAAAATACGGAGAAGGCGGAAACACCATCGGCCTAATCTTTGCTTGTTCATTTTTCAGGAACTAATTTTTCATTTTTACGTGTTTGAAAGAAGCTAACAGAAAGAACACCGATGAGACAGTTAAAAATAAGTAAACAGATCACTAACCGTGAGAGTCAATCGCTTGACAAATATTTGCAAGAGATTGGTAAGGTAGATCTGCTCACTCCCGATGAGGAAGTAGAATTGGCCAAGAGGATTAAAGAGGGAGATCAAATTGCATTGGAGAAATTGACAAAGGCCAATTTGCGCTTTGTGGTATCAGTTGCAAAACAATATCAAAACCAAGGTTTATCGTTGGGTGATTTGATCAATGAAGGAAACTTAGGTTTGATCAAAGCCGCACAACGCTTTGATGAAACACGTGGTTTCAAATTTATCTCGTATGCAGTATGGTGGATTCGTCAATCCATTCTGCAAGCATTGGCAGAACAATCTCGTATCGTTCGCTTGCCATTGAACCGTGTAGGGTCTTTGAATAAAATATCAAAGACGTTTTCTGAACTCGAACAGAAATTTGAGCGCGAGCCTTCACCCGAAGAATTAGCAGAGGTATTACAAGTAACTACTGCCGAGGTAGTAGATACGATGAAGATTTCTGGTCGCCATGTTTCCATGGATGCACCATTTGTGCAAGGTGAAGAGAACAGTTTGTTGGATGTATTGGAGAACGATAGTGAAGAGAAACCAGACTCTGGCTTGATGACGGATTCATTGAGAAGAGAAGTTCAACGTGCGCTTTCGACTTTAACGCAAAGAGAATCAGATGTGATCACGTTGTATTTTGGATTGAATGGTGAGCATGCCATGACCTTGGAAGAGATAGGCGAGAAGTTTAGTCTGACACGTGAGCGCGTTCGTCAGATCAAAGAGAAGGCTATCCGCAGGCTGCGCCATACTTCTAGAAGCAAGGCCTTAAAACCCTATCTAGGTTAACATGTATTGAATTGATTTCTAAAATAAAGGTCTCTGAAGAGGAGACCTTTTTTATTAAAGTTTTGTTCTATGGCCATGACAACAGAAAAAGTAAAAGTTTTGATTATCGGTTCGGGTCCAGCAGGCTATACAGCGGCCATCTACGCAGCACGAGCAGGCCTTAAGCCAGTACTTTTTACTGGCGGCCAACCTGGAGGTCAATTGACAATAACGAATGATGTAGAGAACTTCCCTGGCTACCCAGATGGAGTCAATGGCCCACAGATGATGATGGACTTGCAAAAGCAAGCTGAACGCTTCGGAACAAAAATTCATTATTCGATGGCTACGTCTGTTGATTTCTCTTCCTATCCTTTGAAAGTTACTATTGACGAAAAGCAGGAGATAGAAGCAGAATCAATCATTGTTGCTACAGGAGCCACAGCAAAATATTTAGGCATTCCTTCTGAAGAAAAATATGCTAACAGAGGAGTTTCTGCTTGTGCCGTGTGCGATGGATTTTTCTATCGTGGAAAAGAAGTGGCTGTGGTAGGCGCAGGAGACTCTGCTGCCGAAGAAGCAACCTATCTCGCTAATCTTTGCCCCAAAGTTCACTTGATAGTAAGGCGTGAAGAAATGCGCGCTTCTAAAATTATGCAAGAGCGTGTAAAGAAGGCACACAACATTGAGATACATTGGAATTCTGAGACCGATGAAATTCTAGGTGATGAGAATGGAGTGAATGGAGTTCGTTTGTTCAACACAAAAACGAAGGAGAAAAAAGTAATTCCTATCAGCGGTTTCTTTTTGGCAATCGGTCACAAACCCAATACAGAAATCTTCAAAGATAAATTGATAATGGATGAAGCAGGCTATGTGAAAGTGATACCGGGAACAACCAAGACAAATGTTCTAGGTGTTTTTGCTGTGGGCGATGTGGCCGATAAAGTTTACCGTCAGGCGATAACAGCTGCAGGCACAGGCTGTATGGGTGCGTTGGATGCGGAGAAATTCTTAGTTGCGAAAGAATCAGAATTGGTTCACTAGAATTAGGGCTTAGCACTTAGGCATTAGGGCTTTTGGGAGTAAGATTAATACTATGAGTTTTCTGTTATTGGTTTTCAGTTTCTAATATCGGACATCGGATAAAGTCAGGAGCTTGAAGCTTGTGGCCTGTAGCCTATAGCCAAATTTAAAGTATACTCATGAAACTAAACATCCTCGTTTTTGCTGCTCATCCAGATGATGCAGAATTGGGTTGTGGCGGCACGATTGCCAAACACATTGCCCTCGGTTATAAAGTTGGGGTAGTTGATCTCACAAGAGGTGAGCTGGGTACACGTGGCACAGCGCAAACACGCGATCAAGAGGCAAAAGATTCTGCGAAAATTTTAGGGCTTTCCCTTAGGGAAAATCTAAACCTGCGCGATGGATTTTTCAAGAACGATGAAGAGCATCAGTTGAAGTTGATACAGGTCATCCGCAAATATCAACCAGAAATTGTGTTGGCCAATGCCGTACACGACCGTCATCCCGATCATGGCAAAGGAGCGGCTTTGGCTTTTGATTCTTGTTTTCTCTCTGGCCTTGCAAAAATCGTAACACACGAGGAGGGAAAGGCACAGCAAGCTTGGAGACCGAAGCACTTGTACCATTACATTCAAAGTCAATTGATAGTGCCTGATTTTGTAGTTGATGTATCAAGCCATTGGCAAATCAAAATGGATTCTATCAAAGCTTTTAAGACTCAGTTCTTTGATCCTACAAGCAGCGAGCCAGAGACATTTATTTCAAAACCTTCTTTCTTAACTTTTCTAGAGGCAAGAGCGAAGGAGTTAGGTCAATCAATAGGAGTGGAGTACGCAGAGGGTTTTACTGCCACTAGCAAGATGGGTGTGGAAGATTTGTTTCAGTTGAGGTAGGAGCGTAGTATTTTTGATCCAATAGTCCTAAAGTTAAGACAAAGAGTTTTATACCCCTACTGGCGCAAGCATCCGCTTGTGCCATCAAAGAAAGATAGGAAACCTCGTTGTCGTTGGTCAAAGTTATTTTGTGGCAACTCTACTTCGTTGAACTTTAGTTTGTTGTTGCGGGTTCTCCTGAAAGTAGGAAAAGCGGAAGTGAAAGCATAGTTTTAATCTAAGATCGGGCAATCACCAAACGGTTAAAAATCTACAAAAACCTTGAGACAAGGCATATACTTGGCAGGCCACAAATGGATCAGCAACAATGAATGAGGGGGCTGCAAGAGGAGATCGACAAATACCATCCCTTGGGATAAACAAGAACAGTGAAATCATTAACTTTAAGGGCACAAAACAGAAAAGGACATGAACACCATAGCAGAGAAAGCAGAAGTTTTAAAACGTTTTGAAAAAGTCTATGACCCCTCTCTGATCAGGGCAATAAAAAACCTGTTGGACTTTGGGCTGAGCAAGCAGAAAACGGAGGACGGGGACATTGAGCTCTCATCTGCACAACAGGCAGAACTGGATCGGAGGCTCAAGAAATACGAACGTGGGGAGATGAAGTTCAAACCTTGGGCCGAGACAAAGGCAAGCTTCAGAAAGCGGTCAAAGAATGTCCTATAATTACAACTTATCCCGTGAAGCTGAAGACGATATGTTGGAAGCCTACGTTTGGTACGAGCAGCAAAAGCCAGGCTAGGGGAAGAATTTTTGGAAAGCCATGACAAGGCTAGTCAGTCGATACTGCAGAACCCGGCCGCCTACCGCGCCAGGTACAAGAAAAAAGTGCGGGCTTTTTTGGTTGAACGTTTCCCCTACCTCATCATGTACGTGTTGCAAAAGAATGACGTGAACGTCATCTCAGTGTTTCATACGAGCCGCGATCCCATAGTCTGGAAAAAGAGGGCCCGATAGCCAGCCCACACTCAATGCACCTAGTTGTTGTTGGTCAAAATTAGTTTACGGCAATTCTACATCGCTGAAACTTTAGTTTGTGGGATGATATTTGGAAGACAGTATTGAGAGCAAAGTTTGTACGGCCGACCTAAAATTAGCATCTAAAATAAGGGCGTAAAAGATTATCTTTACAACAACAATATATTCATTGTATGATCCCTTCTAAAAACCTGATCGCCATTGTATTAACACTCCTTGTTTATCCAGCCGTGGCACAAATGATGCCCATGAGCACCACTTTTAGCACACCTCGTGGAAATATTCAAACCACTACGTGGGTGCCAGGGCCAAGGATGTATTACGGCAACACAACAGCCAACCCCAAATTTCATTTTACCATCATTTTAAAGAGTGACTCGGTGCTCACCTTGCGCTCGCGTGTGGAAGCAGAAGACAAGAAAATGTATGTGACCCAAAAGGCAAAGAAAGTGAAGCGCAAGATCTTCCCAAGCGAGACAAAGGAGGTCACGGGCTACTCAGATACATGGGGGAGACTGAAGGGCATACCTGCCGATAGTTGTTGGCTGTTTAAGATAACGCCAGGTTCCATTAACTGCTATTCTACATTGCCGATGAAGGATATCACAACCACTATCGCCATACAAAAAGGAGAAAATGGTGATATAGTTGCCTTGTCAAAAAAGAACTTGGAAGCCATTACTGGCACGGGGGATGAAAAAATAAAAAAATGGTTGGAGAAGGATAAACTGACCAAGGTGATTCAATACTATAATGAAGTAAATAAGTCTACTGGTGTTGCACCAAAATAAGTAGAAGTCTGCTCTTTCTTGCATTTAAAAGTTGGGCTTATGGCGCCAATCTATGTACGCTCCATTTATTTTCTTGCTTGTAAAAAACAATCCGATCATGCAATCGACTTGATCGCCCTTGCCAAAATTCTATTTCAAATGGTTCTACTGCAAAGCCACCCCATTGCTTGGGCTTTGGTAGTAGTTCGATTCCTTCAAATTTCTTTTCCAATTCTTTTGCTCTAGATTCTAAAATAGATCGGTCTTTTATGATTGAACTTTGAGGCGATGCCCACGCGCCAATCTGGCTGCCGCGCGGTCTGCTTCTAAAATAGTTTTCAGAAGTTGATTCATCTACCCGTGTGGCAATTCCTTCTATTCGCACTTGCCTTTCTAGCTCTGGCCAAAAGAATGTCAATGCACAAGCAGGGTTTTTGTCTAATTCCTTCCCTTTTTGACTTTGATAATTAGTGTAAAAAACGAATTGATCTTTTTCTATTCCTTTTAGCAAGACAATCCTGGCAGACGGCCTGCCATCTTCAGAAAGAGTGGAGAGGGTCATTGCATTGGGTTCAGGCACAGCGGCATCAGTCGCTTCTTTAAACCAATTCTCGAATTGGATAATTGGGTTTTTAGCAATGGTAGAAATGTCCAATGATGCTTTTGTGTATTCTTGGCGCAGTTGATCGAGTCCCTTCATAATTTTATTTTATAAAATCCCTATTTTAGAATTTGTTTCCCAGCCCAACCTGTACTTTATTGGAATCGGAATGGGCTGGATAACTTTTACAAAAGTATTTTCGTTTTAGATATTTTAAGCGAATTCAATGGAGTTTTTTAAATATAAGAATAAACTGTCACTTCAGAAGGGTAGAATATTGGCCTCTGAGCCCTATTTGCCAGACCCTAATTTTGAGCGCACTATAATTTTATTGACAGAACACAATGAAGATGGCTCTGTGGGTTTTGTCTTGAACAAACCATCGGAGTCACTAGTGACAGAAGTAATGGAAGACATTAGGAATATTCAATCAAAGGTGTTCATAGGTGGGCCTGTGCAGCAGGATACCCTTCATTTCATCCATCGCAACCCAATGCTCACCGATTCAATAGAAATAAGTGAAGGCATTTATTGGGGAGGGAATTTTGAACAGCTTCTGCTCATGATCGAGGGCAATCAACTAGATGTGCTCGATATTAAATTCTTTTTGGGCTACAGTGGCTGGTCGCCAGGGCAGCTAGCAGAAGAGCTAAAGGCAGACTCCTGGATTGTGAGCGATCAGGTAACAGAAGACCTCATATTTGAGACACCTCCTGAACTGATGTGGAAAAAATCGCTTCAGAGCCTGGGAGGGCGGTTTTCGGTTTATTCTAATTACCCCATAGACCCCAGTATGAATTGATCAAATTTTGTATTTTTGACGTCCTTATGTACATTAAGTGCTGTACTGTGTACTACGTAGGTTAGGCTAAATAAAATCGTGGTGCCCTTTGGGTTTAGTATATGGATGAGCATAAGAGGAATGACATAAGTAGTATGACAAATGAAAATGAGTTGCCCGTGGAGAAAGAAATAGGTTCGATGAGTGAAATGACAGACGAGACGCTGGCACTGAACGGTGGTGCCGTGGCAAATGACAATGGACAAGGTGATGCTGCCGAGTACATTGAAGAAAAGCCGATTGACTTTTCCACATTTCAAAAGGAAGACTTTGTAGAGTTGGTGAAAGAGCTGGCCAAAGGAGACAACTTCCGCAAAATGGATGGCATCCTAAAAGAAGCCAAACCACTTTATGACAGCATCCGCGAAAGCGAAAAGAAAGCTGCATTAGAAAAATATTTGAGTGAAGGGGGGATTGCCGAAGATTTTGAATTTAGGGTAGATGAGTTAGACCATCAATTCGATGCGACTGTCAAATTGATTCGCGACAAAAAAAATGCACACTTCAAAAGCTTAGAAGAGCGCAAGAACGAAAGCCTGCGACATAAAAATGAAATACTTGAAAAGCTAAGAGCATTGGTAGATGGAGAAGATTCTCCACAAGCATTTCAGCAGTTCAAAGATTTGCAAAAAGAGTGGAAGAACAGTGGGCCTGTTCCCGTGGCTCACCTAAAACCACTCTGGGCTAATTACAATGCCATCATCGATCGTTTCTATGATCACCGAAATATTTATTTTGAACTGAAGGAACTTGACCGAAAGAAAAATTTAGAAGCCAAGCGCGAGTTGTGCGTAAGAGCAGAAAAATTATCGGATGTAAGTTCGATACAAGAAGCCGTGCGTGAGCTAAACGAATTCCACAATGAATTTCGCCACCTCGGCCCCGTGCCTAAGGAGGATCAAGAACCACTCTGGCAACGATTCAAAACAGCCTCTGATGCAGTGTACACCAAGCGCGATGCTTTTGTGGCCAATCTACAAATAGAGTTACAGCAAAACGAGGAAAAGAAGAATGCTATCTGCGAAGAAGCGTTACCGTTTGCCACTTTTGTTTCTGATCGTATCAAAGATTGGAACCAAAAGACGAAAGAGATTTTAGAATTGCAAAAAAGATGGGATGCCCTTGGCGGTGTGCCACGTGCCAAGCAAAAAGAAACCAACAAGAAATTTTGGACGGCCTTCAAATCATTTTTCCACAACAAGAACATCTTCTTTAAAAAATTAGATGAAGAACGCGCTAAGAATCTAAAACTAAAAGAGGAACTAGTTAGGCGGGCTGTTGAACTGCGCGAAAATCAAGATTGGGATAAGACATCCAATGAATTGAAAAACCTGCAGGCACAATGGAAGGAAGTTGGCCCGGTGCCTGAAAAGTGGAGAGAAAAGATTTATCAGCAATTCAAAGAGGCATGCGATCACTTCTTTACGCAACGCAGAGGCTTATTAGAAAAAGCAGATAAAGAACAAGAAGAAAATTTGATAAAGAAGGAGGCTTTGACTGTGGAGTTACAACGCCTATCTACTGAAAAAACGGGGACAATCGAGCAAATACGTCAATTGCAAAATCAATTTAATAATTTGGGCTTCGTGCCAAAGAATGTTGTTGCTTCCACCAAGTCAAGGTTTAACGATGCGGTGAGCAAAGCTATTGCTTCCCTTGAAGGCATTAGCTCCAATGACAAAGAGGAAGCCGCACTGGAACTCCAACTAAGTGGACTGCGCAATGATCCTGATGCAGAAAGAAAACTCTACAACAAAGAGCAATCTATACGTAAGCAAATAACCAAAGCTGAAAATGATATTGCTGTACTTAAAAACAATCTTTCCTTTTTCGATCACTCTAAAAATGCTGAAAAATTCAAGGAAGAGTATGGGAATAAAATAAAAGTAGAAGATGAGCACTTAGCCCAGCTTAAAAAGCAGCTTAAAATGCTAAAACAGCCAAGCTAAATACTTGTAAAACCAAAATCTTCGAGTATTTTTGCGCCTCCTTTAAGCCTCCTTATCCCGCCAAAAAGCGGGACAGGGCTAGACTGGTAGAGCAACTGACTTGTAATCAGTAGGTAAAACCAGAAATAAAAGCCTCCTTAGCTCAGCTGGTAGAGCAACTGACTTGTAATCAGTAGGTCGCTGGTTCGATTCCGGCAGGGGGCTCAGACTAAGCACTTAGAAATAAGTGCTTTTTTTATTGGTACCATTCTACTACTTCTTCCAACTTTTTCCTCTTCAACTTAGGCACATAAGCTTCTTCATCAGCATAGCCCACAGGTATCAATAAAAAAGGTCTTTCGTTTTCTGGCCTGTTCAAAATTTTAGTGAGAAAATTCATAGGACTTGGCGTGTGCGTTAAAGCGACTAAACCAGCATGATGAATGGCGGCAAGCAACAATCCACAGGCAATCCCAACTGATTCATTCACATAATAATTTGTTTTCTTAGAGTCACCTAATGCTAGATCATATACTTTCTTGAAGACGATGATCAAGTAAGGAGCTGTTTCTAAAAATGGCTTTTGCCAATCAGTTTGTAGAGGCCTTATGTCCGCAAGCCACTCCTCGCTCATGCGGCTGTCATAACTTTCTTTTTCTTCCTTCTCTGCCTCCATTCTTATTTTACTTTTCATATCAGGGTTGGAGACAACACAGAAAGTCCAAGGTTGCTTATTTGCGCCCGATGGAGCTGTTGAGGCAGTCAATAAAATATTTTCAATTACTTCCCTAGGTACTTGCCTGCTGGAAAAATCGCGCACCGATCTTCGCTGATCCATGCAGTGATAAAATTCATTGCTCAACGCGATCATCTTTTCTAGTGAGTTGACTTCCCGATTATAGGCAATGAAGGGAAAGCCGTTGATCATTTTAACTTGCTCCATGATAAATTTGAGACGTGAGATTTAAGAAGTAAGATTGGAGTAAATGAAGTCAGTTAGATTTAAGAAAAATGTAGCACACAAGACAAATGAGCATGGTACTAAGTAAACTTGTAGTATTACTACCCACCTTTCACCACTTGCCACTTACCATTTACCACTCACCCCTTCGTGTGTCGCTCTCTAAGAACCTTTACAACGTCACTTAATAAAAAACCTTTCGCAGTCAACAATACTAGATAGTGGTACATCAAATCTGCGGCTTCACCAATAAAAAGTTCTTTATTATTGTCCTTGGCTTCAATCACCAATTCCACCGCCTCTTCTCCTACTTTTTGTGCCACTTTGTTGATCCCAGAATTGAGCAATTGATTGGTGTATGACTTTTCCTTTGGATTTTTCTTGCGCTCTTGAATGATTGTTTCAAGAAAACCAACTCCGTCTGTTTCATTTTTTTCGTTGAAGCATGTATCGGCACCCGTATGGCAGGAGGGGCCTTTGGGATTTACTTTGAATAGAAGTGTGTCTTGATCGCAATCCATTATCACGTCTTGCAGCAATAAAAAATTACCAGAGGTTTCACCTTTCGTCCACAAGCGTTGCTTGGTGCGACTGAAGAAAGTCAATTTTTTTTCTGATAATGTTTTTTGCAATGCTTCCTCGTTCATATAACCAAGCATTAGCACTTTTGCAGTAGTAGCATCTTGCACTACGCAAGGTATTAGCCCA
Source organism: Cyclobacteriaceae bacterium (assembly GCA_043777495.1). Classification (GTDB taxonomy): domain Bacteria; phylum Bacteroidota; class Bacteroidia; order Cytophagales; family Cyclobacteriaceae; genus ELB16-189. The sequence continues at coordinate 16,527 of JAYWHU010000130.1, read as the reverse complement.
TTTGATTTTTTAAAATCAAGTTTAGTCGAATCGATCATGATCAAATTCGGGAAGGTATCCCATTGTTTTTTAAATAATTTTTCAGGTCTGGTATTTTAAGTTCCCCAAAGTGAAAGAGCGTAGCAGCCAATGCAGCATCTGCTTTTCCAATCACAAATGCTTCTAAGAAATCTTCTTTTTTGCCCGCGCCACCAGATGCGATCACGGGTATGTGAAGCAGCTCATTTAATTTTGATAGCGGATCAATCGCAAAACCTCTCTTCGTTCCATCATTGTCCATGCTGGTAAACAAAATTTCGCCAGCACCTCGGTCTTGCCCTTCTTTTGCCCAAGAGAATAATTTCTTTTCTGTTGGCTGAGAGCCGCCATGCGTGTGAACGATCCATTGGTTATCAACCTTGCGGGCATCGATGGCCAACACAACAAACTGAGAACCAAACGCCTTTGCCAGATCATCAATTAGCTCCGGGTTTTTTACCGCTGATGAATTGATGCTAACCTTATCGGCACCAGCTTCCAATAGGGGAGCGACATCTTCTATAGAGGTAATGCCACCGCCAACCGTAAAAGGGATGTTAACATGAGCAGCAATTTCTTTCACAAGGCTAGCAAATGTTTTTCGCTTTTCGTTCGTAGCGGAGATGTCAAGGAAAACTAATTCATCAGCCCCTTGTTGCGCATAGGCTGCTCCCAATTCTACGGGGTCACCCGCATCACGGATGTTGACAAAGTTTATACCCTTTACGGTACGACCGTCTTTGATATCGAGGCAAGGGATGATGCGTTTGGTTAACAAAGGGTTTTGGATTTGAGATTTAGGATTTGAGATTTGGCTTTCCCGATTTAGTGAGTAATAAAAAAATGTTGGGTTTAATGTTACCCAATTAAATCTAAAATCATAAATCTAAAATCAAGAATTTAAACAGTTTTCAGCTCTTCCAACTTAATCTTCCCCTCGTAAATTGCCTTGCCAACAATCGCACCAAATACATTGATATATTTTAATTCCTTGAGGTCATTAATAGAGCTCACTCCGCCACTTGCAATGATTTTGATGTCAGGAAATTTACTTTTTAGCTTTTTATATAACCCGAAATTGGGCCCTTTCATCATTCCATCGGTGGCAATATCTGTTACGCAAAGAAACTCCAATCCATGGCCTGCAAATTGACTGACCAAATCAAACAATCTAAATTCGGTTGACTCCAGCCATCCATTGATAGATACATTTTCGCCTTTTACATCGGCACTCAGGATAAAATTTTCTGAACCGAATTTTTTCAACCACCCAATAAATTTCTTAGGCTCCTTTACTGCCAAGCTACCTACATTGATCTGACTGATCCCCAAGTCTAAAAGACCTTGCACTTCGTCATCTGTTTTTACGCCACCCCCAAAGTCAACATTCAGTGCAGTCTCTCCCTGTATTTCTTGAATCACTTTCCAATTTACCACTTCGCCTTTTTTTGCACCATCTAAATCTACCAAGTGTAAATATTCCAAATCTGCATCTTGAAACTCTTTAGCTACCTCCACGGGGTCTTCACGATAGACTTTCATTTTATTATAATCGCCCTGAGTGAGACGTACGCACTTGCCGTTAATAATGTCGATAGCGGGTATGATTCTCATGATACTATAAACGTAAGTAATTCGATTTAATATTTTAGATTTTACCTATGGTTGATTGAGAAAACTTTGTAAAATCTTTTCTCCTGCGCCAGCAGATTTCTCGGGATGAAACTGCACGGCATAGAAATTATCTTTTTTCATAGCTGAGCTGAATGGCTCAATGTATTCGGTAATAGCAGATGTTTGGCTGTTCACAGGCACATAATAACTATGCACAAAGTAAACAAATTGATCGTTCACAGAGGCATCAAGCCAATCTTTTGTTAGCGTTAAAGAATTCCATCCCATGTGTGGCACTTTCTCTTTATGAGTGGGCCTAAATAGCCGAACCGTCTCATTGAAAACACCGAGGCACGTTGTATTGTTTTCATCCGAGTATTTACATAACAATTGCATGCCCAAGCAGATGCCTAAAACTGGTTGCTTTAAGTTTACAATAACTTGATCTAACTTCTTATCTTTTAAGTATTTCATGGTTGAGCTTGCTTCACCCACACCAGGGAATATCACTTTATCAGAGGCAGTAATTTCTTCTGGATTGTCTGTGATGGAAAAATCAATGTGTAATCGTTCTAGCGCAAATGCTACCGATCGAATGTTTCCTGCATTGTATTTAATTACTGATACTTTCATTTTAAAAAATAGAATATAGGAGTCAGAATGTAGAAGTTAGAATCAAGTTATAGGGTTCCTTTTGTGCTAGGTAATTGTTCATTGAAAGGATCTTTTCTTATCGCAAACTTGATTGATTTAGCAAAAGCCTTGAAGATGGCTTCAATCTTGTGATGTTCGTTTGTTCCTTCTGCTTTTATATTCAAATTGCATTTGGCGGAATCAGAAAATGATTTGAAAAAGTGAAAGAACATTTCTGTTGGCATCTCACCAATTTTTTCTCTTTTGAAATCAGCCTCCCAAACTAGCCAAGGCCTTCCACCAAAGTCGATGGCTACTTGTGCCAAACAATCGTCCATAGGCAAAAGAAAACCGTACCGTTCGATGCCTCTTTTGTCGCCTAGCGCTTTTGAAAATGTTTCGCCTAAGGCCAAAGCGGTGTCTTCAATGGTGTGATGTTCATCGATGTGCAGATCACCCTTCACTTTAATAATTAGATCAACCAATCCATGCTTTGCCAATTGATCGAGCATGTGATCGAAGAAACCTAACCCTGTTTCAATTTTGGATTGGCCTGTTCCATCTAAATTTAATTGAATAGAAATGTCCGTTTCTTTGGTAGTGCGTTTATGTGTGGCTGATCGTTTTCTTTTTACCGTTTCATAGATTTCTTCCCACGAGTTGGTAACAAGTCCGCAAGAGGTTTTAAACTCTGATGCTTCTAATTTCTCTTTCAAACTTCCATTGTTTATCAGAATTCCTTGGCATCCTAGATTTTTAGCCAGTTCAATATCCGTTAACCGATCTCCTATTACATATGAATTCGCTAAGTCGTACGCATTGCTGAAATAACTTTTCAACATCCCCGTTCCTGGTTTGCGAGTAGGTTTTTTTTCTTCTGGCATGGAGCGATCAATATAAACTTCATTGAATCGAATGCCTTCGCCTTCCAATGTTTTGACGACTAAATTTTGAACAGACCAAAATGTTTCTTCAGGAAAGATGGATGTACCTAAGCCATCTTGGTTGGTCACCATCACTAATTCGTAATCATTTTCTTGAGCAATCTTGCCTAACCAAGTGAAAACACCTGGAATAAATTCGAGCATGGATAAATTGTCAATCTGTGGATTATCGGCTGGTTCGTTGATGAGTGTTCCGTCTCGGTCGATGAAGAGTACTTTTTTCATTGTAACTATTTTAGTTTAAAACCTTCAAGGTCTGTATGCTTAAGCGTAAAGGCCTTGAAGGTTCAGAGTTTCTTTAATTCTGAAATCAAAATTTCATTTTCTTGTGGTGTACCAATCGTAATGCGTAAACATTCGTTGCATAAAATTACGTTAGATCGATCTCTCAGTACAATTCCTTTGGAGGTAAGTTTTTCATATACGCTTTTTGCACTTTGTATTTTTACCAGCAAAAAATTCGCCTGTGATGGATAGACTTTTTGGACAGAGGGTATCTGTAACAATGCTATTTTTACTATTTCTCGCTCCTTTACAATCTTGGTTGCCGAATTATTTTTACTTTCAATTTGACTAAGTCTTTCAAGAGCAATTTTTTGTGTGATCCCATTGATGTTGTAAGGAGGCTTGATTTTGTTTAGCAAAGAAATGATCTCCATGCTCGCAAAGCACATCCCTAGCCGTATGCTGGCAAGTCCCCAAGCTTTCGATAAAGTTTGAAGGATTACCAAGTTGGGAAACTGATTTAACATTGGCACAAAACCTCCATATTCTGTAAAGTCAATGTATGCTTCATCTACGATCACTATCCCAGAAAATTCATTTAACAGTATTTTTATTTTATCAGCATCAAGCAAATTGCCAGAGGGATTATTTGGGCTGCACAGAAATAATAGTTTGGTGTTTTTGTCCCAAGCCTTTCGCGTGGCATCTAAATCAATATCAAAATCTTGAGTTAAATTGATTGTCTTGATTTGTACCGCGTTTACTTCGGCACTCACCGAATACATTCCATAGGTTGGTTGAGGAATCAACACATTGTCGGTACTGGGTTCGCAAAAGGCGCGGATTAACAAATCAATGGGCTCGTCACTTCCGTTGCCTAGTAAAATCTGCTCGACCTTTACCTTTTTGATTGACGCGATTTTTTCCTTTAATGCCCATTGATGCGGATCAGGATAGCGATTGTAGTCAGATGGAAAAGGGTTCTCATTGGCATCTAAGAAAACGGATGCATTCCCTTTGAAATCATCGCGTGCGGATGAGTAAGGTTTTAGCTTTAAAACGTTGGGTCGAACTAGTTTATTTATGTCCATTGTATTTTAAATTTTTGATTTGTGATTTATGATTTTAGATTTTGCTGATTTCAATTAAACTAATTTCTTAAATCTTAAATCTTAAATCTTAAATCTTAAATCTTAAATCTTAAATCTATCGTCTCACCCTCACCGCCTCCGCATGCCCCTTCAAATGCTCTGCTTCTGCCATTTCTTCTACCACAGGCCCTAATTGGTTCAATCCTTCCTTTGTTAATTTTTGAATGGTGATGAACTTCATAAAGCTATCGAGTGACACGCCACTGTATGCTTTCGCAAAACCATTGGTTGGTAATGTATGGTTCGTTCCCGAAGCATAATCGCCTATTGACTCAGGGGAATATTGCCCTAAAAAGATGGAGCCAGCGTTAATTATTTTTTCTGAGATAGAATCGCAATCAACGGTGTTGATGATCAAATGCTCGGGCGCGTATTCATTGGTGAAATCAATAATTTGATTTTGTGAATCAAATATAATCGCAAGGCTATTTTTTAATGCTTCTTTCGCGATTTCTTTGCGCGGTAATTTTTCGACTTGCTCTTCAATGCTTTTCAATACCTTGTCGACTGTGGATTGACTATTCGTTACCAAAACTACTTGACTATCGGCACCATGTTCAGCTTGTGACAGCAGATCAGCTGCGATGAAGACAGGATTTGCCGACTCATCAGCAATCACCAATACTTCGGATGGGCCAGCGGGCATATCAATTGCAATTCCCTCTTGGCTTATTAACTGTTTTGCTTTAGTAACGAATTGATTGCCTGGCCCAAAAATTTTATTTACAGAGGGTATTGAGTTTGTTCCGTAAGCCATCGCGGCAATGGCTTGTGCCCCGCCCACTTTAAAAATCTTTTTAATCCCCGAAAGGGAAGCAGCAAACAAAATGGCTGGATTTATTTTTCCATCCTTAGAAGGAGGGGTGCATAAAATCACTTCTTGGCAACCTGCCAACTTAGCTGGAATGGCCAACATTAACACGGTAGAGAACAACGGTGCAGAACCACCAGGAATATAAATGCCGACCTTTTGAATGGCCACACCTTTGCGCCAACAGGTGACACCAGGCATTGTCTCTATTTTTACTATTTCAGTTTTTTGTGCTGCATGAAATTTTTCAATATTGCTTGAGGCTGTTTGAATGGCTTGTTTTAATTTCTCAGAGACTGATGCAATGGCTTCGTTGATCTCCGCTTCGCTTACTTGCAGTTGATTGACTTCCACTTGATCAAAATGTTTTGTCAATTCTTTCAGGGATTCATCTCCTGATTTTTTCACACGGGTGAGAATATTTTTCACACTGCTCTCTAAGTATTCAAGTTCCATTTGTGGCCGCTGGCAGAGGGCGGGCCATTTTATTTCTGAGGGGTTATTTTCAATTTTCATAAATCAAATCTTGTAACTGTTGTTAATAAAGGGCTGAAGCCAAAAAGGATTTATGATTTTAGATTTGTGATTTGTGATTTGTGATTGTTTGGCCTACGCCTCACAGCTACACGCATACAGATAAATCTAAAATCAAAAATCGTAAATCTAAAATCTTACGCTATCATCTTCTCAATCGGTATCACCAATATTCCCTCTGCACCAAATGATTTGAGTAAATCAATCTTTCCCCAGAAATCATTTTCGTCCACCACAGAATGTAATGACGACCAGCCTTTTCTGCTCAGCGGCATAATGGTGGGGCTTTTCATTCCGGGTATTAACGTAGTAATTTTTTCTATCGCTTCATCGGGGCAGTTCATTAAAATGTATTTGTTGTTCTTGGCAGATTGCACGGCACTGATCCTGAAAATCAATTTGTCTAAAATATCTTTTTTGGCCGCCTCCAACTCAGGAGTGGCAATGAGAATAGCCTCGCTTTGGATAACGGTTTCTACTTCTTTCAATCCGTTGCTCATTAATGTGCTGCCCGTGCTTACAATATCACAGATGGCATCGGCCAGACCAATGCCAGGTGCAATCTCCACCGAGCCACTGATTTCATGTATGCCAGCTTTTATTTTGTGTTTATCAAGAAATTGCTGGACGATGACAGGGTAGGAGGTAGCAATGTTTTTTCCTTCGAGGTAGGAGATGCCTGTGTAATTTTCTGAACGAGGTACAGCAATTGATAGCCTGCACTTGGCGAAGTCCAGCCGCCTGATCAGTTCGTTCTTCTTTTGTTTTTCGATGAAAACATTTTCGCCCACGATGCCCGCATCGGCTACTTTGTCTTCTACGTATTGAGGAATATCATCATCGCGTAGGAAGAGCAGTTCGATGGGGAGATTGCGTACTTGAGTTTTCAGTTGGTCTTTGCCGTTGCTGAAACTCAAGCCACTTTCTTTTAGGAGTTTCAGGGAGTCTTCTTGTAAACGACCTGATTTTTGAATGGCGATTCTTAACATTTTATGCTATTTATCTTTTACTAATTCACTAAGTCTATGTCTGTGTACACACAGGACGAAACAAAACATCTTATTCTTCGCAGAGTCTCCGCTTCGGGACTCTGCGCCTCTTCATCTCGTGTTCACGCAGAGTCCCCGAGACGGGAGACTCTGCGAGGAAACAAACGATTCGAAGTATTGTATTCATTGTTTACGTTTAGTAAAAATAAAAAAGGCTTACCAGTTATTGGCAAGCCTTTTTTTTATTTCATTCTATTTCTAGTCAAAACATAAAGCTGCCAGTCATTCTGGTTGAATGATGGTGGCCGTGGATGTTTTGAGTGTTGTTCATTTCTTTATTATGCCTCAAAGAAAAGGATTCGTTTTGATTATTCAAAGATCGCTGAAAAATAAAATACAAAATTTGATATCAAGGTACAACTTACGTACTGGCGTTCGGCAAAGGATGGTAGTGGAAAGCCTCCCTCGGCTGCGCTCGGGATGAACTAAGTGCGTTGGCAAAGCCTAGGGAGCTTGTAGCGGACAGCCTGGTGGCCTGCCTAGGCGGACGTCTCGCTTGGCCATGCCGCCCTCCTTCGCTGAAGCTTCGGAGGGCTAGCCTCAATATTTTTTAAATCGTTTATGGGTAAACAACTGTTAGGCATTGCGGTTTAGATTATAGTATTTTTGTTGATATGCTTAGACTTCTCGCTGTTTCGTTTTTTGTTTTGGTTGCTTGCTCGGATTCTAAGGAAACGCGCTTGCAACAATTTTTGTTGAAGGGCAACATTGCTACCAAAGAGCATAGCTTTGAGCAGGCTGCTTATTATTATGGCGAGGCGATACGGCTTGAGCCATGTTTTGCCGAGGCGTGGAATAATTTAGGTACGGTTTACTTTGAGCAAAAGCGATTTGAGTTGGCGATGGAAAAGTATTCGAAGGCGATTGAGTGCAAGCCTGGAAATTTTGATGCGTTGATGAACCGCGCGAACACCGCGTATGAATTGAAGGAATATTATAAGGCGATTGAAGATTTAGACAAAGTGATTGCGGCCAAGCCTGATACGGCACTCGCTTACTTTACGCAAGGATTGGTGTTCACTAAAATGCGTGAATTTGATAAAGCTCTTTCCTCTTTTGACAAAGCATTGAGTATCGATCCTGTGAATATTGATTACAAAGTGAACCATGCAATTGTGCAATTTTATAGAAGAGATTTTGTAACGGCACAAGCAGAGCTGGAGCGTGCGGCTAAGTTGAGAAAAGATGAACCTAATATTTACAATACGCTTTCGCTTATTGAAATTGAAAAGGGAAATTATGTGGAGGCGTTGAGGTTGGTCAATCAAGCGATTCTATTAGACCCGAAGCAATCGTACTTCCTCAACAACCGTGGATTTATTTATTTAAGCTTGAAGGAATTGGAAAAAGCGGAGGCCGACATCAACCAAAGTATTTCTGCTGATCCTTACAACGGTTGGGCGTATCGCAACAAAGGAATTTTTTATTTGATGAAGGGCGACTATGCTTCTGCGGAGCGATTGTTGAAGCAAGCGTTGGAAATGGATTCGTTCATTGATAAAATTTATTTTTATATCGGTATGGCGTACATGAAAAATGGAAAGAAAGGTGTGGCTTGTTCTTCTTTCAATAAATCGGAGGAGCGTGGGGATAAAATGGTAACTACCGACTTGATCAAATTTTGCAAATGAATTGGCCCGCGTTGATCGAGCAATTGGAAGACCGATTAAAGCAACCGCTGCCCGGTGCCGTTGCGCACGAGCCTCTTAGGGCTACACCTACTGGGTTGATCAAACCAAAATTTGAACATGCCCTTCCGCCCAAGCCTGGCAGCGTGTTGATTTTGCTTTATCCAGATGGCGAGCAATTGAAATTTCCGCTCACGAAGCGACAAGAATATTTGGGCGCGCACAGCGGCCAGATCAGTTTGCCCGGTGGCAAGGCCGAGCCTGATGAAGGTTATATTGAAACCGCTTTGCGTGAAGCAGAGGAGGAGATCGGCATCTCGCGAAACCAAGTGCGCGTGGTTGGCAAGCTCAGCCAGTTTTTTGTGATACCAAGCAATTTTATGGTCACGCCTGTGATCGCTTACGCGGAAAGAAAGCCAGTATTCACCCCACAAGTCTCTGAGGTGATGCGCATTTTAGAAGGCGATGTGGAACAACTTCTCCGCGATGATGCCGTACAGACCAAACAAATTGTAGCTGCTAAAATCTACCAAATGCTCGCCCCGCATTTTGAAATTGAAGGAGAAGTGGTGTGGGGCGCGACTGCGATGATGTTGAATGAGTTGAGGGTGGTGATGAGGGGGATTGGGGATTAGTTAGTATTCCATCATTACTCTAAATTCTATTATTGCCTCATCTTACCGGTAATCCAACTGACTCTATTGTATTTTAGTTATTCTCTTAGCGCACCTAAAAGCAATATAAATTTGCTGGTTAGTGTTTGAAAAAGTGGAAGTAAAACGGAGGTTACTAATAACCCGTGTTGTCAGTTTGAGCTTGTGGAAAACTGACTATCTGCTTTAAATGGATTTTCATAAACTCAGTCTGACATTAGTTTGTTATTTTGCGTAACATCAGGTAAAAGTAAAAGAAAAGTATTTTTTCTAGGTGAGATCAATTTTCTCCTTGCGATTAACTATTGTTACTGATTTCCATTAACTTGAAAAAATATCCGTTAATCGAAAATTTGAAGCATATAAAAGCTATTACACGGTCTTCAAGTAAAATACCTATGAAATCTAAATCTATCCTACTCCACTTCCTTTTCTTCAGTTTAATTCTGAATGCTCAAAACCCTCAAACTTGGATTTCAGGAGGGAAGTTGAATCCGCTTCAAGCAAACATGGATATTCGACATTATACACTTTCGCTGGATGTGGACATTGCCAATCAGGCGATCAATGGATTTGTGGAAACGGATTTGATATTGGCTCATCAAGCAGACACAATCCTTTTTGATTTGATTGATCAATTTGAGGTAAGGAAAATCAGCATTGACAAGCAGGTTGTCAATTTCACCCGCAGTGATGATAAAATTTTCATCACAAGTAGTAAGCGGTTTAGGGAAGGTAAACATACTGTTAAGATGGAATATGGAGGCAAGCCGCCCGTAGCCGTTAAGCCTCCTTGGAATGGTGGGTTTACATGGACAACAGATAAAAATGGCAAGCCTTGGGTGGTAATCAATTGCCAGACTGATGGTGCTAAAGTTTACTTCCCTTGTAAAGATCATCCGAGTGATGAACCTAATGAAGGCGTTGATCTACTTGTCACTGTACCAAAAGGATTAACGGTAGCTGCGTTTGGTTTACTAGAAGGAACGAGTTCAAAAGGAAATAAAATTACTTTTCATTGGAAGACGAATTACACTATTAGTAATTATTGTATACTCTTCAACATCGCTGATTACCAGTTGGTGAGTAGGCCATACAAAACTATTCTGGGTCATGCAGTACCTATGGATTATTACATCTTAAAACAAAATGCAGAGAAAGCTCAATCTGTACTCGATATTCGTGAGAGAGATACTAGAATTTTGGAAAAATATTTTGGTGAATATCCGTGGATAAAAGAAAAGATTGGAATTGCGCAAGTGCCTAACCCAGGCATGGAACACCAAACCATGATTACCTATGGCGATCCTTTTAATTACAAACGTTTTGGTGGTCAGTATTATTCAGATAATCTCTTTCACGAGTTTGCTCATGAATGGTGGGCGAACAAAGTGACCAACAAAGATTGGGCACACATGTGGATTCAGGAGGGTATAGCCACTTATGCGGAGGCACTTTGCTTTCGTGAGTTGACAGGCGAGAAGGGATACGATTCACTCTTGCTCCATTTCAAAAAATTTGTTCAAAATAAAAAGCCTCTCGTGCAAGGTGAAGAAGTGAATTCTCAAGACACGTACACCGGAGACATTTATTTCAAAGGAGCATTGTTCATGAACACATTGCGTTACGTAATGGGAGATGAGCTGTTTTTTCCAACCCTAAAGAAGCTCGCAACGGATTCAAAATATACGTATGATAATTTTGTCACCACCGATGATGTTGAAAAACTATTTAGTAACGAATCTAAAATTAATTTGAAACCGTTGTTTGATTTCTATCTGCGAACGACCAACCTTTTGGAGATTACCATTAAACAAACGGGCTTAACTACATGGGTAATACAAGCCGAGCAAATTCCGATGACGCTACCCATTGAAATTTCTGGAAGCAATGGAAATGCAAAAGTTCAACTATTTACTCAGCCTATACAAATCGAAAGTTTAGTGCTTCCAGTTGTAGATGCGGGAAGTCATTATTTAAAGAGAGTAATTATTAAGTGATACTACTGAGGGTCTGTCAGGTTGAGCTTGTCGAACTGGCAACCCTGAGCTAATTCCACTATGAATGCCTCAGGCTGACCAGCTTGCGCAACATCAATTATTTAGTAACTGAATTTATTTTGGTTGAATATCAAAAACACCCAACAATTTTGTTCTCGGATCAATGCCAATTGAAACTGGTTTAGTTTCAAAAGGAAAAGTAAATGTAGATTGCTTTGTATTCATTATTACTTTTTGTACTTCAGGGCTTTCCTTTCCAACAGTAACAATTCCTATTTCCAATGGAAATGAAAATGCATTAAGCTGAGTTTGTTCTAGAGTGACCTTCAGTTCATTTTTCTTACCGTCCCATGTCCATTGTGCTTTGATCTTAGGCATACCTTCCTGATACAGCCACTGCGCAAAGAAACTTTGTAAATCCAATCCTGAGGCCTGCTCCATTTCCTGTCTGAAATCAGTGGTAGTGGCATTTGTATTAAAATACTTTTTGTAATAGGATTGAATGCCCTTTTTGAAATCGGGCTCGCCCATTAGTTCTCTCAGCATGTGCAATACCCATGCACCTTTTTGGTAGGTAAGTGCGCTCGTTACTTTCGCCATATCGCTTAATTGATTGTGAACGATAGGGGAGTCCTGATTTTTTGCGAGGTACTTACTAATCTGTTCTCTGGAAGTTTTTAATCCATTTACAAACTCAGCGTGCCCCTTGCTATGCGCTGCATATAACAATGTAAAATACGTGGAGAATCCTTCACTCAGCCACACATCATCCCAATCACTTTCTGTAACGGCATCGCCAAACCATTGATGTGCCAGTTCATGAACGATGACTTCTTGCCACCGCGCATCGCGTTTTCCTGTCACTGAATTTTCGCTATACATAATGGCCGATGCAGCCTCCATGCCCCCAGTAGAATTATTGGATTGGATGTTGGCCAGTTTTTCATAAGCGAATGGTCCAACATATTCTGAGAAGAAGGTCAGTGCTTGTTTGGTGGGAGTTGCAAAATCATAAAATCCAGCATTACGGTCTTGGCGATACACCCACGTCTCAATGGATTTTCCTTCAAAGGAATCGACATACTGAACAGCAAAGTCTGCAACGCCTAAAACAAAAAGCCATGGTGCAATCGGCACGGATTGCTTCCAATGAGTAAGTTTGTTTCCATCCATTAACAATGTTTCTTCCTGTAACAATCCATTTGATACCACCTTATAATGCATTGGGGCTGTGACAATGAACTCACACGTTGCTTTATCGTACGGATGATCTACCAACGGAAGCCAATGATGCCCCAGGTTTGGCCAGTTGTCACTGAAAAAGGAACGATCGTTGTGTCGGTTTTTTTTGATGGCAAAGCCCGCATCAGGCACACCTTGATACTTAATAGTGATTGACAACTGTTGGCCTAATGACGAAGGAGGGATAGTGATAAGCAATTCATTCGACCGATGAGAAAAAGAAAGCGATTTACCATTGCTGGTTATACTTACTACCGTCATGCCTTTACCATGAAGTTCAGAAGAAGTACCCGTTAAATCTAATCGAATCTGTTGAATACCTGCCTTTTTAAAATTCAGCAACACAGTTGCTTCTGCGCGAATGCTATCATTCTTATCTGAAAGCAAAAGCTTAAATTGATAATGTTGAATGTCAATGTTAAGATTTTTAGGATACGTATCGCCATAACCTGCCACAGGTAAGAGTAGGCACACGGATAGAAAAATAGATGCTGAAAGATTTTTCATTTCGATTGATTTTGAATTGAATAAAACTAGTGAATTAAATATCAAATACCCCGTTAAAGTTGGTCGCCTGACCAATTTTTCAATATCATTTCTGATTTTGAATTATTGATAGTAAACTCCATTCAGGTTTAAGAGTCACTCTTGAATCTTTATCAACTCTAAAAAAAATTAGAAGCAGAAGCGGGACGCTTTTGCTAGAGGGGGTATTCCTCTGTGATTTTATAAAATCTGTATTCCAGGTATTTCCAGCTTATACCCCTTCCCGTGAACATTCGTAATTCTCAGTTCAGGATCACCGCTTAATTTCTTTCTAAGTTTCGATACAAACATATCCAAACTGCGACCGGTGATTACCCCTTCATCGATCCAGATTTTCTGCATCAACGTTTCACGGGGAATCAGTTCACCGAAATTTTGGTTTAGCAATTCCAGAATCTTATATTCTTTTTCCGTGAGACTAATCTCTTCACTCCCCAATAACAAACGTTGATCCTTCACATCAAACAAAAATTTTCCTAGGGTAGGCAATTCTTCAAGAGGTTCTGTTATTATAGAGTGGTCTTGATTCTGCACTAGTACTGGCACTAAGCGTTTACTAAAACGCCCAATCAAAAAGGTAACACCCAACAACACCAGCATACCGCCATAAAATAGATTGGGTAATGGATAGCCGAAGATTATCGTTTTGAATTCTTCCAGTTTTGGATTGGCTTCCTGAGAATCAACGGTAACTGATTCAAGTTCTTCTGATTTTGGATTGGCTTCCACGGGATCAGCTTTAATTGACTTACGTTCTTCAGTTAGTTGGTCGATGTCAGCTTTCTTCTGTTCTATGTTCTCATATAAATCGGGAAAGGTGATTTCAACGGTGTAACAACCTGTGGGCTGACGTCTGCCTTTGCAAGCCAAGATGTCTGGTGTGGTATTATTGATCTGATAACCAAAGACGATGCTGGCATTCAGGCATTCATGTACTGTAACGGTGTAACCAGAAGGGAACTGTGCTTTGGGGAGCAACCGCTTCGTGAGTACCATGAGCGAGTCGTGGTTAAAAGTTAATTCATTTTCGAACGTGAGCAGAAACGTGCCCTCTTTACTCTCGATAACCGGCAACACACGTGAGGTTGCGTCACCCGCCTGCAGCAGCAACTGATGACCAATTTGACGGATAACGATGTTCGTTTGCTTCGCCAGTAAGTCGCGGTCGGAACGTTTTGTGAAAGATGAGGTGATAAAAAAAATGGCAAGCATCACCATGGCAAGGCTGGCTCTCACCATCAAGCTATTATTATTAAAAAAGCCCTTCAAAGCAGAATTTACACTCATTTACAATTCTTTTTACAATTCATTTACAATGAAAAGCAATGCGGTTGCGTACGTTTGAATAGGCGAAGTTAAAACAATTTTTGCTTATGAAACTTTTTAAGAAATCGTTAACAAATCTTCTGTATGAACAAAAAGATCTCATTCCCTTATTTAATGTTAATCATTGCTCCTTTGTTCACTGCTTGCCGTGGGCCAGTAGTAAAGGAAAATGAAAATAATGCATTGGCAAACTTCGTCCCTCTTAGGCCAATTGAAAATGAAAAGTATGTTATAGATAAGAAGGAAAGTGTTGTGGCATGGAAAGGCTCAAGTGTTAAGGGGGCACATACAGGGTACGTCTATATATCAAAAGGAGAATTGATGATTGAAAACGGTAAACTTATGGGTGGTACTGTTGAAGTCGACATGAGTACAATTGAAGGTGATGACCATAGGAGTGATAATAACCTTATTAAGCACTTAAAAGATCCTGATTTTTTTGATGTTAAAAAATTCCCCATTTCTACAATTACCATTATCAGGGTGGCATCAATAAATGTTGAGGATAAAGAAATTGCAGGGGACCTTACCATTAAAGGTATCGCACACCCGGTTAGTTTTCTAGCCAAAGTAGAAGTTAAGGACGGAATGCTCAAAGCCAGTGGTAAGCTGGTCATTGATCGGACACTATGGGATGTCCGTTATAATTCAGGAAAGTTCTTTGATAATTTAAAAGATCAAGCTATTGCGGATTCCATTGAATTCAATATAAAGATTGTAGCAAAAAAATAAACATCAGAATCTATAATAGATATTAACCAAATCAGATCATGTTTTTATATTCCAGTACAAAATCTTTTAGGTTTTTGAAATTTTTAAGTAATTAAAAAAAATTATGAAATACGCACACGTATATGCTTTGCTCCTGGTGTTTGTTTTTCACACCTCCTGTGGACAAAATCAAACAAGCGTACCAAAGCAAAATAACAGGAGCCATAGATCAGGATTATCCGAGTCTCAACTTAAAGAGGCGGCCTCTTCGAAGGTGCCTATGAGTATGGTTCGGAATTTAAGGCAAGCAAAAAACGGGGACATTTTAATTGCTTCTTATGTAGGTGTTTATCGATACGATGGAACATCTTTTACCAATATGACACGTACAATAGAGTGGCCGACCTTCTGGGATGTGTTGGAAGATAGAAAAGGAAACCTTTGGTTGGCTTCCCAAGATTCGGGTGTTTACTTCCAGCCTGCCGGACAGACAGGCTTTAATCATTTTAAAGCAAAGGATGGGACTGGCATTAGCTCAGCGCTTCATATTTATGAAGACAGAGCAGGTAATATCTGGTTCGGATCAAGCCGTTACGATGGAAAATCTTATCGAAATTTTACCACAAAAGATGGATTTCCCAGTAACAGTATTCGATTGCTCCTTGAAGACAAAACCGGCAAGCTTTGGTTTGGTGCACAAGGAGAAAATATGTTCGTTTATGATGCCGGCCTGAATGGCGAAGTCGGGCAGGGAAAAACATTTACCATTTTAAAAAACAAAGATGGCAAGGCGTTTAACAACGTTTGGTCAATAATCGAAGATAAAAAAGGAAATATTTGGTTCGGTGCGACGATAATAGAAGATAAAAGAGGCGATACGTCGTTCGTTTCACAGGGTCTTTGGCGCTATGACGGCAGTACCTATACTAAGGTATCTCAGAAGGGTGCTTATGCTATAATCGAGGATAAGAACGGAAACATCTGGACTACTGGCGAAGTAAAACCCAATGGGGATTGGGCACTTTCGCGGTATGATGCAAATTCCTTGTACAATAAAAATCCCACTATAACCGAAATAATGTCAGTAAAACAAGGATGTCTTTGTGGGATTTTGGAAGATAACGATGGAAATATTTGGTTTGGAGCTCTGGGGCCTAGGAGTGGAGTGTATCGTTATGATGGCAAGACCATTACGGACTTTAAAGATAAAGAGCGTCAGAAATAATGTGTATAGCCGACAATTTTATCCCGCTCACTTATAGTTTGCCGCTTTCGTGCCTTATTTCTATTCCCGTGACAAAACAAGACCTTTATATTTTACGAAATATCCCCCAAGCCTTATAGCGACAAGGTTTGGCAAGGGCTTCATCAACTTTGGGCTGACTTTTGTTATGACAAAGCGGTGGATACAAAATAAAACTTGCCCAATATCTTTGCCACAC
>JAYWHU010000129.1:0-93698 GCA_043777495.1 Cyclobacteriaceae bacterium | reverse complement strand
GGGGGCCCCCGCGGGCGTGGGGGCCCACGACTAACTAAAGTTGGAAAAGGGATGCCGCCAACTTTCAATTTGCTATCTTATCAACGACAAGTAATGCGGAAACATTTCCCTCCACACAGGCCAATCGTGGTTCGCGCCAGGCCGCACATCTAGCCAATGGTGCATTCCCTTGTTGCGCATGATGGACGCCATTTTTTCGTTTGCATCCCAACACATATCGTTTGTGCCAGTGCCAAACACAGTGAACTGATCCCACAAAAAAGAATTGTTGGCGTTGGGCAAAAAATCGGGCGGGTTGTTGAAATACACCGCGTCATCATAGTAGCCATCCAACTGATCTTTGATATCGAAGGCCGCGCCCATGTTGAAAACATACTTCACCACCTCTGGATGTTTGAATGCAAAATTAGAAGCGTGATACCCACCAAAGCTACAACCCGCTGTGGCCACTCGCCCCACTCCCGTTTCTCGCTGCGCCAGCGGAATCAATTCTTCCAACAACATCAAGTCATACCAAATATGGTTGCGCACACGATCTGCCGGGTGAATACTTTTATTGTACCAACTCAACCGATCGATGCCATCCACACAATAAATTTTCACCAATCCCTCGTCCAAAAACCAATTCACACTCTCGATCAACTTAAAATCTTTGTTCTCATAATACCTGCCCATAGATGTAGGAAAAAGAATGACCGGATACCCGCGATGGCCAAACGCCAATACTTCAATATCTTGATTGAGGCGAGGCGAGTACCAACGGTGAAGATGTTCGTGTGGCATAATTTTTATTTAAGGTTTTAAATTTCTGATTCTTGATTTTTTGTGCGGCCTGCCCAAGCGAGGCGCAAGGGCACCGGGCTATCCGCTGCCTTCCACGCGAGGCGCGTGGGATTTCCGCTTCTATCCCTGGCCGATGCCAGCCCGTAGCTCATCACTTTATTTATAAATTGTAGCGCTACTTTCAATCTCATAGTCCCATCAAAAAAAACGAACTTCAACCTTAGTAGAAAAATTACTATCAATCGATTTGCTAAACCTTATTACTTATTATAGTCTTCAGAATAAGGTAATAAGGTTGTGTTAGTTATTATCCATGTTTTCTACTAAGCTTAAATCCAGGCTATCACTCAGGTCTTCCATTCCTTGGTTCGGTTCTCAACAAACCAACCCCTTCAAGAATCCAAATACATTTTAAATTTTTCCATAGTTTTATTCAATTCAATAACACAATAGAGTAATTCAATAATAAAAATACCTAGCCCAATAATCCACCCCCACATATCATTTGATAATAGATATGCAAACATAAAAATGATTACCCCAAGCATTAAAAAATTGATAGCCGTGAACCAAGTAATTCCGTAGCTAATCTGGATATTAGAATGATTAGAATTTTCTAATTCATTACCTTTCACAGTAATCATTAATGATTGATGCTCGAAAATACTAATTCTTGTTCTCCGAATACTAAATTGAATTTTATTTGTGACTGTGCTACCAATCCAAGACTTTTTGATTGTTAGCTCTTCTTTAAAAAGCCGATCTAGGACAGGTAAATATCCGTCCTTTTCAACATCTAGCGATAGCCTTTTAATCAATTCCTTTTTTTGGCCATCACTAATCTCAACCAATTCCCTACTCAATGTTAACATTTCAAATATTCGGTCAAACAAAAAACCTATTTTTGCACTTTCTAAAAGTGCTTAATTAAAATCTGAATTGCAAACTGTGCCAGAAAATTTATCAGCCTCCATTACTACAACCACCTTCACCGAAGAAAAAATCACTGGCGTTTTTTCCAAATTATTGGGCAGAAATGTGGACGTGAACCTGCTCTTGCCACCCAATTACCTCGAAAGCAAAAAGAAATATCCTTTACTCTTGCTCAACGATGGCCAAGACATGGAAAGCCTGAAACTTAAAGCGACCATTGAAAAATTAGTGAGCGAATCCATCATAGAAGAAATCATTGTGGCTGGCGTAGTGGCTGGCGACCGAATGCAAGAGTATGGAGTGGCTGCCCAAAAAGATTATTTGAAGCGGGGCAGTCGCGCGAAAGCTTACACACACTACATCACTACCGAACTCGTTCCGTATTTGCTTTACAAATATCCTATCGATCCTTCTGCTTCTTCAAACACTATGGCGGGTTGCTCCATGGGCGGGCTCAGTGCGTTGGATATTGTGTGGAGTTCTACAAAGCTATTTCAAAAAGTAGGCGCATTCAGTGGCTCGTTTTGGTGGCGCAAGCGAGATAGCAAGAGCGCTTTTTTTTCAGAGAAGCGCGACCGCATCATGCACCAGCAAGTGCGCGATGGCAAAAAGAAAAACGGCTTACAGTTTTGGTTCCAGACCGGAACGCTCGATGAAAAAAGCGACCGCAATAAAAACGGAGTGATCGATTCCATTGACGACACCATGGACATGATCACTGAGCTAACCAAAAAAGGCTATCGACCCTTTCATGATATTGCTTACTATGAAGTGAAAGATGGAAAACACAATTTAGAAACATGGGCTGCTGCCATGCCAGAGTTTTTGAAGTGGGCTTTTAAGAAAATGTAAGAATTATGATTTAAGATTTAAGATTTTGTTTTTGAGACTTAGACATCTATCAATTACTGATTTTTCTTAACTTTATGCTATGGAATACGAAATCATCTCCCCTCCACGTACTATTATGGAAGTGTACAAGATGCTTCCAGAGGGAACAATGGCGGAATTAATCGAAGGGCAACTTTATATGTCACCAGCACCTACCAACAGGCATCAACGTGTTTTGATCGCCCTATTTAAAACTCTTGACCAGCATGTTGCAGTAAATGGATTGGGTGAAGTTTTTATTTCTCCATCCGATGTTTATTTAGATGATCATTCTAATGCAGTTCAACCAGATTTGTATTTCGTTTCGAAGAAAAACAAAATGGTGATCTATGATGACCAACCCAATCGTGGTGTTCCTGATTTGGTTGTTGAAATTTTATCACCTAGCAATAATCAGCACGATTTAAAAATTAAAAAAAATCTATACGAGAAGTTCGGAGTGAAGGAATATTGGATTATTGACCCCACTACCAAAGAAGTTTCTATTTATCAATTGGTTGGAAATCAATTTGCCTTAGCTGGAAAAAATAAAACCAAGCTTTTCTCTCCCCTATTTAATCACTCATTTACTATCTAAGCTTTGTCATCTACCAACACCATCATTTTCGATCTGGGCGGAGTGCTCATCGATTGGAATCCACGATACCTTTATCGCAAAATCTTCAAAACTGAAGAAGAAATCACATGGTTCCTAGAAAATGTTTGCACGGCTGAGTGGAACGACCAACAAGATGCAGGCCGTTCATTTGAAGAGGCGACCGAAGAACTAGTTGCAAAATTCCCCAAGCATGAATCGGCCATACGAGCGTGGTATGGCAGATGGGAAGAAACCATCAATGGCCGCATTCATGAAACGGTAGAACTTTTAACAGAAATCAAGGAATCAAAAAAATATAAACTCTACGCGCTCACCAATTGGTCTGCCGAAACATTTCCTTGGGCATTAGAAAATTTTGAATTCCTTCATTGGTTCGATGGCATTGTTGTTTCTGGTGTCGAGAAATCCAGAAAGCCATTCCCTGAGTTTTATCAAATCTTATTTGATCGCTATCAAATCAATCCTGCACAAGCGATTTTTATTGACGACAATTTTAAAAATGTGGAAGGTGCTTTGAAAGTGGGTTTGCCAACCATTCATTTTCAAACTGCTGCGCAAGTGAGAGATGAGTTGGTAAAAGTAAAAGTGATTTAAACTTTCACTAAGTTCTCCACTACTTTGAATGTTTTCTCCAGTCTAAGTCTGGCTACTTTCTTAAAGAAAAGTCGACAATCGTTTCTAAAGATAGCCTGTCGTTCAAGGTCTGAGCATAATGAATTTTACGAATGATGAGATTCTCATCTAACAAAAATTCTGCGGGCATGGTAGAAAAAGATTCGTTTCCGTCCATAGGGTAAATAGGAAGCTGCTTTGTTTTAGCCCTAATGGCAGTTTGAATAAAGGTGGTGAGATGACTAAAGGAAGATTTGAGCAATGAATTTTCAATACCATAGATTGAATAATAGGTTCTGTTTGGATCGGGTATCAATGGAACGGGGGAAATTCCTTGATGAAAGATGCTTTTCAGAAGCAACTCTTTCTTTGATTCAAAAAAGAATATCATTTCCATATTATTGGAAAGCAGTTTCTCCCGAATGTTCATAAGAGAATGAACACGCAAATTGCAAAAAGGGCATCCCGCATGGCGAAAGAACCCAATGAAAACCCTCTTTCCTTTGTAATCTTTTAAATTAATGAGCCGATCAAATACATCAATAAGACTAAAGTCGGGAGCTTTTACATTTAATTCAACAACAAGGTTTTCCTTTTGCATATTTTTCAGTTGGTATTACCCCTTCACCAAGTTCCCCGCCACTTGCATAGTCTCCAAACTAGGCGATGGCTTTCCTCCGCGCGGTTCAACAGTCACGGCAAAAGTTACAGGTGAAGCAAATGCCGTTTTCATTTTTATTAGACCGGCTACGCCAAAATCAAAAACTCCACAATCCACTGGCTTGCCATCAATGATGGCCCAGAGTTGATATTGATTTTCTTTGGATAGCTCCTTCATGTTTTGAATGCTGAGATAAACTTCTTTAGTCTGCGCATTCCAATAAACAGATGCCAGTGATTCAGTCGCATTTGGTGTGCCTTTCATCACCACACGAGTGAATTCGGGATTGGAAGTGATTTTCAAATCGTTCTCCATCCTATCCAAACGTAAATTCACATTGTTATAATCTTGTGCAATGCGTTGGTTTTGCGCAATCAATTCTGTAAGATTGGATTCACTGCTTCTCCATTTATTCCAATAGTTATAAGCAAGATAAGAACTTAGCAAAGCAATAGTTATAGAAGCAGCCGTGGCATATCGCCACCCGTTAAATGCATTGCTGACCATTGTAACTGCTTTCGCTTCTGGCTTTTTGTTTAGCTTCTCAAATAATTTTGTTTTTACTTCTGCCCTAGGTTTTACGGCTGTTTGTTGAAGTAGATTTTCTACAGATTCTTCAATTTTCTCCAACTCTTCGCGCAGGGCAGGATATTGCTGGAGATTTTTCTCCACCTCTTCCCTTTCCTTTGCTGAGAGTTCTCCCAACACATAGGTTTCTAAGATTCCTGACGATATGTATTCTGTTATATTCACTTACTTAATATTCAATATAGATCGTAATTCAATCATTGCCAATCGTAACCTTGTTTTTACTGTGCCCAACGGAATACCAAATTCCTCTGCTACTTCTGATTGCGTGTATCCTTTCAAATATAATTGGGTAACAATAAACTGTTGGTCATCGGACAATTTCAATAATACTTCCTTCAACCCAATGGCATCCACTGCTAATTGTGAATGTTCTTGTATGTCGATTTTATTTACGAGGTAATCGATGTCATCGGTTTTTCTGCCTTTGCTTACTTCTTTGGAGCGTGTTTTATCAATAGCTTGGTTGCGCGCGATGTTGATCATCCAAGTGAATAGCTTTCCTTTTGAGGGGTCATAGCTTTCAATCTTGTCCCATACTTTTAAAAAAATATCCTGCAATACTTCTTCGGCTGTTTCTTCTTTCCTAAGAATGCGGAAGACCACTCCATATAATGCACCCGAATAATGGTCATATAAGTAATCGAGGGCAGATTGATCCTTTTTGATCAGTCTGGCTATCAGCTCTGGTTCCGATATGGTAATGGCTTGTGCGATGGCTCAAAGTTATTGAAAAGAATTTTCATAATACTAAATAAAATTCATCCGCCTAGAAATCCAACATCCTATCGTACTCCGTATCTGACTTTATAAACTAAACAAACAAAACAATTATGAAGAAAATCATTATCACCTCAATCAGTCTATTTTTTCTGACTGCTGTGGCATTTGCACAAAAGTCTGTAGAAGTTGGCGGAGCACCTATGTACCCCACCAAAAACATCATTGAGAATGCTGTCAACTCAAAAGACCACACCACACTGGTGGCTGCGGTGAAAGCAGCAGGATTGGTAGAAACATTGCAGAGTGCTGGCCCTTTTACTGTATTCGCACCTACCAATGCTGCTTTTGAAAAACTTCCTAGTGGCACAGTAGAAACTTTATTGAAGCCCGAGAACAAAGCAACGCTATCATCAGTATTGACTTACCATGTGGTAGCTGGCCGGATGAGTTCCAAAGATGTAGCGAAGGCAATCAAAGCAGGAAACGGCAAAGCGGAATTTAAAACCGTGCAAGGTGGAACACTAACAGCTATGATGAGCGGTAAAGATGTAGTGTTGAAAGATTCAAAAGGCAACACTTCTAAAATTACCATCATGGACGTCAACCAATCCAATGGAGTGATCCATGTGATTGATACGGTAGTGATGCCTTAATCTAAGATTATCTATTATTTACAGTTTAACTATTCAAAGAAGATGAAAAGCTGAACCTGTTAATAATGTAACTCTTTAGCAAAATTATATAACATCTAAAAGAATTAGAACACTGAATTTTACGGCTCAAATAAATACACTAAAAACAAGAAACAATGAACAAGTTAAATCCAAAAAAATTAATGATGGCCGCTGTGGTGGCCACAATCTGCGCAACAGGTGCTTACCTGATTGCCGCAGACCACGCAGATGCTCCGGCTGTTACCGGAAAAACCTCTGACATCACCGATGTGTACGCTTTTCAAAGCCCTACCACTGCCAGTAACATGGTTTTGGTGGTGAACATCCAAGGCTTGCTTGCTCCTTCGGCTACGGCTGCTGCCAAGTTCGATCCCGAAACAATGGTGGAGATCAACATCGACAACTCAACTGTCAAGGACAACATTGAGGACTTGGTGATCCAAACAACATTTGAAAATGGTAAAGTGCAAGTGTACGGCCCTGCGAAACCAATTCAAACTGGTTTGAAAAGTACGCTGATCAATGCCTCTACTAAAGTGGAAGGAGCTATCACTGCTTATGGCGCAGCATCACCTTCTATTGCTGAGTCAAATGGAATAAAAGTATTTGCGGGTCCCCGCGATGATCCTTTCTTTTTTGACTTAACCCAATTCAAAAAAATCCTTGCCACTACAGCAACAGGTTTCAACAACCCTGGAACTGATACGTTTGCAGGAACCAATGTTATGTCAATCGTTATTGAATTGCCTAAGTCTGTATTAGGAACTGGCTCCGTAAATATTTGGGCAACCACTAATCGTAAAATGTAAAAATTTCAATTATTAAGAATATGAAAAATTCACTAAAAGTTTTGTCGTTGGTAGCAATTGCTGGTTTAGCTATTCTATCAAGCTGTTCTAAGAGCGAAGATGCGGCCTTACCGACTGTTGTATATCAACAAGAAGATCAAATGGCTCGCCCCGCTATCAACACCGTGTTTATAACCACTGGAGACAAAGATGCCTTCAATCTAACAATTCCATCAGCAGGAGTAGCCACTTGGGGCACAAAATTCAATTCAAGATTACTAGCTTTGAATGCAAATTACACCACTAACTTGTTGGGCTTAAGCTCAACGGCTTTTACAGGGATACTGGCTGCCGATGTACTGACTGTATCGCTAACCGGACCAACCACTTTCTACGATGGTGTGCCTGCGAACACCCTTACAGGTCGCAAACTGGCTGACGATGTGATAACCGTTGAACTGATTTTGATCTTTGGTGGCCCAACGAATGTGTTGAACCCAACGTTGACGGACGACCACGTTGATGCCAACGACAAAGCATTCTTAACCACATTCCCTTATTTAGCAGCTCCTTTCTAAATTTTAAATTTGTTCCTATCAAATCTATCGCGAGATATATTTGATGGGGACAAGTTTTTTTAGCTCGATGTTGAATGAAGGCAAACCATAGTAGAAAATTTCAGATAATTATATACTAACCTTATTACCTTATTGTTGAAAGTCAAAATAGGATAATAAGATTGGAGGAAATTTGTAGCTACATCATCTCTACTAAGGTTTTAAAGAGTCAACATAAAGTTATCACAAAGTAGAGTTTTTACTTTTTATTTTCCCTTATGAAAAATATCCTTTTAATTACTGTTGCATTTGGTGGAATCATTTTGACTTCTTGTAGTACAAAAAAAGACATCGCGATCTTGAATGATTTTGAATTTGCGATGACTGCTACCGATTCAGTCGCGTTGAGAAATTGTAATGAAGAAATTCAATTTTGGAATGAAAAAAATACTGCCTCTTCTAGCGACACCTATCAATCTAAAATAGCAGGAGCTCATGCGCATCGGTTCGCGATTACAGGAAAGATGCAAGATATTTTTACTTCCGATAGTATTTATAAGCAAGTTCTAAAAGCAGACTCCAATCGAGTGGGAGCGTACCAAGCCTTGGCTGTGAATTGTATGACGCGCCATGAATTTCGCGAGGCTAAAAATTATATCTACAAAGCATTGGCCATTGGTGATAACAAATCACCTTCACTGTTCACGCTGTTTGACATTAACATGGAGCTGGGCGACTATGCTGGTGCAAAACATATTCTCTCGCAATTTGAAAATAAAAATGCTTTCTCTTGTCTTATCCGCGAAGCAAAAGTAGATGACCAAGAGGGAAGATTGGATGTAGCGATTGAAAAAATGGAACGAGCGTTTGAACGGATCAAGGATGACCCTTCCCTTTTTTCATGGACGCTTTCTAATTTAGGAGATATGTATGGTCATGCTGGCCGAGTAGAAGAAGCGTACCAAGCATACTTGTCCGTTCTAAAAAAGAATCCAGCTCATGACTTTGCACTGAAAGGCATTGCATGGATTGCTCTATCACACGATCACAATACTGCGCTTGCAAAACAAATAGTATCTGTGTTGGCAAAAAGAAAAGAAATGCCCGATATGCACTTGTTGTTGGCGAAAATTGCAGAGCAAGAAAACAACATTTCAGAAAAAGATAAGCAGTTGCAATTGTTCACTCAAAAAGCCTCTGAAGCAAAGTTTGGCGATATGTACAATAAATATTTAGCTCTGCTAGAAGCCGAAGAATTTAAAAACCCAGCTAAGACCGTTGAGATTGCCACGATTGAAATCAGTAATCGCCCTACACCACAATCTTATGATCTATTAGCGTGGGGTTATTTTCAACAAGGTCAAGTGGAGAAGGCAGTACAAGTAGCACAACAATATATTGAAGGAAAAACTTTTGAGCCAGAAGCGATCTATCACTTAGGCGTTATCTATAAAAATATAGATGAAGAAAAATCACGCAATTTTTTCAAAGAAGCCTCACAAAGTTCTTTTGAACTAGGGCCGAGTATTGCCGCAACCATTCAAAAGAGTTTATAGTAATTGAATGTTGATGGATGAAAAAGATTTCTCTCTTACTCTATTTCATCATCCAAGGGTTTTGCTCTTTTGCCAGTGGTGTATTGCAAGGCACTATTTTCAGCGAAAGCAACGAAGCATTAATCGGTGCTCATGTTTATATTACAGAAATTGCAAAAGGCACTATTGCCAATAGCCTCGGTCAATTTCAATTTCAAAATATTAAATCCGGAAAATATACAGTCGAAATTTCTTTCATTGGGTTTGAAACGCAAAAGCTCACAATCGAAATTAAAGATGGGCAAACCATCTCTCTTAAAACAAAACTAAAAGAAGGTGGCCTTCAATTGGCTGACCTAGTTGTTTCAGCTTCCAATGATCGGCCAGTAAACACATTATCACAAACCGATATAAAACTCCGCCCCGTCAACACATCCCAAGATATTTTGCGCATGGTGCCAGGGCTTTTCGTTGGTCAACATGCTGGTGGCGGCAAGGCTGAGCAAATTTTTCTCCGTGGCTTTGATATTGATCATGGCACCGACATTAACATTGAAGTGGATGGCATGCCCGTGAATATGGTATCGCACGCGCATGGCCAAGGATATGCCGACTTACATTTTTTAATGCCTGAATTGATTAGCGTGGTAGACTTTGACAAAGGCCCTTACTTTGCTGATAAGGGAGATTTGAATACGGCTGGTTATGTATCGTTTCAAACTAAAACAAAACTAGACCGCAATTTTATAAAAGCAGAAGGTGGAAGTTTTGGCTTTGGCCGATTAGCAGGAGGAGTAAATGTATTGCAGACTTCAAAATCAAATGCCTACATCGCCTCAGAATATTTTAGGACGGATAGTTATTTTGAAAACTCACAAAAATTCCATCGATTCAATTTGCAAGCACGATTCAATTCACAATTGAATTCAACCACAAAATTACAAACGGGATTTTCTGCTTTCGATAGTAAGTGGGATGCCAGTGGGCAAATCCCCGAAAGGGCGATTGCGAATGGTTCCATCTCCCCATTAGGTTCTATCGATAACACCGAAGGCGGAAACACAGGGCGATATAATCTGTTTGCAAAAACAATTCACAATTTTAAAAATGGTTCAACACTCGAAAATCAATTGTACGCGAGCAAATACGATTTCAGCCTGTTCTCTAATTTCACTTTCTTTTTAAATGATCCTGTGAATGGCGATCAGATTCATCAACAAGAAGGCCGATGGATTTATGGGTACAAAAGTAGTTTTGTTACAGCTGGGCAATTGTTTGGCAAGGATTTGAAAACAGAAATAGGCGGTGGGCTTCGCTACGATGTCATTAATGACATTGCACTATCGCACACTGTTAAGAGAGCCTTTTTAAATGATGTAAAGCGTGGCGATATTCGTCAAGCAAACTTGAATGCTTATTGGAGCGAAACGCTTGCCCTCACCAACAAACTTTCCATCAACGCAGCCTTACGTTTTGATTACTTGAATTTTTCTTACTTGGATAAATTGAGTGCCACTCAACCTGATGCTGTCGGTAAATCAATACTCAATCCAAAATTGAATTTGAATTACCAGTTCAACCGAAAAATCAATTTGTTCGCCAGCGCTGGCACAGGTTTCCATTCTAATGATACACGTGTAGTAGTGGCGCAATTAGGAAAAGAAATTTTGCCGAAGGCGTATGGCATTGATATTGGCGCTGATATAAAATTACTGCCTTCTCTTTTTGTTCATGCTGCCCTCTGGCAACTCGACCTCGACCAAGAGTTTGTGTATGTGGGCGATGCGGGAGTGATTGAACCTAGCGGAAAAACTACACGACAAGGCATTGATCTTTCTGTTCGCTATCAATTCAACTCTTGGATTTTTGCCGATGTGGATATAAATTTTACCAAACCTCGCTCAACTGAATCTGCGCAGGGAGAAAATTTTATTCCATTAGCTCCGCTCGCTACTTCAGTGGGTGGGTTGAGTTTTCAGCGCAAGGATGGGTTCAATGGAAGCCTGCGTTACCGCTACATGGGCGACCGTCCTGCGAATGAAGACAACAGCGTGATTGCGAAAGGTTATTTTATTGCCGATGCGATTTTGAATTACTCAAAGCCCGGCTATACCATTGGCTTATCAGTTGAAAACATTTTTGATCAGCAATGGAAGGAAACACAATTCAACACCGAGTCAAGATTAAAAAACGAAGCACAGCCTGTTTCTGAAATTCATTTTACGCCCGGCACACCAATTGGGTTGAAAGTGAAGTTTACGAAAACGTTTTGAGAATGTTAATAATGCACGTCTCTAACCGAATGTCAGACTGAGCTTGTCGAAGTGGTTTTGGAATACAATAGCAATAGTCAGGTTTCGACAAGCTCAACCTGACAAGGTTATCCTTAACTCTTCCCCAACACTGCCATCGCAGCATTATGCCCCGGTATGCCGCTTACTCCTCCTCCACGCTTAGCGCCCGCACCACAAATAAATATTCTTCGGTCATCGGTTTCTACTCCCCATGATTCCTTTTCTCCGTCTTCACGAAATGGAAAAGCTAAATCGCGGTGAAAAATATTTCCGCGCGGTAGACCAATCGCTGCTTCAATGTCCAACGGGGTTTTTACTTCTATGGCCAATTCACCATCTGATGACTCTGCTAATACCGATTCAATTGGGTCAATGAGATATTCATTGAGTGATTCGATAGCCGCATGACTTGCAGCTTTTCTTTGCGCATCATGGTTCACATCAAAAAGAGCAGCGGGTGTATGCAAACCAAAAAGTGTTAACGTATGATAACCTTTCTGTTGTAACTCCGCGCTTAAGATACTCGGGTCGGTAAGTGTATGACAATAAATTTCCAGCGGAAGTGTAGAAGGGATTTGTCCCGACTGCGCTTGCTGATAGGCTGTCTCCAGTTGCGAAAAACTTTCGTTGATGTGAAAGGTTCCTGCAAAGGCATCGCGTGGGTCAGCACCTGACTTGAGTCTTGGCAATTGCTTCACCAACATATTGATTTTCATTTGCGAGCCTTCCAAACTTTCTAAATTTTTAGAGGAAGATTGCCCGCGTAATTTTGCCAACACTTGAGGCGCAGCGTTGGAGAGAAGATAATCACCAACCACTTGCGTTCCATCTTCCAATGTCACCGTCACTTCCATTGCATCTGATTGCACCTTGGCCGCGCGACTGTTCACCGCAATGGTAACACCTGCTTGCTTTGCTACTCGCTCTAACTCTTGCACCAATGCACCCATGCCACCTGCTGGCACTTTCCATTCACCATTTCCATTTCCTATCAAGTGATAAAGAAAACATTTATTGGCTTGCATGGAAGACGCAGAAACAAACGTGCCAATAAGCGCATCTGTGAGAACCACTCCGCGCACGATGTCATTCTTAAAAGTTTGTGTGATGATTTCATCAATTGGATTTTCCATCAGATAATCCCACACACGGTCGATATTGATTTCAGCTTTCAATTGTGAGCGAGTGGGCAACGGCTGAAGCATGGAAGGTGCTATGCGCTGCGCAAAGCCTTCAATCTCTCCGTAAAAATTTTGCCACGCATTTGCTTCATCCTTTCCTCCTGTGATTTCATTAAAAGAATCTGCGGTTTTTTCATCCCAAATCCTTGAGATATGCAGTCCTTGATTTTTTCCTTGATGATTGAACGGAGTGTAACTCGCCACTCTCCGTGATAGTGTTTTAAAATTCAGTCCTAAGTCGTGAATAATTTTATCGGGCAGCAAAGAAACCAAATACGAATACCGGGAGAGCCGCGCATCAAAATCGGGAAAGACGCGCACGCTCGTGGTGGCTCCACCTATTTCATCGTTCGCCTCCAACATCAAAACACTTTTTCCTGCCCTCGCCAAATAAGTAGCTGCCACCAAGCCATTGTGGCCTGCGCCAATGATAACGATGTCGTATTTTTTTGTGGTCATTAGAATTAATTTTTAACGCAGAGTGCGCAGGGTTGCGCAAAGTTTAAATCTATACCTCTTTGCGGGCCTCCGCGTTTAATATTTTGCTGTCAATAAAAAAAACCTCGCTTCTATCACGAGGTTTCTTTTTCGTCATCACAGAATAATTACAAATGTATCACCTCTCCATACGCAGCCGCGGCCGCTTCCATAATGGCCTCGCTCATTGTTGGGTGTGGATGAACCGTTTTAATCACATCATGCCCCGTGGTTTCTAATCTTCGCGCAGAAACTACTTCGGCAATCATCTCCGTTACGTTAGCGCCAATCATGTGCGCACCTAGCCATTCGCCATATTTCGCATCAAAAATTACTTTCACAAAACCATCGGGTGCACCCGCTGCTTTTGCTTTGCCCGATGCCGTGA
Organism: Cyclobacteriaceae bacterium; assembly: GCA_043777495.1. Lineage (GTDB taxonomy): Bacteria > Bacteroidota > Bacteroidia > Cytophagales > Cyclobacteriaceae > ELB16-189. The sequence goes on along the minus strand of JAYWHU010000129.1, from coordinate 80,015 downwards.
ATGGAAACTTGCCCACTTTAATTTCGTAACCAGCCTTCTTCGCAGCTTCTTCAGTATAACCAACCGAAGCAATCTCAGGAGAGCAATACGTACAGCCAGGAATATTATTATAATTGAGAGGCTCAGGTTTTTTGCCCGCAATATTTTCCACACAAATAATTCCTTCGGCAGAGGCAACGTGTGCGAGTGCTGGGCCGCTAGTGATGTCACCAATCGCATACACTCCAGTCACATTGGTTTTGTAGAATGCATCTACAATCACCTTTCCTTTTTCGTTCTTCACGCCTACTTCCTCCAAGCCAAGGTTTTCCAGATTAGTAGAAACACCCACGGCAGAAAGAACTACATCCGCTTCTATTTTAATTTCGCCTGTTGGCGTTTTCACCGTAGCCACACAACCCTTACCACTTGTGTCAACTTTCGTTACTTCTGAGTTGGTGTAAATAGTCATGCCCGATTTCTTGAAAGATTTTTCTAATTGTTTAGAAACTTCTTCGTCTTCTACAGGTACAATGCGCGGCAAAAATTCTACAATGGTAACCTCCACGCCAATCGTATTGTAGAAATAAGCAAACTCAACACCAATCGCGCCTGATCCAACCACCAACATTTTTTGTGGTTTGGTTGGCAGCACCATCGCATCGCGGTAGCCAAGGATCTTTTTGTTATCGATTTTCAGCGCGGGCAACTCGCGCGAGCGCGCACCTGTTGCCAAAATAATATGCTTCGCTTCGTAGTCTGTTTTCTTTCCCGCTGCATCGGTCACTTCCACCTTCCCACCTTTCTTCAATTTGCCATGCCCTTCAATCTGGTCGATTTTATTTTTCTTAAAAAGAAATTGAACTCCCTTGCTCATACCCGCAGCCACATCGCGACTGCGCTTCACCATCGCAGCCATATCAGGCGATGCTTCTTTCACATCAATGCCATAATCTTTCGCGTGCTGAATGTACTCAAACACATTCGCACTCTTCAACAACGCTTTTGTAGGAATACATCCCCAGTTAAGGCAAATGCCGCCCAGTTCAGCTTTTTCCACCACGCCCACCTTCATGCCCAATTGCGAAGCGCGAATAGCGGCCACATATCCACCCGGTCCAGAGCCAATAACAATTACATCATAGTTTGCCATATCAAGTATTTTAAGAGACGCCAAAGATAGTTGCTTCTAGCAAATTGAAAAACAGTTAAAATTTTTATCTGTCCGAAGGACTCCTTTGGAGGGGGCATGGCCACGCGAGGCGCAGTGGCCACCGGGCTGTACGCTTCAATCTTTTTGCCCAGCCGCACAACCCTAAAGACAAAAAGGATTTCCGCTTCCATCCCTTGCCCGCTTCGCATGAGTATCGCCTACAAATTAGGTGTCCAACCGTTTTACATTTTCACGAACCCCAGCGGGCCACTGTCATTAAGTTAAGAATGGATTTGAACCACATAGGCGGATAGGTACATAGGAAATACACACATAGATCTTTATGAAATACTCTCGTCTACAACGAACCCCAGCGGGGTTCACTGTTAGTAGCCACGGGTTTTAACCCGTGGACAAATGATAAGGGATGTAAAGCGTGCCACAGATAAAAACAAATCGAAGTGAGCACTTTTTGGCACGCAACGCATACCCTCAATTAGCATACACGGGCTTAATGTGCTTTTGCCCTTAGTTGCAAAAGGAGGGTACACTCCCCTTCAATTTATCTAACATCTGAATAAGAAAAAGATTAGTTTTGGGTTGTTATTAATAAACACTGTCTCATGAATATAAAACAAACAATTCTATTCATTGCCGCATCTTTTTTAGGGATCATTGGCGTTTTCCTAGACCAAACAAGTAAAGAGGGTGGCGATTCCCTCAAGGGAGTTGGTATCGGTATTATGATCGCTCTCTCTTTTCAACTTGTACCGCAACTTATCAAAAGAAAAAAAGAAACTTCTCGATACCCCACGACTTCTGACTTCTAAATTCTGAATTCTAACTTCCTCTTAAACATGAAACTCCTCCAAAATAAAACCGCCCTCGTCACTGGCGCCTCCAAAGGAATCGGCAAAGCCATCGCCATCAAATTTGCAGAGCAAGGCGCGAATGTAGCCTTCACTTATTTATCAAGCGTAGAACAAGGCCAAGCATTGGAGGCAGAGCTAGCGGCCAAAGGTGTAAAAGCAAAAGGCTACCGCTCCGATGCCTCAGATTTTGCACAAGCTGATAAGCTGATCAATGATGTGGTCACAGAATTTGGCTCACTCGATATTTTGGTGAACAATGCGGGCATCACCATGGACAATCTCTTGCTGCGTATGACCGAAGAAGCGTGGGACAAAATCATGAACGTAAATTTGAAATCGTGCTTCAACACAGTAAAAGCTGTGTGCAAGCCGATGATGAAACAAAAAGGCGGCTCTATTATTAATATGACATCTGTGGTAGGATTGAAAGGAAATGCAGGACAAGCAAATTACGCTGCCTCTAAAGCAGGTATCATTGGTTTTACAAAATCAATAGCATTAGAACTTGGCTCACGCGGCATTCGCAGTAACGCCATTGCACCTGGTTTTATTGAAACAGAAATGACAGACAAGCTAGACGCGAAAACCGTACAAAGCTGGCGCGATGCCATTCCGCTAAAGCGTGGTGGCAAACCCGAAGATGTGGCTGATGCTTGTGTTTTCTTGGCTTCCGATATGTCTGCCTACATTTCAGGGCAAGTAATTCAAGTGGATGGGGGGATGTTAACCTAAACTTTGTAGCATGACAGAAATCGAACGCATCGCCCGACTTTTAGAAAAAACGTTTGATAAGCAGCCTTGGTATGGCTCTTCTATCATGGAAATCCTATTGCGTGTTGATCCCGAAAAGGCCATCGTTCGCGAAGGCGATATTCATAGCATCATCGAGTTGGTGTTGCACATGGTTTCCTGGCGAAAGTTCACCACACAAAGATTATTGGGTGATACCGAATTTGAAGTTACTGATGAAGCGAATTTCCCTAAGCCCACCTCTTGGAAAGACGCTCTGGATCAACTTCATCAAAGTCAAGGAGCCTTGTTGGCGGCTGTCAAGCAATTTCCAGAAAGTCGCTTAGCTGAACTAGTACCTAGCAAAACACTGAAGTACACCTATTACACATTGCTGCATGGCATTATCCAACATGATATCTACCATTTAGGTCAAATGGCTTTGTTGCAAAAATTAGCTACTCGTCAAATGGGTGCATCCCAAATTGTCGCGACAAAAATTTAGGGAGCTCCTACGGAGCTATATCCATAGTAGCTCGCTCTTTCTATAAACAGTATGCCCAGCGAGGGCGGTGAGTCCTAGAGGGACTACCTGTTTATAGAATATCACCTTTACATTCAAGTAGCTCCAGCGGAGCTACCTTTTGCAAGTATCATCTAAATGCGACAATTGGGATGCGCGCCATTAAATCTCCGGTAAATAATCTCCATTACTTTAGTTAAGTTTGCATTGTCTATAGTTAATGCAAACCACCTATCAAACAAATAACTCTAGTGTAGTAGAGATAGATTCTCTATTAAAGGAAGCCTACGATAACCGTGGGCATGATTTAATAGGTAGTCTGCACCTCACCGAACAAGCATTAGAGAAATACGAGGCCATTCAATTTGAACAAGGCATTGCTAAGGCCAAGAACCAACTCGGGCTTTTCTACCTCATTCGGGGTGAGTTTGACAAGGCAGAGATGTTTTCTCAAAAGGCACTTCAATATTTTGAGGCGGTCAATGATGTGAAGGGCATTGCCGATGCGCGATACAATTTAGGCGGCATCTATTATCGCACTAATAAATATCATCAGGGTTTGATCGAGCTATCTAGATGCTTAGTAGCCTATCGCTACCTCGATGATCACCACAATCAAGCGCGCACGCTCAAAAGCATGGGCACCATTTACGAATACTTCAACGATCAATCTAAAGCAGTAGAGTCTTACGAAAAATCTATCGAGGCAAGTCGCAAAGTCAAAGACATCAGCTTGGAGTCCAATGCCCTCAATCCACTCTCAGGCATCTACCACAAGCAAGGCCTAGAAAAATTGGCCATTGAAACAATTGAACGAAGCATTGAACTAAAAACAAAATCCAACGACACGCGTGGCTTGGCATTCGCACTTTATGGAAGAGCAAAGATCTTTATCAAGCAAGGCAAGATTCAAGAGGCACTCAGCGAACTTGAAAAAGTAGTACACATTTTGGCCGAGGCCGAAGACATGCTTGGCCTTGGCATGGCATACAATAAAATCGGTGTCTCGTACCAAACACTGGGTGATTTTGGCCAAGCCAATTATTTCTATTTAAAAGCACTAGAGCTGGGTGAGAAATACAAAGTTCAATTTGTTAGTTTCAAAGCTAACTTCAATCTCTACTCTCTGGCTAAGAAAGAAGGCGATCCACATCGTGCCTTAGAATATTTAGAAAAATACTTTCTGCAAAAAGAGCAAGTCATTAATAGCGAGAACTACAATATCATCAAAAGCTACGAGGCATTGTCTCAAATAGAAAGCCTAGAGCGTGAAGCCAAATCGCAGAAAGAAAAAAACGAAATCGTAGAAAAGAAAAATGCCGAACTAGATTCCTTCTTCTACCGTGTCTCTCACGATTTGAAAGGGCCGATCTCCTCGTTGCTCGGGTTAAATAGCATCGTTAAACTTGACATTGCCGATCCCGTGGCGATGAACCTGTTTGACATGTACCATTCACAAGCCGTGCGCATGAATGACATTGTGATGGGGCTCATCAATCTCACCGAAATAAAAAATACAGAAAAGCTAAAATCGAAAATTGATTTTGATAAATTAGTTAATGAATGCGTTAACTCTTGTCGGTACTTACCAAATTTTGATAACGTACGCGTTCACAAAGAAATTGAAGCGTTTGATTTTTATTCAGAGTGGGCGATCATCAATACCATCTTACAAAACCTGATCGAAAATGCCATCAAGTATTCTAGTATCGATCGGCAAGCGTTGGTTACTGTCGTTATCAAAAACGAAATCAATTTTGTCACCCTCAGCGTGCAAGACAATGGGCAAGGCATTCCGCTCAATCACCAAGGCAACATCTTCAATATGTTCTATCGCGCCAATGATCGCGCACAAGGTACAGGCCTCGGACTTTATATTTTAAAAAGAGCAGTAGAACGCCTCAATGGTGCCATCGAACTGTCTAGCACACCTAATGAGGGTTCAGATTTTTTGGTGAGGTTGCCAACCTAGATTCCTTAAAGTCTTTCCTTTTAAATTTTTGCACTAACAACCCGAACGGTCGTGAGCAATATATTTTTAACAAATTTTTAACTGACCATTTGGAAACTCTACTAATCTACTATACGTTTGCATTATCATAGTCGGTAAGGGATTAATAAAAATTAAGCCAGCCGATTTATAAAGAAGCGCGGAGAGACAGGCTCTATGAAACGCTAGCAACCCCTTCTCTTGTTGAGAAAAAAGGTGCTAAATCCTGCCCCGAAGAAGGTCTTTGGGGAACTATAAACCGGTATGTAAAATGAAAAACTCATTCACACTCGCTCACCGACCCAGCTCTAGTAGCTCGCTTCACTTTCAAAATCCCATTCAGATTCCTTGTTGTATTTGCAACAGCATGTGTTGTTGCCCGGCCTGTTGCTGCTAACAGATAGCGTAGCGCTTCCAGCAACAAACTAGCAACGGTCTGCCACGTGACAGGTATGATTACGGCTATGTTCAATATCATTAAAACTAAATCCTCCTTCGCTAAAGCTTCGGAGGGTAAATCTTAAATCACAAATCTTAAATAACTTTTTATGTCAAACTTAAAATTCGAAACACTTCAATTACATGCAGGCCAAGAACCTGATCCTACTACCGGTTCACGTGCTGTGCCTATCTATCAAACTACTTCTTACGTGTTCAAAAATTCTGAACATGGTGCTAATCTTTTTGCGCTAAAAGAATTTGGAAACATCTACACCCGCATCATGAACCCCACTACGGATGTTTTTGAAAAACGGGTTGCGGCATTAGAAGGTGGCGTGGCCGCACTGGCAGTTGGTTCTGGCCAAGCCGCACAATTCATTGCATTGAACAATATTTTACAAGCGGGCGACAATTTTGTTTCCACTTCCTTTTTATACGGAGGAACCTACAATCAATTCAAAGTGGCGTTCAAACGCTTGGGCATCGAAGTTCGCTTTGCGGAAGGCGATACAGTGGAAGCTTTTGAAAAACTGATTGATAAAAAAACAAAAGCAATTTATTTAGAGACCATCGGAAATCCTGGGTTTAATATTCCTGATTTTGAAGCGATTGCAGCGCTGGCCAAAAAACATGATCTGCCCGTGGTAGTTGACAATACATTTGGTGCTGGCGGTTTTCTTTTCCGTCCGCTGGAACATGGAGCGAATGTAGTGGTTGAGTCGGCAACAAAATGGATTGGCGGACATGGCACTTCTATTGGTGGCGTGATTGTGGATGGAGGAAATTACAATTGGGGCAATGGCAAGTTCCCTGCGTTTACTGAGCCGAGCGAAGGCTATCATGGATTGAAATTCTGGGAAATATTTGGTGAAGGAAACCCTCTTGGGCTGCCCAACATTGCGTTCATCATCCGCGCACGTGTTGAAGGCCTGCGCGATTTCGGTCCTGCCATTAGTCCGTTTAATTCATTTTTGTTGATACAAGGATTGGAAACTCTTTCGTTGCGCGTCCAGCGGTCAGTAGAAAATGCGCTTGCGTTAGCACAATGGTTAGAAAAACATCCGCATGTAGAAACTGTTAACTATCCTGGCTTAACTACAAGTACGTATCACCAACTGGCGAAGAAATATTTGAAAAATGGTTTCGGTGGCGTGCTTTCTTTCACCGTGAAGGGAACAAAAGAGCACACAACGAAGTTAGTAGATAACTTGAAACTGGTAAGTCATTTGGCAAACGTAGGCGATGCAAAAACATTGATCATTCAGCCAGCGGCAACCACACATCAACAATTGTCAGATGAAGAACAAATCACATCGGGTGTGTTGCCTACTTTGCTGCGCATATCCGTTGGGCTAGAGCACATTGATGACATCAAAGCAGATTTGCAACAAGCGTTTGAGAAGGTTTTTGAAAAAGAGTTAATTGCGTAAATGGCTACAGGCTACAAGCAGCTTGAGGCTATAAAATGGTTTTAAAAAAAATAGAAACTTAAATAAAACTCCTCCCCTCTCCAACCTCATCCGGCCTCCAGCCACCTTCTACACAGGAGAAGGGAAGCGGACTAAAGATTTTGTTGGAGAGGGGTCGGGGGTGAGGTTATGAAAACGGATTCGATATTCCATTACTCCAAAGAATTTCAGTTAGAGGCTGGGGACAAACTCCATGGCTTTCAACTTAAATACACTACCCTTGGTCAATTAAATAAAGACCGAAGCAATGTGGTATGGATTTGTCATGCCCTCACAGGAAGTTCTGATTTTACCGATTGGTGGAAAGGATTTTTTACAGAAGGCTCACCTTTTGATCCGCGTGATTATTTTATTGTGTGCGCCAATGCACTAGGTGGATGCTATGGTTCTACGGGGCCGCTCTCTATCAATCCCGCAACAGGAAAAAATTATTTTCACGATTTTCCATTGCTTACCAATCGCGACATTGTGCGCGCTTTTGATTTGCTGCGCGAAGAGTTGGTGTTGAAAAAAGTTCATACGCTCATAGGTGGATCGCTGGGTGGGCAGCAAGCGGTGGAGTGGGCAATCTTACAACCAACTGTTTTTCAACACTTGATACCCGTTGCGTGTAACGCTTTTCATTCTCCATGGGGCATTGCGTTCAACGAAGCGCAACGTATGGCCATAGAGGCCGACCCTACGTGGAAAGAGAGCGATGTGCGCGCAGGTATTGAAGGAATGAAAGCTGCGCGGGCGATGGGCATGATCTCCTATCGCGCTTACGAAACCTATCAAGAGACGCAAGCAGAAAAAAGTGTTGACAAGATCGATGACTTCCGTGCGGCCTCTTACCAAAAATATCAAGGACAAAAACTAGCGAATCGCTTCAACGCATTTACGTATTGGGCGTTTTCTAAAGCGATGGATAGTCACCATGTTGGGCGAGGGAGAGGAAGTGTAGAAGCAGCGTTGGAAAAAATCAAAGCAAAAACTTTAGTCGTAGGTATCGAAAGCGATTTGCTGTATCCACTTAGTGAACAAAAGTACTTGGCTAAAAATATTCCACAGGCCAAGTTAGAAGTGCTGACATCATTGTATGGGCACGATGGATTTTTAGTGGAGTTTGATCAGTTTAAAAAAATAGTGAGAAAATTTTTACGTTTAGAAACAATAGAAAGGGAAACCGTGGTTATCGATTCACCGTTCGATTTTAAATCGCTGGAGGATTTTAATCAGTAAGGTTTCAGGCGTCTGACACTTTTGAAGTGTCTTGACGCCTAGCATCAAGGAAATTTTTTCAAAAAATAATTCTGAAAAATGAAAAAGAAATTGAAGATTGGATTGTTTGGCTTTGGTGTGGTGGGGCATGGCTTGTATAATGTACTCAACAAAACACATGGCGTAAAGGCGGAGATCAAAAAAATCTGCGTGAAAAATAAAGACAAGAAGCGCGACTTGGATAGTGCCATCTTCACCTATGAAAAATCAGACATCCTCAACGATGCCGATATTGATATTGTAGTAGAATTAATTGACGATGCCCAGGCCGCCTTTGAAATTGTGAAAGCGGCTTTGCGCAGTGGCAAGCACGTTGTCACCGCTAACAAACGGATGCTGGCCGAAAACCTGCAAGAGATTTATAATCTACAAGAAAAATATGATCGTTCCGTGTTGTACGAAGGCTCCGTGTGTGGCAGCATTCCGATCTTGAGAAACTTAGAAGAGTACTACGACAATGATTTGATCACGAGCATCGAAGGAATTTTCAACGGCTCTACGAATTACATACTCACCAAAGTATTTGAAGAAAAGAAAAGCTATGCCGATGCGCTGAAGGCCGCGCAAGATTTAGGCTTTGCCGAAAGTGATCCCTCACTCGATGTAAAAGGCTTTGATGCGAAATTCAAATTGACGATAGCCATTGCACATACCTTTGGTGTGTTTGTAAAACCCGAGCACATCATCAACGTGGGCATCGATAAAATTTCTGCGGTGGATTTAAAGTATGCGAAAGAAAATAACCTCACCATTAAATTAGTTGCCCGCGCTTACAAGCTCGATGGAAAAATTGTAGGCTTCGTAGCCCCGCAGTTCATTCCTGCCGACCACATGCTGGCCAACGTGCGCAACGAGTACAATGCAGTTTTAGTGGAAGGCGCATTCGCGGAGAAGCAAGTGTTCATAGGCAAAGGCGCGGGCGGCTATCCTACTGGCTCTGCCGTGCTTTCTGATATTTCTGCACTTACATTTGATTACCGCTACGAGTACAAAAAATTCACCCAAGGCGAAGGCGTTGCATTCTCTAACGATGCGTTGGTGGACGTAGTCATCAGCTTCCAAGACAAAACTTCCATCCTGCCTGGCGATTTTGAAAACTTCAAAGGTGGCTATCAGGGCAACGGCCATCAATACATGACGGGTTCTATCACATTACAAAAACTACAATCACTTTCTAAGAGAGATGATGTGAGCGTGATTTTAGCTCCACAATTAAATTTAGAAGCGATTGGGAAGAAAGTGGAGAAGGAGGTTTTGTCGGCTTAGAGTTAATTCAAGGTTTACTAAGATATAAAATCTGAAAGTGGAGATTGTTGGTCAGCGACCAACAACAACGGAGGTCTTACGACTTGACGAGTACAAAAACAATTTTAATCCATTTGTAATTTTTCTAATACCGATACGCGTGAACGAACAACAAGCGAAGAGAAGAGATTTTCGTTAGGGTGGATCACCTGAATACATGATGAGGATAATTTGAATTAAACCATTGAGCAAATAATGTATGACTAAGCATAGCTCAGGCTTCCGCTTACCAGAGGGATTAAAATCAAGATTGTTGGTCAGCGACCAACAATAACTGGGGTAACTGAATGACTTAAATATTTTCTCAATCAGCATTTCGTCCACGATCTTGGGAGCAGCATCAGCCACCCCTCCATCGTCCGCATATTCTTAGGTGGGCAAAATTCATTTTTAATAATTACCCGTAGACCTTTGCCCTTAACTGGTTTTACGCGAGGGCAAAATTGATAGATGGGAAGTTGATGCAAAGGAGAATGACGCAGGCTACTTTCATCATGATTCTATATTTTAAAATTTGGTGATGGCAGGGTTCAGCTTTCCGTTTATAACTTTGCCATCTATTCTTAGAAAAATTTAAAGGTTCCTCGATTTGATTTCTTTGTTGAGTAAACTTAGGTTTATCAGCAGTGGAACAAAAGCTAGGGGCAAAGTGAACATAGGAATAAGTGTTGCAATGGAAACGTTCTTAAACCCCTCTGCAGACATAAGATAAATTATAATAGCGATAGCTAGAATAAAAACAATTCCTAAGCCAATGGAAGCACCTTTTAACAAATCTCTCCTTTTTATTAATTTTTCATTTGTCAATTCTCCGTAAGTATTTTTCTCCATGTGATTAATTAACTTTTTAAGTATGTTTAGGCTATGTGTTTTTTGATAAATTCAGTTTTAGAATTTATTTTCTATCCACAATTATCACAAATATCTTCATTTCTCATTTCAAATTTCGTTCTTTTAAAAGTTTCTCCAAGGCTTTACTTCTTTTATTTTTCGGGTCATTAACCATTTTGTAGATAAAATACAACGGAATTAATGTAAGCATCCCCCAACTGTTTTTAACAATACTGTAAAATATAATTCCCGCTAAAAATCCAATAAACAAAGCATTGGTAATGGAAAATGATTTCATTTTTTTTGCTTCTTGTAACAATTCTTGGTCACTCAATTCTGTCAATTCTTTTTCTTTCATTTTTCAATTTTCGTTTTATTTTCAAGGTTTGGATAGTGCAGGTCTGAAATTACTGATAACGAGCAAGGCTTTGGGCAGGTGTGGCATTAGTATTCCTTCCGCCCACAACCGCTGCTGATTGAAAAACTTATGTTGAAGTTAAGAACTAAAGCTCAAAGTTGTTTGTCCAGCCCGAACCACAGCCTGGATTTGCAATTGGCTGATGTTTCTTTGTCCAGCCACACTTGCACAAAGCCCCATGTGGTGCGTTCGCCTTATTATCAAGCAAGTTGTAAGTATTGCTTTTCGAGTGTCACATTAAAATGAATGTCTGCTCTCAGTGCCTTAAAAACTTTTAATACTGTGTCAATTGTCGCACTGTTTGCACTGCTTTCTAATTTTGAGATTTGTGCTTTTTGCACACCAACAAGTTCACCTAATTGTTCTTGTGTCAGGTTACGTTGTTGTCTTGCAGTTTTAATCATTCGCCCTAAAACGTCCATACGAAGTTCGTATTCATACAGGTCTCTGTCTTTTGTACCTTTCTTGCCGATGTATTTATCTTTCATTTCGGCAAGTGAGTATGATTTCATTGCTGTCTTTGCCATAATGTTATTTTTTAAGTTTGCTTTCAAAATATTTTTTCCTAATGTTAATCGCTCTTTCAATTTCGTTTGCAGGCACTTTGTCCACCTTTTTAATAAAACCGTGAGTTGCAAAAACTAATGTTTCGGTCTCGTTGTCTTTGTCCCAAAATGCAAGTAGCCTAATTTGTACACCGCCAAACTTTGTTCTAAATTCCCAAATGTCTTTTTGAAGTTTCTTGAAAAGTTTAGGGTCATTACTTTGTTCAGCAATGTCGATGTTGTAGAAAACTTTTCTTGCCGCCTTTGCATCAAGTCCGGCAATAAATTTATCTGCTTCTTCTAAAAACCGTGTTTGAAAATAGTGCAATTAAAAACGTTTTCACAAAGATAAGGATTGTTTCCATAATTAGAAACTTTCTTTTTTTATCAATTCGAAGCGAAGAGGCTGAAAAAAGGTGACGCACAGCGGGCAGGGCTTGCTGCTGTGCTGCAATTTTATAATGTCCAGCCCGGAACAGAAGCCCAATTAAAAATATGAAATTGAAGTTAACAACTAAAAGCCAAATTGAAAAACGTCTGCTGGAACAAAAGCTGATAGCGAATAAAAAGCTGAGGATTTATTCGTCTGCCAGCATAGCAGCAAACCCCATGTTGGTCGTTCGCTTTTGTTCTCCTTAGTACATTGTCTATTGAACAGAAAAATTAGTTGCTTGTCTTGCGATTAATTTCCACTCTGTTTTATTTTTCATCCAAATATGTGTATATCTCATCACAATAGCTTTTCCTGCATTGGGTGTCGCATTTTGTGGTGTCAAAATTTCCTTGCCCATTGTAATTGCAATATTGTTGTTAAAAGTTACTTTTTCTGTAACTCTTGAAACAGTAGAATAGTCAATTTCACCTTTTCTGATAAATCCTAAAATTTCGGGCACAGTAACTATTATACCGTAGGGATTATTAACTACATAATCTCTGTCCCATAGTTTTAATAGTGTAAGTATGTCTCCTTTGTAGATAGAATTAATTTCGAGTTGGTCAAGAGTTCTAATTTTAGTTTCTACTTTGTTTTGAGCAAATGCTGAAACCTGAAAAAAGAAAAATGAGAAAATAATAAATGTTTGCTTTGTCATTTTTTAATATTTAAATTTTAAAAGCAAAGTTCATTATAAAACTATTCAAGTTAGTGGTAAAAAATCAGCGTTTTTATAGGTTTAACACTCTTTCTGGTGAAAGTGCTTGTTGCTGAATTAACGAATTTGGTACTGTAAGAGAAAAAGTTTTAAAGTCGCTTACCAAATGCTGATAATCATAATAGCCAAATTGAATTGCAATGCTTAACCAATCAGTTTTGGGATTAAGTTCTTTCATTTGATACGCATTATTGAATCTGTTTATTCGGTAATAAAATTTTGGGGTTACTCCATTAATTTTATAAAAAAGTCGCTCAAATTGGCTAACTGAAAGACAAGAATGGCTGGCTAATTTTTTTATTGATAAAGTGTCGGTCGAAATAGATAAAACATTTGTTACTCTGTCTATTGGTTTAATCTCAATATTTATACGCTTAATCCTATTCCATAAATATTTTTCTAAAATGCTTATCATTTCATCGTAAGAAATTATGTTTACTAAACGTTCATAAATTTGTGATATATCATTGTCTAATAAATCATTGGCATTAATACGTTTGTCTGTAAACTCAGTTATGGGCATTCTTAAAAACTTTGATAAGCCTGTGGGATTAAAGTTTACGGATAACATTAAAAACTCGTTATCTAAATGAAAGTTATACCTAGAAATTTGAGTTCCGTTAATAGAAATTTTTGGGAAAGTTTGAAATTTTGACTCCTTAAAGTCGTAACAATTCACAGTGCCTTTTAAATAAAACACAAGACAATGTCGAGTATTTGCTGGGAAAGGCTTTATTTGAATGCTATCACATTTAAAATGTAACAATGAATAGTCCTTAACAATATGTTGAAGGTGTTGAGATGGTTGTATTGTTTTATAAATCATTATTAGCTTCAAATGTCTGTTAAAGTGACGCCCAACTCATAAATATACGCAACTCCTTTAGCGAAACTTGCGCAAATCACTCCAAAATAGCTGGCTTTACGCAACTGTTTAGAATTTCAAACCTACGTGTTAAAATGCAAAACTTCGGGCTGGCCTCGGCCAGGGATGGAGGCATTGTTGGAGCCCGAAATGGAGTGCGCGGTGGATGGCGACTGCCGACAGCCCGGTGCCCCTGCGCCTCGCGGGGCAGGCCGCCTAAAAATAACAATGAGATGAATGGATTTTAGTCCCGATTCTTATATTTGTAGTCTTTAATTCCAATCTATGCTAGCGATTACTTCCATTGTTGCGTTTACGGCCATTATCTTATTGTTGGTGGCGTTGTTGATTTTTGCCCAAAAGCAATTGGTGCAGAGTGGGCCGGTGAAAATTTTGATCAATGGCGAGAAGACGATCACGGTTTCGGCTGGTAGCTCGCTGCTGAGCACGCTGGCGAACGAAAAGATTTTTCTTCCTTCGGCCTGCGGTGGTGGTGGCACGTGCGCGATGTGCAAGTGCGTGGTGGAATCGGGAGGTGGCGATGTGTTGCCTACGGAGGTGGGTCACTTGACGCGTGCAGAACAAAAGAGTCATGTGCGCTTGGGCTGCCAAGTGAAAGTGAAACAGGACTTGAACATTCATATACCCGAAGAAATTTTTGGTATTAAAAAATGGGAGTGCGAGGTGGTGAGCAATTACAACGTGTCTACGTTTATCAAAGAGTTTGTGGTGAAGTTGCCTGTGGGCGAAACGTTGAAGTTTGAGGCGGGTGGCTACATTCAAATTGATGTGCCTACGATCAATGTCGATTTCAAAACGATGGACATTAAACCTCATCCAGAATTAGGTCACAGCAATCCTGAAGTTTTCAAACCGGATTGGGATAAGTTCAAATTGTGGGATTTGAAAATGAAAAACGAGGAGCCGATCTTCCGCGCTTATTCGATGGCCAACCACCCAGCAGAGGGAAATATTGTGATGTTGAACATTCGTATTGCCACGCCACCGTGGGATCGTGCGAATAACAAATGGATGGATGTGAACCCGGGCGTTTGTTCATCGTATGTGTTCGGGCGCAAGCCAGGCGATAAGGTTACAATCTCTGGCCCTTACGGGGAATTTCATATCAACAAAACGCAACGCGAGATGGTGTACATTGGTGGTGGTGCTGGCATGGCCCCATTGCGCGCTCATATCTTCCATTTGTTCCAAACTGAAAAAACAAATCGCAAAGTTTCGTATTGGTACGGTGGCCGCTCGAAGAAAGAATTATTTTATACTGAGCACTTCCGCAACATAGAAAAGCAATTCCCCAACTTCCGCTTTCATATTGCTCTCTCTGAGCCGCTGCCAGAAGACAACTGGAAGGTAAGCAAAAGCTTGGAAGATAGAGAGAGTGATGGCTACACGGGCTTCATTCACAAATCTTTGTTTGACAATTATCTGAACAACCACCCTGCACCCGAAGATGTAGAATATTATTTGTGCGGTCCTCCGCTGATGAACGCTGCTGTTTTGAAAATGCTGGACGACATGGGCATACCGAAAGAGAATGTAAGGTTTGATGATTTTGGAGGGTAGTAGATAAAGAATTTAAAAAAATACATTGCCACGGAAGCACGCAGAAATGTCGCGGTGCTTCCGTGGCAAAATTATTTTATAGCCTTTGCTGGAGCGCATTTGCAAAGAGTCACATCCGATTTTAAACTTTCACATATCCTTTTTCATTACAACAATGTTTCTTTTGTCTAAAGATAATCGCTCTAGTGGATACCAACCAAGTCGGGTGTAGAGGCTTTCGGCTGTGTCTGTAAAGAGGTACATTTCTTTTATTCCAATTTTTTTTGAATAGTCTTGAAGATAGTTACAAATCAATGCGCCAAAGCCTTGGTGCCGCATAGTAGGTATTGTGTAAACTTGTGCAAGCCAATTTTTGTAAATTTTAAATCTCGGTTCTTTATCGAGAAGGCCAACATGGTGGTATAGCCCTGCGGTGGCGATGGGAACATGGTCGAGTGTCATTACCAGCTGGAGCTGAGAGTGGTCAGTAGTAATTGCTTTTAGCCGTTGAATTGTTTTTTCTTTAGGGATATTCCACTCGCTTAAATACCAATCGGCAATGAGTTGTATGTTATCGCTGTCGATGGGTTGAAGTAGTTGAAATTGTGTGTTTGGCATTTTTGTTTTGCTAGGAAGGCACGAAGACACAAAGGAAGCACGAAGGAATGGTTGGTTAAAATTTCAGTTACAAATTATATCTGCATTCAACCTTAGTAGAAAAAGGCATTCAAAAAAAACTGTCAACCTTATTACCTTATCCTGGATTTTGCATCATTTGGTTTAAAATAAGGTAATAAGGTTAGTATTCAGTGGTATAAATTATTTCTACTAAGGTTTAAAACATCGGTTTCAAAGAATACGCCTTATGGTATGCGACTGACGTAATCTTTCATTATTTCAGCTTTGACGTTTGTTAGATCATTTATTTTATTAGCAAAACCATATACACTTAATGCGTGACAGGCTATGCAAATTGTTTTATAACAATAATTCAACGCCTCCTGTAATTGATCTATTTCTATCTGACTTGTTTCCTTGGAAATTTCAAGTTGATAACGCGTTCCCACACTATTTGAATCTTTCAACCTCCAAACCAATAAACTTATTTTACATAAATTCAAAGTTACAAATTGCCGAGGAGCGGTAAGCGTTGCAAACGCGCACCAGCGAGTTTTTTACGTGATAAACGTATGAAAACAAATAAAAAGAATGCGAAAAAGATCCAGTCATTTATGCCATAAATAGCATAATATATTCCAGCCATTTTGTCTTTTTCTAATACATCCGTAAGGTTATTGGTTGTTATCCATTTTGTCCAATGCGTTGCATAAATCAATTTTTCGATTGTAAATACTGCAACTACCCATTTTACTTTATGAAAACTTTTAGAAACAGCTATAAATACAAAACCCCAAAGTACTATCATTAATAATCCAAAATTTGACATTGCTTGGTTGTCAAATTCTGGAATGAAAGCATTACTGAAAATTCTGGAGAAAATTAATACGCCAAGTATATTCATCAATCCAGATAAAATAAATCCTTTAGTTATGTGTTCGTTTTTTATTTTCATTTTTAGTCAACCTATTTTAGGACGATGCATTTTTTAAGCTTGCAGGTAACATTGGTAATCCCGCAACTCAAGTTGCGTCTAAACGTCCAAATATAGGGAATAGACGCAACTCTATCTTTATTTAGCTTATTCAATTCATTGCTAAAAATAGTTAAGCTCAGTGGAAAACTACGTGCTGGCATACGGCCAGGGATAGGAGCGAAAATCCTTTTTGCCCTCTAAGCTAGAGCAGCATGGTCAAAAAGATTGAAGCGGATAGCCCGGTGCCACTGTCCGCCAGTTGGCGGATGGCAGGCCGCACCTTTGCTTAAGCTTCTGCCTTCACTTCGTTACGGACGGACGAGTCGGAGGACAAGCCTTCAATCAATAATCCTCCGCGCCACCCGAAAGCGTTTCAAATAATAATCGGAAAATAAATTGGTCTCTACCACACCGAGTGAGGTAGAGGCATGGATGAACTTGATGTCTTGTTTGCCTTTGACTGCGGTGACGATGCCCACATGGGTGATCTCGCGTTTCTTTTTTCCGGTGGCAAAAAAGACGAGGTCGCCCGGCTTGAGGTCTTTCATTTTTATTTTCTCGCCCACTAACGCTTGTGCGTCTGCGGTGCGTGGCAAGGTGAGGCTGACTGCGTTGTACGCGTTGCCCGTGAGGCCAGAGCAATCCATGCCCGAGCGCGTGGTGCCGCCCCATTTGTAGGGTGTGCCCGTGAAGGCACGCGCGGCACGGATCACTTCATCTACTTGGTTGGCTCTTGTCCGTGCTTTACGCGATGCAGCGCAGGCGTTGAACAAAATCAAAATCAGGAAAAAAATCCCGAGTCTTTGAAAAGTAATTTGTCTAATTTTGTGGTTCGTTAAAACATTCATACGCGCACCAAAGTTAATTGATTAATGGCATACACTAAAGAAATGGAGGCTCCTTCTAAAACTTTGATTGGAGAAGCAATAATCGGGCAGTTTATTTCGATTGTGGGGGAAGATCATGTGATTGTTGATAGCGAACGAAGAACGGAGTATGGCCACGACAAAACAGAGGACTATCAATTTATGCCCGATGCGGTGGTGCGCCCCGCCAATACTCAAGAGGTGAGCGAGCTGTTGAAAATCTGCAATGAAAATAAATTGCCCACCACTCCGCGCGGTGCTGGCACGGGCTTGAGCGGTGGAGCGTTGCCCATTAAAAAAGGGGTAGTGATTTCGATGGAGCGTTTCAATAAAATCATTCAGATAGATGAATTGAATTTGCAAGCCACGGTAGAGCCGGGCGTGATCACGGAAGTATTTCAAAAAGCGGTGAAGGAGAAAGGATTGTTTTATCCACCCGACCCAGCGAGTGGCGGCTCTTGTTTTTTGGGTGGTAACTTGGCCAACAATTCGGGCGGGCCGAAGGCGGTGAAGTATGGCGTAACGCGCGACTATGTGTTGAACATGGAAGTGGTGTTACCCACTGGCGAAATTATTTGGACGGCTGCGAACGTGTTGAAAAATTCTACAGGATACAACATCACGCAACTGATGTGCGGCAGCGAAGGTACGCTTGGCATCATTACCAAAATTGTTTTTAAGCTACGCGGCTACCCGAAGAAAAATGTGTTGATGATGATACCGCTCAGCACCAACGAAGAAGCGTGCAAGGCCATCGCTGCTATTTATGTGGATGGCATCACGCCAAGTGGCATGGAGTTTTTTGAAAAAGATGCAGCCGCAAAAACGTTTGACTACTGCGAAAAAGTGTTGAACAGTCCTGTCACTACAAAACTAACGGAAGGTATGAACGCGTATCTCCTTTGTGAGTTAGATGGCAACGATGAAGAGGTGTTGATGCGCGATGCGGAGCGTGTGATGGGCGTGGTGGAAAAATTTGAGAGCGGTGAAATTTTGTTTGCCGATACAGAAGCACAGAAAGCAGAGTTGTGGAAGATCAGGAAAAATATTTCGCCCGCGGTGAATTGGTTTACTCTCACAAAATCGGATGATGTGGTGGTGCCGCGCGCGAACTTGCCCAAGCTGATCAACGGCATCAAAGAAATTGGCAAAAGATATAATTTCAACACGGTATGCTTCGGCCACCTGGGGGATGGGAACTTGCACGTGAACATCTTGAAAGAAAATTTATCTGATGAATATTGGAACACCAAAGTGAACGATGGCATTGGTGAAATATTCAAGCTGACAGTGGGCCTTGGTGGAACCTTGTCTGGCGAACACGGCATAGGCATTGCAAAGCGACCATATATGAGCATTGCGATGAGCGAGGTGAACCTGAACCTGATGCGGGGGATTAAAAAAGTTTTCGACCCGAACGGGATATTGAATCCGGGGAAGATTTTTTAGGAAAGACACTCTACTTGCTGCAAAGGCACTAAGACACTAACAAGAGTCTATCTATAAAATACAAATTTCACGCAAAGGCGCAAGGGCGCAAAGGCCTTATTATAGAAATTCATTACGCCATTGCCAGCTTTGCGTGACACACACATTGGAGAACCAGACTGAGTATATGGACAATCACTAAGTGTAAAGTAGATTGCGTTTCTTGGCGGCTTAGTGCCTTTACAGCAAATTTCCGTATAGTACCCACTATTTCATTACCTTTACCAAATGACAAAATTCGCACCGAATCAAATAAAGGAGATCAATGCTGTTATTGAGCAGATCGAAAAAGAAATCAAACCTAACTGCGAGATAGGCGCGCGGGAAAAAATTCTGCTGCGCACGATTCTTAAAACCAACAAGGTTGACAAGATTATCAAATTTTTTCCTTGCAAAAGGGAATATTCAGATACCATTGTTGCTCATTTTGTGAATGAAAAGGGGGTGACCAAAAACAAATTTAGCAGCATGGGGCAGGCGTTTGTTTTTCTGCTCTTCTGATAGTTTTATTCCCTCACTTTTAAAGTTGGTTCATGATAATCTGAGCCGTATAGACCACTTAGAAAGTCAGAATAAAAATCTGTGAATCTGTGGCAACAATCCCCTACAAATTCAAAAAAATAAAAGTCCCGCGTTTTGAAGAGGCGGCTGGTTTCTATACCACGCCTGATCGCTCTAAGTTGATGGGCAAGATCAAAGGCAAGAACACAAAACCCGAGGTTTTGCTTAGAAAAGAATTGTGGAAGCGTGGCTATCGATATCGCACGAATGTGAAAAAACTTCCTGGCAGACCAGATATTGTGATCACGAAATTCAAGCTGGCGATTTTTGTGGATGGTGAATTTTGGCATGGCCACCAGTGGGATGAGAAAAAGGAAAAGATCAAATCAAACCGGGGATTTTGGATTCCTAAAATCGAGCGCAACATTCAGCGCGATGATGAAGTGAACGAACAACTCGATGAACTGGGTTGGACGGTCATCCGCTTTTGGGAACACAAGATCAGTAAAGACCTGCACGGAGCAGCCTTGGTAGTGGAGGCGATGGCGCATACGCCCTACTCTTTAAGAAACAAATTTGAACCAGACGAAGATTTTGGGTGCATCTCAAATTTTCGTAGCAATCACCTCACCCCAGCCCTCTCCACAGGAGAGGGTGACGCTCTGACATAACTTTTCACTTTGGTATATGATTTTATGTTCTATGCGTGATATCAATTGCCATCGTGGTGAATCTGCCCGAAAGTTACCCTCTCCTGTGGAGAGAACCAGGGTGAGGTGGATACGTTGAACTGCGAAAGTTTGGGATGAACCTAAGATTTTAGCACCTTTACTCCAACAAAATAGAAACCTATACTTATGAAAAAGATAATCGGCCTTTTATTATTAGCGGCAGCATGTTCACCAGTTAAAAAAGAAAATCAAGAACAAGTTGAGGATACTGCTGTCGCAGAAGTGGCGGCCACAGTACTACCCTCCCTCACTGATGTTGAAAAAGCAGAAGGTTGGAAATTATTATTCGATGGGCAAACGCTTAACGGTTGGCAAGAATTTAAAGGTCGCAAGAATAACACGTGGGAAGCGCTAGATGGCACCTTGCATTGCAAAGCGCTCAACGAGAAAGTGAAAGGTGAAGGCGATGAGCGTGGGGATATTATGACCATGGAAGAGTTTGCAAATTTTGAATTGGCATTCGATTGGAAAATTTCTGCGCAAGGAAATAGTGGGGTGATGTTTCGCGTGACCGAAGAATTTGAGCAACCATACTATTCTGGTCCCGAGTACCAAGTGATAGATGATGTTGGCTATCCTGGAAAGTTGACAGAAAAACAAAAGACTGGTGCTAACTATGATATGCACTTGGTAGAAAAGAAAAAAATGAATCCAGTAGGCGAATGGAATTCTACGAAGATTGTGGCAAACGGAAATCATGTAGAGCATTGGCTGAACGGAGAAAAAATTATTGAATACGAATTAGGTTCCGCAGACTGGAAGAAACGTAAAGAAGAAAGCAAATGGAAAGAGTGGAAAGGTTATGGCATGTCTCCCAAAGGTAACATTGATTTACAAGATCATGGAAGTGAGGTGTGGTTTAAGAATGTTAGGGTTAGAACGCTTTGAAAATTCAATAAACCAATTCTCCACAGAGTCTCCCGTTTCGGGGACTCTGTGGCTAACGCAATGATGAGTAAGGAGGGTGAAGATTATTCTGCGCAGAGTCTCCCGCTTCGGGGACTCTGCGGCAAACACAATGGTAGTAGGAAAAAGTTAAAGTCGTTTTTTGCAAGTAAATAAGCGAAGTAAAGAATATTGACAAGAGAAGTGAAGAGTCCCCGAAACGGGAGACTTTGCAAGGAAGCAGATATGAGGAGTTTATCAAAAAATATAATTTCGAGAATCATGGCTAAAGCCATAAGAGCCTATTCGGCAGGCAACTCCGCCATAAATGGCGGAGTTATTATAGGTAACTTCATACTGAATTATTGATAATTAAATTCTCCGCAGAATCTTCCGCTAAATTCTCCGCAGAGTCGCCCGCTTCGGGGAATCTGCGGCAAACACAATGGTAGCAGGAAAATTAAAGTGGTTCTTTATAAGTGAACAAATGGAGTAAAGAATATTGGCGAGATAAGCGCAGAGTCCCCGAAACGCCAAGGAATTAAAACACTTAACTAACTCCGCCTTTTAAGGCGGAGAGAAAAAGGTTACTCGAATAAATGGGGCTTTAGCCCATCAAAGATTATGGCATTTGTAAAAGTAATGATCCACGCGGTATGGGGAACTAAGAATCGCTATCCGTACTTAGCTAAGGAAGTAAAACAAAAAGTAATATTACACATCAAAGAAAATGCACGTAAAAAAGAAATTTTCATAGACCGATTGAATGGGCATACAGAACATTTACACTGTTTATTTGGCTTGAATGCCGATATGAGTATCGCTAAAGCACTTCAACTTATAAAAGGAGAATCAGCTCATTGGATAAATAAAGAACAAATTGTCAAAGCAAGGTTTGAATGGGCTGATGAATATTTTGCTGTCTCCGTGAGTGAATCGCAATTAGACAAAGTACGTGCCTACATTGACCGTCAAGAAGAACATCATGAAAAAGTAACATTCACGCAAGAATATGAGGAGTTTATCAAAAAATATAATTTCGAGAATCATGGCTAAAGCCATAAGAGCCTATTCGGCAGGCAACTCCGCCATAAATGGCGGAGTTATCATAGGTAACCTCATACTGAATTACTAATAACCGTGTGCGGCATAACAGGAATTTTCGCATTCAACCTCGTTGGCAAGTTCAATCTTATCAATATAACCCCAGCCACTTCTGCGTTGAATAAACGCGGACCCGATCACCAAGGAATTTACACAGATAGTTTCGTAGGACTTGGGCATCGAAGATTAAGTATCATCGATACGAGCTCTGCTGCTCATCAACCCATGTGGGATGAGGAAAAACGCTTCTGCATTATTTTCAATGGAGAGATTTTCAATTTTCTAGAACTGAAAAAAGAATTAGAAGCGAAAGGCATTTCTTTCTCCACTCACTCCGATACCGAAGTACTGCTCAAGCTATTTATTAGAGAAAAAGAAAACTGTTTAAATAAATTAAATGGTTTTTTTGCTTTTTGCATTTACGATAAGCAAGAGCAAACTTTTTTCCTTGCCAGAGATCGATATGGCATAAAACCGTTACTCTATCTTTTTGATGAAGATAAGTTTTTGTTTGCCTCTGAGATGAAGTCCATACTAGCTTATGGTATAGAGAAACAATTGGATTACTCATCGTTGCACACCTATCTACAACTCAATTACATTCCTGCGCCCGCTACCATTTTTTCTAATGTCAAGAAGTTGATGCCAGGGCATTGGATGAAAGTAGGCAATAAGAAATTGGCAGTAGCCAAATATTACGACATACCTTACGACTCAGAAAAAGCTAAAAGCAATTCTATTTCTTATGAAGACGCCAAGCTAAAACTAAAAGAATTATTAGAAGCCTCGGTACAACGAAGATTGATTTCAGATGTACCTCTAGGTGCATTCTTAAGTGGAGGGATTGATTCATCGGTAGTAACAGCACTGGCAAGTAAGCACAAACCTGATCTTCATACTTTCTCCATAGGCTTTCGCGATGAAAAGTTTTTTGATGAGACTGAGTATGCTCGGTTGGTTGCGAAACATTTCAAAACAGAGCATACGGTCTTTTCATTGACCAATGATGACTTGTACCAACACGTTCATTCTATTTTAGATTATATCGATGAACCTTTTGCGGATTCATCGGCTATCGCGGTTTACATTCTAAGCAAAGAAACACGCAAGCACGCCACCGTTGCCCTTTCGGGCGATGGGGCAGATGAATTGTTGGCAGGTTACAATAAACATTCTGCTTTTCTAAAAACTTTCAATCCTGGATTAAAAGAAAATGCAGTGAATGCGTTAGCTCCCTTGTGGAAATTGTTTCCAGCTTCTCGTAGCAATCCGTTCGCTAATAAAATCAGACAGCTTAATCGCTTTGCAGACGGGATGAAGCTTTCTACTAAAGAAAGATATTGGCGTTGGGCAGGGTATGCGAATGAAAGAGAAGCCCACTCGCTTTTTAGTGATTCAACGAAAGAACAATTTTTACAACTAGAATATTCAATTCGAAAATCAGAAATCCTAAAATATCTATCAGATCAATCCAACATCAATGATGTTTTGTTGACCGATATGAACTTGGTGCTACCCAGCGATATGCTCACAAAAGTTGACTTGATGAGTATGGCGAATGGATTAGAAGTACGCGTTCCCTTTTTGGATTTTGAAGTAGTGAATTTTATTTTCTCGCTACCAAGTGACTTTAAAATAAACAAAAACCTGCGTAAGCGAGTGTTACAAGATGCCTTCAAAGATATTTTGCCTGCTCAACTTTACAATCGCCCGAAGAAAGGATTTGAAGTGCCGTTGCTAAAATGGTTTCAGCGCGAAATGAAATCCCTGATAGTGGATGATTTGCTATCGGAAAAATTTATTGATGAACAAGGCATCTTTAACTATTCAGAAATCTCAAGACTAAAAACACAACTATTCTCATCTAATCCTGGCGATATTCACGCGAGGATTTGGGGATTGATTGTTTTTCAATGGTGGTGGAAGAGGGTGATGGCAGGTGGCAAGAAGTAAGTAGTGGCAGTGACCAATTACCTGTTACCAACCACCGCTTACCGTTTCATCGCAGCGAATCAATATACAAGTCCTCTACTTTCTTTCTTGCCCATGGGGTTTTGCGTAAGAAGACCAAGCTTGATTTGATGCTGGGGTCGAATGTAAAACAATTGATGCGAATGATTTGCCCTAAATCTTCCCAGCCATAAAGGTCAACCAGATGCTGTAAAATCATCTCTAGTGTCTTTCCGTGTAGGGGATTTTTGGGTTGTTCTTCCATGTCATTTGGGCTTCGTCCTTTTTTTCAATGGTGCGAAGCTATAAAGTTAATAATTAGTGTGTCTATAAATACGCTAGAATTTCCATAAGCTTCTTGAACTCTCGAAAGTTAGGATGCTCAATAATCTTATCCACTTTTTCATGTCCCCAAGTAATATGGTATGGGATATGAAACCCATGACCGCCAATGGCTAACACAGGCAGCACATCTGACTTGAGTGAGTTGCCGATCATCAAAAATTCACTCGGCTCAATATCCAAATGACGGATGAGTTTGTCGTAATCCGCTTCGCCCTTCTCTGACATGATTTCGGTGTGATGAAAAAAATGTTCGAGCCCTGATTTTTTTAGTTTTCTCTCTTGATCTAGCAAATCGCCTTTAGTGGCAACCACGAGGCGGTAATTCTTTTTCAATGAAGTTAAAACATCTTCTACGCCTTCCAATTTCTCAATGGGTTTGTCCAACATTTCTTTGCCCAGTTCAATAATCTTTTCAATCACATTGACGCGGATAGTCCGATCAGAAATCCGAATGGCCGTTTCGATCATGGAGAGCATAAATGCCTTGATGCCATAGCCATATAAAGAAATATTTTCCAACTCCGTCTTGAGCAACTCACGCTCCACAGTATGCTGCGGAAGATATTCTTCCAGCAGTTGGCAAAATCTATTCTCTACCTCCTGAAAATAATTTTCATTATGCCACAGCGTATCATCAGCATCGAAGGCGATTATTTTTATGTTTTTCAAACTCATCATTACCAAGTGGACTTATTCAAAGTATATAAGGTTAATCACGAATACACGAATTTACACGAATTTATTTATCTCCTAATTCGTAAATTTGTGGCGTAGGAGATGTGTGTAAGTCCAGTTATCAAATTGATCAGAAAGAAGTTGGTTTCAATAGGATCAACATGACATGGTTTTTGAGATGCCCCCAAAGAAAGCAAAAATCTTATTCATTCTTAGTAACTGGACTTATGCAAAACAACGAAACTAATGTGAGACTGAGCTTATCGAAGTCAATTCGGAGCTGGAATTGTCAGTTTTCGACAAGCTCAAACTGACAATTCTCTTTGTTTGCGTAAGTCCAGTTAGTAACATCAAGATGGGGGCATTACAGCAAGACCTCTCAGGTTTTAAAAACCTTGGAAGTCCTTAGGTTGTGATATTTTGAAATGTACCGCCTTAAGATTCGTGTTTAATTACTTTATTTGAGATCTTTAAAGTCTAAATAACACAACCATGTGGAAAGAAGAAAACAACCGCCTCACCAAAACCTTTAAGTTCAGCAACTTTGTAGAAGCCTTTGGGTTTATGACTAAAGTTGCCCTGTTGGCCGAAAAGCACGATCATCATCCTTATTGGACAAATGTCTATAACAAGGTAACGATTGAATTGAACACCCACGATGCGGGCGATATTGTTACGGAGAAAGACCACGCACTGGCAAAGGCCATCGATCTAATTAAGGTGTAGAGTGAATTCATTTTCAAATCAACGCATTTTCAAATTTTCAAATCGATCAATTTTCAAATCAATTCTGTGTCTAAACCCTCCCTCTTCCTCGTCCCCACTCCTATCGGAAATTTGGGAGACATTACATTACGCGGATTAGAAACATTGAAATCTGTAGATACTATTTTAGCAGAAGACACGCGCACCTCAGGAATGTTGCTTAAGCACTACGAAATTTCAAAACCACTCCAGAGCTTTCACATTTTCAACGAACATAAAACATTGACTGGTTTGGTTCAGCGAATGCAAGGAGGAGAAACCATGGCGTTGATCACCGATGCTGGCACACCGGGCATTTCCGATCCAGGTTTTTTATTAGTACGCGAATGTCTGAAATCAGGATTAAAGATTGAAAGTTTGCCTGGGGCAACTGCATTAATTCCAGCATTGGTTAATTCAGGATTTCCCACAGATCGGTTTGTGTTCGAGGGATTTTTGCCTCACAAAAAAGGGCGGCAGACTGCGCTGAAAAGATTAGCAGAAGAAGAGCGAACCATTATTTTGTATGAGTCGCCCCATCGCTTGGTAAAAACTTTAGAGCAGATGGTTGAATTTTTTGGAGAGGCTAGGTTCGTGTCTGTTTCGCGCGAGCTAACCAAATTATATGAAGAGACATTTACTGGAAGCTTGCTGGAGGTAACGAATCATTTTAAGAGCAAAGAAGTAAAGGGCGAAATTGTACTGGTGATCGATGGCAAAAAAGAATAACGAATCGCTAGCGCCTTGGCTACTCTTTGTGATAAGCGCCATCTTACTATCAGCTGGCTGGCTAATGAAGCCTTTACCCATTTTTATTTTCTTTGGCTTCGCTCCACTCTTTGCTATTGCCGACCAAGCCAAAGAGGGTGACGATTTTTGGGTACATATTGAATTTATCTTGCTGGCGTTGGTCGTTTCGTTTTTTGCTGCTCATGCATTCAATGTTTCTTTCTTAGTCTCCGCTATTGTTCAGGCTATTGTTTTCGCACTCGCTTTTCTAGGTTATGCCTTTTCTTACCAAAGCTTGGGGAGTCGCCTAGGTAAGTTCACCATCATTTTCTTTTGGTTGGGATTGGAGTATATTTTATTGAAATTACCTTGGCGTGAGCAAACAATTTTCTTAGCTGACGTTAATCAACTTCGTCCCGAATGGATGAAATGGAATGCCTACACAGGTTACTTAGGCTCATCGCTGTGGATACTTTGCACCAATTTATTGCTATACACAACTGTCTTCAAAGGAAAATTGAATTGGTACTTGCTAGCCTTAACTCTGATTTGCTTAACGGGGCCAGTTATTTATTCTCTTATCATTAAAGCGGAAGGAATCAACCGTATGCAAATGATTTCGTTATATTCGAATGTGAAAGTGGAGTCAATCAATTATGCCAAGCGAGGTGAGTTGGTTGCTCGCACGGCCGCATGGATTTCGGTATTGATCCTTTTGTTAGCATTAGTAAAAAGTCAAACTAAGAAAAAATAAAATGAACCTCGCCTCAGTAGAGAAACAAGTGATCCAGCTTTGTGAAGAAGTGGCTGATTTTATTCGCACAGAAAATCAAAATTTTGATCGATCGAAGATTGAGCAAAAAGGAAGCTTTAGCAATCTTGTTTCGTATGTTGATAAAGAAGCGGAAAATAGATTAGTTAAAAAGTTATCAGAGATAATTCCTGGCGCAGGTTTTATTGCCGAAGAGGGAACCGAGAGCGAAGGCACTAACGAATACAAATGGATTATCGATCCATTGGATGGAACTACGAACTTTCTTCACGGGCTTCCCATATTTGCCATCAGTATTGGATTGACAAGAAAAGATAAAACCGTGTTGGGCATTGTCTATGAGGTGAGTCATAAGGAATGTTTCCACGCCATTGAAGGTGGCAAAGCATATTGCAACGACAAAGTCATTTCTATCTCGCCCATCAAAACATTGCAAGAAAGTTTGTTGGCCACGGGCTTTCCTTATTATCACACCGAGAAAAAAGAAAATTATTTAGAAATCATTAAAATATTCTTGGAACAAACACACGGCATCCGCAGACTTGGTAGCGCAGCCATTGATTTGGCATACGTGGCCTGTGGGCGAATGGAGGGTTTCTTTGAATACAATTTAAAGCCGTGGGATGTAGCAGGTGGTGCATTTATTCTACAACAAGCGGGAGGGAAAGTAACTGATTTTTCTGGGGGAGATAATTTTTTATTTGGAGGTGAGTTGTGTGCAGCGGGGCTTGTGCATGAGGAGATGTTGAAGGTGATTAGCGATAGGTGGGGAAATTGATAGCCATCTCAGCAATACCTTCAAGGTTTTTAGAACTTGTAGGTGCAAAAACCCCTCGGGTCTAACACCCTCGGGCAATGGCCGCGACATTTTGAAGTGCCCGCTAGGTTTTAATTTCAATGATACATTTGGGAAAAACTCAACAGATAGATGGAAAGCGAAAACGCAAAGCCAGAAAGTAACTTCAAATATAAAGATGGCAAGAAACTTTATCTGGATGAATATTTTAATGATAAAACCGTTTTACAAAAGATAAAATCAAAACTATCGTATTAGCGAACCAAAACGCTCTATTCATGGTACGATTTAAAGAACGGCATTAAATCGATGTTCCGTTGGAGAAGGCAGTTTGGAGTGACTGGACTTGGGGGCATTCTCAGATTATCACCATATTGATTTTTAAAATACGAATGGATCGCGATGCCATCAAGCAGCGAGATATTTTGGAGGGAACTGACGCTAGGGTTGAGAGTATGACCCAAGTGATCACCTTGCTAGAGAAATACAACTCCTTTGATTATGATGAAGAATTTAGGATGAAGCATGAGGCAAAATGGGGAAAGGATCGGCACTATTTTTTAGAGTTGGAAGATGGCAATTTTGAATGGAAAAGTGAACGTGACGATAAATTGCCAGAGAATAAACTTAGAATAGAACAGGATGAGCACCTGAAAAATATAGAGGCCGCTGAACAATTAAGAAAAAAAGATTTAGCCGAAGCTTTTACTATTATGCAGCGGGAGCTTGACAATTGGTGAGATTAAATATAGATTTGGGATATGGGAATTACTACTAAAACGATAAAAGTCAAGTCTTCTGTTTATAAACACGTAAAAGGGGCATTGCAAGAAGTTGCCCTCATCCGTCAAGGAAAAGTAAAGCCTAAGAATATAAAAGACTTATTGAGTGAGTTTTGAAATAATTTCCACAACCCGATTTGAAAAGGAAATTAAAAAGATTTCGCTCGTCTATCCAAGGGTCGGAGCCACTCAACCCATTCAAGGACCACACCTTGGCCACGGCATCTACAAAGTAAGAATTCCCATCACAGGCAAATCCACAGGAAAAAGTTATGGTGCCAGAACGCTTCATGTAGTCTTTTCTGCCGACAAAAAAATCTATCTCTTATCCGTATATGACAAAAGTGAGAAGAAAGATTTAAGTAGCAACGAAGTGAAAGAGTTGGTACAAATCGTTAAGACAATAAAATCACTATAAAATTGAAACTTTCGGTTGTACTTTAGATGATTGAAATACAGTAACTATAAGTAAGACCTGAATACCTATTGAATCCTTCAATGCAAAAAAGTCTATTCCGGTATGCATTATTGTCCACACCGATTCTTGCAATCTATGCCTTATCACCAGTATTGATCTTTGAAGTGGCTCCAAGGCCAGAATTACCGACCTTAATCCTTGGAATGTTTGTGAACATCTCGATTGTGTGGTCTATCAATATTCTCATTACGTTGCACCTGCAGCATCTGGAAAAATGGAAACGGTATTCACTTAGCTACCTATTCCAATTAATATTTCAGCTTGCTCTATTCTTTATTAGCGATTTTATCACCATCAGACCCGAAATTGCCGAAAAATACCTTAGCTATCCCATCCTTATATCCATTAGTTTTAATGCCGTGATCATCCTTCTCTGTAATTCGGTGGAGAACGCCTTCAAGAAAAATGTCGCGGAAATTGAAAACAGGGAATTGAAATTTCAGAACAGCGAAGCGCAAAAGCAATTATTACTCCGTCAATTGCATCCTCATTTTTTATTCAATGCATTAAGTGTATTGAAATCACTCATTAAAGAAAAACCCGACACTGCTGAAGATTATTCCTTAAAGCTCTCTGACTTTCTAAGGTATTCAGCAAAAGCATCTGCACAAACGCTTGTGACTTTAAATGAAGAATTAGAATTTACAACTGGATATATTGAATTGCAAAAAGTACGATTTGAAAATACTTTTTTATTTTCAACCAATATTCCAAGTGAAGCAATGAATTTTAAAGTACCTGTGTACTCCGTTCAAACATTAGTTGAAAATGCCTTCAAGCACAATTACTTTACAGAAAAAAATCCACTGCGTATTGAAGTCAACTACAACAACAGTAAACTTACCGTTATCAATAACAAAGTCTCGTTAAAGATTACCGAGCGGTCGGGAATGGGACTTGTCAATTTGAATCAACGTCATAAATTGATTACTGGAAAGGAAATCGACATCGTTGAAACAGAAAATTCATTTTCGGTAACTATACACCTGGTTGAGTAATGAAGATTGCCATCATAGAAGATGAGAAGCCCACCGCCAGAGATTTGGCTAAAACCATTACGGCTATTGAACCCGATGCGGAGATTGTAAAGCTGCTCCATTCGGTAGAAGAAGCGATTGAATACCTTTCATCGAATCCTGTTGACCTTATTTTTTCTGATATACAATTAGGTGATGGATTAAGTTTTAAAGTTTTCGAAGAAATAGAAAACCACGCGCCTATTATTTTTTGTACTGCCTTTAATGAATATGCACTGGAGGCATTTAAAAGTGCGGGCATCGATTACCTGCTAAAACCGTTTAGCAAAGCCACCGTAGCCAAAGCGCTTGAAAAATACCAGAAACTAAAATCAACTTTCTCTAAGCCATCGCAAGACTTTTCAAGTTTGCTAAAAGAAATAGAACGGAGCATCACCAAAAAAGGAAGCTCTATTGTTATTCGCCAAGGCGATAAAATTATTCCATTGGATAGCGCCAACGTGGCTCTTTTTTTTGTTGAAAACGAAAACACTTACGCTTATACTTTTGATCAAAAAAAATTACTGGTCAATGAAAAAATGGAGCAATTGGAGACATCCTTTTCACCTATTTTCTTTCGCGCCAATCGTCAATTTCTTATCAATCGCAAAGCGGTGAAAGATGCAAGTAATTCATTCAATAGAAAAATCGTAGTCAATTTGCTAGTCCCTTTTAAAGAGCCCATCGAGATAGGGAAATTGAAAACTACGGAATTTATGGAATGGCTGGCGAGGCATTAAGAAAATCGTAGAACAGTTTCCCCTTAGATAATACTCACCCCCGACCTCGCTTCGCTCGGCCACCCCCTCTCTACTTCATAGAGAGGGGGACAGGCGTTGAATAAAAACCTCGTTCTTTACGAACATCTTTTCTGTGCCTTCACCATTACCTCTTCAATATTGCTACGCTCAGACAGTCGAGCGCAGTCACCCCCTCTATGCGAAGTAGAGAGGGGGTCGGGGGGTGAGTCAAAGCCCACCCCAGTCCATTTCACCTCCCCTTTTGTCCACTTCACCCATAAACTCATTCTTTAGCTAGCCGCTTTGTAGAATTTTTGTCCCGTAATCAAAACGAATTACGAGTACTACGTAGGTCGGGCGACATAAATAGTAACGTCCTCCTATGGTAGTACGACATAAAATATCACATAACTAATAACCGAAGTAGTATGACACAAAATGTGAAGCGATCCATTCTAACAACTGCTGTGCTGCTATGCATGCTAGCAGTGCGAGCGCAAACTGCATCTACTATTATCGGCCAATGGAAAGATGAAAAAGAGCCCGACCGCCAAATGGAATTCTATCTGGATAAGGACGGCCTGTACTATGCCAAAACAATCAATTCAAAAAAGAAAGAAATGATTAATGGACAGGTACTGATCAAAAAATTAAAGTACGATGAAGCCTCTAAAACATTCAAAGGCATTATGTCTCCACCGGATGCCAACTTAGAATTGAATGCTACCGTGACGATTGTCACCGATGAAAAGTTGAAAATTGTAGCTAAGAAATTAGTGATGAGTAAAACGATACATCTAGTGCGTATTAAATAATTTGAAAAATAGTCAAAATGAAAAAGATAATTACTCTATTACTCTGCTTACAATTTATAAACTCAAATGCTCAACTGGTTTTTACTGGCCTTGATTCGTTTTTGAAATACGCCAGTAGCAAAAGCACCACACTGCAATCGGGAGAGATAAAAATGGATCAAGCAAAAAAAGCAAAGCTGGCTGCCATTGCTAGTATACCCGATCCTACTGGTAACGTCTCGTTCACTTATACTGATAACTTGGCACTGCCTGTTACGCTCTTCCCCGCAAACTTCAATGACCCTACTGCTCCCGCAGACAAGTATAACGCATCTCGACTAGGTGTTCAGTACAATAGCAACTTTGTTCAAACAGGTGATATCAAGCTTTTCAATTTGCAAGGATGGTATAACCTACGCTCGTCCAAACAAAACCTAGAGGCCACTGCTACCGATAACAAACTCACGCGTAAAACTTTGTACGAAAACATTGCTAGCACCTATTTCAACATTGTTCAATTGCAAGAACAATTAGATGTAAGTAGGGAAAACCTATTGGTAAGCGATACGCTTCTAAAAATAGCGGAGAACAAGTTCAATCAGGGTTTACTAAAAAAACAAGATGTGAATGATACAAGGGTGAATTACTTGAATTCAGTAGAAAGTTTAAAGCAAATAGAATTCATGATTCAACAACAATACATTACGCTAAAGACGTTAGCTGACATCCCTGAAAAGGACTCCATCCAGATCAACCACATTGTATCTACGGATCTTTCAGCTAATGCCCCTGAAGTTGTTTACAACAATTTAAGCTTTATCAATAGCTTCTCGAAAGAAAAAGTAGCGCTGTCCAATTTTAAGAAAAACAAATTCTCTCAATTGCCAACGCTATCTTTTTTCGCATCACAATCCAGTACACAATACAACACGAAGGCAGGTTTGTTCGACAGAAATTGGGAGTGGTACAATGCCACTTACATTGGTTTTAAAATTGCGATGCCGATGCCGTCTGCCAATTCGATCAGTTCTATTGTGGAAGCTAAATACAACCATAAGTTAGCTCAACAGAACTCAGAACATGCGCGAATCAAATCAGAGCTAGACCAGCAACAACTAAGTACTGAATATTCCAAAGCATGGTCGCAATTTGTAACCAACAAAGAAATATATGGATTGAAAAAGGAAAGTTATTACAAAAACAGAAACCTGTATGAACAAGGTCTCTTGGCAACTGATCAAACACTAAACAGCTTTAATGCCATGGTGAATAGCCATTATAGTTTAGTTACGTCTGCCATCAGTCTGTTATTAGCCAATGCAAAAATTGAAATCAACAATACAATCAAATAAATATGGAAACTAATTTAAAATCAGTAATCGCGGGAATGTTCGTACTCATACTGGCTTCCTCGTGCGGAAAAAAGAGTGAAGAGACCAAGCCCATCCGTAAAGACGTAACCGAAACAGTATTCGCCTCGGGTGTACTTGAGGCAGAAGGCACGTATAACTTAACGGCACAGACCGATGGATATTTGCTGCAAATCAATTTCAAAGAAGGAGATATAGTAAAAGAAGGAAGTGTGCTGGCCGTGGTAGATAATAAAGAAAACAAGTACAATACCGAAAGCACCAATGCACTTTACACTATTGCACAAAGCAACCTATCGCCCAATGCGCCTGCATTAATGCAAGCAAAAAATAATGTAGCTGTGGCTAAACACAACTTACAACAAGATTCCTTGCAATTGGAACGCTATAGAAAACTGCTAACAACAAAAAGTGTAGCACAAATCGATTTTGAAAATGCTGAGTTAAAATATCAAACTTCGCTGGCCAATTACGGAAGCTCTAAAGAGAGCTACAAATTGCAAAAGCAACAAGCGGAACAAGCGCTTATCAACAACAAAGCACTAAAAGAAGTGAACCGTGTGGTATTTGGAAACAATGAAATACGAGCTGTGGTGAGAGGCCGAGTATATGAAAAAAGAAAACAGAAGGGAGATTTTGTACGAAAGGGCGATGTGATAGCCGTCATTGGAAATGCGAACAACCTCTACGCTAAAATAAATGTGGATGAAAGTAACATCGGAAAAATCAAAGTAGGCCAAGACGCGTTGATTCAACTGAACACCAACAAAGAGAAACTATACAAAGCTACTGTAGGGGAAATCTACCCTGCTTTTGATGATGCTTCTCAATCTTTCTATTGCAAATTAATTTTTTCAGATTCACTTGATTTTAAAATTTCAGGCACGCAATTGCAATCAAACATCATCGTTGGATTTCAAAAGAACGCGCTTCTCATACCGCGCAACTACCTAAACTTTGATGGTACCGTGCAAGTGAAAGGCGAAAAGCTACCCACCAAAGTAGTAACCAATTTTGTGAGCACCTATTGGGTACAAGTACTTAGTGGCATTGATGATAAGACCGTGTTGATTACAGAAAACGTCTCTGCCAATAAAATGGAACAGTCTGAAGTGGGTGCCAGTTTTCCAAAGTAAAACCATACAATATATGAGAAAGAAAAGTGTAAACATCGATATCGCTCTTACGCATATCTTCACGCGTAAGAAGCAACCGCTCGTGGCCTGTTTAGGTGTTACGTTAGGCGTGGCAGTGTATCTCTTTATGAACTCGTTGTCTGGTGGATTCAGCGTCTATTCCCGTGGGGAAATTTTCAAAAACTCAGCGCACATAAAAATTTATAAGGAAGATGAAATCAGTAAGCCGCTTATCGAGTCTTCCAAAGAAAGTGAGTTAACAACAATTGTTAATCCTCAAATTACCACGCTTTCCAAAACGCTTGTCAATCCGCAAGGGATACTTGACAAATTGAAAA
This sequence comes from Cyclobacteriaceae bacterium, assembly GCA_043777495.1. Classification (GTDB taxonomy): domain Bacteria; phylum Bacteroidota; class Bacteroidia; order Cytophagales; family Cyclobacteriaceae; genus ELB16-189. Next base: position 45,090 of record JAYWHU010000129.1, on the reverse strand, counting down.
AGCAATCCTTTCTAACACACGCCATTGCACAAGTAAATGTGGATGTGTTCTACAACAATGGCAAATCACAATTGAAGGGAACGGCCAATGGTGTAAATGTTTTAGAAGCAGATGCCATGTTCAACATCAGTAGTTATATGGTGGCCGGTAGCCTCAAAGATTTACAAGGTAATTTAGGAGCGATTGTGATTGGTAAGGGCATCGCGGAAAAATTGAATGTGCGTCTTAACGACAATATCATCGTCTCATCATCACAAGGAATAACAAAGACGCTGAAAGTAAAAGGGATTTTCAGCACAGGCAGCGCGTTATCAGACCAATCAAAATCGTACATCAACATCAGCACAGCGCAACAATTTGTGAAAGAAAGACCTTCATACGTAACCACTATTTTTGCGAATACACTGAATGCAAATGCTGCTCCTGACTATGCAAAGGCATTGCAACAGCTTACTGAATACAAAGTAGAACCGTGGCAAGTAACCAATGCCGATGTATTGTCTGGCGACTTGGTACGAAATACCATGATGGGCGCTATCTCCTTATCAATTTTAGTTATATCCGCCTTTGGCATCTACAACATTTTGAACATGACGGTGATGCAAAAGATAAACGACATAGCGATTTTAAAAGCCACTGGCTTTTCTGGTGGAGATGTTATCAAAATATTTGTAACAGAAGCGTTGGTGATGGGCTTTTTAGGTTGCTTAATGGGTCTTGTTGTCGGTGGTGTATTGATAGCCATTATGCAAAACATTTGGATGGGCCCTCCTGTCGGTTATTTTCCCATCTACTTTAGTGCTAAATTTTTTATGAGTAGTTTCCTGCTCGGTATGTTGGCGACATTTGGTGCTGGTTATATCCCAGCACGTAAAGCATCGAAGGTGGATCCTGTAGAAATTTTTAGAAAATAAAAAACATTAGTTATGGAAACAAGAGAAGTAGTTCTTAGCACGAAGGGGATTGGAAAATATTTTCATGAGCCCGTTAAGTTTAAAGTATTAGACAACATTAGTTTTGAAGCTTACAAAGGAGAGTTTTTAACATTGGTAGGAAAAAGTGGTTGTGGCAAATCTACTTTACTGTATTGCCTTAGCACCATGGATACTACCTACGAGGGCGAGTTGTTTATAGAGAACGAAAGAATCACAGGTAAAAAGACTGATGAGTTAGCCTCTTTGCGAAACAAGAGTATCGGTTTCATATTTCAATTCCATTACTTGTTGCCAGAGTTTAGTTGCCTTAAAAATGTGATGCTGCCAGCTTTGAAATTGGGCAAATATTCTTATCAACAAATAGAAGAACAAGCCTATCAAAAATTGGAAATGTTGGGATTGAAAGACCAAGCGTTAAAGCCCACATCGAAATTGAGTGGTGGCCAACAACAACGTGTTTCAATAGCAAGATCGCTCATCAACAATCCTCAAATCATTATGTGCGATGAACCTACTGGAAATTTAGATAGCAAGAACACACAAATAGTATTTGATATTTTTAAACAAATCGCACACGATTTTGGCCAAACTATAATAGCCGTAACACACGATAATGATTTTGCGAAAGCAAGTGACAGAACAATTGAATTAGCAGATGGAAAAATCACTAGTCACAACAAAAAGAATTTTGATTAGAAATTAGATGGTTTGGCTTGCCTACTTAATGCAAAAATTTTAGCTTTCCTTCTTTTGGCTCTTTAAATGCATCGCACGTCTCCAAATATTGCTCCATTTCATCCATGCTTGCTTGACTTAGTGTAGAACTAAATTCAAGCGCTCTTAACATCATTCTGATATAGGGATCGGCAATTTGCTGACGTGTCAGTTTTCTTAAAGCACCCATGTAATCTTCGCGATACACGGTTGGTATAATAATTTTGGACAAGCCTTTGGAGGAAAGCTCTGCATTCATCATCACGCGTGCTATCCGGCCGTTCCCATCCATAAAAGGATGGACTTCACTCACCAAAAACATCATATATACTGCTTTTGCAAAAGGATTTTTTAATAAGGTGTACCATTCAAAGCCTTTTTTCAACATGCCATTCACCAAGCTCCAATCCACAAATTCTGTATTACCGGCCCGGTTGTTTCTGTCTTTAAACTCACCTGGTTTTTTTGATGTACGTGCATGTAACAGCACGGTATGACGGTTTCGCATCAAGTCAAGAAATTCAGCGGCCGTTGCGGGACAAACAGACATTTCATTTTTACTGGATACAATTCGGTACGTGCCTAGTATATCATGAGAATCTTCATCTCTTGCAGGTAAAGGTGTTTCTGTCAGTATTATTTCTTTAGCCTCACTTACGGTAAACTCTGTTCCTTCAATATAGTTTGAGAAGTAGCCTTCAAAGAATGCAAATGTTTTATACTGGTTAAGCGAGTCCGATACTTTATGTTCTGGAAATACTTTACCTGCCAGCTCTTCATACAGACCTTGAAATAATTTGATTCTTGCAGGATCGTAGGGCTCACCCAATGATCGGGCTACAGCTACAGGGGATGTTAAGTTTTTTAATTTTCCAGTAGCCGTAAGGTCACTGATCAATTGATTCAGTTTTTTGAATTCTTTTTGCATTTTCAGACCGGTGGAAATTTCCCTCGCTTTGTCACGTAACACATTGAGTCCCTGTTCACCTCTTGCTCTTATAATAACTTCGAGTCTTTCTTCAATTTCTGAAACGGATAAGCTTTTAGATTCCTGACCTTCCTTTCTTGTCTCCTGTAGGTTTTCCAGAAACGCCCTTGCTTCCTGTGATGCCAAGAGATTTTCAAAAAAAGGATTATCACCCTCTATGGGCGAGGAGCCTTTCAATAGATGTACCCACATGCCTGGTAATGAAACGTTTGAAGTGTATGAATAGGTAAGGAAGATATGTCCCTCCAATGTTGGCTTAAATTCAAGTGCGCTTCGGTGGCTCAATAGCGCGTTTGGAAACAGGTGCGCTAAAACGTGGTACCAATTTCTTTTTATTATTATGGATGGATCCTCTTCCAGATTTGACGTGTAAATCCGGGAAGCAATTTTGTGAATTGATTTTTCTTTCAGTAGGGCAGTGATTCGCCTAGACTCATTCTTTTCTGAGGAAAGCAAATATGATCTCTTGGATTTTTGAGGGGGGATTTTTTCCCATTAAGTCAGTGATTTTTATTCAATTTGGGTAATATTTCAGATTAATTCACCTATTTATGGGTAATATCTTTTATTAATTATTTCGGTGTAGTAATATAGCACTAACAGAATTGTCGTCTGCAAATGGTTTCAGCGTTGTCAATTCTATCGTGTCTGTTGTCGATAAAGATTTTTGTGAAGCCACCCAATCAACGAATTAATTAATACCTATCGTTGAAATTAGCTGTGAATCTATCTCTTCGCCAACGTAATCTTGAGGTAGGCGCTCAACGATTCAAACAGTGACATGTCCATCCGTGGCATTCCACTAGGCGGCATACCTCCGCCTGGCATTCCACCACCGGGTGGTCTTGCTCCGCTCGGCATACCCGTCATGCCCGAATGCAATTGAGGTTGTGGTAATCCATTGATGTTGATGCTTACGCCCAGTACGCTATTTGGATTTTTAAGGGAGAAAGCAGATAGAAGAATTTTCGCTTCATATACCATGATGTTGTAACTATCCCAGCCAATGCGCACATCAATGCAGTTTGATTAGAAAAAACACTCCACGGGTCAAGAGACTTTTCAATAAACTATTTCTCCAGATTTATCAACTCCCAAACTTTAGCATTATAATTTACCTTCGATATTCCAGTAATTCTTTCGAGAGCTTTGTAATAATTTTCATTCCCCTTTTCGAATTTGCCACAATTCAAAAATTCCCAAACACCCGAGAAGCCCTTTTCCTTTTCGATTTTTTGAACAATCAAGGCGTTTACAACGTAATCGATCATTAGCCTTTGTATTTCGCTATCAGCAAAATTTTTAGGATTTTCTTTGTAGTTAACCCAATCCGCATTTTTATCACTGGCTACTTTCGTTTTGAATTGATTTAAAATTTCTTTCCAAGACAGTCCCCAACTTCCGCCATATAAGAACGCGCATCCTTCATCAATAGGATTATTGACTAGCGACCTAGAAATAGCCAAGCTTAATCGATTGTGCCACAAATCATGTTTTTCGTAATCATCAAAATGTTTGGAGTCTTTCGTACCCAAAAGAATTAGTGTTTTATCCGCCAGTACTGAGCTTAGTATGATTACCTGCCTACCATTGTAATCAGATTTGTATTCGATGCCCAGTAGCTTCCGAAGTTCGGTGTAATCTTCACAACAATACAATTCGGTGATTTTGTTAAGCAACTTTAGTTTGCTATCAAACAAGGTTACTTTTTGCTGATATTCTTTTGCTATTGCTTTGTTAATGGATTCTTTATAATGGAAAGTGCAGTTATTCACTGTTAGAACTTTCCAATTCTGGGTATTGCGCTTGAGTGTTGATGAATAGTAAAAGGTATTATTCAATTTATTGGCTATCAATTCAAAACTAGCTCTTATGTAAGGCACGTTGTCATTTACACCAATGTACGATACTTGCAAGAGATAAGACTTGTCATTTAGCCCAACAACGTTGGTAAGATACGGCTTATAGAAAATATCGCTCTTGAATTTTCCGCTCTTCTCCATGCCATTTACCTCGTCAAGTAAAATATAGGTCTCAATTCTTTCAGTCGCTAGCACTAACTTGTTTTCATCATTTGAATTTCGTGTTGCTATCAAAAAATCATTTAGCGTTGAGGTGAGTAATAAACTTTCAACACTATCTTTTGGCAGATTGATGTTAGGGTTTATCACTAAAATACTCATCTGAGCTTTTGTAACAACGGCAATCGCCAATGTTAGAAAGGTTAGGCTAAACTTGAATTTCATTTTGTACTATTTTTTAATTCTACAATACGATATAGCAACTCTTTGATGTTCTGTGACAGATAGATGGGTAAGTAAGTAGTGAAAGTCCAATTCGGCAGTCACTGTTTATGCAAGGCTTAAACCTAGTAGAAATTACTTGCCTACCTGCAGGTTTGTAGCTGTGATCTCTAATCGTATTACTTTATTTTACTACACAATTAGCAGAATAATAATAAGGCTAGGCACGTTTTCACAAAACTATTTTTCTACTAAAGTTAAGACCTACGCATAAGATCGGAAATTAAAAAATTTGCCCGCTCGAAACGTCATAGAGTAATCTTTGATTTATTCTTAAAAATAGAAAACCCTTCAGCCTTACAAAAGCCAAAGGGTTTCTTTAACTAATCTTTAACAATTACTCTGAGCGCAATGAATTTACTGGGTTAGCTGTTGCCGCTCTCAGAGACCGATAGCCAACGGTTAAAATCGCAATCAAAAAAGCCACTCCAAAACCAATCAAGAATACGGTGGGGCCGAGCTCAATTTTATAAGTAAAGTTATCCAGCCATCCCTTCATCACATACCAAGCGAGTGGCGCGGCAAACAAAAATCCAATCAAAATCAGTTTCACATATTCTTTTGAGAAAAGGAGTACGATGCTTTCCACAGATGCGCCCAACACTTTGCGCACGCCCACTTCTTTTGTTTTTTGATTAGCCATGAAAGTGGCCAAGCCAAACAAGCCCAAACATCCGATGAAGATAGCAATGGAAGTGAACACAGTAATCATGGTGGACATGCGTGTATCGCTTTCATAAAACTCTTCTATCTCTTCATCTAAAAATTGATAGGAGAAAATATGATTCGGGTAGGCAGCCTCCCACTTCTGTTGAATTTGCTTTACGGTTTCTTTAAATTGCTTTACATCCACCTTTAAAGATAAATTTCTATAATTATTAATTCGGTTCAGTAGAACAACTGGCTCAATGGGTTCATGCAGAGACATCGTATGAAAATTCTGAACCACACCTACAATCGGCATAGACGTTGGTCTTCCTCCAAATTTCAATCCTTGCCCGATCGCTTCTTGTGCATCCTTGAAACCTGCTAAACTCACCATTTTCTCGTTCACAATAAATCCTTGCGCTGTATCTAAATCCAAGATGTTATTACCCGCAATCAACTTCAAATTGTATAAGTCAACATAATTACCGTCCACCATCTTAAGTTGAACATCAAACTCGCCTTCCTTCCCCGCAATATTCACATTTGTAGTTTGCACACTTCCAGAAGAAGGCGGGTGAGTACACAGGCTTGCCAGCTCCACCCCATTCATCTTGCCGACTTCTTCCCTAAAGGTGCGCATCTTACTGCTTCCATCATTAAATCCACCCCTCACATTTTCAGGTATGGGTATGTTCACAATGCCTTCCTTCTTAAATCCTAAATCTTTCCTACCGAAAAAATCCATCTGCATGACCATCACAATCGTACTGATAATGAGAAACTGTGAAATCACAAATTGCAACACCACCAATCCACGCCTAAGATTAAAGCCTGAAGAATTTCTATTACCGATTTGGTTTTTGATAGCAAAGACTGGTTTAAAACCAGAAACTACAAATGAAGGGTAAAGCCCAGATAAAATGGATACCGCTACAGTTACTGCCAATATAAATAACCACAGCGTGGGGTCAGCCAAGCGAATTGCCAAAGTAGAATGCAGAAAGGTATTTAAAGACGGAAGAAGAATTTGTGCAAGACCAAGTGCAAGTACCACCGAAAAAATAGTGACGAGTGTGGACTCACCTAAAAACTGTGCAATCAGTTGGCCGCGTGAGCTACCCAATGTTTTACGTATGCCTACTTCTTTGGAACGCTTGATGGCCTCGGCCGTAACCAGGTTAATAAAATTGATACAAGCAGTAATGATTAGAAAAATACCAATCACACTCATGGCAGCTATTTTTTCGTAGCTGGTGGTATTGTAGTTATAGTTTCCATATCGCTCATCGTGGTGAACGCTGGCCAGCGTTTGCGTATGATACTCGGAATGGTCACGATTTTTTTCGCCTAAATGTTTCTTATAAAAATCAGGCAAGCGTCTTTCTATTTCATCAATCGAACTGCCCTCTTTCAATAAAAAATAGCAATGTTCATCGCTCCAAATACCCGTCCAGCCTACTTCATCTTTTGATTTTTTAATGGTGATGTACGAGAGCATCACATTAAATGGGAAGTCAGTATTATCAGGATAATCTTCCATAATGGCCGTTACCTTATACTCTTTATCTTCAAAACTGAGCACCTCGCCAATGGCATCTTCCTTACCAAAATACTTCATGGCAGCTTTCTTGGAGATAACTGCTTCATTTGGTTCTTGTAATACTTTGTTTACATCACCGATTAAAATTTTACGATCAAATATTTTAAAGAAGCTAGGTTGAGTAAAAACCAAATTATTATCGTCTCCAAACTTCTTTGATTCACCTTCCGGTTGTGGAATAGTCACCAAACTCCCATTTCCATGATAAGAGGTGAAGACCACTTCCTCTGCTTCGGGAAAATCATTTTTGAAGGCTTCCCAAAAAACGGGTTGCACACCAGCCGAATAGTTTTTGCCGCTGTTGCCATCCGATTGCAGCACCGCTCTGTAAATCCTATCCAGTTTTGTATGATACTTATCAAAGCTGGTTTGGCTTCGCACCAGCAAGAACAAAATCAAACTCGTGGCAACACCTAATGTTAAACCCGAGACGTTGATGATAGTACTTCCTTTAGATCTCCAAAGGTTTCGCACTGCGGTGGTGAAATAATTTTTTAGCATGGTGTGTAGATTATGAATTTACGATGAACGATAAATATTAAAAGTTTTATTTCAAGTGTATTAATAAAAAAAATATGTCGGCAGCTTAGTTAAGCTTTACTATATTTCTTTGCAATTCCTCCCAAATAGGCATAATCCCGTTTTCGGTGTTCGATAATAAAATAATTTTTGTTTCAGTTTTCGGCAAGTACATCATGATGGAGTTAAAGCCTGCAATACCTCCACTATGCCAAACAACGGGAACATCGTAAATTTCCATGAGACTAAAACCCAATCCGTAGCCATACTTTTTTATGTGCGCTGGCGGATTGGGGGGTGTAAAATCAGGAGGGAAATAGATAGCATCATAAACAGGCACACCAGAATTTGTGACCGCATAGGCAGTCATATCTCTTAAAGTAGATTTCTTTACAAATCTTCCTTCATTCAGCGCACTTAAAAAAAGTAATAAGTCCGTAGTGTTGCTCCGTAGCGCACCAGCCGCAAAGGGCATGGCATATACATCGGGTGCAGAAAATGTGGTATCTGTGGGCAAGTTCTGTTTATATCCTTTTACCCAATTTCCATTTTTGTTCTTCTCGTTTTCAATCATCGTGCTTTTCATGCCAGCCTTATTAAAAATAGTGAACTTTAAATATTTTTCGTAATCCATTCCGCTTACCCGCTCAATAATTTCACCTAATAATACGTAGCCTGAGTTTGAATAAGAATGTTTTGAACCAGGTTCGAAAAATGAAGTGGTTTTCATCCGCTGCAAATACAAATGAGGTTGCTGGCACATTGGGAAATCCTTTGGCTCATCACTAGGCATTCCGCCTTCCCACCAGTTGGGTATGCCTGATGTATGAGATAATAAATGATAGATAGTGATTTTATCTCCATTGGGAAAGTCTTTAAAGAATGTGGAAAGCTTATCAGTCAAACTCAATTTGCCTTTTTCCACCAAACTCATTACAGCTACTGCGGTGATTAGTTTTGTTACGGACGCAATTCTAAAAATACTAGTTGCTTTTACTGGTCGTTTGGTTTGCACATCAGTCACTCCATATTCTTTCAAGTAGGGTTTGTCCGCCCCTACTTGAATCCCCATCATAAAACCAGCAGACTTTTTATTGGTAATTAATGATTGGATCAAGCTATCTATTTTTTGGATAGCGATCCTATTTTTTTCGGCTACTTGAGCGAAACTTGTTGAGATAACCAATAAATAAAAAGTAAAGAGGCTACTAAATTTCATTAAATCGTTTTTAGGATGTTTTGTTTTTCGCACTGAAAAAATCATTCATTCTTCAACGAATCTACAGGGTTAGCCCCAGCCGCCCGAAGCGAACGATAGCCAACTGTAAGAATGGTAATAAAAAGTGTGCTGACAATTCCGATTGCAAAAACCACCCAACTGATTTCTACACGGAAAGCAAATTCTTGCAACCATTTGTTCATCGCATACCAAGCCACTGGAACAGCAATGGCAAAGGCGATTATAATGAGCAAAATAAATTCTTTGGAGAACATCGCCACAATATGCGCTACTGAGGCACCTAAGCTTTTGCGAATAGCAATCTCCTTGGTTTTTTGCTGCGCCATGAAAGAGGCCAATCCATACAAACCGAGGCATCCGATGAAAATGGCGATGCCAGCGAAAATCTCAAACATGGTAAACATACGCTCCTCTTCGCGGTATTGTTTACCTACAAACTCATCTAAGAAGGCATATTCAAATAGATATTCTGGATATTGGGATGTGAAAGCCTCCTCAATTTTTTTAATCACACCCGATACGTTAGAAGTCTGAAATTTAACCCCCGCTGTAAAAGAATAATTAAATGGCATTAGCAAAGCCGGTTTCATCTCTTCATGCAAAGAAGCAATGTGAAAATCCTTTACCACGCCAATGACTGGGCCAGGAGCATCGTTAAAACCAATAGTGATACTTTGCCCAATGATTTCTTTGGGCGAGGCAAATCCTAATTCTTTTACGGCACGTTCGTTTAATACATAAACCCATTTATAATTTTCTTTATCATTTCCGATGGTGTAATCACTTTCAGTAAACCATCTTCCTTCTACCAATTCCAAACCGTATACATCATTGTAATTGTTATCAACGGGTTTGATGTTAACACTATATTGTTCAGCATTTCCCTTTTCGGTCAAGTACATACCCGTGCCAAAATTAATCTCAGCCATCGGTGCGCCCATTGAGAATGAAACATTTTTGATTTCGCTATCCGCCATCAACTTATTTCGCATGGCTTCCAATTTATTCGCTTCATGGCTAGGCAGGGTGACATTGATAACTCCTTCTTTCGTGAAACCCAAGGGTTCGTTTTTGAAATAAGACAATTGACTTGAAACTACCAGCGTGCAGATAATCAAAACCTGCGCAATGAAAAATTGTAACACCACCAACATTTTTCTCACGGGCACACTGCCTTGGGTTTGCTGCGATATTTTACTTTTCAATGCCTTCACGGGATTGAACTTAGAAAGTATCAAGGCTGGGTACGACCCTGAAAATAAAGCTGTGAACAAAATGATGGCAAGTAGAAACAAGACCACCGAAGGATTATGGAATAAATCCAGCATAATTTTCTTTTCTAGGAAATTACCAATCAGCGGGGCAATCAACTCGGCTGCTACTACCGAAAGCAAGCCTGCGATAATGGTCAACAAAAAAGCCTCTCCCAAATATTGAAAAGCCAATTGCAACTGCTGCGCACCTAATGTCTTGCGCACGCCTACTTCGCGAGAGCGATGGATGGAAAGAGCCGTGGATAGATTGATAAAGTTTACACAGGCAATTATCAAAATAAAAAGGCCAATAAAACCTAGTATTAATAAAATAGAGAACGAAGTAGAAGTAGAGCCAGGATTCTCATCATACTCAGTATTGAAATGAATATCTTTCAACGGCTGAAGAAAATAACTTTCACGAGCCGCGCCCTCTGCCGAATAATATTTTTTAACAAAAGCAGGAAATTTTTCTTCCATTGCTTGCTGACTCATGTTAGAAGGAAGCGATACATACGTAAACCCAGCAGAGTTCAGCCCCCATTGGTCAATTCCAAAACCCAAAAACTTTTTGGCAATCTCAGGTGTGAGTGTAGCGCGCGAAGCCACCATAGTAAAGTTGAGATGCGATGGCAAAGAAGGTGTTTTGATAATACCCGCGATTTCAAAATCCAACAGGTTACCCAACTTCAAATGCTTGGCATCTTTCTTCAAAAGCTTTTTGGCAAACTCTTCTGTCAAGAAAATTTTGCCTGGCTGTGCCAAATCCTTCTTTGGGTTGCCCGATAGCACTTCATAATCAAATACATCAAAGAAAGATGTGTCGGCAAAAGCAATGTTTTCCACTTTCATTTTCTCTTCGTCAATCGTCATCATCGATTCAAACTGAAAATGAAATTGAGTAGAAAGTATTTCAGGGAAATCATTTTTCAATGCCTGACCCAACGGATAAGGCGTCACGCTGTTCTTCGATACCCCCGAGGCATCTTTGGCATGATGTACTACCCGATAAATAGAATTTGCTTTTGAAAAGCCTGTATCAAAACTCATTTCCCTTTTCATAATGAGGAAAATGATGAGGCATGTAGTGATCCCCAGCGCCAAGCCAGCTATATTAATAAAGGCGTAAGACTTATTGCGAAAGATGCTACGAAAGGCAATGATGATGTAATTCCTAATCATGGTCGGTTGATTTGCCAAACCCATTTCCAATATCAATGCCAAGAGGTAAATCATCCAAACAACTCTGTTTTCGAGCAATGCTAAAGTGCATCACGTTCAGAATTGAGCGAGATCGTCCGCAATCGGACGTTAACAAGCTTTAGTCTTTCAAGTTTTAAGAAAACCCTAGAGCTCTTCAAAATCTAATTAGTTATCTTTGTACCATGCTTCAGCAAATCCTCATAGGACTTATTTTCCTAGGCGCGGCTTTCTACCTAGGTCGCATGGTGTATCGTTCTTTTCAAGCAAAACATGCTTGCTCATCTGGCTGCGGTAAATGCGCGGCTGCAGATTTAGAGAAAGTAGAGAAAAGAATCGCGTAAGACTTCAAAAAAAACTTGGTGATATAGTTCTGCCTGCACTAGATAGAACTGGCTATACTATGGCCGGCACACAAGCCTAACCCTTTTCATGCCCAGAGGCTTCGCACAACACTACAATCTGTCCTATTCTCACGGTATTGACGTAGCTATTCAAGACAATATTACCGATTACCGCCATCGGAAAGATTTTTGATAACAAGCAATCACCTAGACTAAAGTCACAAGCCCCAACGTGGACAAGCCACAACCAAAAAGGATTTGACCTGCCGGCAAGGCAGGGATTGGTGATTTTTGAATTGTGATTTTTGATCGTTTGGCCTACGCCATTCAGCTACGGACAAGCGATAAATCTTAAATCACAAATCTAAAATTTAAAATCCAATACCGCTTAAAAAAAATTGAATAATCAGTCATCACACGTAAACAGATTTGATATGGACAGCTTCTCACAAATGATCATCGATGCCGTGGCCAAAGTAAAAAACGCGGTAGTAAAGATTGACGTCTACAAAAAAGTTCAAGGCAAGCTGAAGCCTGCAGGCTCTGGTTCGGGTTTCATCTTCTCTTCCGATGGTTTTATTTTCACCAACTGCCACGTAGTAAATGGAGCCGAAAAAATCATGGTCGCGCTTCTTAACGAAAACGAAATAGAGGCTACCGTAGTTGGTAAAGACCCAGACACTGACCTAGCCATTCTAAAAATTTATGCAGATGGCTATTCCGTTTCCAAACTAGGCGATGCAGAACAACTTCAAATCGGACAGTTCGTGATTGCCATTGGCAATCCGTTGGGCTATCAACACACAGTTACAACAGGAGTAGTAAGCGCATTGGGCAGAACATTGCGTTCACAAAACGGCATGTTGGTAGATAACGTGATCCAATCTGATGCCGCACTCAACCCGGGCAACTCAGGCGGGCCACTCATCAACACCGATGGCGAAGTAGTAGGCGTCAATACTGCCATCATTCAAGGCGCAAATGGTTTGAGTTTTTCCGTAGATATAAACACCGCCAAAGAAATTGGTAGCCAACTCATCAAGACAGGAAAAGTATTTAAAGCATACCTTGGCTTCCAACTGCAAGAAGTGGCCATCAACCCAAAAGTGAAACGACACTATCACTTGCCTAACGAGAAAGCCTTGTTTGTAGTGAGCATTGAAGAAAATTCTCCTGCCTCACGCTCACAAATCAAAGCAGGCGATTTGATTGTCTCTTTCAACAATAAACCTGTTAACTCACTCAGTCAACTTTTTAAGGAACTGACAAAAAAAGAAATCCTTACCATGATTGACATTTCAGTGATCAGGCATACCGAATTGCTGAACGTGGGGATATTTCCCACTCTAAAAAATGGATACCTGTGATATAAACTTATATGGAACTGTTAACGGCTACAAAATCTTGATCTTATAGAAAAGCTGCTCTTTGTAGTTTTCACTGATGGGGATGATTTTTTTATCGATCTCTAAATTGCTTGAATCGATATTGCGGCAGGTCTCTGTCTTCTACGTTTAGAAAAAACGGTATAAAAAACTAAGGCGTAGTGATAAAAGAACTAAACTCACTAATAGAAAGAATAGGTATTCCCCGAAAGGGGTTCAATACTTTTAAATCGGAATCGCCACTGATGAGGCAGTCTGCTTTAACCTCAAAGGCAAGTCTCAGAAACTTGACATCGGTAAAATCGCGGCATGCAATAAGATCGGTTGTTTTTGTCTCAACGTGTATGGCCTTATCCAAAATATTTTCCAAGGTCTTCAATCTCTCATCTAATGGAAGGTACTTGTTGAACTTATCGCGTTGGATAACGTTGCGGATTTCGGTTTTTGTTTCTGTGCTGCATACGATAGTGCCTTTTTGTAAAGCTGCGGTTACTATTTGCATGGTAGTGCCTTTTGGTTTCAAGATGGCGCTAATGAGTGTGTTAGTATCAAATACAAATCGCATCGATGACTACTTGTTCAGAAAGGGTTCAAACACATCTCGATCTAGGCGGGTCAATCTGCTGATGGTATCAGGTGGCACGCCCTTTTCTGCTAGTGAGATTGCCAGCTCTAGTTGGCCGGTGCCAGTAGGGTAGAGTTCTCCACTGAGCAAAGCAGTTAGCGCACCTGAAGTTAGTATTTTCTGCACGTCAAGAGGTAGTGCTTGCCACTCCAGGGCAGTAGTATCTTCCATTTGTATCGTCAGCGTTTGCATGTGAATTATTTTAAACCCTAAACAAATATAAGTGAAAATCTGAATGTCTCTGAATGTAGGCTTTAACCCAGGTGCATTTCAAAAACACAAAATAATATTTTGAACCACATAGGCAAATAGAAACACCTGCCTGCCAGTAGGCAAGTAGAAAACACAAACAATGAAAGATTTTATAGCTATGCGAAAGTCTATGTGCCTATGCTTCTATGTGGTTCAAAAGAACCTAAAGGATTTTTACCATGTATTTTTGAAATACACCCGCTTTAGCGTAGAGTCACGCAAAGTTAAAGGCAGAGAGAAGAAGCTAAGTTAGAATTTCTCTGTGTTCCCCTACTCATTATGCGTTGCAATTATACCAGTAGACCGCATTCGCTAATTATTTCTACTGATAAAAAGGGGACAAATGCTCATGGCCTGATAGAGGCCGCAGAAAAGTTGTCACTACAAAATCTTGATCTTGTTCAAAAGTTGCTCTTTGTAGTTTTCACTGATAGGGATGATTTTTTTATCGATCTCTAAATTGGTTGAGTCAATATTACTGATCTTCTCTAAGTTGACGATGAAAGAGCGATGCACCCTCAAAAATTTATCTGTCGGTAGCCGCTCTTCTAATTTTTTTAGTGTTGAGTAAACGGTATGTATTTTCTCTATGGTCTGTATTTTCACATAGTCGCCAAAAGCTTCTATCCACAAAACATCCTCTACGCTCAACTTTTGTAAAAGTGAATCTACTTTTACAAAAAGATGATTGTCTGTATCTGTATTGGTCTTGCTTAAGCGGGCAGCTACTTTATTTACCGCATGCAGAAAGCGGCTGTAATCCTTTACCGGTTTTAAAAGATAATCGGCCACTGAAAATTCAAACGCGTCAATGGCATAATCTGGTTTTGAACTAACAATGATCACTTCTGGCTTGTGTGCCAACACCCTTAACAGATCAATACCAGAGATCCCGGGCATTTCAATATCCAAAAAAAGTAGATCTACTTGGTGCTTGTTCAACCAAGGCATAGCCTCTTGTGCAGAAGCAAACGAACCTTCCACCGTGAGGAGATTGGTCTTCTCAGCCAAGCCCTCTATCATGGTGCGTGAGATGCTATCGTCTTCTATAATGGCGCAGGAGATCATTAAAATGCAGATTTTAGATGTGAGATTTTAGATGTGAGTTTTCTCATTGCCAAACAAACATATTCCTTTTTTTTACACTGCTCACTGCCCTTGGTCGGTCTTATGACCGACCAAAAATTCACAAATTGGTGATCTGTGATAACACAGACCACAAGCAGGATGTAAGATTTTGCCTCATCAACAAACATAATCCATTTTTTTCACTTTAAGCAAACGGAATGGTAAATGAAAATACACTCCCTTTACCTTGTTCTGATGCTACTTGAATAGACCCGCCCCAAATCTCTACTCGCTTTTTGCAAATGGCCAAGCCAAGCCCCATGCCCCCTTTCGATCTACTAAACCCTTCATGCGCCTGGCGAAACGGCTCAAAGATGTTTTGAATTTGCTCTTGCTCTATTCCAACACCCGTATCCTCCACTTTAACTAAGTAATGATCGGGATGTTTCTCGGTAATCAAAGTTACACGACCTTCTTCGGTAAACTTGATCCCATTAGTTAGCAAATTAAGGATAACTTGGCGTAGGTGAAGCGGGTCTAACGTTACCATTTCGTCTTTCGGAAATCCATTATCGATAGTAAGTATAACTTTGTTCAACTTATTACCATGCTCATATTGAAAATCAGTGAACAAGTCTTCTGTTACTTTATGAATGTTCAAGGTTTCTGGAAAAGCTTTGACCTCCCCTGCCTCTAAGGTAGCCAGATCCAATAGGGCTTCAATGATTTCCAACAGGTCGGTAGACCTCCTTTCAATAATATCGAGATATTTGTTCCTTTTCTCGGCTGATAGTTCGTTCCTTAGTATTTCAGCAAAGCCCATGATACCCTGTAAAGGTGTCCTGATCTCGTGCGATAAGTTGCCGATGAAAACCGTTTTTGCTTTGTTGGCATTTTCTGCTGCTTCTTTGGCAATTTTTAATAGGTCTCGTTCTTTTTCTAATTCAGCTTTAGAGACAGTGGTATGTTCTAGCTCTTCGCCAAGTACATTGATACCGGTGGCAACTGCATCCAATACATTGCTCTGATCTGATATCGCAAGCTTCTGGCTGAAATCGCGATTCGCATAAGAACTGATCACTTCAATAAAATTTGAAATGGTTGATTCTGTACTTTCAGGAAACGTTACTTGGTTAAATTGAAGCCGATCAACAAATTGATTTAAGTTGACACAGATTTGAGAGAGAATAGTCTCATCTACACCTGCTATGACACGATGAGTATAATCATTTTTTAGCAACGCTGCACTAAGGCCCAGAAGTTGATAAAGAACTTCCGTTGATGGGTTTTCCCCTGCGGGGCCTCTTTCTTCGTTTTTCACTAGTATCTAAATTGAGTGGCAGTTGCTTCTTGCATGTTACTTCTAAATGACAAATATGATATCTTATTCCCACTCAATTCTATCCCCCAAAAAATCAAAGACGAATTCGTCTTTAAACACAATGTCATTCTTACGTAGCATCTCCAAATATTCTGACCCAAACGATTTTTTTTTATGATGCTTCTCCTGCGTCAATATGTAATTCACTACCGTAATTTGACAATTTGCTCTTTTTGATCCATTCATTGCTGCAGGTTTTTATGTTTTCTACTAAATTAGGAATCAATTGATTTACGTTATAGCCAATGAAAATATGGGTGTGATCAGGCATTGTTCCTATTGCCAGCAGTTTATGCTTGTGGTTTTGGATAATGCCTGCCATGTATTTTTCAAGGTCATCTTTCCATACCCTTTTTATCAATGCATCGCGGTTTTTAACAGCAAACACTAAATGAATATATAGTTGGGTATAAGTATTTGCCATTGCGCTTGCGTTACATTGTTTTTCAATCACACTTCCCCAGCGGCAGAGCCGCCTTGAGATTTGTAGAAACCACCATTCAAAATGTTGAAGGTGCAGCGCACCGTAATATCTTTGCCCTATTAATAGATTAGTCATTTAAGTCCTCTAAATTTTTCACCCAAAGGCGCAAAGCCCGCAAAGTAAAGTCAGAGTAACCATTGCGCCATTGCGCCTTTGCGTGAAAATATATTTTAGTCTTACACTCAAAGATAAATAGGTCCTAAATCGCGCCCTTATTAATATATATGTTTCGGTGCTATACAACTGCTCATTTCAATACGGTCTATTATTCTACAAATGTTTTGGCGGCTATGCCGCTATGAGCGTATTGATTTTAAAAAAATACTAGAACCATTCATTCACATTACTCAATCAATACTCTCCAATGGTTTTTTTCTGTTCATATACCCTTGTATCCAATTAACTGCTTCCTCTTTCTTGCGAAAAAACCTTGCTTCAAAATCCATGGGGGTTTTCACATAAATATTGGCAAGCAGCTCGGCCACGGGGTTATTGGCAATAAACGCGGCACCCAATATATTCTTTAATCCACCTTCAGGGTGCTGCATATATTCTTTCGCCTCTGCGGTAACTTCTTTCACGTTAGAGATGTCAATGACGACATAGTGAGGTGTGTTATCTGTAAACTCAAACCGATTGGCAACAATGATCTTCGCAACAGCCAAATCTACTTTAAGATTGTTTTCATATTCAGCAAAAAAGATTCCTGTCTTAGAATCCAAACTGCAAGTTACATGCTGATATTTCTTTTGTTTCATGAAATAAAATTATAAAACTGCCTTCTTCGATTTTATAGTCGTTAACCAATCCAATGCATCTTCTTTATTGGTAAAAAATTTAGCTGGCACACTAGGCTTGTTGATCTTAAGGTACAAATTAATAAATAAAGTAGCGACTGCATTGTTCGAAAGAAAAGCTCCCCCTAAAATCCCTTTAAGCCCTCCTTCTGGATCATTCATGTAGTCTCGTGCTTCTTTTGTTGTTGACTTTACGTTGGAAAAATCTATTAAAGCAAAATAAGGCTTGCCGTTGCAATAATCAATTCTATCTCTAATTAATTCCTTTGCAATATTAATATCAATCTCAAGTTTAGGTGAGTATTCGAATGCTATAATCTCATCTTCTAATTTCCAAAAAGAAATGTTCTTAAATTTTTTATATTCCTTCGATTCCATTTTTAGATAGTTGATTTAAGATAAATTAATTTTCTTCTTTTGATGTCCTTATTTCAATGTCTCATACAAGGCTTTTCTTTTCACCTACGCTCTTACCATAAATAGCTCCGATCAATTCCATATTAAAATTATCTCCCGCTTGTACATAGACCGATTTAGGGATAACCTGAACGCCAAACTTTCGTTTCTCAATTGCGGCATCCATTCCTAGATATAATTTATCACAATTTAATAAATTAGTTCTATAAACAGCTTGGTAAAGTCCATTTCTATAACATTCATGAGATAGAAGATATTTATAATCCAAGCCTACCGCCATTATTGAATAGTTATTTTTGGTGGATTTATAGCAAAAGGCTACAGATATTAATCTTTCTTCGTCATTGTTGTTATATTGTGGATCAAGTCTAAGTTCAATTATCTCCCAATTTGGGTGATCAAGAATAGCGGTGAAATACTTTTGTGGCAGTGCATAGGTATTTATATTAAAACTCTTCTGCTTTACATTTAGATAAAGATTTTGCCATGATGCTAGTTGGTCATTTGTTACAGATTTCGTTCCACCTGTTATGACATTAACTTTATATAAATGTTTCTTGTCGATTATATTCCTTCTAAAATGCCATCTGGCTTTAGTTTTTAAGGTATCCATATACTCTTTTTCATTACTCCATTTTGAATTCATTAAAATATGAGTATCAGGCATTTCCATTTTAATTAAACCCTCACTTAATAAAAAATCCCTCATTTCAGTATCGTTAGAATCTATATCTCGAATTTGAAGTGAAATACCGTCACACTTTTGTTTTACCTCATTCATGACTCGGATCATTTGAGTTACAGCTACCTTCCAATCAGGACAATTCTTATCAATATAAAGATGGTCTCCTACACTTAACAATGTACCCATCATAACAACCTTTGAGGTGAGGTAGTATTTATCTGTTCTGCGGATTTCCTCAATTTGTTGTGACATACCGGCTGGCGCAATCATATCATCCTTACAAAGTAATTCCGAAAAGAAAGTTGCTAGTATTGGCTTCTTATCTATATCTCGGATAATCAGATAATGAAGGTTCCAATTATTCTCTGGCTCTGGATTATCTCTAAATGTTTCTTCAATAAAGCGGCATCCTTCCCAATCAAACGTGCCGTTGTCGCCAAGTAGTTCGTCCCATAGTTCTTTGTCAATGTTGTGTATGGTGGTCTCGTGCTGGATATCAAAAATGTTTTCGGTTTTTGCCTCGTTTACAATTGAATAACGTTTTTTTGTTTCTTCAAATGGCAGATTGAAATTATTGCTAATGTCTTCTACTGTCTGCCCTTCTTCTTCCAGCACTTTGGGAAAATGATGATGAAAGGCGTCCAATACATTTTTAATATCTTCTTTTGTTTGGCCATTGGTAACTGCCAGACGTAGCCCACAACACTTCACTGGCACACCCGGGAAGATACCAATGTTGGTATAAAACCCTTCGCTCAATAAACGCTTTACCATATTATAACCCACTCTTGGCAAGCCTAAGCCTATGTAAAAGATGGGAGATGCGGATGGTAGCACCAAAGGAAGTTCATATTGATCAATGATACTTCGCGTAAGTTCTATTCTTTCGCTAAGGTTTTTTTGAAGTGTATAAATTTCATCTGACAAATGGATCTTGGCACTGGCAATAGAAGCCCCGATCATGGGCGGCTGCACAGGGCCAGAGAAAGTGTAGGAGCTACCACAGGTTACAATTTTTCTCCGCATTTCTTTATCCGGGATAACAGTAACACCACCGCCTGTGCCAAAGCCTTTGGCCAATGAAGTAGACATCACCATTTTTGGATGTAGCGGCATTTGCCCTAGCACATACCCACTGCCGTGCTTGCCTGCCCAACTCATGCCGTGTGCATCATCTATATACACATGAAAGTTTCCGTACTTCTCCAACAGTGCCGTGATTTCCTTGAGTGGTGCAAAGTCGCCATACATGGAGTAAAGGCCATCGGCCATGTACCAAATC
Source organism: Cyclobacteriaceae bacterium (assembly GCA_043777495.1). Classification (GTDB taxonomy): domain Bacteria; phylum Bacteroidota; class Bacteroidia; order Cytophagales; family Cyclobacteriaceae; genus ELB16-189. The sequence continues at coordinate 24,970 of JAYWHU010000129.1, read as the reverse complement.
TTATTGTACTTGTTCGGGTTTTCTTTGATCAAGTCTTCCAACATATTCATGTTGTTATGCTTGATCATCTCCACTTTTGTTCCGCGTGCTTTCACTACTTGCACAGCTAGTTGCACGCTGCCATGTACTTGATGATCGAGTATGATGAGGTCGTCATCTTGCACCAAAATAGGTAATGCACCTAAGTGAGTAAGTGTAGTGGTAGCTGCAAGGATAGACGGGTGGCCAAAGATTTTAGAAAACAAATCTTCTACCTCATCATATAGATTACAAGCAGAGAACAAACGCGAGGAAGAATATTGTGTTCCATATCGTATGGTAGCATCTATCGCTCCTTGCTTCAATCGCTCATCTACCTCTAAGCCCAAATAACTGCACGAGCCAAAGTTTACCACCGATTTGCCATCGATGGTAACGTTCCTTCCATTGAAGGTTTCATTTTCTAACGAGACTTGAAAAATGCCATTGTTCACACCATTGGTAAGACATTCGTCAATGGTATCTATAAACTTATTGGTTCTTGATTTTGCCATGCCGCTTTGGTTTTTAGTTAGTTGCATACTAGAACCAAGGCAACATGTTTTTCTTACTTTTTTTCACCTAAACCTCCTCTTGTACCATTATTGCTAAAAAGAATAATGCACTCAATTGTGTTTTATAATTTTAATGATAAGCAAGGGAAGGCTTAAACAATAAGGGGGTTTTCACTTATAACGGGAACTGTAAAACTAAAAACACTTCCCTTGTTTGGCTCAGATTTTACTTTTATCAATCTGAGGACTGACTTATTCTATCCGATGACTGAGTTATTCTATCCGATACCTCGCTTATTTTATCCGATGACTGAGTTATTTGAAGGCGAAAAGCAAAAATACGGGGTTTTCCCCGTGCAAATACGGGAAAAACCCCGCTAATAGAGATTCCTTTAAGCACTACTTTTGCCTTTATTTATGAAAAGCTCCCTTTCTTTCCTAAAGCAAAGCCTATTGTTTAAGGACAAAAGTAAATTTGTGATAACTGTTTCCATTATCATTTGGGCAAGCCTTTTTGTTCTCTTATTTGTTATTTACAAAATGATAGAGATGTTTTGAGAAGATATGAGAGAAGCGAAGACAACTACTTTTTGGTTGACGAAGAAAAATCTAAAAAAGAACCCGTCCGAAGGTGACTTGTTAATCTTTCAACAACTCAAAAAACTATTGCAGCCCTATGAAGATCGACTGGAGATTAGAGTACCTAACCCTCACCACTATGAGCTTTGGACAAAAGATTGGGTACGCTTGAGCGCACGTGATCATCGCCCAAACAACAAAAAGTTTCAGTTTGCCGCTATCGGTATTTATGATAAAAAAGTAAGCCTGCATTTTCACCCCATGTTTATAGACAGGAGCATAAAAGATAAATTGAAAATAGAGCTGAAGATATTAGTAGCTGGCGTGGCGGTGCTGCATTTTAAAAGTACCTTAGATGACAAGGTTGCCGCGGAGCTTCGAGACCTATTTGAAATAGGCTGGGAGTGCTACAAGAAGTTGAAGTTTGTGAGATCGGAAAGGATAATGTACTAGTGTCATGTCAACTTGATATTGTCTATTGACATACAACCCACCGCGCTTAAAGTTAAAGGGCTGAAGCCCTCCACCTCTTTCATGCTTTACCTTTGATCCCCGCCCTAAAGGGCAGGGCAACTGGCTATTCTCTGTCGATTAGTTGCCCCGTCCTTCAGGGCGGGGGTTTTAATGCCTTGCAGCCGCTAAGGGCTTCAGCCCTTTAGTAAACAAAAGACATTTTTAAGTTGACATGACACTAGTCTTCTTAGGCGTCTTACATCTCAAAGATGCCTGACGCCTAAACACATAAGCTCAATTAAAATTATAGTCAGATGGCCGTGTAGGTTTTTGAGCATCTTTGTGGTTTTTATTCTAAGCTGTAAGTCTAGCTTTCCTAAATTAATTTTAGCGATATGTTCCGCAGCAATCTAAAGATTATCCTCCGCCAGCTACGCAATATCTATTCGTTGCTTAATCTCGTTGGCCTCACGGTAGGGTTTACGGTATTCACGCTCATCTTCTCGTGGGTGAACGAAGAATTGAGCTATGACCGCTTTCACCCACAGCATGAAAATATATACAGGGTTGTAGCCAATCAATTAAATGACAAAGGAGAAAATCATCCTGTAGCAGTTACCCCTGCACCGCTGGCAGAATACTTAAAAGATAATTTTGAGCAGATAGAAAATGCTTGCAAATTGAGACTGGCAGAGTTCTTCTTAAAATACGAAGATGGTGGATTTTATAAAGCAGGGCTGACCGCAGATCCTTCCTTTTTCGATATTTTCAATTACCCTATCAAGCAAGGTTCTATTTCAAATTTTTATGAGGGCGTTGATAAAATAATCATCAGTGAGCAACTAGCCGAGATTTATTTTGGTAAGGAAGACCCGATCGGAAAGGTATTTGTGATTGGTGGCCATGATGTATTGGTGATGGCTGTGATGGAAAACGTACCTACCAACTCTCAACTTCAATTTGATTTTGTAATACCCATCAAATTTTTGGAGGCTGTATCTATCACCACATTGGATAAGTGGACTTTGTTTCAATGCATCACCTACTTCAAAACAAAAAGTAATGAAAGCCAGGTAACCTTGGAAGAAAAAATAAAAAATATCGTCATCAAAAATGATTCTACATCCAACTCAACACTTCATCTACAGCCACTCGTAGATATTCATCTCAAATCAAGTCATTTGAGCAATGATATGAAATATGCAGGCAATGACAGGATAAGTCAGGGGAATATTCAATACGTAAACCTGTTCTCGCTACTCGCCATTTTTGTATTGATCATTGCCAGCATCAATTACTCCAACTTGGCCACTGCCCGCTCTATCAAAAGATCAAAGGAAACCGGTGTGCGAAAAGTGCTAGGCTCCAGCCGTCTTCAACTCGCAGGATATTTTTTTTCTGAATCTATCCTTTATTGTATCCTAGCACTGGGCGCAGCCTTGCTTATCAGTTGGTTGCTGCTCCCTTCTTTTAATGATCTAACGGGCAAGCAATTAGAATTTCACCTTTTTACAAAAAAATCAGTATACCTCGCTGCTTCTGCATTGTTCTGCGCATTGGTAGGCGGTTCTTATCCTGCGTTGATGCTGTCATCACAAAATCCAGTGGCGGTACTGAAAGGATTGGGCAAAGCGAGCAACAAAACCATTTCGCTGCGCAGGGTATTGGTAGTGGTGCAATTTATTTTGAGCATCAGCTTACTAACTGGTACATTGATCATTAAGCGCCAACTAGACTACATCAATTCAAAAAATCTTGGCTACTCAAAAGAGAACATGCTTTCTTTTACGGCCATCCGCAAAGTGCGTGCGCAGTATCCCTCCATCAAAAGCGAACTGCTACAGTTAGCTGCGGTAAAAAACGTAACGGCCAGCAACAGCAGTATTTCATTTGCCGATTATTGGACAGACGGATTGGAGTGGGAAGGTAAAGACCCTAACGCCAAAATGATCTTTCAACAATTGGTGGTAGAGCACGATTTTTTAAAGGCCTACTCCATACCCATTGTTGCTGGCCGCGATTTTTCTGCTGCCATTGCCTCTGACTCTTCTGCCGCCCTGCTCAATGAAGAGGCAGTGACGCAAATGAAACTGGCCGATCCCTTAAATAAAGTAGTCACGCACAACGACAAAAAATACACTGTCATTGGCATTGTTAAAAATTTTCATTTCAAGTCGATCCATACTAAAATAGAACCACTAGTTATTTATATCGATCCAACTTCCCTGTATCAAATCTCAATAAAGCTCAACAAGGGCAATTTTCCTGAACAAATAAAGCAGGTAGAAGCTGTCTTTAAAAAGGTGATTCCCGACAGGCCTTTCGATTACACTGTTTTGGATGGGGATGTGCAAAAACTATATCTTGATGAAAACCGCACGGGCAAGATCTTTCAATTCCTTGCTGGTCTTTCTATTTTTGTTTCTTGTTTGGGCTTGTTGGGTATCATCATCTTCGTAACTGAGCAACGCGCCAAAGAATTGGCCATTCGCAAAGTATTGGGCGCGCCCGTTTACAAATTGACACTGATGCTTTCCGTTGAATATGTCATCATGGCTTTCATCGGCTTCTGCATTGCCGCACCTATCATGTATTACGCAATGGGTAAATGGCTGGCTCATTTTGCTTACCGAGTGGAAATAACTTTTGGGTTGTTTTTATTTGCAGGGTTGGTAAGTTTGCTATTTGCTTGGCTCACGGTTGCATACCGTTCTTACAAAGCAGCTATGGATAACCCTGTGGATAGCTTGAGGAGTGAATAACGATGCGCGAAAACCAGACGAAGGATTTATTTACTTGGTAACAGAGTAAGGAACTGTAAAACTAAAAACACTTCCCTTGTTTGGCTCAGATTTTACTTTTATTACTCCACCCCATAGGTCTACCATCTTTTTACAAATGGCCAAGCCTAGCCCGATGCCGCCCTTTGAGCGGCTCAAGCCTTCGTGCGCCTGGCGGAATGCACCAAATATATCTTCTAACCGATCATGCGGAATGCCGATGCCCGTATCTTCAATGGAGAAAAGATAATCGGTTGGCGATTTTTTGCAATGAAGTGTCACTGATCCTTCATCTGTAAATTTAATACCGTTCTTGATCATATTCACCACCACTTGCTTGAAGTGAAGGGAATCAATCACTACCTCGCTCGATGCGGACAAATCGTTTTTCAATATAAGCTTGATTGGCTTTTTATTGATCGTATGATCTTGTTGTAGCGTAGAAAAAACATCTTCCACCAATTCATTCAAATTGACCAGCGAAGCAAAGGGTTTGATCTCCCCTGTCTCTAAACTGGCCATATCCAAGAGCGAGTCAATGATATCTTGCAGGTCAATGGTGCGTTTTTTAATGATGCCCAGGTATTGCTTGCGCTTTTCTTCGCTCAACAATTGTGTTTCTATTACTTCGGCAAAGCCCAGTATGCCTTGCAGCGGTGTGCGCACCTCGTGCGAAAGGCTCCCCAGAAAAATAGTTTTCAGTCGATTTGAATTCTCTGCTTCTTCTTTGGCATTGCGCAACTGCTCAATGAGTTCTTTTTCCTTAGTGATTTCCCGTTGCACAGAAAAAAATCCGTGGAATTTGTCATCTGCATCTAAAACTGGTTGGGCAAATATTTTTACCCAATAGGACTGATGGTTTTTGTGGTAGTTTAATATCTCACATTCAAAAGGTTGCTGCTTTTGAATGCACTCATGCATATATAAAATGGTTTCCTTACTTGTATGAGGTCCCTGAAGGATTTCGCTCGGCTTTCGCCCAATCACTTCTTCTTTGCAATAGCCAGTACTATCTTCAAAACTCTTATTGGCCCAGTTTATTTTTCCATCAGCATCTGTAACAATGATAATATTACTTGTTTGCTCCACAATGGCAGATAGCTTTTTCAATTCCAATTCTCTGCGCTTTTGTTCTGTATTATTGACACTGATACCAACCAACCCGATAATTTTATTTCTACTATCGCGCAATGGAACTTTCGAGGTAATGAAATGAGTCTGCGTACCATCATTCTTGGTATTAATGGTTTCTTTACCGAGGATGGATTGCCCTGCCAAAACTAATTTGTCCTCATCAATTGATATTTGAGCAGACTCATCTGGATATAGCTCATAGTCGCTTTTGCCGATTAGTTCATTTTCATTGGTAGCACCTAAGTATTGCCACTCGGCTTTGTTTACAATTAATTTTTGCGAGAGCCCATTCTTTACGTACACATTTAAAGGCAGGTTATCAATAATGGTACGCAACAGTGCATGGTCTTCCTGAAGTCTCTTCTCAACAAGCTTGCGAGCGGTAATATCACTTACTAAGGCGGTGCAACGCTTTACACTTCCATCGCTCTCTTGTATAGGGTTTAACCGAATCAAGTAGCTCAAAGAGGTAGGCAAATGACCACTATCTACTTCCGTGCTGTAAGGTTTGCCTGATAAAAGCACTTTTTCATACACTTGCTGTGCAATACTGGCAAAAGAGGGGGCATAAGCGAATGCCTCTTCAATGGTCTTGCCCACATAATACGAAGTAGGTCTGCTCAGTTTACTCTCATCACGGCACCAAAAGTTTTTAAATCTACCTGCTTCGTCAAACTCAATAACAAAATCATCAATGGATGAAACAATCATTTGAAGCTCTTTCTTGATCCTTCTTTCACGGCTCTCCGATTTCCTCCACTCCGTCACATCTTGTGCGGAGCCCATAATGTATGGGTCATGCCCTCGCTCTTCAACCAAGATATTTCTAAAAAGAAAAATTCGCTTGTCTCCCTTTCTAGTTAGCACGGTCATAAAGCCTTCAAAGGATTTGTGTCGTGCTATGTGATCTAGGTAAGCGTGGTAATCTCCAAGAAATTCGGGGGGCAAAAAAACAGATAGGTTCTTGCCTTGCACTCCTTCAGGGCGATAGCCCAAGATTTCGGCACCTGGTTTATTGATCGTTATAATATTGCCTTTGATCGTATGGGTACAAATCAATACGCTGCTCTCTTCCACTAAATTACGATAGCGGTTTTCGCTGATTTGCAATTCCTTGCGCATCTCTTGTTCTATACTCAAATTTCTTTCATGCACTGCATATAGTTTTTGTAATTCTTCTTGAATTAAGTTGTCCCTATCTACTTTTATTTTGGCCAATACAAAAACAATGGCCATAATGAGCAGAATGTTTAGCGTGAGCAGTAGCAGCGATACTTCAGATGTTAATATAGCTGGCTTTTGAAAAGCGAAATAGGGATCAAAAAAGAAAGAGAAAACAACAAAGCACGTATACAAAAGCAGGTTGGGGTATACCCAACGGCCGCGCAACAAAATGACAGAACCAACCAATGATAAGATGGACCACAACATCACACAACCGGATGCGAAAAACCCGCCCAACTGCCATTGCAATAAAAATGGCAGCAGCATGCTGATAGTTACTTGGATGATACTAGTTGCAGTAAAATTCTTGCGGTAATAAAAATTAAGTATGTTGACGAGCGAAAGAATGATATAGCCATACGGTATGAATGCGGGAATGACTAAGTTAAAGTAAAGTAGCAACGTGCCCCACACCAAACCACCAAACGACATGAAGATGGCCAAGTAAACCACCAGGTTTTTGGCAGCCCGCTGCATGGCAAGGTCACTATCAACAAAGCCAATGGAGTTTACTCTTTGCACAAGATGATTTACCTGAACCATTACCTATTAACTATTAGCTCAAATACTGCAACAATACCTGCTGAATGGCCTCACGCTTGGCGGGCTTAGTTAAAAAAGAAGTAGCGCCAGCATCCAATGATTGTTGCTTCTCATGCAAGCGTGTAGAGGCAGACAATGAAATGATAGGGATGTTAAAATTTTTAGCACGTAGGAGTTTGATCGCTTCTACGCCAGAGAAATAAGGCATGTGCACATCCATGAAAATAAGATCGGGCTGGTGCTGTGTTGCCAGTTGCACGGCTTGATTTCCATCCGTTGCTTTAAACGTAGTTCCTCCCAGTTCTTCAATGAAAAGCTCAAACACCATCGCATTTACTTCATCGTCTTCAGCAATCAGTACTTTTTTTCCCGTGAGGGGAAGATTGGTAGTTGAGTTAGCGTGACTGCCTAGATTTAATCCCGTTTGGGCAAGTTCGCTAGAGATCAATTGATTCATCTTTTCAAAATATTCAAATTTTACTAAATTATTTTCTTTGTTTTTCTTAAAGTCCAAGGTGGCCAGCACTTCGTTTTCCCACTCCCCCATTTCAATCATCAAGTCATCAAGCCCCAAATAGCCGTATCGGGGCTTCAGTTTGTGCAATAATGCGAGGAGTTCCTCTTTCTTATCTTTCACAATACACTCAAGGAGCAAACCAAATTGTACGGGTGTCTCTTCTAAAAAAGAGCCAACCATGGAATCTACCTTCTCTTTATTACCACCTAAGGTTAAAGTCAGACTGGCTAACTCTTTCATCAATTTATTCCCGATTTCAATCTTATCTGCTGTCATAGTCTCTTAAATGAATTGCCAATTGACAAAAATCTATTGACAAATGAAATAGGTGAATTACTATGTACTTCACGTTTAGGGCAACAAATTGCTATTTTTTAACCTAGCGGAATCAACTATTAGGTGAGTGACTGTGTTTGCACGGTGAGATTGGCATTTTACACGGTGATGCCTTTTTTAAAGATAAAGTGTATCATAAACACAACATTACCATGACCCAAAACTCGCTACCGAGGCAAACGCCTTGTTCACCGTGTGCATGAGGGCATTGGTCTAAAATCTTGAATAAGGCGGTGAAAGGTCTATACTTTTCGGAAAAATTCTAAAGAACTATTTCATGTTATCAAGAAAGAAGCCCGTACTAATTCCATATAGCTTGAAGTGGAGAGACTTTGCATGGCTCATTACGTTTGGTCTATTAGCTGTCATTATCTTTTTGCTTTCCTCTTCAAAGGCAAACGCACAGGTGCCTTCTCAGAGCAAAGTAGATTTTGTTACTTATAGAAGCGATAGTTCGTTCTCTATAAGTATACCTGATTACTTAGTACAGGTGAATGACCTTAGTTCACAAGCAACATTACAATTCAAAAATATCTTTAACAAATCGTATCTAATGGTGGTGGTTGAAGACAAATCAGAAACACAGCATGATAACGTAGAGCAGCTAGAAGAGCACTTTAAAGCAAACTTACTTTTCAATGGAGGATTATTAACCAGCCAAGTGGAATTGAGTATCGACCATTGCAAATCATTTCAAAATGAAGCCGAATGGACTGTGGAGGGGGAGTCACTGGCGTATCTCATTACTTTTATTGAAACACCACATACGCTGTACAAAATCTATTGTTGGACGCTCGCCTCACAAAAAGACTATCTTAATCATTTCAAACAAGCATCCAATTCTTTTGTCGTCCATAAAAATTATCAAACTAAAATTTAATTCCGAAGCCACCTATTGACTATCCTTATGAAAAGCTTCCAATTCAAAAAATTAAATCTCTCCCAGCAGTTTTTGATTGTTTCCATGGGTATTATTTCAATCATCTTGATTGGCGTAGCCACCTACATGATCAATACTTCTATCTCAGCTAAGGTTGCCCAACTGCAGGTGTTAACCAATGGCAGATCTGCCGCGGTGATAGAGAAGATTGACAGAAACTTTTATGAGCGCTTTGGCGATGTACAGGCTTTCGCTTATAACAAACTTGCCGTACAAGCGGCAAGCACCAAATCAACTGATGATGACACGCAGAAGTTCATCAACACGATGGTCAGCTACTATGTGCTCTATGACTTGATGATGGTTTGCGATGCAGATGGAAAAGTAGTGAGTGTGAACACTGTGGATAAGCAAGGGAAAATAGTGAAGTCCGATTTTTTGATCGGGAAAGACTTTTCAAATGATGAATGGTTCAGAATGTGCATGTCTGGTGCTGGGCCCGAAGGTGGCGCATGGTATTCTGATTTCACGGAAAACAAAGACGTAAGTTCTATCTATAGCCGGGCAGGATGGGGCATGGCCTTTGCCGCGCCCATTAAAGATAGTGAAGGCCACCCCATTGGTGTGTGGTATAATTTTGCCAATTGGGAAGACGTAACCACAGGTATCCGCAAAGAGACTGAAGAGGTAGTGAAAAAAGCAGAGCCGGGTGCATTCATAATCGTAACCAATGAAAAGGACATGATCATTGATAGCGATGATTCAAAAATGTTGCTTGCCACGCATGTATCAATCCCATCACTCAATGAGGGCGCAGCATTTGAATATCATGGCAAGACAATTAATCTAAAAAATTACGTGGTGGGCGGCAAACAAGGAACTGGCGCTTACACCTACAAAGGAAAAAATTGGTCAGCCATGACTTTTGTGCCGCGAACAAAATTCAGCTTCTCATACCTCATCGATAATCTACTTGTGTTTTCAACTGTGATTCTTGTCGGCTTGATTATCATTGGGTACTTCTTCTACCAATTATCTTCGGCTGTCTCTAAAAATATCAATACACTCAAAAACGATATCGGAAGTCTTTCTAAGGGAGAGTTGGTTCAGATAGAAGACACAAAAATGGAAAATGAAATTGGCGCAATGACAACCAATCTCAAATCATTGGTGTTCGGAATGAGCCAGACCGCGCTATTTGCCAAGCAAATAGGGCAAGGGAATTTGGCTGTGAACTTTGTGGCATTAAGTGAAAAAGATGTGCTAGGCCAAGCGCTGCTTACCATGCGCAACAACCTAGTTAAAATTAAAGAAGAAGACCAACGGAGAGAATGGGCTACCAACGGCCTAGCAAAAATTGGTGAAATATTGCGCTCGAATCATACAAACGCAACCGAACTGTATGATCACGTTATTCGCTTTGTGGTAAAATATACGCATAGCAATCAAGGGGGATTGTTTTTGTTGAATGAAGACTCCAAAGAGAAAAAACTAAATTTAGTTGCTTGCTACGCTTACGAGCGGAAAAAATTCCTAGACAAGCAAGTGCATATAGGAGAAGGATTGGTAGGCCAATGCTTTCTAGAACAAGAAGAGATTTATTTGACTACGGTTCCGAAAGAATTTGCGGCCATCACCTCTGGGTTAGGAGATGCCACTCCTTCGGCTGTTATTCTTTTGCCGCTAAAAGTTAATGAATCGATCGTTGGGGTGATTGAATTAGCTTCCTTAAAACCGTATGAAGTGCATGAACGCGCCTTGCTTCAAAAATTCGCAGAGAGCATTGCCTCCACCATTTCAACCGTTCGTATCAATGAGCGCACCAAGCAACTGCTAGAGCAATCGCAACAGCAGGCCGAAGAAATGAAAGCACAAGAAGAAGAGATGAGGCAAAACATGGAAGAACTGACAGCCACGCAAGAAGAGATGCAACGCAAGGAATCTGAAATGATGGGGCAACTAGAAGCCATCAATAATTCACAGGCATTTATAGAATTTGATTTGGATGGAAACATCCTTCACGCAAATGATATATTCCTCAAGACGATGAAGTACTCGCTCAACGAAATAAAAGGGAAACACCATCGTCTTTTTGTAAATATCAATTACGCGGATTCACAGGAGTATCGTGAGTTTTGGAAGTCTTTCAGGGACGGTCATTCAAAATCAGGAGAGTTTAACCGCAGAGCAAAAGACGGGTCTTCTGTTTGGTTATTGGCCAACTACACCCCTGTGATCAATGCGCAAGGCAATGCCGTGAAGGTGATCAAACTTGCCAGAGACATTTCAAAAGAAAAACAATTACTGGCGCAATCACAGCAGCAAGCGGAAGAGCTAAAAGCGCAAGAAGAAGAATTGAAGCAAAACATGGAGGAGCTAAGTGCCATACAAGAAGACATGCAGCGCAAGGAAATTGAAATGTCGGCTCAATTTAAAGCCATTGACAATTCACAAGCCTTTATAGAATTTGATCTGGAGGGAAACATCCTCAACGCCAATGAAATCTTTTTAAAAACAATGAAGTACTCACTTGACGAAATAAAGGGCAAGCATCACCGAATGTTTGTATCTAAAGGTTATGCTGAATCCTCTGAATACCGTGAATTCTGGAAGACCTTTAAAGAGGGAAAATCTAAGTCAGGTGAGTTCTTAAGAGTAGCAAAAGATGGATCTACCGTTTGGCTGTTGGCGAACTATACCCCCGTTGTTGACCCACATGGCAGAGCCTTGAAGGTGATAAAGCTGGCGCGTGATATTTCTAAAGAGAAATTTTTACTTGAGCAATCACAAAAACTGACCGAAGTGATGAAGGCGCAAGAAGAAAAAATGGTGAATAGAGAAAAGGAATATTTGAATCGTATTAAAGAGCTGGAAAACGGTCATCCCTTATCAGTGGCAAAATAACAATCAACAAAAGTATAAATCTTTCAGCCTCTAGATCGCAAATCCACTTTAGTAAAATAAGCGCGAGTCAAACGCACATCGCTCAAGTGCGTTTGCAACGCACTCCTCATACATTCTAATCATTCAACCCCAAGTTCACAAATCCGCCTTACAGTAATTTGCGAAATGAGAAGCGGTAGTGCCTTGCAAATGCGCATAGACAGAGGATTACTACGCCATGCTCATCTCAGATGTCAGCTTTGCAGCGAAACCCATCTTTGACCATTTTAATTTGTTTAATTTTTTTATTTTAAAATTCAAATTTAGTTAAACAAATTTTTGCTTCACCACTCAACAGAAAAACTTCACCGCGTAGCTAACCCTATCTACCGCGTAAATTCAGGAACTCACCTAATAGTTGATTCCTACGAGATAAGATAATCTACTTTTACCATGGATAAAAAAATGAGACAAATGCGGATTGGCTACACATTAATTACACTTGCCTTCGCCTTCTGCTCAATTTACTTTGAGTGATGAGATTCGCCCGCGTGCTGAGTATCAGCACGGTTTCAAAAAAATATAAATAAAACTCCCAAAACAATCTGTTCAATGAAAAATCATTCTTCAAACTCCAAGATCATTCAAAAATTCGGCTTACTTTTTTCTTTGATTTTGGCAGCCGTGATTACCTCTTATGCGGTGGTCTTCTGGTTTAACTCAAGGCAGAAAATACAACGGGTTCAGATAGATATAGCAGGCCGAAACCGGATGCTATCGCAACGCATAGGTGCTATGGCATTACTCATTGACACAGACAATGAAGCACAATCGTCCATTGCAAAAGAAGAGATGAGAAAAGCCATCGTATTGATGGAGCAATCATTGAATATACTTAAAGATGGCGGCATAGCCCCTGGCGTAGAAGGCAATATTAAACTACCAGCCGCCCAAGCTGTGATTGTACCTAAAATCAATGAAGTAGTGGATTTTTTTAAAGGACACAAAGAAATAGCAAGCGTTTTATTGAATGACTCAAGGTTGCTTTCTGTATCGACAGGAGATTCCACCAGCGTGGGGAAAATCAGTAACCCCAAGTTTAAAGAATCGCTCGATAAGCTTCGGCAGAGGCTTATCAACGGAACTCTTTTAAAAATGAACATTGAGCTGGCTCAACTATTCACTCAAGAAGCATCCGAATCAAAAAATGCCTTTACCATGCTAATGGTCTTACTCCTGATCAATATTAGTATTATAAGCTTCGCATTCATTTCCTTACGGAAAATACTTAAACCTCTTGGAATACTAACAGAACATATTTCCGTCTTATCGGCAGGTCATGTGCCACCCGCAATCAAAGTCAATCAAAATGATGAAATTGGGCAAATGGCACAAACCCTGAACGCACTTTCTGAAAATTTGGGTTCAGCAACTGAATTTGCTAAAAATGTGGGAGATGGAAACTTGGAAACCAACGTACAGGTATTTAACGGAAAGGGTGAGCTCAGTCAATCTCTTTCTGCCATGCGCAATAACTTAAAAGTAATGGCGCAGGAAGATAAAAAAAGAAGCTGGGCAACCGAGGGGCTGGCCAAATTCTCTGAGATACTCCGCGCCAATAGTGACTTGAAAACGCTTGGTGAAAGCATCCTTTCAAACTTAGTTAAGTATACACAGAGCAACCAAGGGAGCTTGTTTATTGTGAATGATGAAAATAAAAATGAACTACACCTAGAATTAGTGGCCTGTTATGCATTTAACCGCAAAAAGTTTTTAGAAAAAAAGATATTGCCAGGAGAAGGCCTATCTGGGCAGGCCTATCTTGAAAGAGAAACCATTTACTTGAAAGCCGTACCAAAAAATTTCATTTCCATTACATCTGGTTTGGGCGAGGCAATACCTACCTCTGTTTTAATTGTGCCTTTAAAGGTAAACGAAGAAATTGTAGGAACAGTAGAGATTGCCTCCTTCCAAGAATACCAACCACATGAAATCTCATTTATTGAAAAATTAGGTGAAAGTATCGCTTCTACTATTTTGGGAGTAAAAGTCAACGAACGCACGCAACAATTACTTGAGCAATCGCAACAGCAAGCCGAAGAGATGAAAGCACAAGAAGAGGAGATGCGGCAGAACATGGAGGAACTGAGTGCCACACAAGAAGAAATGGGTAGGAAAGAAAGAGAATACCTTAAAAGAATTGAAGAACTAGAGAACCGAAAGATGGTGGCTTAAATTTTAGAGAGAGTTGATAGGTTACTTCTTGCCCTTCTTCTTTTTCTCAGAACCAAAGAGTGGTTGGGTGTACTGCTTATAAAGATCAAATAGAAATTCGATACGCTGCATTTCTGTATCGAAAGGTTGTGGACGGTAGCAAACATCTACGAACTTGTCTAAGTCGTGATGCGCTTTTACTAAATCCGCAGGCATGGTGAGCGGATCATACAGGTCGGCTAGTGAACTTTTAGGATAGCGTTCGCGAATTTTTAAAACTTGTTGTGCTAATTTCTCAACTCCTTGGATTTTTTGTTTTGGTAAATCTTGTGGCCAAGGGAAGTTGTTGTAGACTATTGTGTTTGAATAGCTGTAATCGCTCTTAAGGCGACCACAAACATATCGCATCCAAGTCATGTGCATTAATGATGTAAGAACGCCAAAGTGGTAGGAAGATGCTTTCGAAACAAAGAAATTTTTATCTGTAATAATGTCATCTTTGCTCATATAGCCAATGGGTATATAAGTTCTGTTTTCTGAACTTACTTTAGGAATAAGAAGAAAATCAGATGTAGGTTGTCTTTCTTCGGAAAATAGATATGGCAAAGTAGCCATACGCTTTGTTTGAATCCTAGAACTATTTTCTCGAAATTCCTTAACTTTTTTAAGCCGTTCAACTATGAAGGAATCCGCTTTTAATTCTGACGGTTCTGCATACTTTAACCATAAACACCAGCGATTAGAACCGTTTAAAAAATCTTGACCACTATAGAATTTTTTAATCAGCTTTTTGTATTTCGAGTCTGTGTTAACCAATGTTTTTACTTCTTCTTCAGTAAGAATCAAGAAGCCTCCATCATTTAGGGCACTTCCTGACTGCATAATCGGTGAAGAACATATGGGTTTTGAAATAGATGAGAGCGTTAAGTCATCACCAGCTACTAAATAAGGGTTAATATTTTTTACTTTTCTGGATAGAGGTTCTCCGCTAATATCATGGTATTCATAAAGCGTTTTATTTTGACTGTCACCAAATTGAAAACCGATGATCACTACATGAACGGCTGCTTTACCTTTCGCTTCATTATTCCATTTGAATGTACGGTGACCAAATTTAATTTTAGTGCCCAGCTTAAATAATTCATTCCAAAGTACTGCTGGTTGCTCTCCTTGAGAAATGGAATTCGTTGAAACAAAGGATACTTGAGTTGTTGAGTTTTGTATTGCTTTGGCCGAAAGAATATACCAAGCACAAACATAGTCAAGCATTCCAAATGACTTTACTCCATTGAAAACTTTTGTCATGTCTTCCTTTTGCTCTTTGCTTTGATAAGCAGTGCCTATAAAAGGAGGATTCCCTAGAATATAATCAAACGTAGTTTTATCTTTTACCTTTGGCTTACTCCCTTCCAGAATAGTTACTGTTTTGGCTTTTACATTTGCCACTTTATATTTTGGCGTTGGCTCCTCTGCTTTATAAATATTTACGTGGTCGGCTTCAATGTAAATACTGTTTATGGGATTTAGCAAACTTTGCCAATCAATGCGTAGCGCATTTCCATGCACAATAGTTGCACTCTTTCTTAATGGTAATCGCTTATAGTATTCGCCAAACTCTGCAGAGAGTTTCATGTTCATTTGATGATCTATCAACCACATGGCAACTTGCGCAATCTGAGATGCGAACTCTTCATACTCAATACCATAAAAGGCATCTACATCTATTTTACTTAGTGTGCTTACATCGGTAACATACTGGCCTTTGAATAGTATTTTGAGTATTTCTATCTCTAGCAAACGCAGTTCGCGATAGGTAATGATTAAAAAGTTACCACTGCCGCAAGCAGGATCGAGAAATTTAAGCTTAGCAATCTTCTCTTGAAACTTAGTGAGTTTGGCTTTGTTGGTTTTGATGCTTTCAAATTCTTCTTTTAACTCATCTAAAAACAAACCATCGATCACTTTACGAATGTTCTTTTCACTGGTATAGTGAGCTCCTAAGTTTCTGCGTTCTTTGGGATTCATTACACTTTGAAACATAGAACCAAAAATGGCGGGTGAGATAATGCTCCAATCGAAATAGCAACACTTTAATAGTTTGTTGCGCATTTCGCTATTGAAAGATGCAAGGTGAAGTGGCTCTGCAAAGAGAGAACCGTTTACATAAGGAAAAGCCGCTACTTGTTCGTCAAGGTTTTTCTGTCTTTTGTCTTCGGCTGTATTTAGTACCTGAAAAAGTTGCCCGAGGTGAATGCCCAGATCGCTGCCGTCTGGATTGGTGCGCAACTCGATGTATTCTGTAAACTGCTGCTTTTCAAAAATGGTGGTATCTTCGGCAAAGAGACAAAAGAGTAGGCGCACCAGCATTACTTCTAACTCGTGGCCTTGGTAGCCATTGGCAAGGAGCGCATCGTGTAAGGCAGCCATTAGTTCGGCTGCCTTTATGTTCACAGGTTCTTGATCTTTATAAACCTTTTGCTGGTAGCCACTAATAAAACCGAATAGATTTATGTTTTTATAGAGGTCTTTTAGTTTAAACTCAGAGTCGGTATTGCTTTCAAGATCAAAAAGTTTAATGTCTTGAAAGTTGGAAACTACAATGTATCGTGGTAGTTCTTCGTCCTTCAGGCCAGGAAAATAATCTTTTGCTTGTTTGTAGGCTGTGTTGAGGTCTTTGCCTTTACTTTTATGCTCTACCAATACAATTCCTTTCCAAAGCAGATCAATAAAGCCCTGATGTCCATCCGCCTTCTTCACAGGCTTTTCAAAACTTGCAACGCGCTTACGCGATACGCCAAATATATTAAAGAAGTTGTTCCAAAAACTCTGTGCTTCAGCACGCTCATCAGTCACATTTTCCCATTCTTTGGAAAATTCCGTTGCACGTTTTCTGATTTCGTTGAGGCTAAGGGGCATTTTTCTATAGACAGATTTTATAAAATGCCAATTTAGCTAAAATACAAACTAATTATTGGGTGTGTTTCACAAAATACTCGGCTCGTACTGAATAGAATTCTGGTGGTCGTTCACAAACTCTACCAGATTAGTGGTGGCTAAGTTCAGTTCAGTAGAGCAATCTCCTAACTTAGCCGAGATATTCTTAAATTCCCCTGGCGCTATTAAATCACCTTGTACTAGATTGATCAACCCTTGGATGCGCGCCAATGGTCCACGTATTTTGTGCGAGGTGCGGAAGGCGATAGCTTCTAGCAATCGGATTGTTTTCTCACGTGATTCTTCATTAGCCTTGCGCTCGGTGATAGGCAGACCGAGCATTAGAAAATAATTGACAGCCCCATCTCTGCTCATAATTGGAATGATTACCTGATCTGTCCAATAAAAAGATCCTTCTTTTGCTCTGTTCTTTACTTCCCCTCTCCATGTTTTGCCCGCCCGCATCGCTTCTTCCATTTCATCATAAAAGGCATCGGGGTGGTATCCAGAATCTAACAGTCGCAGATTTTTACCGATCAATTCTTCGGGCGCATACCCTGTAGCGCTTGTTAGTGGATCGTTCACTTTCACAAAATTACCGTTCACATCATTGATGGATGAATAGATGTTTACATTGATGGCATCCAGGTAGGTTTGCAACTCGGTGGTCTTTTGCTTTAAAATCCAGTTGAGCTGCTCGGTGAGCGATTGAAGCTCTTCATTTTTATTTTTCAATTCCTCTTGAATGATCTTTCTATCGTCCAATGCTTTGCTCAATTCGGTATTACTATTTTTTAGCCCACCCGCATAATGGTGAGTTAATTCGCGAAACAAAATCAATTGAAAGAAGACCACTGCCCCAGAAGCAAAAATTATCAAGGCTGAAAGAGCCTCGTAATTGACTGTGGCATCTGGTGTGAAAGGTAAAACGCCATCAAAAATTTTGTACGCAAAAAAAGCAAATACAGATAAAAAAAATGATTTGTAAACCATGCTCTTCTGTTTGAATGTCATGGGGGCAGAGCAGGCAAGTGCAATGAGGCAATACTCTGCACCTACTCTCCTATTGGTAAAGCACCAAAAAATAACCAAACACAAAGACCCAAAAAATAAAATGTATTGTGCTAAAATAAAACGGTACCGCTTATTAGCTAATAGGCTGGCCATATAAATAGGCAGAGCGGGCAACACATAATGCCAATTGCCCATACCTGTAAAAAATAACCCTGCTGTAAAAGCCAAAGCAAGGAAGAACATAATCATGGCCAAGGCATTTACGGAGGTAACCCTATTCTTATCTAAGCTTACCAAATGTTCTTGGAGGCCTAGTTCCAATCCTTTTTTCCATAATTGGGTTATTGGTAGTATAATTTTTCTCATGCTTCGTAATTAATGACTGATGCTTTTCTTCGTTGTCTTAAAATGTTTTCGAAAGTAGTGATAAACGAAGCCTGCCATAAAAATTTTAGATGACACCTCCTTCTGGCACGATGAAATAGGCTTTGCACTCGACAAAGGCAAATCCACCTATAAAATGCCTTTATCATTAAGAAAAAAGCCAATTCTGGCTTCATTGTGTAAAAGAGGGGTTCCACCGTGCAATACAGCCCACTGATCTAAAAAGAGAAAACAAACCAACTTCAATGTAGACCTTGCATAGGTTAAAAGTGAAGTAAGCTTTCACACAAGGCTTCCACTGAAAATGAGGGTTAAAGGCACACAAGAAAAAGATAATGGAGCAAACTGATTTTAAAGTAAAACCGAAAATCGTTCTCATTGCAGAAGACAACCAAGTTAATATGTTGTTGGTCAAATCTATCTTTGAAAATATTTTGCCCGAGGCAAAATTGATAGAAGCTGAAAACGGATGGGAGGCCATAGAAAAATTTAAGGAAGAGGGTCCTGACATTATTTTCATGGATATTCGCATGCCCGAAAAAAATGGGTACGAAGCCACTGTTGCCATTCGGCAATTAGAAATCGATGAGCACGTTCCAATCATTGCGCTCACTGCGGGTACGGCAAAGGGAGAGAGAGAAAAATGCCTTGAGGCTGGCATGGATGATTATGTGAGCAAGCCCATTGTTCAAGATTCCATTCATAAGATTGTCAATAAGTGGCTTCACCTATCAACGAATAAAAACAAAGACGAAAATGAATCATTCGTACGCTCAAAAGAAAAAATTCACTACAACAAAGTAGAGTTAAAAGACAGATTGGGGAATAAAGAGGAAATAATTGCCAAGGTCTTAACCGCTTCTAGAATCGGCTTGGATAAATGTGTGAGAGACCTAAATGACTATTTCAGCCAAGAAGAACTCCCTGGCATTACCGAGACAGCGCACAAATTGAAAGGGCTCGCCCTATCTGCTTGCTTTGATGAATTGGCTAAGTTGGCTGAGCACTTAGAAGAAGTGGATGCCTTCAAAGAAGATAAAATAAAAAGCCTCATTAGTAAAATAGAACTGGAGATTCAGCAAATAAAAAGTCTCATAGCTTAAATCTTCCATTCTCCACATGCCCTCCTTTAAAAAGCTATCCTTACTTTTTCCCTTTTTACTAGCTACTTTTCTATCAGTAGCCCAGCAAGACATTCTCGATAGCTTGGAAGCAAAATTGAAATCTAGATTGATTGGCCGAGAAAGAGTTGATGTACTTAATCAACTAGCATACAATAATTTTGATGTGAATGATACACTCGCTTTTGAGTATGCCAAGCAAGCGCTAGATCTCTCCATTCGAACGAACTACCCATTAGGTGAAAAGTATGCTAACACCCTTGTGGGGTTGGGTCTGTTTAGTTCTGGAAAGAGTAAAGTGGCCATACCTTACTTTCTAAGGTCAAGCAGAATTTCTGTTCCCAAATCTGAGTCCATGTCTTCTTATAATCAAATGCTACTAGGAAATCTCTATACTGGAATTGGCCAATATGATTCTGCTCTCTTTCGATATCATCAAGCACGTGCCATTGCTTTCAATCATTCCAAGACTGACCTACAAGCAATCTACAAAAACATAGCTCGTGTCTTTAGTTTGCAATGGAAGAATAAAGCAGCTCTCGCCTATTTGGATAGCGCTAAAGCATTAAGTAAATACGGAGATGCTTATATGGAAATGGAACTGCTGAGCAGGTATTGCAGCACCTATTTAAACCTACTCGAATTCGACAAGGCAAAAGAATGTCTCAATAGGCTTTGTCATTTAGCGGAGGTGAATGATGACTACTATCATAAAATAGAATGTAAGCTTCAGCAATCACGCATGCAACTAATTCGCGGGGAATTTAACGCGAGCTTAGTATCAAGTCTGGATGCCGTTTCTTTCTCTACAGAATATAACTATTACCAATATGTAGAAGTCTTGCACCAAACAGGGAACGCTTATCTCGAGATTTCACAGTTCGAGTTATCTGCTCAATACCTATACCAAGCACTTAAGCATAGCGAAAGTGCTGGGTTACATCATCAAACAGGCGCAATCTATAATAGCCTAGCTTGGCTCACGAAAGTTCAAAGAAGTTATGATAAAGCGATTGACTACACAAACAAAGCGCAAGCCCTATTGGAAAAAGTGGGTGATCGTCTCGGGGTATCAGAATCTTACAATGTAAGAGGGCTTACCTACTTATTGATGGGAGATTATGTACGTACAAAACACGAATTTAAAAAGAGTCTTCAAATTCGAAGAGAAGTAGGCTATCCTAAAGCCGTATCAGCTTCATTATACAATCTGGCAGATCTATACCTAGAACAAAAAAAAAATGAAGAGGCGTTGAAACTTCTTTACGAAGTAGTTGAAATTGAAAAGAAGATTGGAAACAAGCCGTACTTATCCATGACGTACGGATTAATTGCGAGGCAACTTGTACGCGACAAGAAGTTTAAGGAAGCACTTGAGTTTCTGAAAAAAGCGGACGAGGAAGGTGAGCAAGATCAATCCTTCTATATCAAGCGAGATAATGCAAGAAGTTATGTTTTTTACTATCGTGAATTAAATGATTATAAGAACGCATACCTCTATCAAAAGAAATATCAAGATTTAACGGATGAAATTTATGACCGCGAAGGAGCTGATAAACTGGCCGAGTATGAAGCATTATATAAAACACAAAAAAGAGACCAGGAAATTGAACTGTTGAATCAAAAGCAACGAGGTCAAGAGACTCAGTTAAAATTTCAAAAGGCGGAGATCGAAAAAAAGAACCTCATGATTCTATCCGCGTGTATTGGTCTGCTGGTCATTGTTATCGCTGGGTTTATCAACTACAACTCTTATAAACAAAAAGTTAGGGTCAACAAGGAACTACGTAAGTTAAATCAAGAAGTGCAATCCAAAAATGAAGAGATACAATCTAGCCTCGATCATATTACCGAGTTAAAAAGCGATTTGGAAATAAGAGAACAGCAATACAGAAATTTAGTGGAGAATGCCACCGACTTGATTTATGAACTTGATGAAAATGGAAAATTCACTTATTTCAATCCAGTAAGCGAGCGAGCGACTGGATATAGCGCAGAAAAATTGTTCCAGACTCATTTCTGGGAGATTATTGATCCTGAATTTGCCCAGTACTACGTGCAAAAGATAATCGACTTAATGAAGAAACAAACAGAGGCCGCTTACTTGGAAGTGCTGATAAAAACGAAGCAAGGAAAAAAGATTTGGCTCGGCCAGAATATCAGAATGATTTATCAAAACAATAGACTGATAAAGGGGGAAGTGGTAGCGCGAGATATCACCAATCAAAAATTAGCAGAGGAAGAAATGCTAAAGGCCAAAGATCAAGCCGAGAAAGCATACAATGCCAAGTCGGAGTTTTTGGCCAACATGAGCCATGAAATAAAAACACCGCTAAATGGTGTAATCGGTTTTTCTGATTTGTTGACCAAGACAGAACTGAACAACACACAACAAAAGTACGCCAACACCATTTCTCAATCTGCCACTAAACTACTGGTGATGATTGATGAGATACTCGACTTTTCAAAAATAGAAGCAGGCAAGTTAACGCTGTCCCTAGGCAAAGTAGACCTTCGCGAAATGTGTATTCAAGCCTTGGACACAATTAAACCACAAGCCGATAAAAAAAGGATAAAGACACAGCTTGTCATTTCAAAAGAAGTGCCTCAGTTTATCTTAGCTGATGACATCAGGTTGTACCAAGTGCTAATCAATTTATTATCCAATGCTGCTAAGTTTACCAAGCAAGGCGAGATTGAATTAAAAGTAGAAGAATTAAAAGCAGCAGAATTAAAAAAAGAAAAAGCCAACCAAATCAACCTGCGCTTTTATGTAAAAGATACAGGGATTGGCATTGCCTCACAAAATCAACAAAAAATATTTGATGCCTTTGTGCAAGAAGATATTTCTACCACCAAAAAATATGGCGGCACAGGTCTTGGCCTCACCATCTCTACCGAATTGCTTGCTTTGATGGACAGTAAACTTCAATTGGAAAGTGAGGTGGGCAAAGGCAGTTTGTTCTACTTTGATGTTTTGTTTGAGGAAGTAACTTAATGAAATTATAACAGTCGAACACTTGATTCACTACGCCTGCCTATTCTAATCCAATTTTCAGCCTTCACCGTGCAAAGCACCTCTCTCACCGTGTCAAACTAGGCAATGGGCTAAAATCAAACACTTTTCCGGTTTCAGTTTTTAATTTTACTCAAAATAAATTCTACCAACTATGCTATCTCAACTCGTTTACGTAAGCAACAGAAAAGCCAACTGCACAGAAGCCGAAATTGAAAAAATCCTTACCTCGTGCAAAAAAAACAACCCTCACCTTGATATTACGGGTATCCTGCTCTACTCAGATAAAAAATTCATCCAATTGGTAGAAGGTGAATACAAAGTAATCAATGATTTGTACACCAAAATCAAAACAGATCCACGCCATGATCAGGTAATGCTTATTGCAATGGGGCCTATCAAAGAAAAATCCTTTCCAAGCTGGCACATGGGTGCGCGAAAGATTGCTGGAAACGAGGTGGATTTTAAAACTGAAATCAGCGCAGAAGATAAAAATGTATTTGATGGCATTCTCAGTGGGCGCGAAGAGAATGGCGCGAAAGTACTAGGCTTATTGAAGAGATTTTTTTAAGGACTTAGCCGTAAGTAATTCTACTTAGCCCTAATCAAGAGATATTACCTAGGGCACTAAAGTTTGTTAAATTTCACCTTTACACCTGCTCCTCGGTCTGTGTCCTCACAGACCGAAATAAAATTCTGTAAAAGCAGTGGTCTGTGAGGACACAGTCCACGGGGACAGAAAGTGAATTGGGCAAAAGGAAGTTTGTTCTATTTTGATCTTGCACTTACAGTCGAGGGGTGAAGGGTTTGATTTTGAAAAATAAAAAATTATAGCTTCTGATAGACCCTAACATAATCTATCATGAATTTTTGAGAAAACGAACTAGTGTCGATTCCATCAGGCGGAAATGCGGGATTACCTCCACCCCAAGCACCACCAATGGCTAGGTTAAGCAACAAAAAAAATGGTTTATCGAATGGATTGGGATAGCCCGAAATCAAGTTGGTTTTGTTGAATGTAAAATAGTTGTTGCTATCAATATAAAAACTCATTTGATCAGCAGTCCATTCAACACTATAAATATGATAATCGCTATAAGTCGTCTTGTTATAAATATTGCCACTTTTGTTTTTTGCATCTGGCCATAAATTGCCATAATGTACTGTAGAGTATAACATTCCTGGTTCTTTGCCAACTGCTTCCATTATATCTATTTCGCCACATCTTGGCCAGTCTATGATGTCCACATTGTTGCCCAACATCCAAATGGCAGGCCACGAACCACTACCCTCAGGCAGTTTGGCCCGAACTTCTATTTTGCCATATGTCCAACTTTGTTTGCCTTTTGTGTTGATACTTGCCGATGTATATGCCGCACCGTTGTAGTTTTCTTTTCGTCCTTCGATAGTCAAAATACCATTTTCGACATGAGCGTTTTCGATGCGTTGTTTGGTGTAGAATTGTTTTTCGCTGTTGCGCACAAATCCTTCTTCGTAGCCCCAATTAGAGGCCAGCGGCAAACCTGTATTGTCGAACTCGTCTTGCCAAACAATTTTATAGGTTGGTGTTGTTGCAACCGGTGGTTCGGTTTTTGAACAGGACGATAGCAATGCAGATGTAAATGCTGCTGTAGATACTATTAAACAATAGGCTATTTTTTTCATATTCTGTAAAATTAGGTGATTCTTAAAATTGTAATATGCCTCACTCTTAGTGTGATTTAAAACTATCCAGCCTTTTTCATTTTTCCAAGAATAAGTATGGTATCCATTAATTTATAAAATAGATTCATGCGGGTTTCGAAATTGTGTTCTAAGATTTAGTCTTTGCGGAGCCATTAACTTAAACATCATTCAAAGGTTGATTATTTTATCATTAACAATTCTATTATCAGACTGATGGCATATGGAAAATGTCCTTTTTTATTGATTTTGCATTACATTAAACCGACTCAATTTAATATGTTATCACAACTCGTTTATGTAAGCAACCGAAAGTCAACTTGTACGGAGGAAGAAATTGAAAAAATATTGGCCTCGTGCAAGAAAAACAACCCACCCCTAAACATCACTGGAATACTTCTTTACTCAGATACCAAGTTTATTCAATTGGTAGAAGGAGAGTACAAAGTGATTAACACTTTGTATGACAAAATCAAAACAGACCCGCGGCATGATCAAGCACGCCTAATAGCCATGGGGCCTATTCAAGAAAAGGCTTTCCCTAGCTGGCACATGGGCGCCAGAAAGATGTTAGGCAACGAGGTAGACTTTAAAACTGACATCAGTGGAGAGGACAAAGAAATCTTCAAAGGTTTGCTCAGCGGTCGCGAAGAAAGCGGGGCGAAAGTCTTAGGCTTGCTAAAGAAATTCTTTTAGATCATTAGTAAGTCGTGGGGGGGGGGGGGGGGGGGGGGGGCGGGGG
>JAYWHU010000128.1:0-7821 GCA_043777495.1 Cyclobacteriaceae bacterium | reverse complement strand
TATGCAAGTCAACGCCATTCCCGAATACGATGAACAAAAGAATATCGAATCAGTACTGTTGGTTTCGCACGATATCACCGAGCGCAAAGAGATTGAGTTGGAGATTCAAAACAAAAATAAAAAGATCAACGACTCCATCAATTACGCCAAGCGAATCCAAAATGCCATCCTGCCTAATACTCGTCTGGTAAACAAAGCGTTGCCCGACTCATTCGTACTGTACAAACCACGCGATGTGGTAAGTGGTGACTTCCCTTGGTTTGTGCAAATCAAAGATGATTTGTTCATTGCCGCAGTAGATTGCACGGGCCACGGTGTGCCAGGTGCATTGCTTTCTCTTATCGGGTACTTCCTCTTAAATGACATTGTGCGCAGTAGAAAGATAACCGATCCTGGAAAAATCTTGGATTTACTCGATGAAGGCGTTACCCAAACCCTTCGTCAAGATCAAGATGATTCGGCTACCAAAGACGGAATGGACATTGCCCTCTGTCGCATCAATGCAGAGAGCAGAACGGTGGAGTATGCGGGGGCACACCGACCTCTCTATATTATGAAGAAAGGGGTGATGGAAGAGGTAAAAGGAAATAAATTCCCAATTGGTGGTGGTATTTTCAAAAACCAAACCAACTTTACCACCACAAAGATGGAATTGGCGAAAGGCGATTCATTCTACTTTAGCTCAGATGGCTTCCCCGATCAATTTGGTGGCCCAGAAGAGCGTAAGTTTGGTCCTAAGCAAACGCGAGAGATCATTGAAAGAGTGCATAAAGGTGCGATGAAAGATGCAGCCGTTGTTTTTGATACTGAATGGGAAGCATGGAGGGGGGATACGAGACAGACAGATGATGTGTTGTTGATTGGTATTAAGTTTTAATAGTGGGGATTAGGGATTGGAACTTAGTGTGTAAAAATGGTGAGAGGCAAGGTAAAAGGCAAGGGGCAATGAGCAAGGGGCAATGAGCAAATCCAGCCTACAACATCCTGCATCCATTGAGCAAAACATAAAAAACATCAAAACATAGAACTTTAACATAAAACGTATAATTTAGGAACCCAAACACTACCGCAATGAATTTTATCTATGACCTGCACCGGACCATGATGTCCCAAAAATTGATTTTGGTGTACGATGGTGACTTCACCCAAGAGACAACCAAGTCAATATTGTCAATGGCCGAGCGCAACCTCGATTCTTCAGGCGAAGATTCGGGCATCAAGCGCAAAGTATTTAACGTAATGGTGGAATCTCTGCAGAACATTGTGAAACACAGCAGCGAACAAGGTTTGCAAGCAGGTTCCTTAGTTAGCAAGAGTGCCATCTTTATGATCAGCAAAGATGACAAGCGCTATTCGGTAATGACGGGCAACCCTATCCCAAAGAAAAACGTGGCCAAGCTTACCGAGAACCTCAATGGCCTAAATGCCAAGGACAAAGAAGGCCTGAAGGAGCTTTATAAAGAAATCATCAAAAACACATCTATCTCTGAAAAAGGGGGTGCGGGCCTTGGCTTTGTGGACATGGCCAGAAAATCAGGAGAGAAATTAGAATTCTCTTTCAGCAGCATGGATGCCGACTACGATTTCTTCTGTATGAAAGTAAACATCTCACGTGAAAAAGAATTAGCTTAAAAAATTATAAACTGAAACAATCATGGAAATTTTAAATCTAAAAGGGACTGAAGATACACCCACCATTTTGTTGGACAAGAAGAACGGGATTTTTGAGATCAGCGGCCGTTCGCTGCCAGAAGATTCAGCAGAGTTTTACAAGCCTGTTGTGGAGTGGATCAACAACTATGCAAAAGAAGCCAACCCCACTACCGAGTTTACTCTTAAACTAGAATATTTCAACACGGCTTCTTCCAAATTGATTTTGGATGTGCTTTCTGCACTAGAGGAAATCAAAGGAATGAAGATACTTTGGTATTTTCATGATGATGACGAAGACATGGAAGAAGCAGGCCAAGAGTTTTCAGAATTGGTGGAAATTCCTTTTGAGTTTAAAACTTATTAACCCTTAGAGTATAGCCGCAAGATTTTGCGGCTCCACCAGTAACCTATAGTAAAGCCGCAAAATTTTGCGGCTCAACAAAATGAGTGAAGAAATCTTAAAGGCGCTCACCCAGCTTTTTGCCATCATCACCAAGCAAGATGGCGGAGTAACGGAGAATGAGCGTCAATTTGTAATAACTTTTTTTAGAACAGAGCTCGATCAAGATTCCATCAAGGAATACCTTGAGCTGTATGATAATTTTTCTGGGTATAACAAGCTAGTAACAGGAGGCTCAGGCGATGAAGAGAAAGTCAAGCTCACATCGGTAAAAGATTCAGTTAAGACCCTCGGCATTTGCAAAAAGATTAACAAGACCCTTACCCAAAAACAAAAGGTAGTGGTGTTGATCAAATTGCTAGAGCTGATCGGCTCCGATAAAAATTTCACGCCACAGCGGATCGAGATCATCAACACAGTCTCTACTGTTTTTAACATCGATCAAAAAGAGTATAACCTCATTGAGAAATTCATCACTGCCGAAAAAGCAGAAGAGATCAACTTTGCAGATATTTTAGTACTGAATTCGGCTCACGAAAAATCGGCCGAACTACAAAAGCATACGCACGGCCACATCAATGGCAACCTCATCTTCATGAAGGTGGGCAGTGTGGACATGTACTTCACCAAATACTTGGGAGAGGAATTGAATATACTAAATGGGTTTATTATGCAACCCAACCGAGTGTATTTGTTCTCGTCTGGCAGCACGATCAAAACCCAAGCGGGCGATGCACTTTATTATAGCGATCTAGTTGCCCACTTCAACGAAGAAATTAAAACGACAAAGCTCTCATTTAACGCAAATGTAGAGGAGTTCAAATTCCCCAATGGAGCTATTGGCTTACGCGATGTATTG
This sequence comes from Cyclobacteriaceae bacterium, assembly GCA_043777495.1. Lineage (GTDB taxonomy): Bacteria > Bacteroidota > Bacteroidia > Cytophagales > Cyclobacteriaceae > ELB16-189. The sequence continues at coordinate 4,909 of JAYWHU010000128.1, read as the reverse complement.
ATTGCAGAAGGCCCCGGTAAATTGATTGGCATTATGGGAGCCAGCGGTGCGGGTAAAACTACGTTGCTGCTCACTTTGGCAGGATTGGAAAAGCCTTCGAAAGGAGAAATATTGATCAACGGCTTCGACATCAATAAAGAAAAAGATAAAATACAGGGCGTCATCGGTTTTGTTTCGCAAGATGATTTGCTCATTGAAGAACTGACTGTTTACCAAAATTTATACTACAACGCCAAACTGTGCTTCGCCAATTTTAACGAGACACAATTGCACGAACGGGTAATGACCACGCTCGAAAATTTAGGCTTGGATCAGCGCAAAGATTTGACTGTGGGCAGTGTATTGGATAAAAAAATAAGCGGTGGCCAACGCAAGCGATTGAACATTGCGTTGGAATTGATTCGTGAGCCAGCTATTCTCTTTTTAGATGAACCCACTTCTGGTTTGTCCTCAAGGGATTCAGAAAATGTAATCGACTTACTCAAAGAACTTTCGTTAAAAGGAAAATTGATTTTTGTGGTTATCCACCAACCATCATCTGACATTTATAAGATGTTCGATAAGATGGTGATCATGGATACAGGCGGCTTCCCTGCTTATTATGGAAGTCCTGTGGAAGCAGTGAGCTATTTCAAAAAAGCCACGCACCAAGTAGATAGCAACCGTGGCCAATGCGAAACGTGCGGTAACGTAAACCCAGAACAGATATTCAACATCATTGAAGCAAAGGTGGTAGACGAATATGGTCAGCCAACCAATAAGCGAAAGGTGACGCCACCGCAGTGGCATGACAAATACAAAGAGCGATTTAAAATCAATAGAGTAGAAGATGTAAAAGAAGAGCCACCGAGTACACTCAATATTCCTGGTAAGTTCAAGCAATCTATCGTTTTCGCCACGCGCGATTTCCTTTCCAAGCTCAGCAACAAACAATATTTACTCATCAATTTGCTAGAAGCACCACTTTTGGCTGCCATTCTCGCATTCATTATCAAATACAAAAGCGCACCTGGTGGAAAGGAATATATTTTCAGATTCAACGATAATTTTCCCGCATTCTTATTGATGTCCATCATTGTGGCCCTGTTCATGGGGTTAACGGTGAGTGCCGAAGAAATTATCCGTGATCGAAAAATTTTAAAACGAGAATCGTTCCTTAATCTAAGTTGGAATAGTTATTTGCTCTCTAAGCTTTCGATATTATTTCTTTTATCAGCCATACAAACATTCACCTTCGTTATTGTTGGCCATTTGATTTTAGAAATACATGGGATGATATTTGCGTTTTGGTTTGCTTTGTTCACTACTTCTTGTTTTGCCAATGTCTTGGGATTGAATATATCCTCCGCATTCAACTCGGCAGTCACTGTTTATGTAATGATCCCCCTCCTACTCATTCCGCAAATGATTTTGAGCGGATTGCTCTTTAACTTCGATAAATTGAATAGCCTGATTGCTACCAAAGGTAAGGTACCCGTCATTGCCGATTTCATGGCATCGCGCTGGGCTTACGAAGCAATGGCCACTCATCAGTTTACGAATAATGAATACGAAGCCACGTATTATAAATATCAAAAAGAAGAAGCTAAAGCTGATTTCAAAGCAGCTTATATGACTGATGAATTGAAGTGGAGAAATCTTTTTGTTTTGCAAAACTTTGAATCCAAGAACGATTCCATTAAAAAGTTAGTTGCATCCAATCTTACTATCTTGATTGATAATTTAACAAATGAACCTTACAAGCCTGGCTTTGAGAAGACAGATCTTAGCAAGGATCTATTGCCAGCCAATTACACCAAGCTGCGAGGCGGGGCCATGGATGCTTACTTTGAAGATTACCGAAAGCACTATCAAAAAATTTATAATGATAACGTAGCCTTCATCGAAAAAAGAATGGCCTTTGATGAGAAAAATGGGATCAATATCAATGAGGAAAAGAATCGCTACTACAATGAAAGTCTAGCTGATCTGGTAAAAAATATAAACGTGAAAGATCGTTTGTTGGAATACAATGGGAAACTGATCCAGCAAATCAACCCAATATTTCAGGAAGCCACTCCAAAAAGCATATTGGATTACAGAACAGCGTTCTTCCTTCCCCAAAAGAACTTATTTGGAGCCACTGTCAGCACCTATTGGTTCAACCTATTGGTGATTTGGGCAATGGCCTTATTATTTTACATAGCCCTTTATTTTGAGTGGGTGAGGAAATTGATCGACTTGTTTGGGAAGGTGAATATCCCGAATAAGGTCACAGTGCCGTTTAAGAAGAAATAAAGGTAAAAATGTTAGAGGTAAGTGGTAGAAAGAGTAACCGAAAACAGACTACCTATTACCAATTACCATTAACTAATCACCGATTAACTTTTACTAACGGATTTGGTAACGACTTTTGAATTCTTATTTTTGTAAACAATAACTGGATAGGTATGAAACTTTTACTGATCGGATTACTCGCCTTGTTCCTAACCGCGTGCGGTTCTGGCAAAAAACCAGATGAACAAGCATTCCTCAACAGTTTGGACTCCGCCAAAAGCGGCCCTACCATTGATGAAGAAGTTATCAATAGCATTCTCCAACAGATTCCCAGCCCACTGGAAATTTCGGTGCTTTTGAAGGAATCTGGCACAAAATACAATGCAAGCATCCTCAATAGCGCAGATAACCTACCCAAATACAATAGCAATTACAAAAAAGCTCTCAATTTGGGAGTGTACGGCACTGATTTGGGCTACACCAATATATATGAGCAGAACAAAGACGGGATTAAATACCTCTCATCGATAAAATCATTGGCCGATGGATTGAATATAGGTCAGTTTTTCGATATTGAAACCATTGGACATTTGGCCGCTAATAGCAAAAACCTTGATTCACTCCTGTTGATCACTACCCAGAATTTCAATAGCATCAATCACTATCTGCAGACTCAAAGCAGGGCAAATTTAAGTGTCTTGTTATTGATTGGCGGATGGGTAGAAGCCATGCAAATCACTTGTCAAGTGGCAGCTAAAGATGTTAAAAACAAGGAATTGCAGGAAAAAATCGGAGAGCAAAAGATTATTTTAGAGCAAATTGTATTGCTTCTTTCCTTTTACAAAGAGGATGCAAATATGGCATCGTTATTGAAAGATATGGACGAATTGAAACTGGCCTTTGACAAGATTAACATTACTTACACTTACAAAGAATCTACTATGGAAGTGGTGGATGGTGTGGCGATGATAAAAGACAACAGCACCACAACTATTAATATTACCGAGCAAGATGTGGAAGCAATACGCTCATTGACTAACTCCATTAGAAATAAAATAATCAGCTAATTTTTTACCGAATAAACAAACCTATGAAGTGGCCACTCACTTATTTCATTTCACCAATGACAACAAGTTTGGCCATTCCATGTGACCTTAAAAAAAAACAAATTCTTAACTCATGAAAAAGGCGATTTCCATAACCCTGTTGATGTTCATTATTGGTGCTGGCTCAATTGAATTAAATGGGCAATGCAATCCAGATAATTTTGCCAATGCATGTATCCCCAAGCTGGCTTCTGGCTTCAATTTTTTGAAAAGCTACAAAGTAGATGGCGAGGGCGGATCTAAAGACAAAGTAGAATACAGCTACGTGTTTACAAAAGGTACGCAGTACATGATCAACCTCTGCGCAAATGGCGCAGCCACAGATGGTATTGTAGTGACCATCTTCGATTCAGGAAGAAACAAAGTAGCATCAAGTAAAATCAATGGACAGTTCATCTCAGCCATTGCCTACCCTTGCAATGCCACGGGCATCTACTACATCCAATATACCTTTGACGGCTCTGCCGGCAAATGCGGTGGCAGTGCACTCGGATTTAAGCGTTAATAAAAAGCATTTTATAAACAGAAACCTTGCTCCAACCAGCAAGGTTTTTTTTTTCTCTTATTGACCCAATGGAAGCTATCCAACAAGAACTTCATTTTCAATTCAACGCGCGTTATTATCAGTTGGGTCAAATAGATGGCGCAACAGAAGTATGGTATGTGCTTCATGGGTATGGTCAACTCGCCCAATACTTCGTTCAGAAGTTCAAGCCCCTTTCGGAAAAAGGGATATGCGTGATTGCCCCAGAAGGTTTATCTCGATTTTATTTACAGGGCAACCTAGGGCGAGTAGGTGCTACATGGATGACCAAAGAAAACCGATTGATGGACATTGAGAATTACATCACGTACCTCGATTCCATTCATCAAAAAGAAATCGGCAAGCGAAATATCAAAACCACCTTGTTTGGATTTTCGCAAGGCGCGGCCACGGTCATGCGCTGGGCAATGAACGGAAAAATAAATTTTGATCGTCTCATCTTGTGGGCTGGCCTCTTTCCTCCTGATATGGATTTCGAAAAAGGCGCAGAACTGTTAAAGGATAAAAAAATAATTGAAGTGCTGGGCAAGCAAGATCGGTTTATCACCAAAGATAGAATGGAGGAAATGATGCAGTTGAACCTGAAATTAAAAATCAATCCGACTATTATTGAATTTGAAGGGAGGCATGAGATTGATGAGAGCGTGTTAAAGAAATTGCATGTCTTGAAAAATTGACCCTTCTTCTGATTTATCATCAAATACTTTCAGCTTTTCCGAATGCTAAATCTGATTGGACAAAGTATCCCGCCCCTAGCGCAAGCGTCCCGCTTGTGACTTCAATGTTAGCCTCAAGACCCCTCGTAGTCGCCCCTAGCGTAAGCGTCCCGCTTGTGACTTCAATGTTAGCCTCAAGACCCCCTCTTAGTCAGGTTTTCCAGACGTACTCTATGTCTGGTTTTCAGGATATCAAAATTAATTTCTTGGTAATGATTACTTCATTCAGAAAATTTGAACTAAAATTTTATATTTAGCCGAGTAAATAATAATGTGTTGCCCTAAGC
>JAYWHU010000127.1:0-30014 GCA_043777495.1 Cyclobacteriaceae bacterium | reverse complement strand
CAAAAGCAATCCGGTTCAGCACATTGGAATCTATTTGCAAAGCACTGGATTGCCAGCCTGGAGATTTGCTAGAACATACAAATAAGTAAAATAAATTTTGCCATTTCTGTGAGATTTAGCTCTCGCTTGCGAATAATAGAACAAATGAAACTGAAAACGAATTGGGAAAGTAAAATGCGATGGACAATCTTGATTTTGAATTGATCATTGCTAAAAACAAAGGCATTATCTACAAGGTGGCCAATTCCTATTGTAAAGATGCGGATGATCGTAAAGATTTGGTGCAGGAAATTATTATTGAATTGTGGAAGTCATTTAAACGGTATAATCATTCGTGCAAGCTTTCTACTTGGATGTATCGCGTAGCCTTGAATGTAGCCATATCATTTTATCGGAGAGATTCAAAAAGAAAAAGAGTATCTACTGAATTGACGGAAAGTTTAATCGCCATCATTCCAGAAAGCGAGCCCGGAGAAACAGAAACTCAAATCAATCAACTCCAACAATTCATTACCGAACTAAAAGACATGGATCGTGCGCTGATGATTCTTTACCTAGAGAACAAGAGTCAAAAAGAGATGGGTGAGATTTTAGGAATAACAGAAACCAATGTTTCAACAAAAATAGCACGCATAAAAGAAAAACTAAAAGCAAAGTTTCTATTAACCGATGTTGCGCAAAATAACTAAACGAATGTCAGACTGAGTTTATCGAAGTGTCAGACTGAGTTTATCGAAGTCCAGTTTTCGACAAGCTCAAACTGACAACACGAGTTGTTTTGCTTAACATCAGTTATTAACCGATCAGTAATTATGAATGAGGCAGAATTAAAAAGTATTTGGCAGTCGTACGACAAAAAGATCGAGAAGATTTTGGAAATCAACAAACAACAACTGTATGCGCTGCAAACAGAAAAGGCGGAATCTAAAATACGTTCTTTTGTGAAAGGTCATACCGCTGTGATGATATTGGGAATTGTGTGGATAATCTTTCTTGCCTTTTTGGTTTATCACTCGCTCGATAAATTTTATTTTTCCCTATCGGTCAGCCTGCTAGTTGTGTTTAATGTCTTTGCGGTGATCGCTTACATTCGCCACATTGCTATTCTCACTAGTGTCAGTATTGAGGAGAGCATCACTGAGACGCAAAGAAAAATTTCCCTTGTGCGCACTTCTGATAATTTGGTAGGCCGAATTTTACTTTTACAAACTCCTTTGTATTGTACTTGGTGGTACAGCGAAGACTTGGTGCAGAATGGTGGTGCGTTTTTCTGGAGTGTGAATGCTATTATAGTTGGATTGTTTACAGCAGCCTCCATTTTCCTCTTCATCAAACTCTCGCCCAACAATCAATCTACTAAGTGGCAACGCTGGACCAATAAATATTTCGGCTCTGAAAAATTGGCGAAAGCTTCTGAGTTCCTTCAGGAAATAGAAGAATTTAAAAAAGACAGTTAAGGGCATATCAAAAAACCTTGTCAGGTTGAGCCTGTCGAAACCACCTTTGACAAACTTCAAACTGACAAACAATTTAGGTTTTTAGAGATGCCCTTAATCATAAAAAAGCTGAGAAATTCATGCCATCAAAATGATGGGAGATGCTACAACTATGGCAAAAAATTAAAACAAACTAAATTAATAAATATGAAAACACAAATCAACAATTCTATTACATCGCTAATCAAAGCAATATTCTTAATTGCCCTGCTCATGCTGGGGGCTTGCAACGAAAGGAAAGCATCTGCGCAGAAAGGCACTTCTCAATCGAAAGTCAAAGCTCCTTCAATAGACATTCATACTGCGGTGATCACAAATAATGTGGAAGCAATGAAGCAACACATTGCTGCCGGCAGTGACCTAAATGAAAAAGATCCCTTCGGAGGTTCTAGTCCACTGATCAGTGCTGCGCTGTTTGGAAAAACAGAAGTTGCTAAAATTTTGATCGAAGCGGGTGCAGATATAAACTTCAAGAACAATGACGGATCAACAGCACTTCATACTGCTTCCTTCTTTTGCCGACCTGAGATTGTAAAGATGCTGTTGGATAAAAGTGCTGATAAAACAATCAAGAACAAATATGGCAGCACTGCTTATGAATCTGTGGCAGGCCCTTTCAGTGATTTAAAAAGTACTTATGACATCATGGGGCAAATGCTTGCACCCATGGGGTTGAAGTTGGATTATGCGTATATTGAAAAAACCAGACCAGAAATTGCAGCGATGCTGAAATAATTTTCTTACTCGAATAGTAAATAAAAATGTTATCCGAAAACAGGAGATACGACATTGATTGGGTGAGAGTGATTGCCATTGGCTTGCTCTTACTCTATCATACTGCCATTGGCTTTCAGCCTTGGGGAATCATGATTGGATTTATTGCCAATGGAAAATCATGGCGGTCATTATGGATTCCCATGACCATGCTGAATGTGTGGCGCATACCGCTTTTATTTTTTGCATCGGGGATGGGTGTGTACTTCGCTATGCAAAATAGAAACTGGATGCAGCTCATTAAGGACCGCGCAAGCCGGATACTGTTGCCATTCGTGTTTGGAATGATGGTGATCGTTCCCATCAGTACATGGATTTGGCAATCTTATTATAAGATGCATCTCACCTACAATACGCTTACGTACAACCCGGGTCATCTATGGTTTCTTGGAAATATCTTTGTTTACGTAGTTATGTGGTCTCCGCTGTTCTTCTATTTAAAAAGAAATGAAAATGGCCGGCTCACGCGCACTATAAAAAGAATTTTGAGTCATCCGCTTGGCTTGCTGCTCGTCATTGCAGCTTTTGTAGCTGAAGTGATAATAGTGCAAACCAATCCATACGAACTCTATGCTGTAACATGGCACGGATTTTTTCTGGGGATGTTAGCCTTTTTTTTCGGCTTTTGTTTTGTGCTATGTGGCGATCCTTTTTGGAATATGCTTCTGAAATGGAGGTGGCTGTTCATTGTTGCCGCAGTCGCACTTTACACTTATCGGTTGTTTCAATTCCAGATGCACGTACCGAATTATCAATTAGCGGTTGAATCTATTTTTTGGATTATCTCTGTTTTTGCACTTGGGTACAGATACCTTAATCATCCTAGTAGAGCGTTAAGCTATTTGAGCCAGGCTGCTTATCCCGTTTATATACTTCACATGATATTTTTATATCTAGCATCTGCTTTGATATTTCCGATCGACATGGAAGTTCAACTACAATTCATTTTGGTTTTGCTGTTCACCTTTACGGGATGCTTTCTTACCTATGAATTCGTCATTCGAAGAGTAAACATCATCAGGCCTTTGTTTGGATTGAAAATGAAATGATATTATTTTCCTACCCGTTGTTGATGTTCTTCACCAACAAACAGCATCCGTTGGTCGTTTTAGGGTTACTGATAACGAACAGGGCTTTGCAGGCAGCACATTGTTGTTTGTCCAGCCCTGAACGGAAGCCCAATGAAGAAATAGAAGTACAAGTTAACAACTAAGAGCACAACAGAATTCCGCCCAACCCGAACCAAAGTACGCGATGCAAATAGCCGAAGTTTGAACGTCAAGCCCAACTGCACAAAACCCAATGTTGTGCGTTCTGCTTATTGTCCCAACGTTTTTATCCAATCTAAATATTCTTTTTTGTATTCGTTATCGTTGAGTTTTTCAATTATTTTTTCTAAGTCTTTCGTTTCAAATTCGTATTCAGTAACTGTAAAAGTTAGAAATATATCTTTACCAACTATTTTTTTAAAAAAATCTTGATTTTTTAGTTTTTCTAAAACACCAATACAGGTTTCATAGAGCTTTGTTTGAAAGTTTATAAACCATTCTTTATTATATTCCTCGTTGGTAATAAATTCATTTTTCTCTAGTTCAATTCTTAATTGTTTGCAAATTTCATCAAACTCTTTCTCAGCACCTTTCATTTCATATTTCCATTCTGCTGGCTCAAATTTGTAGTATACTTTATCGTCTTCTTCAATAGACGCCAAATGCTTTGAAGTGTTTGTCGAAGGACAGACGGTCATAGCACCTTCGTCACTATACAACGCAAATCCATAAATTTCGTCAGCCCCATAATTTTCAAACATTTCAATAAATGCTTTTTTTGTTGCTTCTTCTATTTTTTGTCCTAAAGTGTTAAAGTTCATAGGGTCGTTATTTATTTTTTTGTTGTTAAGGGTGTGACGTTAAAGCTGGCGCACAACTGATAAATATACACAAGTTTCAGTTTTACATAAAAGCGTCATGACCACTTAACTTATTTAAAATCAGTAACAATGGAAAATCCGCAAACCTCTAATCAATTATAGCAGACGGTCTCCCCAACGCTATCCAGCAATCCCCCAAGGACTGAATAATATCCACAAGAAGATAACACAGCCAATCAATAACAAGGTGAGCCAAAAGTCAGTGGAGTACCCTGCTCCTTTAACAGTAGGAGTTCGCTTATACGTAACCAATTTTAATTGCTCTTCCGATTGTGCAGGTGAAGTAAGGCTTACTAGAATCAAGATAGCACCACAAATCAGAAAAAGGAATAGGGCGAAGTGTAGAAAATTAATGTTCAACATCATTTGAAGAAAGCTTCCTTCTTCAATTTCAATCCTTCCTTCTTTTGCCATAAACTCCGTCACCAATCGCGATACACCTAACACAAACCCGACCCACAGCGAAACAATTGCCCCGCGCGCATTAATGCGTTTAATGAATAGTCCTAATAAAAATACCGCTGCGATAGGAGGGGATATATAAGCTTGAATGCTTTGTAAATAATGAAACATGCCACCACCCATCAAGGTCCGCATAAAAGGTATCCAACTTAAGCTGACAATCACCAACACGACTGTTGCAATCTGGCCCACCAATACCAATTGCTTTTCTGATGCTTCAGGCTTAAATCGTTTATAGAAATCAATGGTGAATAATGTAGAAGAAGAATTAAATGCGGAAGAGAGTGAACTCATTAGCGCAGCAAGCAGCGCGGCAATCGCAAGTCCCTTTATTCCAACGGGAAGTAGCGTGGTAATCATAGCAGGCATAGCTTGATCTGCGTTGTCTAAAGAAAATTCCAGCAATCCTTTTTTTGCTAACGCGAAGGCGATGATGCCCGGCATCAAGAAAATAAATACAGGAAGAAGCTTTAGAAAGCCTGCAAACAAAGTACCCTTGCGTGCTTGGCTAATATCTTTTGCCGACAATACTTTCTGGACAATAAACTGATCGGTACACCAATACCACACTCCTAAAATCGGTGCGCCAAACAACATTCCTGTCCACGGATAATTGGCATCTGACAGGGGGCGCCATAGGTTGAAGAATTGTTGAACACTCGGGCTACCTGATTCCTTACTTGCGGTAGCAATCGTGCTGGTCATTTCATTCCATCCACCCAGTTGATGCAATCCAAAAAAAGTAACGGCAATAGTTCCGGCTAATAAAATAACGGTCTGAATTAAATCAGTATAGATCACAGCCGTCAATCCACCAAACACGGTGTATAATCCTGTTGATAAGACAATGATGATGGCACCTGTCCAAAATGGAATGCCAAACATATCAAAGATCAATGCGCCCGAAAAAATGATGAGTGAAATCTTAGTGAGTACGTATGCTAAGATGGAAACCACGGAAAGATACGTTCGCGCTGCGGGCGAATAGCGCATTTCTAAAAACTGTGGCATCGTATATACACCTGTCTTGAGGTAGAAGGGAACGAACACCCACCCTAAAACAATCAACACCAACGAAGCCAGAATTTCAAACTGCGCATTGGGCATGTCGGCACGTGCACCAGAACCAGCGAGACCTAAAATAATTTCGGAACCAATGTTAGAGGCAAAGAGCGCAGAACCAATCACGATCCATCCTTCACTTTTTCCAGATAAAAAATAATCGGCCGATGCGGTATTGCTGTTGCCGTGCTTGCGCCTGAGTGTGGCCCATCGGGCAACGTAAAACACGACACCAAAATAGGCGAGCACAAGTAGAATATCGAATGTACTAAGGTTTGCAATCATACAGAAAGAGAGTTTGGGTGATGGTTAGTTTATTTATTTATTTATGAATGAGATTAACTGATGTTACGCAAAATAACCCGTGTTGTCAGTTTGAGCTTGTCGAAAACTGACTATCTGAACTTTAAATGGACTTCGATAAACTCAGTCTGACACTTCGATAAACTCAGTCTGACACTTCGATAAACTCAGTCTGACATTCGTTTAGTTATTTTGAGTAACATCAGATATTAAATTAAAGAATGTGAATGTCGCTTTTTGAAATGCATCGGATTTTCTTTGGCATACTTGTTAAAGGTTTTGTTAAAATATGATAAGTTAGTAAAGCCGCTTTCGAAGCAAGCTTCACTAACATTGTAATCCTTCAATAATAATTTCTTAGCCTGATTGACGCGATACTGATTTAAGAATTCAGTGAAGGTCATATTGGTCATGCGTTTGAAGTAGCGACAAAATGCAGCCATTGATAAATGACAAAGATCCACCACTTCTTGAACATCTACTTTTTCCTGATAATGCTCTTCTACATAGCGGTAGATGATTTTGATGCGCTGTTGTTCTTTTAGATTATAATTGTGTTCAACGGGTGAAATGTTCAGCACTTCACTTTCCTTGCTGGTAGCCAGTAGTTGAAAAATTTCCAATAACAGAATCCATTGCCGAAAGTGATTCTGTTGGATCATCTCTTTTAATTTCTCTCCCACCACGCGTTTGGTTTCACCATTAAAGGTGATGGCTCTGCGTGCTTTTACAAAAAGTGAACGGATATCTGATAACTCAGGAATATCTGCCAATGCTTCTTGTAAGAAATCTTCTTGCAATTGAATCACAATTTTTTCATACTCGGTGCGAATACCAAAGTCAAAATTCAAGTGCGGAATATTCGGCCCCATAAACACCAGGTCACTTCCTTTAAATATAGAGATGTGATCACCGATGTGCCGTGTGCCATCCGCGCCAGCGATAAAAATCAATTCATACTCGGGATGATAATGCCAATAGAATAGATTATTCAGTCGCGGGTTTTTCAAAATCCGGAACGAGCTTCCATCATCGGGTTGTACTTTTTCAAGTTTGATTTTCATTGATGATTTATTTTGGATGCACGACAGTTTTGCAAAGGATCTTAGGTGTAAACCCCTGCGGTCTTTCGAGACCCGAGGGGTTTTGCAAAACTATGGTGCAATCTTATTTTTGGCCTTGAATGTACTTAAAATATCAGTACTTTAGCTAATACATCAATGGAGGACAAAAAATGGCGACTCTAGGATAAATTTCAAACTGCAAGCGACAATACATTTGACTCAATAAAACAAGACACATCATGGAAAAGAATGAACACGCTACCACGGCACCGACAATGGCGCCCACGATGGCCCCCAATCAAAATCATAAAGAGATTCCAGGAAATCCTTCCACGGCTACTTCCAGTAAGATCAAATTAAGTGATCGCTCCAATGGCAAACCACTGCGGGTGTTATCAGAAGATGATTGGAAGTTTTGGAAGCACAACGGCTACATCGTTATTAAGAATGCGGCATCAAAAGAAAACTGTGAAAGATTAGCAAAACTGCTTTGGGAATTTGAAGAAAAAGATCCAAACAATGCATCTACTTGGTATGCACCACCGCGCGCTGAAATGAAAATGAAGGAGCTTACCAATACAGGCATGGTTGAAATTTATAATCATCAATACTTGTGGGACAACCGTTCTATCCAAGGTGTGTACGATGCTTTTGTAGATATATGGGGAACGGAAAAACTTTGGGTGACCATCGATCGCGCCAATTTGAATTTGCCTATTCGTCCGGGCTATGAGTATAAAGGATTTATTCATTGGGATTATGATCCAGAAACAAAACCACAAAATGTACAAGGGGTGTTGGCATTGGCCGATCAGACCGATGAAAACATGGGCGGCTTTCAATGCATTCCAGAATTGTTTCGCACCTATGATACATGGAAGCTTACGCAACCGGAAGATCGCGATCATTTCAAACCCAATACTACTGGATTTGAATTAGTGAAAGTAAAAATGGAAGCGGGGGATATGTTGATCTTCAATAGCTCACAACCTCATGGTATACGGCCAAACAACTCTGGTAATAAAGTAAGGATGGCGCAATACATATCTATGATGCCGGCTGAAGAAGACAACGAAGCGATGCGTGAATGGCGCGTTAACTCATGGCGCAATCGAATAGCACCAGAAGGGTACGCCTTTCCGGGCGATCCACGCAACTGGGAACAGACTAAATATGAAAGAGCAGAGCTTAATGCGCTAGGAAAAAAATTGTTAGGATTGGAAAAGTGGTAAGATGAAACAACTGTTCACAACGCTCAACAATGGCATCATCATGCCGTTGTTGGGTCTTGGTGTTTATGATATGTATAACCGCGAGGCGGAAGAAGCCGTGACCCACGCATTAGAAATGGGTTACCGTTTGATCGACACGGCTGCGATGTACAAAAATGAAACAGAGATTGGCAATGCGATTCGCGCCAGTAACGTTCAACGCAACGAAATCTTTCTCACTACCAAAGTAGCAGATACAGATCAGGGCTATGACCAAACTCTTCGGGCATTTGATGCAAGTAGTAAAAACCTGAATTGTGATTACATCGACTTGTATCTTGTGCATTGGCCGATAAAGAAAACGCGCAAAGACACCTGGCGGGCATTGGAAAAATTGTATGCCGATAAACGTGTGCGTGCCATTGGTGTGGCCAACTACCTTATCCCTTTTTTAAATGAACTTGAAACCTATAATCACGTAACTCCTGTTGTTGACCAAGTAGAGTTCAGTCCATATTTATTCTTAGAAGATTTATTAATTGAATGCAAACGGAAAAAGATTCAGTTGCAGGCGTACACTCCATTGGTTCGTGGACAGCGATTTGCCGATCCTAAATTAGTTGCGGTAGCCCATCACTACGGAAAAACTTCTGCTCAGATTATTCTTAGATGGATATTGCAACTAGGTGTATCGGCCATTCCAAAATCTTCTAACCTAAAACGACTGAAAGAAAATTTTGATGTATTTGATTTTCATATTTCTGATGCGGATATGAAGAAAATCAACACGTTCAATGAAAATTTTAGAGTGGTGGATGATCCGATGAGGTTGCTTTAAATAGTATCTTTTTTTTCATTGAATTTCGTGATTGTAAACAAAAGACTCATCAGAAGCGAGTACGAACAGGGCTTTGCGAAGGTGAGGTTTTAGCACTAAAGTTCATAAGAAGAACAAATGTTTGTTTTAGCACAATGTTTCTACGAAGCAAGTCAACCTGCTTTTTGCCAAACCGCTGTTAGCGGATGTGGCTCTTTTCGGTCGAAGTGCTGTCGTGTCAAGTTTGCACTGCCTTTGTGCGTTTGGGTGCAGTCTCTTTTGCTTTTTTTCGAGTTGATTCAACGTTGGCAAAAAAAGCAAATGTGCCTGCAAATGCGTTGGCTATCGTTTTTGAGTTTGTTGAATATGTGTCACGAAATTGTCCAGCGTTAAAATTCTTTCTCTGAAATCCGCAGGGAAACTTGTCAAGTAAGGTTTAGGAACAACTAAGCATACATTGTATTTATACATTTCTTCAAGTTGATTTTTAGAAATGCCTTGCTGTAAAGTAAAAAGATGTTTCGTTTTAACTCGGTCTGCTTCATTTAATATTTGTCTCCAACGGTCTTTGCAAGTTGTCTTGGAAGCAAGCACAACCAATTTTTTCGGATTAAATTTTACGTTGTTGTATGCTTCAACATTTGGAAATAGAAAGTCTGGCTTCTTATTGTCTTCTGTTGTTGCTTGCGTTGCAAACGCAAGTTCAAAAGTTTTAAAAATTTCAGAAAGATGATGTTCCAAAGATTTACCTGCTCTACTTTTTCGTCTATTTAAAATTGTATTTGCAGTTTCAACAAGCTCCTCAACCGTTTTGAAAGGTGTTTGAATTCTGCTGTTGTATCTGTCGTTCTCAATGACTTTAAAAAGTTGAAACTCTGCGTTCAGCCAATTCAAAATTTCTTTGTCAGGATTGGCTTTGACAATTTGTGAAGTAATGTTGTATGCACCGTTGTAACAGTTTCTCGAATTGGTTGCAAGCGATACTGTTGTTGGGAAATCTATTTTAAGTGATTTTAGAAATGCTGTGAAGCATTGCATCAAACTATCCTCTGCTGTTGCTTGAAATTGTTTTGGGATAATTCCGTTTGTGTCGCTTGATGAAATATTTAGTGCTGCAAAAAATTCATCAATCTCTTCGTCTGTTTGCAAAACAAATGCTTCATAGAAGTCGGTTGATTTTTTACAAATAACTAAAAGGTCGCCAATGTTTGCATCTTCTAAAAACGGAAAGCCCCTTCCAAATCTTGTAAGTCTGTATTCATTTCTTGTCCCAACTCCGTAGTAAATGAAACGGCTTGCCGTTTCAAAATCATCTTGCCATTTTATTGTAATGAATTTGTCTTTGTTTTCGCCCTTCTCGCCTTGTTTGTCAAAGAATAATTCCCAAGAATGTTTGTGAATATGAAAGCCAGCTTGATGTCCACCAGTTGAACCAGTATCATTTGCTGTTATGTATTTGCTGAAACCAATTTTAGACTGCTGTGCTGAGAATATGGCTTTTGTTAGGGTGCTTTCCATTTAGCTTTAAAATTTCTTTTACAATGTTCTTTCCAACTGCTTCAATTAAAGGTGTTACAACTGAATTACCAAACTGTCTATATGCTTGATTATCGGAAACTGGTATTATAAAAGTGTCAGGAAAACCTTGAAGTCTTGCACATTCTCTTGGCGTCAGTCTTCTAGGTGGTTTTCCGTTTTGAGGAATTAAAATTTCTGCTCCATCTTTATAATACCTTGCGCTCATAGTTCTTGAAATCCCATTCAAGTCCGTCATTCCAAAACCAAAACCATTTCCTTTTGCCTTATGCTTCTTTGCATATTCTTGCAAATAGTTCCAAAGATGTTCCGATAACGTGTATTTTTTATCCACTTCACTTTCTAAAATGTCTTTGATCGCAAATTTAGATTCACTCATTTTCGGAAACTGAAAAGTCTCTTTCTTGTTGAAAATAGAATTTCTAAAACCGACAATGATTATTCTTTCTCTGTGTTGCGGAACAAAATGTTTCCCGTCTAAAACTTTGTAGTGGATGTTGTAGCCTAATTCTTTAAGCGTTTCAGTAATCACTTTGAAAGTTTTTCTCTTGTCGTGGCTCACAAGATTTTTTACATTCTCCAGCATAAAAGCCGAAGGCTTCTTGTATTTGATGATTCTAGCAAGATCAAAAAATAACGTCCCTTGAGTTTCGTCCAGAAAACCGTGAGCCCTACCTAATGCGTTTTTCTTTGAAACACCAGCTATTGAAAATGGTTGGCAAGGAAAACCCCC
This sequence comes from Cyclobacteriaceae bacterium, assembly GCA_043777495.1. Taxonomy (GTDB): domain Bacteria; phylum Bacteroidota; class Bacteroidia; order Cytophagales; family Cyclobacteriaceae; genus ELB16-189. The sequence goes on along the minus strand of JAYWHU010000127.1, from coordinate 18,626 downwards.
AAGCAAAATGTCATGGTCAGGGATTTCCTTCTCGGAAATTTTTGTGATGTCACCAAATGGAACTTCTCCAAAGTTTGCTTCATAGGTCTTCTTTGAGTAAGTGTCCCACTCACTTGTAAAAACGCATTTGCCACCAAGGTTCTGAAATGCAAGTCGGATGCCTCCAATGCCAGCAAACAAGTCAATGAATTTGAATTTAGGATTTTCTTTCGGAGGGAATGGAACGTCCCACTTGATGGGCAAGTAATATTGGAAGTCAGGCTCTTGAACGATACTTAATTCTTCGTGTAGTTCCGTCAAATAGGCCTTAGCTGTCGGCTTGAAATAATGTGATACACCATTTTTGTGGTTATGGAAGTAATGAGTCAAATGAGCCAAGTCGTTGTCTGTCGTCTTGTTCACTTCAATTTTGAGCTTAGTTCTGATATACGAGTATTTTTTAGCCATTCAAACTTTAATATTGCGAAATTTAATGATTTTGATTGTCAATGTCGACAAAACTTTGATACTCGTCAAATCTGTCTTAGGTGTGTCGAGCAAAATTAAGAGTGGTGTTTTTTTGAGTAGATTTTTAGGGGGCTCATGTCCCTTTAATTTTGCGATGGAGGATTTACATTCGTGGTCGTAATTGTCTGCAAGGTTGACGCCCAACTCGTAAATATACGCAAGTTTCAGAGTTGAATAAAAGCGTGTATTGGCCGTATCTCATTCAAGATCAGCAACAATGAAAAAAGGCGCAATCGTCTAGGAGATTGCGCCAATACACCATCAATTTTTAATCCGATAGATACTCACATGATTGTTATCGTAAATAGTTCTCTTATCCAAACTCAATTTATTTTTCAATGCTACTTTTTGAGATTCGAGGTTGTCTTCATGGATAATGGAGATGACGGAATCGCGGAGTTGATGAGCAAAAGTAAAGTCAATGCACTTTTTGGCGGCCTCGGGCGCGTAACCTTTGCCACGGTGCTGCGGCATCATGGAGTAGCCTACTTCCAGTTCTTCAATGCCATCTACAGTTTGTATCAATAATCCACATTGCCCAATAAACGCTCTTGATTTTTTATCAATCAGCACATTCATCCCGCCAAGGTTATTGGCATAGCGGTTAAAAATTTTATCAAACCACTGTTGGCAATGCACTTCGGGCGATTGCTTTTTCATCACCCAATATTTATCCCACAAGGGGTCTTTGAAAAACTCCAGCCAAGTAGAGAAATCAGTTGACTCTAATTTTCGGAACAGCAGGCGTTCGGATTCTTCTCCAAAGAGTAGGTAGTTCATTTCAATTTCACTTCTCTCTATAAAACTCCATCATCCAATTCAGTTCCCAAGTTTTGCCATCGTCTTTAGAAAGGGCTTGTTCCCAGTACGCGTAGTTCTTACAGATTTTTGTCCACTCCACCCACACGAGTACATCTTGTCCATCAAATATTCCTTTGGATAGGAATGAACCTTTGTTGTTCCAAAAAGTACCTTGCAACGAAGGCATGGCCAAGGCCGACATATTATCCATGCGGTCGATCTTCCAGAAATGATAATTATCATCGTATTGGCGGATGATGCTGCGCTCATGCAATGTGTTGCCAAATTTATATTCGTGCACAGCAAAATTTCCAAGGCCAGCGTTGCGCTTTTGTTCAATGTGGTGCGATTCAAAGCACACCCATTCGCTACATTCGCACAGCCACTTGGTTAGGCGTGTGTTAAACACCTTCCATTGGCCAATCAAAAAATCAAAATCATTCAGCATACTACTTTGTTCTTTTTCATACAAGAAATAGCTTATGAACTTACACGCAAACTGAATCAATAATTTTCATCTCAATCGGCAGGCAACTCTGCGCCTTTGCGTGAAACTATCGCACGCCTCTATTAGCAATAGCCCATTAAATATCGGGAAAAGCTTTTTTATTTCTTAATTAAATTCTGTGAACGGTTAGCGCTAAACAGAAGCGCATCCGTACCAGTACGGATACTATTTTACCATGTAGTGGGTATATTATCAGTAAGATAAAATGTTGGATATTCGCACCGACTAAACTCTAACCTGTTATTGTTATGAAAATAACTTTCGCTGCTCTCCTTTTTTTGTGTTTGACTAAAGCATCCACGGCTCAATTGCCGCTGCTTATCCACGATACCTTTGATGACAATAAATTTTATTGGTCGCTCAATCATGAGAAGGAATACTGGTCGCGAATGGAGAGCGGGAAATTTATTCTAGAAACGTACTTGGAGGGTCATGGTCGTATCATGACCATCTCACACTACATCGATACGGAAAAGGATTATTCATTAGAGGCTACCTTTATACAAAAAGAAGGAAGCACAAATAATGGTTTTGGTTTGCTTTGGGGAGATGACGGCAATGACCATAGACAAGAGTTTGTTATAGCCACCACTAATTACTACAAGATTTTAACTCCTGAAAAAGGAGACCAATTAAATGAGTGGGTAGCGTTCACAATAAACCCGTTGGGTCAAGAGAATAAATTGCGCGTATCAAGAGAAAAAGAGGAGACCAGTTTTTATATCAACGATACGAAAGTATTTAGCAAAAGCTCGTTGCCCGTGTATGGAAATCGGATGGGCTTTATCAATTACACTAATATGGTGCTGGAGGTGGATGACTTTAAATTTTATAGTAATACCGACCCGCGCATTAACCTTGTTGATAACCTAATGATGAAAGTAGAAAAGAAAAATTTAGGAGAAAAAGTAAACTCCATCTATGATGACCTTGGCCCCAAAGTAACAGTGGATGGGAGGACTATCTTTTTTTCAAGGAATGAATCGCCCGATAACATAGGGGGTATTACGGATGGCGCAGATGTTTGGTTTACCAGTAGCAATGATGGAGAACAATGGAATGCTTCTCAAAATATGAACAAGCCCATTAACTCTACTACCACAGATAATCTCGCTTCAGTGAGTGCAGACCAGAACACCATGATGTTCAACTTGAGTGATGGTTTTTCTCTTCGAAGGCGCAAGTCGGGAGGTTGGTCTGATCCACAGCCGTTGAACGTTCATTTTTCAAATGAGTCAAAGCACATGGATAGCAATCTTTCTGCAGATGGCAAAGCGATTTGCTTCGCTGTAAAATTAAAACAAAACTTATTTTACAAAAGTAAGGCGGAGGAAAAAGATATTTACGTCACTCTCCAAGATAAAAACGGTCAATGGAGTGAGCCCATTAACTTAGGAAAAAATGTAAATACGCCTGTGGATGAGGCATCGCCTTTTTTAGCTGCCGATGGCCGCACACTTTATTTTGCTTCAGAAGGATGGCCAGGGTATGGCAATTTTGATATTTATATGGCCAAACGGATTGGCGATGGTTGGACAAACTGGACAGAACCAATAAACTTAGGGCCAAGCATCAATTCTTCTGATTTTGAGGCACACTACACCATTCCAGCTTCCGGTAAATATGCGTATTTGGTCGCTAGCGAAACAGGAAGGAAAGGTGAGATGATGCGCATAAAATTGCCTGATCAAATTAAACCAGACCCTGTTGTTTTGTTATTTGGAAAAACGTTGAACGCTAAAACCAAAAAGCCCATCGAGGCTGATATTTTGTTTGATGACTTGGCCACACGGAAGGAAGTAGGCGAAGCCATCTCACACCCCGAAGACGGCAATTATAAAATTGTGTTGCCTTACGGGATCAATTATGGATTGCACGCCAGCGCCAAGGGGTTTCTTTCTGTGAATGAAAACATGGAACTGCAAACCGTAAGCACCTATCAAGAAATAGAAAAAGATTTGTACTTGGTGCCGATTGAAGTAGGAGAAAGCATTTTGTTAAACAATGTTTTTTTTCAGCAAGGCAAACCAGTTTTAAAATCAGAATCATTTCCCGAGCTAGATCGCCTCGGGCAAATTTTAACAGACAATCCTAAAATGGAAATAGAACTCGGGGGCCACACCGACAACGTGGGCAGCCACACTTTATTGGTGAAGCTTTCGCTAGACCGAGTAGAGACCGTAAAAAAATATTTGACCGACAAGGGCATTTCAGCAAAACGGATTTCTGGCCGCGGCTTTGGCCCCGATGTTCCAAGGGAGAAGAACGATACCGAAGAGCATAAAATAAAAAACCGAAGAGTGGAGTTTAGGATCACGAGAAAATGAGAGTGGAGCGGGTTTACGCAAGCATAACTGTTGAAGAATAACTAAATTCGTCAACCTTTGCGCCCTTGCACCTTTGCGTGAGATTTATTCTCTGGTACATCCCAAATGTCGCGACAAAAATTAGGGAGCTCCTACAGAGCTATATCCTTTATAGTTCTCTCTTTCTATAAACAGTATGCCCCGCTGGGGCAGTTAGTCCCAGAGGGACTACCTGTTTATAGAACGTAACCTCTACATTCAGAAGCTCCAGCGGAGCTTCCTTTTGCAAGCGAGATTTTAGATATGACAATTGGGATGCACCCGTTCTATTTATATATATAAGTAAAATTTCATTATAGTATCTTGCAGATAAATTCACTGCAATCATGTTTGGTCTTTTCAAACCCAAAGAACCTTCCGTTAAGGTAAATGATAAAATCTGGATAAACCTTCCAGCCAAGCAGGAGGTATGTAAGCAAATGTTGCAAGCCAACAGTGCTTGTCTTTTTGTGGCGTGGTTTGAAGAATCGTTTCACCAATTTCGATCTGCGTTAAGTTTACCTGAGAACTCTGTATACTTGACGCTAGCGCAGAACATAACAAAGTCAAACATCGTTAATCGTATGTTGATTTTTGTAGAGCATTATCCACTTCGCAAGATGGAGCAACATCTATTTCTACAATTGAATCTGCAAGAAGCAGTTGTCCTCTCATCGCTGGACGAACCGTTGTTTCAAAAATTTGGTGGCGGCAAATTAGTTGAGCTGATGAAACGCATGGGCATGAAAGAAGATGAAATGATCGACTCAACTATGGTGACTAAATCCATTCAACGAGCGCAAGAAAAAATTGAAGAGACAGTTTCTACTGATCGCAAGGCTACCTCACAACAAGAATGGTTTTTATTAAATCAACCTAAAGAGCCCAATGCATATAAGCGCTAGTGTATGAATAAAGCATTGCATCTAAGTCCCATGATCCCATCTTGCAATTTAGAAGGGACAGCTACATTTTTTAAAGACATCCTTGGCTTTACACAAGAAATGAATACTCCTACTTATGCCATTCTTAGCAAAGATGGATTGACGATTCATCTCTTGAGGGCGGGAGAAGATATCGGGCAGATGGAATTTTATTTGGAAGTAGATAATGTGAATGTTGTATGGGATTCGATCAAGAACAAATTAGAAGGCATCAAAGTAAAAGAACCATTTGATAGAGACTACGGCATGAGAGAAATACACATCGCTGTGCCACATACTAATACCTTGTTATTTGTTGGGGCGGAAATAAAAAAATAAACAACGAACCCCAGCGGGGTTCACTGTTAGTGGCCACGGGTTTTAACCCGTGGATTAAATAAGCGATGCATTAAAGCGTGCCACAGGCAAACCCAATCGAGTTGAACCTTTATTGGCACGCAACCGATGCTCTTGATTAGTATCATAGGCTTAGTACCCTTTGTGTTAAGTTGCAAAATTGTTTAATGCCTGTAAACTGTCGCGTACTTTTTACAGAACAGATTCTCGTTATATTTGCTCAATGCCATTTATAAACCCACTATGCTAAGAAACCATCTTTCTTCCATCACACTTGCAATTTTCATAGTATGCTTTTCTAGCAATCTCCTCGCCCAACAAACCAAAAAGGAAAAAGACCCCTATGCACCAGAAGCACAGACTTTATCGAAAAACAAATCTGTCATAGAAGCCTTTGCAATCATCGATGCACTGGAGCCAACCACCACCAAAGAGTTAATTGAGCTGACAGAAATCCCTGCGCCACCGTTCAAAGAAAACATTCGCGCACAAAAAGTAAAACAACTTTTTGAAACAGCAGGTGCCGATAAAGTTTGGATCGACTCGATCGGAAATGTACTTGCCCTGCGCTCTGGAAAAAAATCTACGAAGACAATTGTGTTAGATGCTCACCTCGATACCGTTTTTCCCGAAGACACAGATGTAACTGTAAAACATCATGGTGATACTTTATATGCACCGGGCATCTCAGATGATACGCGCGGGCTAATAGCGATGCTTACCGTTTTGCGCGCACTAGAAAAAGCAAAAATAGAAACCACTCATGACTTACTTTTTGTTGCCAGCGTGGGCGAAGAAGGCTTGGGCGATTTGCGAGGAGTAAAATATTTGTTGGCAAAGAACAGCATGAAAATAGAAACGTGGATTTCGGTAGACGGAACGAACATCAATGATATTGTTACAGGCGCGTTGGGTTCTGTTCGCTATCGCGCCACCATCCACGGCCCAGGCGGACATTCATGGAACGCGTTTGGGTTGGGCAACCCACATCACGCCATGGCCAAGGCTATCAACTATTTTGCAGATGAAGGGTTGCGATACACCACCTCCGTGGGCAAAACAAGTTTTAATATTGGCCGCACGGGCGGAGGCACTTCCGTAAATGCCATTCCGTTCGAGTCGTGGGCAGAAGTAGACATGCGTGCCGAAGACCCCGAGAATTTGAAAAAAATAGATTCCATTTTCAAAGCCACCATGGCCAAGGGAGTGCATGAGTACAACAAACAAATTTTGAAAGGCACGGCATTAACACTGTCACTTACACAAATTGGTTTTCGTCCTTCGGGCAAAACATCTCCTGCTAATCCACTCGTGCAGCGCGCCAAAGCAGCCGTCACTTTGTTGGGCGGCACACCGAGTCTCCTCACCGAATCCACCAACGCCAACAGCGCCATTGCCAAAGGCATCTCAGCCATCACCATTGGCGCAGGTGGAAAAAGCGATCATGCCCATGCCCTCAACGAGTGGTGGCTCAACGACAAAGGCACAGACGGAATCAAGTTAGTATTGCTAATTACATTGATGGAAACAGGAATTGTGAAGTGATAATAATTAGCTTGCTCACCGAAGCATTTGCATAGGTGGGTGGAACACCGATGTGCACATCCAATGCATAAAAAGAATTACGATGTATACACTCACTGACCAGTCCCAATTCCAAGCCCAGGCAATTAAACAAGGCAAACATAAACTTGCAACCGTACACTTGGAACTCATGGATTGGATTACAAACCAATTTGGTGTGCGTACGCTGGATTTTTGCTGCGAGACGAGAAAGACTTCCAAAGGTTCCCCACAACAACTTGTTCATGTGACCCTAGACACTTTGGAAGATGTTAAGAAGATGCAGATTAATCGAATTGATAATATATTGATCACTGAACGATTTTTGAAGTATTTCAAATCAGCAGATTCAAACAACTCTATACAGGATCCCTTGAAGAGTACTGTTTTTCCAATTGAAACCCATCCATTCCCCGAAATCATTGTGACCTACAGACCATTGCAGCAACTTGATAGGAAGATCGTAGAAGAAATGTTGGATGATGAAATACGCGCTATTCTGAAAACATTTGAAAGCGTTTGGACAATATCGCAGTCTGTTGTTTTCTATTACACGGATGCGCAGGTAAAAGAAAATCTAACGAATGGTACTTCAGCAAAAATCACTGAATTGTTGGGACAGGCAGATGAAAAATATGGATTTAAACGAGGCTACCCGTATCGCTTTGATAGCAAAGAATCCTTCGATCGCGACTACGAAAGCAATTGGTATTATTACTGGAAATAAAGAAACTGATAGTTGAAAAACTAGAACAAAAACAATGAAGCTAAAACTCCCAGAGGTTGTGCTTGCCATGCTTAAGAAGAGAGGCGGCACTATGGATACCGGGCTTCGCGCGACTCGAGCGCGGTTAGTAAAAATTTGCGAGGAACACGGCTATGCACCTCACGCTTCAGTGATTGCTTTTGAAGCGGCCTTCGGTGGGTTGGTAATTCCTGATGGGCGCAAGATGAAAAAGGGTGAGCCATGTTGGCTTTTTGGTACCCATGCGTGTCTTACTGCGGATGGTCACACGGTTCACAGCAAAGCGCGTAAGCTTGTACCAGTGGTGTACTCGCCAAACGACATCATTTACTATCTCGATGAACAAGGCCGAGGCTACGCAGAAGACACCATCGAGGATACTTCGGCCATGTTGTATGCTGATAACGGCACATCGCTTGTTTGCCGTATCGTATTCAATGATGCATTGTTTGCACGCGAGGAGACCTCGTTGGATTTGCCAGGATTGCAGGGGGATGAATTGTCCAAGCGTCTCTCTCTCACCTTAGTCAAAGAAGCAAGTGGTAAGGATTTCCGCTATTTCAGTGACGCTAAAGGTGATGTACTGGTAGTGGAGGAGATCAAAAACAAGCGAACGCGATTTGCCAGCGTTACTAAGAAGCAATTCAAGCTGGTGAAACCACCTGTCGCCCTTGGCGCAGACAAAGCATCCCCAGAAATGATTCCATATCTAGGCAAAACGAGTGTGCGCATGGTCTCTGAGCAACGCTCGTCACTGCCTGATTTCTTCGGACACTTGCCTGATCTCAGAGAGTTGGACGTGAGCATCAATCGGCTGGAGACTTTGCCCGAATCATTGTGGCAAGCAACCCAATTGACTGATCTTGATCTCAGCTTCAATCCACTGAAGGTGCTACCAGACGGGATTGGCAACATGAAATCGCTGACCAAGTTGTCGCTACGCAGGTGCCCGATAAAGACACTGCCCGATGCACTTGCTGGTGCAAAAAATCTTACCTGGCTCATAGTAACTGAGTGCGAAGAGCTGGACGTAGATGCGGCATTACCTGTGATTGCTAGTCTACCAAAACTCAAAAAACTTTGGTTACCGCTGTCGCGTTCACTGACATCGTTGTCACCACTTGCTCATCTACCTCTGAAATCGCTATCCCTTAACGGCACTTGCGTTCAGCACCCTATCCGGTTGCCTTCTGGTCTCGGTCAGTTGAAAAAATTGACGGACCTTCGCATTGAGTATGCGGATGATATAGCCGAATTACCTAAGGCGCCTGAGGACATACTCGCGATACGGCTCATCTTTGCCAAACGTTTCACTGATGATGATATACAGCAGAGCTCACTTAAGCAGCCCGAAAAGCTTTACCTGCGCGCCTATGCCGATACGTTGTAAAAATGAATTTACCACAAAACGCAAAAACGCAAACTAGGAAATAGCGGCTTAGAAGTTTCAGCCCTTGGGCTTGGCTGCATGGGAATGAGCTTTGGCTATGGAGTGGTGGCAGACAAAAAAGAAATGATAACGCTCATTCGCCAAGCTGTGGACATTTTTTGATACAGCCGAAGATGGGCGAACGTTATCCAGAAAATATTTTGAAAATGACAGGGCGGTAAAATTCTTTCGTTCTATTTTCTCGCTTTAATGATAACATTGAATTTAATATCGTCATGAACAAGTTCATCTTTCAATCCATTGTAGGCAACTCCCCATTGCTGTCTATCAATCGTAAAGTTGGCCTGAGCGATGAACAAATCATCTCGTTGTGTGCTAGGTTCTGCTACAATGGTAATTGGCTTGGTAATTCCTTTCAGTGTAAGGTTGGCGGTAACGGAATAGGTATTTTCTCTTAGAGCGGATACGCGAATGATTTCCAAATGAGCTGTAGGAAAACTCACTACATCAAAAAAATCAGAAGACTTTAAATGGTCTTCAATTTTCCGTTTCGGAACGAGATCAGAATCTGGTATGTCGGTATTGGCAATAGACGTCATATCAATTTCAAAAGAGCCTCCAGCTAATTGATGATTTCTTAAAACAACAATTCCTTTTTTCAATTTCACAGTGCCTTGATGAAAGCCCACTACCTTCGTGCCCGTCCATTGAATTTTTGAATCAACGAGAACAAGTGGCAACTCAATAATACTTTGTGCAGTTGCGCTAAAAGAAATCATTGTTAGTAGAATGATCAGTCTCTTTATTTTAATCATATACATTGTTGGTTTGTGCACTTCTCAGTAATTAGGAATGTTCAATCCCAAAATAATATCTCGTCTGCCTATCCATTCTCCATTCGCATTTTTAGTCAAGCTAATAATTCCACCACCTCCACGCTTTGCTTCTTTTAAGCGTACCTCGTTGGTTAACAAAGGGTCATCTTCAAATTGCAAGTCATCAATATAATATTCATTGCGATCTTGTTCTTTGATAACAGGATGAATGTGAGCAGGGATATTTGCATTGGGATACGCTTTAGGGCGAATGGTTCTGAATTGATAGCGGCCTTGTGCATCGGTCTTCATCCAACCGCGCAAGTGGCCGTGGCGTTTTGCAATTGTTTGATTATTGGAAGGAGAGTATAAGCCGTTATTGTCAGTATGATAAACATATAAGATAACATTGGCGGCAAGAGTGCGGCCATCTTTTTGGTAGATAGTGCCATCTATGATCAATGGCTCTCCAGGCTCTTTGCTTTCCACCATAGTGGTATGCCATGAAAGAGCGGAGGGCATGCCTTCAAAGATAAGTTCACAACCTTCGCACCCGCCACCGACTAGTTTTTTTTGAGAAAGTTGTGTGTGAGTAGCTTCGCAAGCGAAAAGGATTAAACCAATGGAGAACATAAATTTTTTCATAGGCTTGTTATTTTTTATTGTAAGATTACGGCTCTCCTCGCCTAGTAGTTTGCAGGTAATCGGTAAAGTAGATGAACGAAGCGTTTTTTAGACCAACGGAGGAAGGTAAGTTCATCGATTTTTCGATTGTATTCGTATATTCAATCAGTGAAATCTCTAAACCTGTGTCAGACTGAGTTTGTTGAAGTCAGCAATAGGTTTCGACAAGCTCAACCTGACAATAAACATAAAGCCATTTACTCTAAATCCATGAAGCGATCCCGTTACACACTCTATCATTTCCTGTTTTGGTCGGTTGTCACACTATTGTTCCTTTACGACCGCAGGTACCTAGCACAAAAGTTAAACCTCCCACATTTTATAGAGTGCGTTGTAGTACGGTTGGGGCTGTTAATCGGCTTAGCCTATTTCAACTTGCGGATTTTGATTCCACGTTTACTTCCGCATAGAAAATTTACGTATGGATTATCACTGATCGGCTGCATTATTATTTACACACTCGTTCAAAATGCGTACGACATTTATTTGTTTGGCTATGTGATTGGCGACTCCAACCATAAAAGCTTTTGGTGGGAATTACCTTACAATTTTTTCTCCTCACTTTGGTATGTGTTTATCATGACAGCTGCTGGTTTGGCACTGGATTGGTTTGAACAGCGAAATGAAGTAACGCGGCTCGAACAAGAAATTGAACGAATGAAATTGCAAGAAGCCCTCATGCCATCTCATGAGGATGTGAATGGAAAAGAAATTATTTTAAAAACAGGGACCAAGCGAATGAAAGTGGAACTTAACTCCATCACGCATATTCAAGGGCTAAAGGACTATTCGGTTATTTTTAGCGGGACGGATAAAATTATTGTGAAAGGCTCGCTGAAAAATGTGGAAGAATTATTTCCGACAGCACATTTTGTGCGCGTGCATAAATCTTTTTTGGTGGCGGCCGCCCATCTTAAAACCCAGCAAGCAAATAACATTGTTATCAACTCATTTGAAATTCCCATTGGTCGCGCATACAAGCAACAGGTAGAAAACTTTTTTCAAGTTGATAACTGAGCTTACGCGGTCTCTAGGCGTCAAGACACTTTGAAAGTGTCAGACGTCTGAAAAATCAAAGATTGTGCGTAACACCAGTTGATAATTAAGTCCGTTAAATATTTTGGGCGGCAGACGGGCTACCTGCCTACCGAAGCTTCAGCGTAGGTAGGTCAGCTTCAATCTTTTTATTTAATCCTCTTCTTCTCTAAATTTTCCTTCACCCTATACTTTACAATTTTACCAATCAATCCAAGCGGCAAAGGTTTATCCAAAGGAAATCGCACGGTGCCTTTTGAGCCTTCATAAACTGATAACTCTTTTTGAAATGCGCTGATGCCTCTGCCAGCAGGATAAAACCCAATGTGTGATTTGTAAGCACCAAAATACACCAGCACACCATGAAATTTGTAAGAGGGCATCATGTAACTGATTGCTTCTTCTGCTTTGGGTGCTGCCTTCTTAATTGCCTGTCGAAGTTTTTCTAATTTCTCTCTCACTTCTGTTGGTTGTAGGGCAATGTATTCATCTACATTTTTTACAGAATACTTTTTCATGTTGTTGGCTTTAATTTTTTGGATCTTTGTAGGCGTCTGACACTTTCAAAGTGTCTTGACGCCTGACTCAGGCTTTCAATAATTTCTCAATAAAGGGTTGCCAACCTTCAAAAGGTTGGCAACCCTAGACTAGGCTTTGAATAATTTCTCAATATCAAACTTTTTCATTTGCATGAAGGCTGCTATCACGCGCTGAGATTTGGTCGGGTCGCTCATCAGCTTGCCCAAAATGGTTGGCACTATTTGCCACGACACGCCAAACTTATCTTTCAACCATCCACACTGACTTTCTTGTCCGCCTTCAGTGAGCTTGCTCCAGTAGTAGTCGATTTCTAGTTGCGTCTCACAATCCACCACAAACGAGATGGCTTCGTTAAACTGAAAGCCATGTGGAGCGGAACTATCCATAGCAACAAAATTTTCTCTACCCAAATGGAAACGCGCATGTTTGATAGTACCTTCAATATCGTGTTCACCTGCTGTATAGCGATTGATATCTTTTATTTTTGAATCGCTAAAAATAGAAGCATAAAAATTCATGGCCTGTTCTGCCTTGCCTGCTTGTGAACCTGTGAACATGAACGCAGGAATAATTTTTCCACCCATTGCTTCCGCATTTCCTAGCATTAACTGCCAACTGATTCCAAATTTATCTTGAAGCCACCCGTATTTTTCGCTCCACGGATATTTATCAAGCGGCATCATCACCAACGCGTCTTTCAATAATTTATTCCACATGCTATCAATTTCATTTTCGCTTTCGCAGATTACAAAGAATGAAACGGACGGATTGAATTTGAATTCTGAGCCGCCATTTAAGCTCATGAATTTCTTACCACAAAGTTCAAAGTTTACCACCATGGGCGTATCGATCGTGATTTTTGAATTCGTGAAAACTGAACAGTAAAATTCGGCTGCTGCTTTGGCGTTGGCATCAAACCACAGGCAGGGGTAGATTGGATTTTTCATGGCGTATGTTGTTATTTTTTTATTGCTTTCGTTTTTCACCTCACCCCCTTCCCCTCTCCAGAGGCGAGGGGTGACTGTCGAGAAAGTGTGGCAGTTCGATTATTGTCTTTTCCTTTCAAACTAAGGGAACAAAGACTTAAATTATCAAATCTAAAATTTTATTAGAAAGTCACCCTCTCCTCCGGAGAGGGCGGGGTGAGGTGATAGACTGCGTCCATTCAATTGGATTCTACATATTTTTTAAAGTTATTCAAAATAGCTTGCCATCCACCTCGCTGCATCTCAATAGGGTTTTCGGTTTCGGCAGCAAAGTCGATTACCATTTTTGTTTGATTGTCTATTGACGTAAACAAAATTTTCGCTTTTCTTCCATCTTCCATGGTGTAGATAATCAACTCATTAATTTTTACCTCATCGTACACGCCAGTAAAGTCAAATCCAAAGCTGCCATCTTTGGCTTCCATGCGTGAAAGAAATTTGCCGCCTACACGCAAATCATTTTCTGCTCGCGTGGTGTGCCAATCGTCAGAGGCAGCATTCCATTTTCCGATATGAGTAGGTCTGGTATAAAAGTTCCAAACTTTTGAAACGGGCGCTAGTATAGTTGCTTCAATGGTGATTTTTTCTTTTTTCATTTTGTTTTATTTTAATAAGTGTGTTCTTGTATTTGAAATCTACGATTAAATTAGAATTTCACATTGTTGCCCATTAGCATGAAGGAGATTGATTATTTCTATTATTGAAAACTCTCTTCCTTCTACCCTCAACACATGGTCACAATCTTGAAGGTCAAAATTTATTTTTATTGATGGAAAAGAATTCACAAGAGTGGATAAAATCATCTCCGCTTGCCCTTGCTCCTTTACACTGGTTTTGAATACCTCAATCATTTTTCAAGAATAACTTTTAGCTTAGTGAGACTTTCATCCATATCCTTTGCCAGCATTTTCTCTACCATTAATACCATAATGTTCATGGGATATTTCATTTCACTCACATTGCTCCAGCTTACTTTTGTTTGATTATTAGATATGGATTCTGTAAATATATTTGCTTGGGCTATTCCCGCAAACGGTCTTACGAAACGAACTTCAGTTTTGATATGCTTTCCCACCTCAATTGATTTAATCTCTTGTTCCCCTTCGCCTGCTTTTTTATTTCCATTCCACGCGTAAATAAACCCTACAGTTCCATCCGTTCCTTTGAAATCTCTTTTCATTTCTGGATCAGCCATTACCCACTTGTTAAAGTTGTCTTGGTTTTTGAGTTGTTTCAAGTAATCAAAGACTTTTTGAAGAGGTGCATGAATGGTGACTTCTCGTTGGATATTGTATTCTTTTCTTGTGAAAAGTGCCACAATCAGTAACAGGGCAATGATGCCAATTAGTACGAGAAAAATTGTTATGATGATATTCATATATTTTATTTTTAGTTCGTGACGATTATTTCTATTACCAGTTAATCTACAATGTTATTTTCAATTTGCATTTTTTAATTATACATTATTTCACCGTGAAATTTGTTTCTCACTCTTAAATCTGTGAACGACAACAAGTACAAGAAGTGAAATAATACCAAAACCTATTCCCGCCCAAGGAGCTAAGCTTATCCCTTTGTTTGTGATTACCCAACCACCCAAAAAAGTTCCTGCTGCAATCCCTAACCCGATGAAAGATGCTGTTAGGGCAAACCCAAATTCCATGGTCTCTGGTACTGCCCTATTGATGTAAGTAGTAATCACCAAAGGGCCGATATTAAAGAGAAGGCCCCAAAATGCGATCACTAAAATATTGAAGGGAGTATTTGTTCCCGAGTATTGAAATCCAATGGCTACAATAACCACACTTACAATCTTGGCTACACACGTGACGAATAGATTCCTGCCTGCCATTTTCCCTGCAAGCCAATTTCCTGCTATGCCCATTGCGCCAAAGACCAACAGCATGTAGCTAATCATTTGGCCTGACATCTTTTTTTGCTCGCCTAGATAATCAGCAAAATAACTATAGAGACTGAAAGCAGACGTTACCATGAGCAAACACAAAACAGCGGTGAGTATAAAAATCGGTTTTTTCAAAATGTTCAATTGGCCTTTGAAAGTTTTCTTGATTGCAACGGGCATAGACGGAAAAACAATCAGCACACTAATTAATGCCAATCCACTTACGATTGCTTTTACAACAAAAGCCAGTTGCCAGTTGAACGTATTTCCCACAAATGCCGATAGAGGAATGACGGTAATGGCTGCAATGCTAAAACCACTTAACACTATCGACATTAAGGCTGCATCTTCTTTTTCATCTACATTTCTAATCACACTTGCCAATGCTACTGAGTGAAAGACAGAGTCAGTCAATGCCACCATTACCCTTGCTACCAACAGCAACGCAAATGCAGGGGCTAACGATGATAGAAGACTGGCGAACACAGAAATGCCAAGACAAATCGCCATGACTATTTTGCGGTCAGCGTTCGATACCAACAATGCCATAAAAGGCCCTGTGATGGCTGCCACTAATTCATATACGCCAATCAATCGACCCGCTTTATCAATACTTATCTGATAGTGGTCGGCTATCTGCGGCAGAATGCCAATGACACCGAACTCTACCGTAAGCGTAGCCACTACTCCAAGACAACTGATGTAGGCAATCTTTTTCAATTTAGGTTTTTTAAAAATTGTTGTAAGGATTTCAAGACCCTCTTAATTTTTTGTGATAAAAGACATACGATGCAATACCCAACCCAAAAGGCAAAACCATAAACATCATCTGCACCATGAAACCATCTGTAGCAATATTGGAATACGTTGCACCAATCAAATCAAAGAACAAGCCCGCGTATGCCCATTCTTTTATCCGCGCCCCGATTGCTAGCGAGGCAGGAACAAGAATAGCAATCACACCCAATGCTTTTGCCACACCAATAAACGGAATGAAATATTTTGGATAGCCCAGATGGGCAATAAATGTTACTGCATCTGGTACAACCAAAATGTCGGGAATGGCCGAGAAGAGCATGAACGCGCCAAAGAGGCCAGTGAAAATCCAGTAAAGTGTTTTTGTCTTTTTCATATTAGATGGGTTAAATTTTTTGCTTTTATGTTGATTTAATTATTGTTAAATAGTATTCCTTTTGCCTTTTGTCAAGGTGCTCAATGGCATATCGCAGCATTTTCCTTGGCATCGTGGCAGCATGTTTATCTAAAAACGTTAACAGTCTTGGACGGTCTCTTTTTCCAGCTTCACGTATCCATCCGCCTACGGCCGTGTGGATTAAATCGTGTTTGTCGTTAACTAATAACTCTGCAAGTTGAAACGTATCTGCTACATCGTTTTTACGGATAAAAAAATAAGTACTAACAATAGCAGTTCTTCTTTCCCAAATATTTTTGGAAGCTGCAAGTCTATATAAGATGTTTCTAGATTTATCGAATAGATAACCTCCCACAACGTATGGAGCAGCCCGGTCTACCAAATCCCAATTATCGATATAGCTATGATGCTTTATGTACAAATCGAATAATTCCTTTTTTCTATCATCAGCGGTTTTCTTGTTTCTTGCTTGAAAATCCATCATACTTACCGCACCTACCCGCACCTCATGTATTGGATTCTTGAGTAGTTTCTCGACTTCAGGAAGCGGCATTTCCATTAGCTCTTTCGCCAACGCAAATAGCTTACCCATCGGAATGCCTAATGGTTGATTTGCTTTGACAACCTCGCTTTTAACTCCAGCCAATTTCGCTTTAGGCTGTAGCGCTTTTAGTCTTTCAATAAAATAGTTAGCCTTCAATGCTTTCATAAAGAGTTTAAGAGTCGCTCAGTAGATATTTTTGTGACTTTTACAATCTTAAATATTTTAATCATCAAAAATTTCATTCAACCCTCACAAAGCTCTTTCAGCTTCGCCAATGCTTTCGGCCAAGCATCGTTGAACATTTCTGCCCAATCAGGATTCGTATCAATTTCCACTTTCACTTCCGTTTCACCGTTTGCTTCGGCAAATGTGTAGGTCTCTTCGGTACCGATCCAACCTTTGGCCAATTCGCTTTCACGGTCTTCTACTCCGCCAGCATTGAGCACAGCAATATGTTTGGCGTGACTTATTTCGTAGGGTTTGTGCTTTACTAACTGAACCAATGTACCGCTTCCATCAGGAGTAATAAATCTCAGATTGCTTCCTTCGTTCCATTCTCCTTCATAGGAAGACCCAGGCCACGCCACATCCACCCATTGTTTGTAGGTTTCCTTGTCAAGCATGGTTTCCCAAACTTTTTGCCGTGAAGCATTGATGTTGATTTTGTATTCAAGCTTTTTCATAATTTGTATTTTTAAAAGTATACCATCAATAAAAACATACAGAAAAATATCTTTTACGTGAAGCAATTCTTCAAGCCAATAGACGCTTGTTTGTCTGCTGTTTATACAATGAGAGCCCTATTAACGCCAAAGGTATACCTGTGAAAATCCCCGCGATGTTGTAATAAGCAGGTGCGTAGTCCCATAAAGTAATAGCCCCTGCAAGCCAGAGCAACGAGCCTATTGTACCTATTATCCAAACTGCCTTTTTCGCATTTTCATTTGCAATCCGCGCGGTAACGTAGGCAGATAAAATAGTAAAGACTGAACGATACGCGAATGCAAGAAGGACTTTGTCCGTTTCAAACATCGGTTGACCGTAGGGTGGAAAATATCCCACTGCATGCAATAGGAAATCAACTCCTGTTGATGTAATAAAATTGAAAGCTATGCCAGCCAATACTGCTAAAATTATCTTTTTCATGGTTTTGTTGTTTAAGAGTTAGTGATGTTTTTTTGACTATTGTTTTCTGTTGTGATTTAGTAGCCAATGATTCCCAAATTTGTTGGTCAGTCACCAAGTAATCATTTTGCAGGAAATCTGCTGATGTCCATATAAAATACTTCCCAAGTGTGGCCATCAAAATCTTCAATGGTACGCTGTTGCATAAAGCCATAATCTTTCATTTCAGTAGGTTCCGTTCCTCCTGCAGAGATGGCATTGTTTACAATTTCGTTTACTTTGTCTAGACTCTCTACCGACAATGCAAAAAGAGCCGCTAGATTATTTTTGGTGTCAGCAATGGGTTTGGTCGCAAAGCCTTTAAATTTCTCGGCAGTCATTATCATCACGAAAATGTTTTCGCTCCACACCATGCACTTGGAGGTATCGTCAGAAAATTGTGGATTCTTTGTAAATCCCATTTTGATGTAAAAGTTCATTGATTTTGTTAAGTCTTTTACGACAAGGTTGATAAATACTTGTTTCATTTCTTGTGCTTTTAAATGGTTGATAGATTATTTACTGTTTCGCTTGAAGTTTATGATACTGAACGTATGAAATGACAAGCAATGCTAAGAAAATCAAAGGGAAAAAAGTTTGAAAATTCAACCCGTCAACGGCCGCGTGCGAAACGGAAGCGCAAATGAAGTTGATACCAAAGCC
>JAYWHU010000126.1:0-30338 GCA_043777495.1 Cyclobacteriaceae bacterium | reverse complement strand
TAGGATTAACGGTGCGCTTAAAAAATATCTATTTTGATTTTGACAAAACGACTTTAAAGTCAGAATCGTTTGTAGAGTTGGATAAGGTGGTGGATTTTCTCAAACAAAATTCAAGCGTATCAATAGAAATCGCAGGCCATACCGATAGCAAAGGTTCCGATACCTACAACGAAAATTTATCGCAAGGTCGCTCACAGTCTGTGGTAGATTATGTAGTAAGCCAAGGCATCGATGCTTCACGGTTGCAAGCGCATGGCTATGGAGAATCAAAACCGATCGATAGTAACGAAACCGATGAAGGCAGAGCCAATAACAGGAGGGTGGAGTTTACAGTATTGAAGATTTAATACTCTGTATCATTCAATATTTCTTTTGCCTGTTCTGTATCCCTTTCAAAAATGTGCAGCCTCACCCCAGGAAAAATATCATTGCGCAAAGGGTAAAGCCCGGTGAAATTTTCTTCTGTTAAAAAACAAGGAATTCCATATGCGTCCAACTTGGTCTTGGCAATGTTGGCGGCAATTACATTGTCGAACGAGGTGTAGATGATGATCTTTTCGGGCTCTTCCATTTTAACAAGATAAGAAAAATTAACACAATCAGAATTGTTAAGATACTGATTCTCTCTGCCATTCTTAACCTATATTGCGCGCAAAAAGCAACATACAAGAATGCTGTTTGAGCAAAATACAAATACATCCAAAGAGTCCAGCCGGCCAACTTTACCAAAAGGTATCATTGTTGATTATGAGATTGGTTTCCTGCTCAATTTTGCATCAAGCCGATCTACTGGTTTTGACTTGGAGCCATTGCTCGTTTATAAGAGTGCGCAGGGAGTAGAGTGTAAACGAATTTCGTTGCAATCACAAATAGCATTGGGTTATCTGACACCTTTGGATGATGGACTGTACAATGATTTTCTTCTATTTTCTGATGCCAAGATTTTGGCTTGGATGACCGGCACTGGGAATAGATTTGTTCGCAATGCAAATACAGGCTCGTGGACGCACGCCTCTTCCCGCGAGCTAAAAAATATTCGCAAGCATTATGTGAATCTGCTCCATAAAATTTGGCCTAAGCTAATCGAGCAACCAAATGTATTTATACTCAAATCCGGTCGCTTTGATAATTATAAACAACAATCTGTACAGCTTAGAAAGCAGCCTGTCAACATTCGCTTTTCTGTTGAGCTAGAGCGTGACTCAATTATATTCAAGCTAATTGTTTTAATAGATGGACAACCTGCCAAAGTGGTTCTTTGCAAAGGCATCTTGTTTGAAAAGGACAATACACTTTACTTACCACCCAATGCAGAGACGCTTGCTCTCTTTGATCAGTTTTCTAAAGGCGATTTGAGATTTCCGCTTTCACTTAAAATGGAGGTGGTTAAAAAATACATCGTGCCCTTGTTGGGAAAATATGAAATAACTATTGATGAACGGCTACACATTGAATTGGCCAGCCCTGTATGCCAGCCACGTGTGCGACTCAGTGAACTAAACGAATCCAACTTAATGATTCGCGCAGAATTTAATTACGCGTCCGAGTTTATCGAGTATGATGAGGAGATAAATCTGGTCACCGAGCAAAATGATCGTTTAAAAATTATTACGCGTGACAAAACAGAGGAGAAGAAACTGCACGAATATTTACGCACTCAGCATCCTTCATTTGTAAACCAACGCAACAATCCATACTACTACCTTCCCTTTGCCGATGTGATGAAAAAAGGTTGGTTCATTGGCATGATGCGCAAATTGCAGGAGCAGGGTTATGCCATTGCTGGATTACCCGAACTGAAAAAATTTCGCTATACCACACACATACCGAAATTTACAATAGCCGTCAGTTCAAGCATTGATTGGTTTGATTTGAAAGTGACCGTTCAATGGGGCGATCAAGTAGTGCCGTTGAAAGAAATACGTTTGGCCATACTTAACTGGCAAGATACCATCATGCTAGAAGATGGCACTCTCGGCCACATACCCGAAGAGTGGATAAAACAATACAGCTTACTACTGCGCACGGGTAAAGAAGAAAACGGTGTATTGAAAGTGAGTAAAGTTCACTTCACACTCCTCGATGATATTCTCGACAACCTTGATAGCAATTCAAAACAGGAAATAGAAACCCGCAAGCGCAAGCTATTTGAATACGACACCATTCAAAAAGCACCACTGTCAACAGCGATAAGTGCAACGCTCCGTCCGTATCAGCAATCAGGTTTTCACTGGCTTCAAGCCTTAGATGATTTGGGGTGGGGTGGATGTTTGGCCGATGACATGGGATTGGGCAAGACATTGCAAACCATTTCATTTCTACAATTTCTAAAAGAGAAATATCCTGGAAGTACGCAGTTGGTGGTTTGCCCCACCTCGTTGATCTTTAACTGGGAAAGTGAATTGCAAAAATTTTGCCCCTCGCTAAAATATTATACACACTACGGAACACAGCGCGAGTTGAAAGAAACTCACATAGAAGAATATGATATTATACTTACCTCGTATGGCGTGGTGCGCAATGATTTGGCGGAATTATCCAACGTACTGTGGCAGTACATTATCTTAGATGAAAGCCAGGCAATTAAGAACCCTGATGCGCGAGTAACCAAGGCTGTCAATCAACTGCGGTCTGTCAACCGTATTATCTTAAGTGGTACACCTGTTCAAAACAATACGTTTGACTTGTTTTCACAATTTAGTTTTCTCAATCCTGGCTTATTGGGCAATCGCGAGTTCTTCAATCGTGAGTTTGCTACTCCTATTGATAAATTCGGAAGCAAAGAAAAAGCACAGCACCTGAAAAAACTGGTTTACCCATTTACACTCAGGCGCACCAAAGAGCAAGTAGCTAAAGACCTTCCCGAAAAAACAGTAACCATACTCTGGTGCACAATGGAAGCAGCTCAACGCAAACTTTATAACGAATACCGTGATGGCTACAAGAAAAAATTATTGAAAAAAATAGATGAAGAAGGCATAGGCAAATCGGGATTGGATGTGTTGGAAGGATTGCTCAGGCTCAGGCAGATTTGCGATCACCCCGCATTGATCAACACCACCGAAGAAATGCAGGATAGCTCAGTAAAGATTAATGAGCTAACGCGCGAAGTGAAAGAAAATGCAGGCAATCATAAGTTGCTCATCTTCTCACAGTTCACACAGATGCTCCATCTCATCCAAGCAGAATTTGATAAAGCGGGCATCAACTATTGTTACCTAGATGGCAGCACGCCATTGAACAAGCGAAAAGAGCAGGTAGCGAAATTTCAGGAAGATGAAAATGTAAAAGCATTTCTTATCTCGCTCAAGGCAGGAGGTGTAGGCCTTAACCTCACCACTGCCGACTATGTTTACATTGTAGATCCGTGGTGGAACCCAGCCGTAGAGCAGCAAGCCATAGATCGTGCGCACCGCATTGGGCAAAAGCGAAGTGTCTTTGCCTACAAAATGATATGCAAAGACAGCGTAGAAGAAAAAATCATTCAACTACAAGAGCGAAAGCAAACACTAGCCGATGACCTTATCCAAGAAGACGCAGGTTTTGTAAAAACGCTTTCGCGCGCAGATGTGGAGTTTTTGTTTGGGTGATATTGCTAGTCTAGGGTTTCCAACCTTCCGAAGGTTGGAAACCCTAACTGAATTCACGATTTTATTACAAAAATGGAATCGAACTCCATTTTTTACATTTTATTACAAAAATGGAATCGAACTCCATTTTTTACATATCTTTACAAAAATGGAATGGATATGGTCAATCGGTTAATACTGTCAGAGGCAGAACAGGCGCTTACGCAATTCAGGGCGTTGTGCCTCACGGGGCCAAGGCAAAGTGGCAAAACCACATTGAGTAAATTGCTGTTTAAAGGGAAACCTTATGTAAATTTTGAAAACCCCAACATACAACATGAGGCAGAGCACGACCCCGAAGGATTTTTAAAGAAGTACCGCACAGGGGCAATATTTGATGAAGTGCAAAGAGTGCCACTTATTTTCCGATACCTACAGGAAATACTGGATAGCAATACCAAGCGTGGGCAGTTCATACTCACTGGCTCCAATAATTTTTTGTTACAAGAGCAAGTTTCACAATCACTGGCGGGCAGGGCTGGCTACCTTTCATTATTGCCATTCAGCTATGCCGAATTGGTAGATGCAAAACTAGCAGCAAAAGAAGTGGATAGGCACATTGTGATGGGCGGCTATCCTGAAATATGGAATGAAAAATTAATTCCTGGCATTTGGCTTAACAGCTACGTGCAAACATACGTGCAAAGAGATGTGAGGCTTTTGCGAAACATCACTAACCTAGCAGCGTTTAACCGCTTTATTTATTTGTGTGCCAATTATGCTGGGCAAATTCTTAACCGTGATGAGCTGGCCAAGCAAACAGGTGTAGATACAAAAACAATTCTTGCGTGGCTTGGTCTATTGGAAAACAGTTACATTATTTATTTGCTGCAGCCTTGGCATACGAATATGAACAAGCGCATTGTAAAAAGCCCCAAGCTTTATTTTTATGATACGGGCTTGCTATGCCAGCTACTTGGCATGAAGAGCATAGTGGCCTTAAAAAAAAGTGAATCGTATGGGAGCATTTTTGAAAATTGGGTATTAACAGAGATAAAAAAGAACAGCTTCAATGCAGGTATCAATGGTGGAATGTATTATTTCAGAGATAGTGTTGGCAACGAAGTGGATCTTATCATTGAAAGAGATGGAGAGACTCAAGCCGTGGAAATAAAAGCGGGGACTAAGGTAAACAATAACATGCTTCGTGGGTTGCAGTACTGGCAAAGGAATCAGCCCAAAAGTCAATGTGTTTTATTACATGGCGGCAATACGAATGAAATAATAACGGAGCGGATGAGTGTAGTGCCGTGGACTGAGGTTGCAAATATGTTATGAGAAGAAATAATTTGGATTTAAGCTAACTTGAAAAGCGGTCATATACTTTTCTGCTTGGACGGGCGATAGCTTTGTAAGTTTTTTTGCGTCATGGCGAGGCGCCACCGGGCTATCCGTTACAAGCTCCCTCGGCTTGCCAACGCGCGGAGTTTATCCCGAGCGCAGCCGAGGGAGGCTTTCCACTTCTATCCCTTGCCGAAATGAACCGACATTGCAAAAGTTTCGTGCGGCCATTTTAATACGAGTTACTTCTATTTTGGATAAATTCTAATAACTTGTAGTTTGAAATAGTTGCAAGGAAATGGCAAAGAAAAACGCACTGGCCACTAACATAGAGAACCTTTACGGTAACATCAGGCATGTTATTGAAGAAGCAAGGAACACCATTTACCGCGCGTCAAGTTTTGCTATGGTGCGAGCCTATTGGCAAGCAGGTAAATTGATTATTGAAGAAGAGCAAAATGGAAAGGAACGGGCAAAATACGGTGACCAACTCATTGAGGAACTCGCTGTTAGACTGGCAACAGAATATGGAAAGGGCTTTGACAAGACCAACGTATGGAATATGCGGAAGTTTTACGGTACTTTCCCAATTCTTGACGCACTGCGTCAAGAATTAAGCTGGACTCACTATAGGCTATTAATGCGAGTAGAAAGAGAAGATGCCCGCCAGTTTTACATGCAAGAATCCATCGAAGGCAATTGGAATACGAGGACATTGGAAAGACAAATAAACAGCTTGTATTATGAAAGGATGGTGATGACCAAGGAAGATGGCAGGCCTTTGGTGAAGGCTGAGGCAGAAAGCAAAAAGGAAATCATGCAAGCCAAAGATATTATCAAAGAACCCTATCTACTGGAGTTCTTAGACCTGAAAGCCAACGCTCATTTTTATGAAGAAGAATTAGAACAAGCCATCATTGACAAACTGCAAGAATTTTTATTGGAACTAGGGAAAGGCTTTTGCTTTGTAGCGCGTCAGTACAGGATATCTGCGGGAGCCGCAAAACACTTTCACGCTGACCTTGTGTTTTACAACTATATACTCAAATGCTTTTTGGTGATCGATTTGAAAACACATGAACTTAACCATGACGACATTGGTCAAATGGATATGTACGTGCGCTACTTTGAAGACAAGGTAAGGCAACAGGATGATAATCCCACAATTGGCTTAATACTCTGCACAGAAAAAAATAAGACCGTAGTAAAATACAGTTTGTTGAACGATAGCAAGCAAATATTTGCCTCTAAGTATAAAACTTACTTGCCAACAGAAAGGCAGTTGAAAAATGAAATAGAACGAGAACGTGGAATAGTGGAGATGGAAAAGAGGTTGAAAAAATAGATAATTCTGAGGAAAAATTGAAAAAAGATAACCTTGAATAAACAATGTGACTTTTTTTAGACACGCACTCGCGGCAGGGATAGAAGCGGAAATCCTTTTTGCCCTCTAAGCGAAAGCAACATGGGCAAAAAGATTGTAGCGGATAGCCCGCAAGCCGCCCACCACCTTCTCCCGATTGCTATCGGGATTCGGAGGTCAAGAAAAATAATTGAAATTCTTTTGTAACATCTGTAAACCCTTGCCGTCTAGCTTTTGAAACGATGAATAGCGAAGTCTTTGAAACTCGGGTGTTACCAACGAAGAACAAGCTTTTTCGGTTTGCTTTCAGGCTATTGGGCAGCAGCGAGGAGGCCAAAGATGTGGTGCAGGAGGTGATGATGAAAGTGTGGAACGGGCGAGAGCAGATGGGGGCGATCGACAACATGGAGGCGTGGTGTATGCGCATTACCAAGAATCTTTCGTTGGATCGCCTTCGCTCGAAGCAACGCAGAACCACCGACCCGATGCAAGAAGGCTTTGAAGTGCGGCAGGAGAGTATGACACCTTACGAAAAAACGGAAATACATGAAAGTATGCAACGGGTAAACGAACTGATTGAGGCACTGCCCGAAAAGCAACGGCAGGTGATGCACTTGCGCGACATTGAGGGCTACAGCTACAATGAGATCTGCGAGATTTTGGAACTGGACATGAGCCAGGTGAAAGTGAATTTGTTTAGGGCACGAAATTTTGTGCGGGAACGATTGGTAAAACTAAATGCGTATGGACTCTAACGAAATAAAAACGCTGCTTGAGAAGTATTGGAACTGCGAGACATCGCTGGAAGAGGAGAAAACACTGCGCACGTATTTTCGTAGTGAAGTGCCCCAAGCGATGAGCGAGACTGCCGAACTCTTCCGCTACTTTGAGCAGCAACAGAAAGTGACGGTAAGCGGCAAAGATTTTGACGCGGAGGTGAAAAAGAAAATCAAGGAGCATCGGCCAGAGGGGAAATCGGTGAAGATGTATTTTAACTATGGACGGATTGCGGCAGGTGTATTGGTGATGGTGGCAGCAGGTTATTTTGTAAGGTTAGAGGTGCGTAAAGCATATCCACCAGAGATGGAAGATACTTTTAGCGACCCGCGTGTGGCACTGGAGGAAACAAAGAAGGCGCTGATGATGATCTCTAACAGTTTTAACAAGGCACACAAAGAGGCAGCAAAGATTGAGATGTTTAATGAGGCAGAGGAGAAAATAAAAGGGAAGTCGGTAGAAGAAAAAAAAGTGAATATTTAAAGAAAGAACTTAAAACGAATTGAAAATTTTAAATTATAAAGTTATGAAAAAGGCAATGTTGGTAATGGTGATGGTAGTGATGACGGCAGTAGCGAATGCGCAGAGTACTGTGATTTCAAAATTCTTTAGCAAGTACGATGGCGATGAGACGTTCAGTCAAGTAACAATCAGCGGTAAAATGTTTAGCATGATGGCGAACTTGGATGGCGACACGCCCGAGGCAAAAAGTATGATTTCAGCGATCAGCAAAATTAGAGGATTGAAAATTTTAAAGAAAAGCGAAGCACGTAACTCTCGAGAGCTTTATAAAGAAGCGATGGCGATGATCCCTGCAAGTGAATTTGAGGAATTGATGACTGTACGTGACAAAGACAAGGACATGAAATTTTACACCAAGGAAGCGGGTGGCAAAATAAGTGAGTTGGTAATGGTAATGGGTGGCAATGACGAGTTTTTAGTAATGTCGCTCTTTGGTGAGATTGACTTAAAGGAGATGGGCAAGATTGGTAAGTCGGTAAACATTGATGGCTTACAGAATCTTGATAAAATAAAAGACAAGGATAAAGATAAGAACAAGAAGAACTAATCTTTAAGCTGAATGTCACCCATGCCGAAGGAATAAATCGGCATGGGTGATTTTTTTTGCTATCGTGAAATTTTTATGATTACCAGAATAATCATAGACCTTAACCTTAGTAGAAAATGATATAGAGAATACAGCAACCTTATTACCTTATTTCTACCTTGTTTTGCTACCATAATAAGGTAATAAGGTTGAGCTATTTATACAATTTCTTTTCTACTAAGGTTGTTAACTTCACCATAAATTGAATTTATACAAATTGATTCGTTATTTTTTAACAAAAAAATTAGCCTCTTTTTAATTTTGTCCGTTGTAGTATTTATATCTTGCTAAAATGAAAACCCTTCTCATATTTCTTTTGATGATCCCGTTGGTAGGGATTTCCCAAACACAAACTACAATAGCCTTAGATAAAAAATACGAGGGGCTCTCTTTGTATTTTTATAAGAACACATTGAAAATGCTCAACCAAAAGGACGACAAAGATTTTGATGAGCTGATCAAGGACATTGAAAAGATGCGATTTGTGATGATTGACAAAGCAAAGAGTAAATTTGAGAAATTGGAATACACTTCGTTGAAAGGTGCCTACAAAGCGGAAGCCTACGAGGAAGTAATGACTGGCCGCTTTGAGGGAAGAAACTTTGATGTGTTTGTAAAGGAAGTGAATGGCAGCGTGAAAGGCACAGTGATAGTGGCCAGCGATTCATCGAGCCTATATGTGTTGGACATATTGGGCAAAGTGGCCTTGAACAAAGCAACTTCTCTATTTAATACACTTGACAGCAGCACCGATATTGGAAAAAGGGTGAAGGATTTTGTGAGCAGTGACGAAGACAAAAAGAAAAGAAAGAAGAAAGAGATGGAAGAAGATAATGACGAAGAAGAAACGAAAACCAAAAAGAATTAATTGTTTCTCGGTCGGTGCCTCTGCCCCTCGGTCTGTGTCCCCACAGATCGAAATAGTGAATCTTGATTGTGTGCTGTGAAGACACAGCCCACGGAGGAGAGACAGCCGCAGAATTTGAAATATTTAGAATAGAGTAATCACAAAATTTCATCCATACAAAATGAGCGAAGTAGTACTCTCCATTCATAAGCTGACTAAAAATTTCGGTAAGCTATGTGCCGTCAATCAACTTGATTTAGAAGTGAAGCGTGGCCAAGTCTTTGGCATGCTGGGCCCTAACGGTAGCGGCAAAACCACTACACTTGGTATGCTGATGGGAGTTACCAATCCTACTTCGGGAAGTTTCACATGGTTTGGTGAGCAAGCCACGCACTTGACAAGAAAAAAAATTGGCGCGGTACTAGAGCATCCGATCTTCTACCCGTACCTAAGCGGACAAAAAAATTTAGAACTGAATGCGCTGATCAAAGGAGCTGACCCCAACAACATTGCTAAAGTGTTGGACTTGGTGGAGTTGAGCTCGCGCAAAGATGATAAGTATAAAACGTATTCGCTGGGCATGAAGCAACGCTTGGCCATTGCGTCTGCGTTAGTAAGCGACCCGATCATTTTGATTTTAGATGAGCCTACGAACGGACTAGATCCGATGGGTATTGCAGAGATACGCGAGATAGTAAAACGCATTGCGGCAGATGGTAAGACAATTATTTTAGCGAGCCACTTGTTAGATGAAGTGCAAAAAGTATGTACGCACTTTGCCGTGCTTCGCAAAGGTAAACTGATGCACAGCGGCCCTGTGGATGAAGTGGGAAAAGGGGAGGAAACGGTGGAGGTTATGGCCTATCATGATGATCTAGCGATTCTTTTGCAAGAGTTCATGGGTAGTGCTACTATCAAAAAGGAAAATGGGTTTTATCAAGTGATGATGAAAGATGGATTCCACAGCCAAGATTTGAATAAATTTTTGTTCGACAAAGGCATTGTTACCTCGCATTTGATCACCAAGAAAAAAACTTTGGAGAAACAGTTTTTGGAAATATTGGCGGAGGCGCATTGAAAAAGTTGACAATAAAATAAGCAATAGGCAAAGGGCAAAAGGCAATTGCCGACCACCAAATTCTAAATTGTAATTCTCAAATCTAACATCTCAAATCACACATCTTAAATCTCCCCATGCTTCACCTACTAAAAATCGACTTAAAGAAAATGACCAGCTACCGCACGTTCTGGGTCATTTGTGGATTATATTTTGTCACGCTGGGTTTTACTACCGCTAGTGGTATGGAGATTTTAAAATGGATTGCTAGTAAGTTTCAAGACTTTGGGTCAGAAATAAATATCAATCGCATTCCGCTTTATCACTTCCCAGATATTTGGCAAAACCTGATTTGGATCAGCGGACTTTTTAAATTGGTGTTGGCTGTGATGGTCGTGATATCCATTACCAATGAATATCAGTACCGTACATTGCGACAAAATATTATTGATGGCATGAGCCGATGGGAGTTTGTGTTATCTAAAGTGCTGACCAATGTGCTGTTGAGTTTGATGAGTGTAGGAATGTTACTGCTCATTGCTGGCATTACAGGATTGATTTATACACCAGAGTTAGCATGGGCAGATATTTTTGTGGGTGGGGAATTTTTAGTTGCTTACTTTTTAGAAGTCTTTGCTTTTTTGTCTTACGCTTTGATGCTTGGCGTATTTGTTCAACGATCGGGCCTTACGATTGTGTTGCTGATGTTGTCTCACATGATCGAGGCGATTATTAAAGTCAATCTTTTCCGGGAAAGCTTGAATCCCAGTATTGGCTGGCTGAAACAGTTTTTTCCTTTGGAGTCAATCACCAACTTAGTACCGCTGCCATTTGCGCGCTACGCCTTTCAAGAAATTCAAGACTATGTAAGCTTCACCGCTGTGGCCATCGCTTTGGTCTGGACTTTCCTTTTCAATTATTTTAGTTATTTGAAATTGAAGAAGGCGGATATTTAATCCTATCAACCCAAGATTTAAGTGTAGAGGTTCTGAAATTTGATTTTTTGAATTGAAGCAAAGATCATTACTTTGCGCGATGCAAGCAGATCATATTGAAATCATAGGTTTAGTTGGAGGGGGTCTTACAACCATTTCCTTTCTGCCTCAAGTTATCAAAACGTGGAAGAGCAAATCAGCTAAAGACCTGTCGCTGGTGATGTTCTCTCTTTTTTGTTTGGGGATAGTGTTGTGGTTGATTTATGGATTGTTGATCAATTCATTGCCCGTTATACTCTCTAATGCATTGACGCTTATTCTTTCGTCAACCATTTTGTTTTTCAAATTGAAATTTAAAGATTAGTTAGAAGTTGAATTTGGCGAATCCTTTAAGATCTAATCCCTAATGTCCAATACCTTTTAGTAGTTGCAATATTTATCTAATGCGGCTTTCTCAAAGCATTCTTTTCCTTCTTGGTAAGAAAACCACGCGAGACCAAGTGTGCCAATTGAATCAGCGTAAGACTAGTCCATTCATAAATACCACTAGAGACCAACCACACGCACCACTTATAAATACAAACTTTCGTGCAACGGGCATCGACTAAAATTGCTCCCCACCTTGAGTTTCCTTTGTGGAAGAGAATGACAACAATTGAAATGATTGAGATAATCAGATGGTTGGTAACTTGGGTTAGGTTGCCGATTAAGCCCGAATGTAGAACGATTAACTGCTAGAAACGGACAAACTTGCAACGTATAACCAAAAACAAGAAGTTATCCTGCCTTTTTGACTGGGAACTTTGAATGGTATATTCATTGTTGAAGGGATGAAAACAGAAAATAGAAATGAAAGACAGGAGAATGATTTCTGATGAGTTACTATACTCCATTGATGTATTGAACACCCTCAACGGTGGTATGAGCGAGCCAATGATTGATTTACAGCAGCATGAGAATTACCGCGAGATAAAATGTGCAGTGCCAGGTCTGCAAGAGGGGGCATTGCAAGTGGAGATACATAACAATTTTTTGAGCATTTATTACAAACTCCCGATAGAATCGGACGGCAAAGAGATACAAATACCGAGAGTTGTTTACTATAAACCCATTCCCTATTTTATTGACGTAACAAAAATATCGGCTACAACAGAAGACCGCTTTTTACACGTCATACTTCCATTCAATGAACTAGCCAACGGGTACCATAAAAAAATTTCGGTGAAGGATTAATTTGTTCACGCAAAGGCGCAAAGTTTGGTCTAAGGGTTGATTCATTGGGTCACGAACCAAGGCTAAAAATTTCAATAACCCAATTTTAAGTATAGGCTTTAACCTTAGCAGGAAAATTATTTTCATGAAACAATCCTCGACCTTATTACCTTATTTTTGCGCGAGTAGGATAAGGTAATAAGGTTAGAGTTCACAATTACAAATAATTTCTATTAAGGTTATAGCCTTCCACAAACAGTGCCTACTGACTAGGACTTTGACTTTCTACTCACTCTAAACCTCATAGAGCCGATTATTTCAATCAACAATAGCCTGATAGGTAAGGACTTTAAATTTATCACCAATATTCCAATACGGTGTGTTGTACATATTGGTAAAAATCAACCCGATTAATTTTTCTTTTGGATCGGCCCAATAGTGTGTATTGAATGCACCGCCCCAAGAAAATGAACCCAAACTAACGATAGATTGATAATCATTTTTATCTGTTTCTAAGCCAAAGCCTAAACCAAATTGATTGGTAATAGGTGATTGTAATTGATTGGTGAGCATTAGCTCAACAATTTTCCTGCTCAACAATCTTGTTCCATTGTATTCTCCCTTGTTCAAAAACAATTGTAAAAACTTCGCGTAGTCTTCTACAGTTGAACTCAAGCCCGCACCACCCGAAAAATATTTTCCTTCTACGGCAGGATAGTTAGGATTTACGCCATCATACGCAGACTCGTTCACGCGTGCGATCAAGCCATCTTTGCTTTGATACAGTCTCACCAACCGCGAATGTTTTTCTTTTGGCAAATAAAAATACGTATCGTTCATGCCAAGAGGCTGAAATATTCTGGTGCGGAGAAATTGATCGAACGGCATGCCTGATAAAACTTCAACCAAATAACCGAGCACATCGGTGTTGAGGCCATATGTCCATTGTTCACCGGGATTGTGCTTCAATGGAAGAGTACCCAAGATTTTTATTTTGTCGGCCAGCACCATGTTATCATTGCCTATACCGCTAGGCACACCAGCTTTTGCGTAGATCGCTTTGAACTCTTTGCTGCCGATACTTGCATAATCAATACCCGAAGAATGTGTGAGCAGATGCCGGATGGTGATTTCACTTTTGGCAGGATCGGTGGTGTATGAGCTATCCTTTTCGTTAAAAGTTTTAAGCACTTTCTGGTTTTTGAATTCAGGAATGTATTTGGAAATAGGTTCGTCTAACAAAAATTTTCCATCTTCAAAAAGCATCATCACGGCTAGGCTAGTGATGGCCTTTGTTTGTGAGGCGATGCGAAAGATGTCGTCTTTCTTTAGTGTAGTTTGTTTTTCGGCATCGCTGTAGCCGTATGATTTGTGAAGTACAATTTTTCCATTTCGCACGATTAGCACTACTGCACCCGGTATCCATTTTTTGTTTACGTGATCGGTGACGAGTTGATCGATGCGTGTCAATCGTTCTGATGACATACCTGCTTCTTCAGGTTTGGCTGGAGTAAAGCTTTTAATGCTTTGGCCATGCGTTACTAAAACGATAAGTGAGAAGAGCAGAGTAACCAGTGTTTTCATTTTCATAAAATAAAATTTAAAGATGTTTGAATATATTATTTTAAAATCACCAATCACCAACTCACAATCCCTTCACACTCATCCCACCATCTACCATTATATTTTGCCCCGTGATGTAACTCGCTTTGTCCATAGCCAAATACGTGACTAGGCTAGCCACTTCCTCAGGCTGACCAACACGGTTCATGGGCGTGCGGGCTAAAATTTTTTCTAGTCGATCGGGTTGAGCCAATACAGATTCGGTTAGCGGAGTTTGGATGTACCAAGGCGAAACCGCATTGACGCGGATGCCATCTGGTGCCCACTCTGCTGCAAGGTGTTTGGAAAGTTGGATGATGGCAGCTTTGGTCATGCCATACGGTGGACCTGTTTGTAGATCGAACGAGCCAGCCACCGAGGCCATGTTGATCACGCTGGCGTTACCTGATTTTTTTAAAAGTGGATAGGCGAGCCGTGTAATTTCTGTGAGACTGAATAAATTGGTTTCAAAAAGTTGGCGGTATTCTTCCTCGGTGTATTCTGCGAATTTTTTGCGCACGTTGGTGCCCAAGTTATTTACCAATATGTCTAACTTGCCCCAGTTATCTTTTACACGATTGATCAATTGTGCGCGGAATTTTGGATCGGTGACATCGCCATCCATGGTAAAGAGATTGGCCGAGTGCTTTACTTTTCCAAGGATGCTTTTGGTATCGCGTGCCACAACGAGTACCTCTGCCTCTATTTCTAAAAATTCCTTTGCAATGGCCAGGCCTATGCCTTTGGTGCCGCCTGTGATGAGTGCTTTTTTACCTAGAAGTGTCCACATAAATTATGTTATATTTTTTATTTTCGTCCAACTCATGTTCTTATAATTCTTTACAAGTATGTAGATAAGCAATAGTTGAATAGGAACAGCTATGGCGAGTAACCAAGTCGATTTACTTATCAAGTAATGGATCAATCCTGGGATGCTCATACAGATAAATATAATTATTCCGCGGATTAAATTTCCTGCTTGAGCTTTTGCGTTGGGTGGTACTGAAAGCGGCAAGTACTTATTCCAAATGGAAGCCATAATCATAATGATGAGAAAATTATTGCAAAATCCAAAGATGATATCGTCTATCGATGATGGTCCCCAGATAAATAAAACGGCAATGCTTGTTAGAAAATAGAACGGAACGAATAGTTTTAAAAAAATTGCCTTGAGTGTTCCTAGCAGGATTTCACCGGGTTTTTCTACCGGTGTAGATAGGTAAATCCAATTTGCTTTGAAATCATCGCTAAAAGGAACTTCATGCAGAGCTGTTTGAGCCGCCATCATAGGTGCATAGATGAGGAATAGATATAAATGAGTAGTTGGTAATTCTTGCCAAATAATAGCCATGTCTTTTTTAGCATTGACAAAGAAGATAAGACCGAATACTAGAATCAGTCCGAAGGATGGATAAATTTTTAATTTTAATTTGTTGTCTCTACCGAGCATTCTGTAAACAAAGGAGAACGCTCCTTTTTCATTGCTCGATGAGGTAAACCATACCGCTATTTTGCTCACATTAACGAGCGATTTTTGATTTTGCTTTTTATCTTTTTGAATGGATTCAACCGAAGAACTCATAGTGAGCAGCCTCTTGTTATAAAATGGAGTGAGCCATTTATTGGTAGCGTACAAACACAGTAGTGGCGTAGCGATGGAAAGAAGAATGAATGCTATGTGGGGTATATCCAGTTGTAGATTCTTCAGGGTCTCTAGAGAACCACTCATCCAAATAGGAGGAATGAAATAACTCCACCAATGGATTTCAAAGATGCTACGCTCGTAATCAAATCGACTGATCAATCGAGGCAGGATTTGATACCCGCCCATCAGTACAATAATCATTACAATTTGAAAGTAGTTTATAATGCTTTTCAACTTCTCCTCATTGGCAAAACGCATGATGAATAAATAAACGGTATTGGTAACGAAAACAGCGACAAGAGAGGAAAGACCAATGGCAATAAGGGTGGGCAATAATAGTGAAAGACCATATTTGTAAACAATTACCCCGCAAGGCACAAGAGATAAGCTAACGGCCAACTGACCTAGGTAGACGAGAATATGTGTCACCCGAGCAATGTAAAATGTTTTACTTTCAACAGGGCGAGGGAGAATGATTGTGTTATCACTTGTGTCTAGTAAAATGGAGGAGAAATCAGTAATGAGGGTGATGGCCATCATTGCCATTAAGTAGCTAAAGAACACTGTCAGGCCAAGCATAAACTGCGAAGCCATGATCATCATCCCAACAAAAGCCCCCGCAATGGAGTAGAAAACGAGCATGATCAAAAAGGCATAATTGTTTTCTTGATTTTGGTTTTTTTTGAACCCCACGATTTGCCTTCTATTGTCCATCTTTATTTTGATGGATAGAATAGAGCGAAGCTGGACATAGTCTACTTGGGCCAGTAGAAATAATGGCTTGAATAGGTCTAAAAAAGAGAGTATAAATTTTTCCAAGCTCCTAGTGGTTGAGGATATTGATGAATTCGCCAGCCGCTGATTGATGCTCGTTATTCCCAGTGAGTTCAGTAAATATTTTTTCCAATGAACTATTGTTAGCTTGTGCAGTCAATTCAGCAAAAGTGCCGTTCGCAATCATTTCTCCTTTGTTGATAACAATGATGCGATCGGAGATTTTTTCTACTACATCCATGATATGTGAACTGTAAAAAATAGTTTTGCCATCTTTTTTTAATTGCGTCAGTATTTCCTTTATTAAAATAACAGCGTTGGCGTCTAGCCCAGACAGAGGCTCATCCAAAAACAGAATGGATGGATTGTGCATCATTCCCGCAATCAAAAGAACTTTTTGTTTCATACCTTTGGAAAAAGTGGTCATGCGAGATTCATCATAATCACTTAAACCAAAAGCACGGAGCAAGTCTTTTGCTTTTTTATCTACATGGACTGTTTCCATTTTGTAAAGCTGCCCAATGAAATGGAGGTATTCTAAAGGCGTGAGTGTTTCATAAAGTGCGGCATTCTCTGGGATGTATCCGATTCGCTTTTTCACCTCGATAGGTTCTTTGCGAACATCAAAGCCAAGCACGCTGGCCTGTCCGTCAAACTCAGGAATGATGCCTGTAAGGATTTTAATGGTAGTGCTCTTGCCAGCACCATTGGGGCCGATGTATCCTATGATTTCTCCTGCTTGAATAGATAGATTGATATTTTTTAAAACAGGGGACTCATAACTCTTTGATAGAGCCTGTGTGGAGATTACAATTGGCAGGTTGCTCATTATTAAAAATTTTCTTTCCGTTCTACCAACAAATACCAATTGTTTTCGATGGGTAGGTAGCCTTGTTCGTAGCAATAATAGTAAATAGCGCCCTCTTTCGTTTTATAAATATTAGTGAAGTAGTTAAAGTCAAACCCTTTTTGGATCAGTTTCTCGCGGCTCATCTTGGTTTTACCGCTGGGGTTGGCCTCTATTAATATCCGCCTGTTTTTGCGAAGAGTGTTGTTCACATTCCGTACGTGGTTGGTCTCATCGCTGTTGAGCTTATTGTTGTAAGAAACGCGGCATTGGTCGGAACAAAACTTTTTGTCTGCTCGCCCGATGATTTTATCGCCACACTCTAAACACGTTTTTTCTGCTGATTTGGTCATGGTGATAGGATTATTTGGATTCCATTGTTTTTGAAATTACTGCCTCTAATTCTTCTTTGTTGGGTAGGTAAAGTTGATACTTGCTTACAAAAAGTTGGGAAGAAATATTCTTTTGCTAGCACAATGCCTATGGGAGGATTGTCGCCTTCGGTGTTTTCTTCTTTTTCAAAATAGCCAAGGTACATATTCATCTGCCCCACTTCTTTGATGAGCTAATTTTAGTATGCCTTCTTTGTCTTTGGATGCGGCCAAGCGCATAAACAAGGAGGATTTCTTTTGACGTTTTAGTTCCCTAATATTCCAGTTTTCGATTTGGCATTGCACTTCGTAGAACTGTCTTTCCAGTTCATTATCAATGGGAATAAGTTCGCAAAAGTGAGACCAACTAAGGCTTCTCAATTTTCCAGACACTGTCTGGAAAATTGGATATTTGATGAAAACAACCTCATCAAATAGATATTACTTTGACTAAAACCCTTGCCGTGAGCGATGGGCAAATCGTGCGATAAATTTCTGAGCAATGCCTTTCCATACTCCGCCTTCAGGTTACCGTTTTGCTCAAACTCAACAATGTATTGCCCAATTTGCCAATACGTATCCACCATATTCACGTTCACCGCAGTAGCTGCTCTGCTCTGTCCTTGTTGATACGTTTCAGAAATTTGGTGAACTAGATTGTTATATTTTTTCTGTTTGCTTTAACGCTAAACTCGCTTTCCCTGCTGTTTTGGCCATATTTCCCGTTTGTAAACGTTTACAAGCGAATATAACCGAAAGTAATTAATTAACCTACGACTCTGTTTTTTCCGACCCCCCACTTTTGCATCGTCAATCGCTGAACAACTCAGCCGAGGGCAAAAACAAAAACAATTATTAACCATTTAAATTTTACAGTTATGAAAAGCTTAAGAAACAGCGTGCAATTGATCGGCAACTTGGGCAAAGACCCAGAAGTGAAAACATTCGACAAATCGAAGAAGGCGAGCTTCTCTATCGCCACTACCAATTCGTACAAGAATGGGAAAGGCGAAAAGGTAGAAGACACACAGTGGCACAACATCGTGATCTGGGGGCCACTGGCCGAAGTGGCTGAAAAGTATTTGAAGAAAGGTATGGAGGTGTGTGTGGAGGGCAAGCTCGTGCACCGCAACTATGAAACAGACAAAGGCGAGAAGAGATATATCACAGAAATTAATGTGAATGATATGCTGATGTTGGGTGGGAAGGAAAAATAATCTACTTGCCACGAATGCACGAATTTTCGCGAATAACATTTATGACCATTCGTGTATTCGTGGCTAAATAAAGTAATCCACTTGCTGTGGATGCATGGATTTTCGCGAATAACATTTGTGACCATTCGTGTATTCGTGGCTAAATAAAGTAATCCACTTGCTGTGGATGTATGGATTTTCGCGAATACGATTTGTACCCATTCGTGCACCCGTGGCTAATAAAATAAATAAAATCGACTTGTCGCGGATGCGCGGATTTTCACCAATACTATTCGTGCATTCCTGGCGAATAGCCCCAGAGGGGCGCTCTGTCAGTAGTAATACATTCAATATAAAATAAAAGCCCCATCGGGGCGACCTGTAATATGCCAAATACCTATTCACAATTATTTGCTCAAGTTGTTTTTACCGTGCAAGGGAGACCAAACCTGATCGCTCCAATTCATCGAGATGAAATACACAAATACATTACGGGCATCATTACCGCTCGCAACCAAAAGCTGATGTCTATTTTTTGTATGCCTGATCATGTTCATATTCTCATTGGATTGAAGCCTAGTATAGCCATTTCGGATCTAGTTCGAGATATTAAGGCGGGGTCTTCGCAATTTATCAACGAACAAAAATGGGTAAAAGGGAAATTTAATTGGCAAGAAGGCTTTTGGGCTTTTTCTTATTCCAAATCTCAGGTACCCGCTGTCATCAAGTACATCCAAAACCAAGAAGGGCATCATAAAAAATGCACATTTAAAGAGGAGTATTTATCATTTTTGAAGAAATTTGAAATCGACTATAATGAGAAATATTTATTTGAATGGATCGAGTGAAAACAGGCCGCCCCGCTGGGGCTAGGTCGGTTTCTGTAATACCTTTCTACTGACAGCCCGCCCCGCTGGGGCTTGTCTTTACCTCACATTTTTTGAAAATCATTGATCACTAACCTTGCTCGGCTCCGCAATAGATATATTCATCGGCATCCCTTCCTTCGCTTTTTTATGAAGCTGTTGGTGGATTGGATTATTCAAGTCTAGTTTTCTGTATGCCCTCCGAAGAAATACCAATTCGTTCCCCGTAGATTTCATAGTACGCTCCCTGAATTTCATCTAAGGCAGCGATGAACGATTGATAACTTGTTCCACGATCTGTCTTTAAAGAGACCAACGCCTTTTCAGGATTTTCAGACAGTGTTTCACTTACTCCGTAGTTCAAAATAAATTTCTTTATTTGTTCTCTCACACCGTTCAAATTTTCCCGTGGCTCTCCTTCCACCAAAAACTGATTGTACGAATTGATCTGCACGGTAAATAAATTCCGCTCTTTCCATGGAAGGGGATGATTTACATCTAAAACTTGCGGCAAAATCATGGGTATGCCTTTGTGGTTTTCGATCACCGTGGTGACCAAGAAAAACGTAAGCAACAAAAAAGCAATGTCGGCCATAGAACTCGTGCTCACTTCGGCAGACTGGCGATGGGTAGTCATAGGTAATGTTGTTTGTACCGATAATCCAGACCAGTTCGATTAGTCACAAACTCTTGACCGAGGCAGCTAGCTTGTGGCTTGTAGCATGAAGCAATTTTTATCTTAACTTTACCCCAATGATTTTTCAGTACCCCTCTTTCCTTTGGGCGCTCGGTGCGCTGTCTATCCCCATCATCATCCACCTTTTCAATTTCCGCAAAACCACCCGCGTCTATTTTTCTAATACGCGCTTTCTCAAGCAAGTAAAGCAAGAGACCACCCAAAAGCGCAAATTGAAACAATACTTGGTGCTTGCCTCGCGCTTGTTGTTTCTGTTTTTCTTGGTGATGGCCTTTGCGCAGCCGTTCCTTCCCGCTACCGATCAAGTAAGCAATCAAAAAAATATTTCCATCTACTTAGATAATTCTCTAAGCATGTCCGCTCTTGTTGGCGGGAAAACCCGCGCTTTAGATGCTGGCATCCAAATGGTGCAAGAAGTTGCACAGACTTTCCCCAGCGATGTGCGCTACCAATTGATCACCAATGATTTCGCACCCTTCTCCAATTCCTTCAAAACAAAATCAGAAGTGTTGGATTTCCTCTCTCAAGTGAGAACATCAGCCATTAGCCGCAAGGCAGAAGAAATCACCAAGCGCTTGCTTGAAAAAAATACCCTGTTCTGGATTTCGGATTTTCAACGCTCAACATTTGGCAACTCAATTAAGATTGATTCAAGTCTGCAAGTAAAGTTAGTGCCTGTGAAGTACACTAAGCTTTCCAATGTATTTGTCGATTCCGTTTATTTAGAAAATCCTTTTGTAATTGGAGGTGAGAAAAACTCTGTAAAAGTTCGCTTGCGCAATGCAGGCGAAAAGCAAGTGGAAGGGTTGGTAACGAAACTGTCCATCAATTCCATTCAAGCCTCTGCCGCTACTGTAAATTTAGAACCAAACAGTTCCAATGTTATTTCTTTTGATCTATCAGCTTCGCCTCACGGAGTAAATAAAGCCACCCTGAGCTTTAGCGATTACCCCGTGAGCTTCGATAATGAATTTTATTTTACACTCAACTACTCAGGCAAACTGAAAATCATCGAGATCAAAGCAGTGAAGGAAACTACTTCTGTCGAAAGAGTATACGGCAACAAAGAATTATTTTCTTTTAGCAGCTTTCAAGCTTCCAACTTAAATTACAGTTTGTTGGCCACTGCGGATTTAGTAATTGTCAACGGCTTAGATAAAATCGAACCCTCCCTACAAGCCGCATTGACATCCTACAAAAATTCCAATTCGTTATTGGTCATCCCCAGCCAAAAGCCCGATGTAGATTCCTATCAAAATTTAATCGGCTTGAAGATGAAAGTAAATGCCGAAGAGAAAATCCCCACACAACTCAACCTCCCCGATTTCCAAAACCCCTTACTGCAAAATGTTTTTGAAGAGAAGAACAGTGCCATGGCCATGCCCACCGCCACCAAGTTGCTCGATTGGGGTGTAGATCGCTCTGCAGTTTTGCAATTCAAAGATGGCCGCCCGTTTCTCTCGCAAGTCGGCAATGTGTTTTTGTTGGCCAGCCCATTAGAAAAAACCTTCACAGATTTTTACAATCACGCGTTGTTCGTTCCACTTATGTATCGCATGGCCGCCCTCGGTAAGCGCAGCGAGCAAAAACCGTATTACAGTTTGTCGTCCACGCTCGTTTTTATTTCTGCCGATAGCTTGGTGGGCGAAGAGCCCATAAAAATGCAAGGCAAGCAAGAGGTGATACCATTGCAGCGCAGGCTCAACGACAAAGTTTTGTTGGAGATGCCCAAGTACGCGCTCGACCCTGGCTTCTACACTATCACTTTCAAAAAAGACACGC
Organism: Cyclobacteriaceae bacterium; assembly: GCA_043777495.1. GTDB lineage: Bacteria > Bacteroidota > Bacteroidia > Cytophagales > Cyclobacteriaceae > ELB16-189. Next base: position 8,349 of record JAYWHU010000126.1, on the reverse strand, counting down.
TCGATGTGGTGGCCTTCAACCTCGATAAATCCGAATCCATTTTAGAATCGCTCACGGGCGAGGAGGCCAAAGCGCAGTTGGGCGGAGGAAATTCCATTTCTATTTTCAATTCCGCTAGCCCCGAGGCTTTCCGCAACGAAATAAAAGAGAGATATTTGGGCACACCATTGTGGAAGTATGCCTTGGTGCTAGCATTGCTCTTTCTATTGACCGAAGTACTTTTGCTGAGATTTTTAAAGTAATTTTGCCAGATGTCTACCAGAGAAGCACTTTCGGAAGAAATCAAAAATACACCAGAACGACTTTTGGATGAGGTGTACGACTATTTGCTTTTCTTAAAGCATAAGAAGCAAAGTGAGAAAGTAATGACTCACATCGTTTCCGAGAAAACGTTATCCCGCGATTGGGACTCACCAGAAGAGGACGAGGCATGGAAGAATTTGTAAAAGGAGATGTTGTCATAGTTCCTTTTCCATTTTCAGATTTATCATCCGTTAAGAGAAGGCCATCGCTGGTTCTTTTTGATTTGCCAAATCAAGATATTGTCCTTTGTCAAATCACGAGCAAAGATAAAGCAGATCCATTAGCCATTGAGTTAAGTAAGAGCGATTTTATTCGGGGCGGACTCGAACGAGTTAGCTTCGTTCGGCCAACTAGAATCTTTACGGCCGAGAAATCGATTATCCAATATAAGACGGGAACTATAAGCAAAGAAAAATTCGATCAAGTCAAAAATTCGATCATTTCACTTTTGGAAGGTTAATTATGAAAATACTCATCCAATCCGCCAAGATCATTTCCAAAGGCACGCCCCATCATCTTAAAAAAAGAAATGTTCTTATTTCAAGTGGACGCATTGCCGAGATCGGTGATAAAAATTATCAAGCCGACAAAGTGATCGATGCCGATGGAATGATTTTAAGCGCAGGCTGGCTCGACTTAGGCGCATATGTGGGCGACCCAGGTCTGGAGCACAAAGAAGATTTGAGTTCCATCGCCAAGGCCGCAGCCGCAGGAGGCTTTACCGAAGTTGCATTGCTGCCCAACACGCACCCAACTGTGCAAACAAAAAACGAAATCAGCTACATCACGCAAGGGAACAACAACCGATTAGTTCAACTACACACGCTAGCCGCCATCACAAAAAATTGCAAAGGCGAAGAACTAACAGAGATGATCGACCTTCACGAAGCAGGCACGGTAGCTTTCACCGATGGATTGAAGTCAGTATGGCACACTGATATATTTTTAAAATCATTGCAGTACCTACAAAAGTTTGATGGCCTGCTCATCGATCACCCAGAAGATAACTGGCTCAACTTGTTTGGGCAAATGCACGAAGGCGTGAACAGTACTTCATTAGGTTTGAAAGGAATGCCGCGCATTGCCGAAGAAGTAGCCGTGCGCAAAAATTTAGAACTACTCGAATACGCAGGCGGCCGACTTCACTTCTCTAGAATATCTACCGCCAAAACAGTGACCATGATTCGCTCCGCCAAAAAGAAAGGACTGAACGTAACCTGCGATATCACTGGCTTCCAAGCCCTGCTCGATGATAGCTTACTCGAAGATTTTGATACCTATTATAAAGTCAATCCGCCCCTGCGCGAGAAATCAGATAATGAAAAATTGATCAAAGGATTAGAAGACGGAACAATAGATGTACTAACAAGCGGTCACCTTCCACAAGACGATGAAAGTAAACTGTTGGAGTTTGATCAAGCCGAGTTTGGAATGATCAACCTCCAGACTTTTGCTTCACAACTTACCACCTTATCCAAATCAGTGGATATGGATGTGTTGATAGAAGCCGTTACAACGGCTCCACGCACCATCCTCAAAATGGAAATCCCAAAAATTGAAGTAGAAGAGAAAGCCAACCTCACTTTATTTGATCCTAACTGTGAATGGGTGTTTGATGAGAAAAGCAATTTTTCAAAATCAAAGAACTCACCTTGGTTAGGTAAGGAGCTGAAAGGAAAGGCGGTAGCGGTGTTTAACAATGGCAAAGTAAAATGGGATGAATAATATGAAAACCATTTATTCCTCGCAGAGTCTGCGCTTCGGGACTCTGCGCCTTTATTCTCTAATTCTTAAAGTGTGCTTCCTCAGAGTCCCCGAAACGGGAGACTCTGCGGAGAAGGAAGAGAAAAAATTGATCGAGGAAGGAAATCAATATTACGCAATTCAAAAAAGAGTAAAAAAGAATTGGCTGAAGGTAAACTTACTTTCTCTTCTGATATTTTTTTTCTTAAAAAGCAATTAAGGCTTAAATGAAAATCACGGAATCTCCTATAGTAAAAATCTCCATCCGCAACGGCCTGATCGCTGGGCTACTTGGTTTTGTTTTATTGCTGGCGCTTTATTTTATTGGCAAGCACCCTTTTTTATTTCCTGTCTTTTTTGATTTTAGGATTTTCCTCTTCGGTATTTTCTTTATCATCACCTTGCGCGAACTGAGGGACGGCCATCAAGAGGGGATATTGTTTTTTTGGCAGGGGATGATCTCGTGCCTTTTGTTCACCATCGCCTTTGCTTTTGTAACCAGTTTGTTGATTTGGTCGTACACGCAACTCAATCCTGCTTTTTTATCAAATTATATTGTCACTGCCTTAGATCAAATCAAGGCGATTCCCGCAGAAGCTATTGAGCAGATTGGAAAAAAAGTATATGAGAGTAATTTAAAAGCCCTTCCTAGTACTAATGGATATGATTTGGCTTTCCATTACTTTTGGCAAAGCTTTGTCATCAGTTTTTTTATTAGCCTAATAATATCAGTAATTTTAAGACGTCAACCTAAAAACGAATGATTATGGAAGAAACAACCACACCACAAGTATCACTATTTCAACATGCCGCTAAATGGGGCGCCATATTTGGCGGAGCAAGCATTGTATTAACAGCAGTTGCCTACGCAGTAGATTACACTCTACTTGCAGATTGGAAGTTTGGGATTGTTATAATTCTCATATTGTTGGGTGCAACCATTTATGCAGGGCTAAATTATCGGAACCAGATTGGTGGATTTTTAGCCTATGGAAAAGCATTTCAACATGGGTTTATCTTATTGGCTATTTCAGGAATAATCTCTACCCTATTTACGCTTTTGCTTTATACGGTTATAGACTCTGAACTTCCAGCAAAACTTACAGACGTGACAATTGAAAATACCCAAAAAATGATGGAAGGTTTTGGTATGCCAGAAGATAAGATGGATGAAGCAATGGAAGATGCGAAAGAAAGAGCTAAAGGTCAATTTTCAGCATTTGGATTAGTTAAAGCCTATGGTTTTGGCCTTATTTTCTATGCAATCATTTCGTTGATAACTTCCATTTTTGTTAAGAAGAATCAGCCAGAAGAACTGATGTAACAATTTTAATGGACATCTCTATCATCATTCCCGCCAAGGACGAACAAGAGTCGATCCCTGAGTTAAGCAATTGGATTAGCCGTGTGATGAAAGCACACGGCTTTTCTTATGAAGTTATTTTTATTGATGATGGCAGTACTGACGGCACCTGGGAGGAAATAAAAAAAGCAAACCTGATCAACTCATCATTTAAGGGATTTCAATTCAACAGAAATTTTGGCAAGGCTGCGGCATTGCACACTGGCTTCAAAGCAGCACAAGGTGAAGTAGTCATTACCATGGATGCTGACTTACAAGACAGCCCTGATGAAATACCTGAGTTGCATAAACTGATTAAAGAGCAAAAATTTCATTTGGTGAGTGGCTGGAAGAAGAAACGCCATGATCCATTTTCTAAAACGATCCCTTCTAGGTTTTTTAATTACGTAACTAGAAAGATATCAGGCATTCATCTCCATGATTTCAATTGTGGGTTAAAGGCATATCATTATTCAGTAATAAAAAACATTACAGTTTACGGAGAAATGCACCGCTACATACCAGTACTGGCTAAATGGGCAGGCTTCACCAAGATAACTGAGAAAGTAGTAGAACATCATGAACGCAAGTACGGTCATAGCAAATTTGGGTGGGAGCGTTTTGTGCGTGGCTTTTTAGATTTATTAACGATTACATTTGTTGGTCGATTTTCAAAAAGGCCTATGCATTTTTTTGGGGCTTGGGGCATCGTCTCATTTTTATTGGGCATTGCTTTCACCGTAAAAATATTTTGGGACAAGCTCGATGCGCTTTTCATTTCCAAAGTACCGCTCAAGCGCGATGTGGTCGATCAACCCATTTTTTATCTTGCCTTGGTTGCCTTAGTTATTGGCGTGCAACTTTTCCTTACGGGATTTTTGGCCGAACTATTGGCGCGTCAATCTGTTTCCAAAAGGGATTACCTGATTATTGAAAAAGTGGGGATGGGAGCTCCCGAATGGATAGCCTAAGAATTGAATTCTTAACTTAGATCAACTGGATTTAATTATTCTATTCTGAATTTTGCTGCACATTCAATGGGGAGCAATGAATTGGAAATATTCTCTATTCATTATTTTTTTTTATTTTTCTCCAACAAGATGTAACAATTTCGCGTTTCTAACGCTTTACTAGTGTCTTAACCCTATTTATGAAGTTTATTCTACCTGTATTCCTGTTCTTGGCTTTCAATCTTTCAGCACAAACCCCTAACAAGTTCACTATCAGCGGCTACATCAAAGACGCCTCCAATGGAGAAGCATTGATTGGTGTCTCCGTATTTGTTACCGAAACCAAAGGTGGTGGCGTTACCAATGAGTATGGATTTTATTCCATCACACTTCCGCCTGCCAATTATACATTGCATTATAGTTATGTTGGTTATTCTACTATCACTAAAACAATTGCACTTGATAAGAATGTTAGAACTGATATTGAATTATCAGGAGAAGCAGAACAACTGCAAGAAATAGTAGTGCAAGCAGAGATCGAGCAGGCCAATGTTCAAAATTTAGAGATGAGCACAAATAAGTTGGATATTAAAACGATCCAGAAGATTCCTTCATTTTTGGGTGAGGCGGATGTGATCAAGAGCTTACAACTGTTACCAGGTGTTAGTACGGTAGGGGAGGGCGCATCGGGTTTCAACGTGCGCGGTGGTAGTGTGGGACAAAATTTGATTTTGTTGGATGAAGCACCTGTTTACAACTCATCTCACTTGCTTGGTTTCTTTTCTGTTTTCAATCCCGATGCAGTGAAGGATGTAAAACTTTACAAAGGTGGAATCCCTGCGCGATATGGAGGCAGGCTATCTTCGTTGTTGGATGTGCGTATGAAAGAGGGTAACAGTAAAAAACTAGAAGTAACGGGAGGTATCGGAACTATTTTTAGTCGATTAGCAATTGAAGCACCTATCATTAAAGACAAAGCTTCATTCATCATCGCTGTGCGCAGATCGTACATTGATGTTTTGGCAAGGCCATTTGTAAAGTTATTGCAAGATGGAGGCGCACTTAATTTTTATGACATTACATTAAAGACCAATTACAACATCAACCCTAAGAATAGAGTCTATCTCTCTGGTTATTTTGGTCGAGATAATTTTAAGTTTGACAAGAACCAAGGATTCAGTTGGGGCAATGCCACTGCAACGCTCCGTTGGAATCATATTTTTAATGACCGCCTCTTTTCAAATTTTACAGCTGTGTACAGCAACTATGATTATAGTTTGCAATTTGGCCGTGATGAAAAAGATTCGTTTAAGTGGAACTCGCTCATCTCCAATTATATTTTAAAGCCGCAGTTTACTTATTTCATCAATGCTAACAATGAATTGAACTTTGGTGCGGAGGCCATCTATTACAATTTTGAACCAGCCAATGCCGTAGGGGTTTCCAATGGAGTGCCAACGGACGTGAGCATTCCGAAAAAATATAATCTAGAAACTTCTCTTTATCTGAGCAACTCGCAAAAAATTACTTCTGCGTTTTCTATTGATTATGGATTGAGGTATTCGTTGTTTAATTCATACGGCCCCGATTCAACTTATACGTATAGCAACGAAGTGCCTGGAACGAGACGATTGCCCATTGCCTCTCAATATCACAAGAGCGGAGATGTGATTGCTACGTATGGAAATTTTGAGCCTCGGCTTTCCTTCAAAGTTCAGGCAACGCCAACGTCATCCATTAAGGGTAGCTATAATAGAATGGTGCAGTACCTTCACTTGATTTCAAACACCACGGCTTCCAATCCCCTGGATGTGTGGAATCCAAGTTCTAAAAATATAAAGCCACAGGTAGGAGATCAATATACATTAGGTTGGTTTAAAGATGTAGGCAAAGATCGGCAATATGAGTTGTCGATTGAAGGCTACGTGAAGTACAACCAAAATCAAGTTGATTACATTAATGGTGCAGATCTTTTGATCAACCGATATTTGGAGGGGGACTTGTTAACAGGCCAAGGCAGAGCCTATGGGTTGGAAACTTATTTTCAAAAGAAAACGGGAAGGCTAACTGGCTGGGTGAGTTATACCCTGGGAAGAAGCGAATTGAAAATTGATGGTATCAATAAAAATAGCTGGTTTCCTACTCGATTTAACCAAACACATAATTTAAAGATTGCTGCTTTTTATGAAATCAATAAGCGGTGGTCGTTCTCGGCAGATTTTATTTATACATCTGGCACGCCTGCTACTTTCCCCACTTCACGTGCTGTTGTGCAGGGGATAGTTGTTCCATACAATGCGAACGAGTCGCGGGGCAACGTAACCTTGCCCGACTATCATAGGTTGGATATTGCATTTCGCCTAGAAGGAAAAAAGGAGAAGCGTGGAAAAACCAGAAAGAACTCTGACTATTGGGTATTTGGTGTTTACAATGTGTATGCCCGACAAAATCCGTTTTCAATTTATTTTTCGCAGAATGATAAGCGAGTACCACAAGGGCAGCCAATTAGTTCGCAAGCAACTCAGCTAGCGATTATTGGTACATTAGTTCCTTCTATTTCTTACAACTTTAAATTTTAGTGAAGATGAAAAATTTAGCCTATACTTTCTCATACTTGATTGGTGCGCTGTTAATTTTTTCATGCGAAACCAAAATCGATCCTTCTTTGGAAAAAGTAGACCCAGTCTTGGTAGTGGATGCTTGGCTTACTAACAAACTGGGCAATCAAACCATTGTTCTTAGTCAGACGCAACCGTATTTTGATGCGACCACTCCACCGCCTGTAACTGGTGCAGTTGTTACAGTAACGGATAACAGCAATAAAGTATTTTCTTTTAATGAAGATGCTGCTAAGCCGGGCTACTACGTTTGGAAACCTGTGGGCAATGAATTGATTGGAGTGGTTGGCAATTCGTACAAACTGAATATCCAGACAAGCGGAGAAAATTATTCGGCTTCATCACGCATGGGTGCTGTGCCACCTGTGGATAGTATTACCTTTAAAAAGAACGAGCCCACAGAACAAAATCCTGACTTCTATCGCGGTCAATTTTTCGCCAAGGACATTGTTGGGAAAGGGGATACCTATTGGATAAGAACTTATAAAAACGGTGTGCTATTAAACAAGCCAAGTGAGATAAATGTAGCTTATGATGCTGGGTTTGATGCAGGAGGCAGCTTCTTTAGTAGAATTGGAAAAAAGAAAAATGGGCAGGACTCACTCATACTAGTTGATTTTATTCCTCCGATTCGCACTAGAATAAACCCCAATGATACGGACGCGAACGATAATGCTTTGTCTCCTTATATTCCCGGAGATTCTGCTTATGTAGAGATTCATTCTATTACGGTGCCTGCGTTTAACTATTTGCAAGAAGTAAGCATTCAAACCAATCGGCCTGGGGGCTTCTCGGAATTGTTTGCAAGGCCGATCAACAATGTGTCAACTAATATTGCGAACGTAAATCCGAATGGAAAGAAAGCAATTGGTTTTTTTAATGTGGCAGCGGTATCAGGTAAAGGCCAGAAGTTTAAGAAGAACTAAAAGGGAGTCGTGCCACCACTTGGAATGGTGGCACGACTGATGACAAAAAAATAGCGATGCTTCATATAACTGTTTTGCCGAGTCGGTTTGCGATATGTCAGCTTGAACAGAATGAGCTGTTACCTGCGTGGGTATATCAATCTTCTTTTTATACAATTTCAAAAACTGTCGATGAACTATCGGTAGTGTGTGAAGAACACTTGGTGAAGGGTGAAATCAAAAAAAGTGTTGGGTGGAAGTTGCTCAAGATAAATGCGGTGTTGGATTTATCATTGACTGGCATTACGGCTCAATTTTCTACGGCTTTGGCAAAGGCTGGTGTGAATCTTTCGGTTATTGCAACCTACAATACTGATTTCATTCTAGTTGAAGAAGTGAAATTGGGGATAGCTATTGAAGCGCTTCGTAAAGCGGGTTTTGAAGTTAGCGAGTAGGGAGTCGTGCCACTACTTGGGTAGTGGCACGAC
>JAYWHU010000125.1:0-7973 GCA_043777495.1 Cyclobacteriaceae bacterium | reverse complement strand
TATGGGACGACCTGTCAGTAGTAAAGAATAAGTACCAGTTTGCCAGCTCCAGAGGAGCGACCTGTTTTCTTCCATCGCGTCAATTTGAATTGCACCCGAATAGTGTCCATATAATTTATAGTTGTGAACACTGTACGATTTTGGTCATCAATAGTGTTCATTATTTTACAATGAGATCACACAAAACATCTAAAGGACATTATTCTGGCGGTTTTGTAGAATAGAATGGTTTTTGCTTTCCCTAAAGAAACAAACCTGACTATGCCACGATCATCCTCTTCATCTTCTTCTACCTTATTAATTTTGATCATCCTTGTTTTTACTTTTCCCATCTGGATTGGGTTGGGCGCAGGGCTTTTTGGTGTCGTCATGGGTTTGTTCGGTGCCATGATCGGAATCATCGCTGGCCTGTTTGGGTTGATGATCGGATTGATCGCCCTGCCCTTTAAACTAATTTTTGGTTGGGACAGTGATTGGGGTTGGGATCATGATTTTGACTTTCCATTTTTTCATACCAACAACGGGGTTATTATTTTATTGCTGATTGTCACCGCTGTTTTGATTGTGAGAAAGAGAAACCCAAGTAGGCAGTAGGCAAAAGTTGAAACCAATACATTGCTTTTTGCTTACTTATTTCAATTGATCTTCTGATCTATCTTCAGCGCCTGAATATGATTTTTCAGCGCATCTTGCCAAGTTACATCGGCATCCCAGCGCGGGCCTAAAAAAATGTTTCCGTATTCGATGCTCCTAAAATAAAATTTATAAACAGGTTCATTTGCAGGAATGGTTTTGATTTGTGCTTCGCCATTCACGAAAGTGGTAGTGGGTAGTGAGCGGGCAAGCTGAGTAACATCGTAACCGAGGATTTCCTTTGCCAACATTCCGCGAGTGTGTACAAATCTCAAAACTGTTCGGAAGCCTTTCAGTAAAAGTGCATCTTCATCGGCCATCGCATCTACTAATTCATACTTAACGGGAAAGTTTTCTTTTAAGTAAGATTCTAACTCCGCATCGTCTTTGGAATTCCCTAAACGGGGAATGGCCGTTTTGAATGTCTTCACTTCAATAGAGAAGTTCTCATTGATGCGTCCCGTAAAAGTATTCATTGGCATATCTGTCTCGGGCAAATCGTTGATAAGAAAATTTTGCTTTTTTAAATTGCTTACAGCAAACCGATAAACGATTTTCAATAACTCAGTGAGCGAAGCATTCTCTTGCTTCCACGCAATACTGGTTTTATCTACCATTTCTTTGTTGCCAATGAAGGTGCAAAAAATGTACTGATAGCCTTTTTGATTTTTTTGTAGTAAGATCAAGAATTTAATCCCACGTACATTGAAGTAATTAGAGTAAGCTTTGCGTGTATCATGCCCAGCCAATACTCGTGCAATGTCAAAGTAAGCCACTGCATCAATGCCTGTTTGCTGAAAAAATGTTTGGGTTTCTTCCAGCTCGGCTTTAGTAAATGCATTTTGATACAGGACTAAAGATCGTGTGGAAATTAAATCTGTGGGGATGGTATTGGTGAAATTGAGTTTTGATACCAGATCGGATTCTTCTTGGGTAAGCTGCGCCTTGGCGCTAAAAGCAAGCAATAAAAAAATAAAGAGAATTGATTTCACGAGGTATAAATGAGTGATGAGATAACGAAAGATAGAATGGGTTATTATCATTGACGCAAATTACAAGATATTCTATAAAGCTATGAAAATCCCTTCTTCATTTTGCTTCATGGGATAAATTAATAAATCCCTTGACCGCTCGGCACATTCCCTCCCCGTTTTAAGATTGAAACGATAGCCATGCCATGGGCAAACAATCTCTCCCATAAAATTCACCACTCCTTTGCTCAATGATTCTCCGTTGTGTGGGCATTTGTTTTCAACTGCGTATAACGAACCTTCTCTCATCACCAAACAAATGGATTGCCCACGCACGATCAACAACTGAGGAATCTTTTCCTTTAGTCGTTGCCGTGCTTCTTCGCTCGAAGAAAAAATTTTGATCCACTCCATGTAATTTAGTTTGGCAGGGTATTTCTTTTCTTTACATTGAAGTCATAAGACCTAAAACTGAAATGAAAAACAAATACTTATTACTAGCTGCCTTGTTTGGGACTTCACTAGTCCAAGCCCAAGTAAGTCCCAAACTGCAAGCAAAGATAGAACAAGACGCGAGAGCTATCGAACCTAAATTGATAGAATGGCGCAGACATTTTCATGAATTCCCTGAGCTTTCCAATCGCGAAACTAAAACGGGGGCTTACATAGCGGCCCATTTAAAATCATTAGGCATAGAAGTGCAATATCCAGTAGCCAAAACAGGAGTGGTTGGTCTTTTGAAAGGAGGCAAACCCGGGCCTGTGATAGCCCTTCGTGCCGATATGGATGCGTTACCTGTTACGGAGCGAAACAGCCTCCCTTTCGCATCAAAAGAAAAATCAATTTATAACTCTCGAGAGACGGGTGTGATGCATGCCTGCGGACACGATGCGCACATGGCCATTTTAATGAGCGTTGCTGAAATCTTAGTCAAGAATAAAAGCGAATTGAAAGGCACCGTGAAATTTTTATTTCAGCCAGCCGAAGAAGGCGCGCCCGAAGAGGAAGGAAGAGCAGGAGCAGAGTTGATGGTGAAAGAAGGTGTATTAGAAAACCCTAAAGTAGACGTGGTGTTTGGCTTACACATGCAATCGCTCCTGCCAAGTGGGCAACTGGCTTATCGCTCAGAAGGGATCATGGCCGCCATAGACGGCCTGAAAATAAAAGTGATAGGCAGAGGTGCACATGGTGCCACACCATGGGATAGCAAAGATCCCATCATGATCGGTACTCAAATTATCGCTGGCCTTCAGACCATTATTAGCCGCCAAACGGATTTAACAAAAGCACCCGCTGTGATTACCATTGGAAGTTTTCATTCGGGAAACCGCGGGAACATCATTCCTGAAATAGCTGAGATGGAAGGCACTATTCGCACCTTTGATAAGGAAATGCAAAAACAGTTGCATCAAAAAATAAAACTCACGGCAGAAAAAATCGCAGAGAGCGCAGGCGCAACAGCGCAAGTAACTATCCAGGCGGGTTCTCCTGTTACCTATAATGATCCAAAGCTAACGAGCATGATGACACCAAGTCTTCAGCGCACTGTTGGATTGGACAATGCCAAGGTGATTGCGCCTACCACTATGGCCGAAGATTTTTCGGTGTATCAAGAGAAAGTGCCTGGCCTTTTCTTTTTTCTAGGTGCGTACCCCGCAGATATGAAATTAGACAAACCACCCGTGCATCATACAGCTGATTTTATGATGGATGAAAAATCATTTGTAATAGGAGTAAAGGCGATGTTGAATTTAACAGTAGACTATATGTATTCGAACAGTGTTAATTTGAAAAAATAAAATATGACTCTGAGCATCAAAGAAAAAATAATTCAAGCTGAAAAGAGGATACGTCCTTACTTGAGAGAGACACCATTAGAATATTCATACGCGCTCACTAAAATGACTGGCTGTGAAGTTTATTTGAAATTGGAAAACATTCAAATCACGGGATCATTCAAGGCAAGAGGTGCATTGAATAAAATTTTGTCGCTTGCAAATTCAACTTCTAAAATCGTTACGGCCTCTACGGGCAATCATGGACTTGGTGTAGCAAATGCACTATCAGTGACCAAGAAAGAAGGAACCATTTATCTTCCTAAAAGTGCATCGTCTGCAAAAGTAGAAGCTATTAAAATGAGGGGAGTGCCCGTGGAATTTTATGGCGATAACTGTGAAGAGACTGAGCAGTACGTTCGCAAACTTGCAGAAGGCACGAATCAGATTTATGTTTCTCCTTACAATGATGATGAAGTGATGGCTGGGCAAGGAAGCATTGGTGTAGAGCTACTCCGTCAACTTCCAGATCTAGATGCGGTTTTTGTTTCAGTGGGCGGAGGAGGTTTGATAGCGGGCATTGCTTCCTATTTAAAAGCGGTCAATCCAAAAATAGAAGTGGTTGCTTGCTTGCCCAAGAACGCACCCGTTATGTACGAGTGCATCAAAGCAGGAAAGATTATTGACGCCCCTGAGAAACCAACACTATCAGACGCAACCGCAGGAGGAATTGAAGCGGGCTCTATCACGTTCGCGATTTGTCAACAATGTGTTGATAACTATATCACAGTAACCGAAGAAGAAATATTGGCCGCTATGAAATTGGTGATCAAGCACCATCATCTTATCATTGAAGGGTCAGCAGGAGTAGCGGTTGCCTCATTGCTAAAAGAGAAAGATCGCTATCAAGGAAAAAAAGTGGCGGTTATTATTTGCGGAGGCAATGTGAGTGGGGCTATTCTAAAGAGCGTTGTTTGTAATTAAGATTTTAACCACAGAGGGCACAGGGAATCACAGAGAAATCCCTCTATGTATCTCCGTGTACTCTGTGGTTAAATTTTTTAGAAGGGATATCAAAAAATCCTCTTACATTTATACTAGAGGAATTTTAGATACCACGCTTAGGTATCGGTGCTTACTTCTAACATTAGGGAAGAGATTGGGAGGTAAGCATCTTTCTTGTACATGATAATGTGCATGCCCTAATAAAGATTTAAATTGACTTTAAATTTTTATTAACTATGGCAAATAATTCTCCGGCAATCATCGCTCTTCCTGCAATCCTAGAATATTTAAAGACCGTTGATTTAATTCCGCTTATTGAGAAAGGTTTCATTGCCTACTCATCGGGTGAGGCCGTTGTACCGCCCGTGGGCGAACTGCTTTTTGAAAACCCTCTAGGCGAAATGCACATTAAATACTGCTACATCAAACAACAGCCTTACTACGTAGTAAAAATTGCGTCTGGCTTTTACGAGAATGCGAAGCTGGGTCTCAAATCAAGCCAAGGGCTGATGCTACTCTTTAGCCAACAGACTGGTGTATTGCAAGCTGTTTTGTTAGACGAAGGTTATCTCACAGATATTCGCACGGTCATTGCCAGTATGATCACACTGAAATACTTAGCACCCGCAAAAGTAGAGTGTATTGGAATAGTAGGAACCGGCACACAAGCTAAGTTACAATTGCAATACCTTGATCAAGTTTGTGATTGCAAAAATGTTATGGTCTGGGGACGCAATCAAGAAAGTGCAATAGCATACCAACAGCATTTTCAAAATAGTGATTTCAATATTAAGATCGCCTCATCTCTTTTAGAGCTTGCCACAACTTGCAACGTTATCATCACAACCACACCATCGCGTGAGCCATTGTTGGATTTTTCGCAAATTAGAAAAGGTACTCACATCACCGCATTAGGTTCTGACACATCAGATAAAATAGAACTAAATCCATCTATCATCAAAAACGCAGACATCATTGTATCGGATAGTATTCCTCAAAGCCAATCGCGCGGAGAAGTTTTTCAAGCGAGAAAAAATCAAAGCTTAGATGCAAGTAAACTTATTGAATTAGGAATGCTCATTCAAAACCCACAACTCGGCAGAACCAACGATCAACAAATCACAATAGCTGATCTCACGGGGGTTGCTGTGCAGGATATAATGATTGCCACTGCTATTTTCAACCACCATAAATTTTTAATAAAATGAACATCCGAACTTTTGAATTGGAACGCGTGCAATCGCTGTACGAAAACACGGTCCCCATCAACTTGACTGAAAGTGGTTTTCATCCGTACACCTTGAAAGAATTGCTTTCAGCAGAGCAAATTGAAATGCTTACCGAAACAGTTTTAGGCTATGGCCAAACGAATGGCTCCATTCCCCTTCGCAAAACCATTTCTGATTTGTACCCCAACTGCAATGAAGACAATGTGTTAGTAACAAACGGTTCGGCCGAAGCTAATTTGGTTGCATGCCACACGCTGTTAGACAAAGGCGATGAAGTGATCATGATGGTGCCCAACTATATGCAAATTTGGGGGATTGTGGAGGAGATGGGTTGCATACCAAAGAAATTTCATTTGCGTGAAGAAAATAATTGGCGACCTGATTTAGCTGAGTTGGAATCGTTGATCACACCTAAAACAAAAATGATTACAGTCTGCAATCCTAATAACCCAACTGGTTATGTAATGACATTGGATGAAATGAAAGCCATTGTTGCCATGGCCAAAAAACATGATTGTTGGATTTATGCTGACGAGGTTTATAGAGGTGCCGACCTAGACGGAATAGAGAAGCCAAGTTTTTATGGTATGTACGAAAAAGTATTGGTGAATGGCGGTTTATCTAAAGCGTATGCATTGCCCGCCTTGCGCTTGGGTTGGCTCGCTGGTCCAGAAGAATTGATTGCGAACACGTGGGCCTATCACGATTACACCTCTATCACCGCAGGGATTTTAAGTGATCGGATTGCCGAAATAGTTTTGAAACCGGCCATGCGGCAAAAAGTGCTAACACGCAATCGAACTATGCTCAACGAAAATCTACAGGCCACTATTCAATGGGCAAAACAATATGATGAACTCATTTCATTTGTGCCCCCACAGGCAGGCGGAATGGTTTTTATGAATTATAAATTCCCCATCAATTCTACGCAGCTTTCCAATTGGCTGCGTTTAGAAAAAGGGGTGTTCATTGTAGCAGGCGATGTGTATGCGATGGACAATCATTTTCGCATTGGCATTGGGGCAGAAAAGAAATCATTATTGAAAGGGTATGAGATTTTGACAAGTGCATTGAAGGAACGATTTGGGGTCTGAACCAATACTTTTCAGTCGAACATCTTAAAATTACTTGAGCTTAAAACGATGGTTATCTAAAAAATAAAACTCGCGATGGTATTATTTCTATTTTGGCTGGTAAGCATCCTATTGATTCACCTTCCGCCTCCACTAGAATTTTCTCTTGAGAAGAAACAAGCACTTCTTTTGTTTTTGAATACGTGATCAACGGATCATCCACTTTTTTCTTTTGCTTGAGCGATTGAAGAAACCATAGGAATTTTATCAAAGGCACTTCGCCAGCGAGAAATAAATTAAAAAATCCATCGTCTTGTAAAGCGTCCGGTGCAATAAAAATTTTGTTGCCAAATGATTTACCATTGGCCACCGCAAACACGCGCGCTTTGCCGCTCCACTCCCATGAAGTAGTTTTTATGGTTAACCCCTGTGGGCGATGGGTAAAAAAAGTATGCAGGATGGAGGTGAGATAGCGGAGATCGGCATTTAACCACTTGGGCGATTTTTCCATCCGCAGCACGGTGGTTGGCCCCATACCTATGCTGCATGCGTTGATAAAATATTTTGTAATTCCATTTCCCTTTTCATCATAGCAAGAGATTTTGCCGACATCAGTTGGTTTAGGCTGATTTGATTCTAATAGTTTTGAAATAGAATTTGCATTAGAAGACAAACCACAAGTAGTTGCAAAATCATTGCCTGATCCAAGAGGAATTAATCCAACAGACGGCATGGTTTGACTTGTGTTTGCGCTAAGAATTCCGTTAATGACTTGGTGCAGTGTACCATCAGCACCTGCGGCAATAATGCAATCGAATTTTTTACCCAGTGCTTCCGAAGCTAATTGACTGGCATGACCTGCATAAGAAGTTTCTGATACCGTAATCTCAAATTTACTTTGAAGGATGGGAAGAATTTCTGAATAGAATTTTTTCTTCTTGGGTGAGATGTCGTTGAGGATGATGAGGGTTTTCAATTTTGGATAAAATCAATTGTATCCTTCAAGTATTGTATCAACTCTATTTTATTAGGTAATTGTTAACAAAATAAGGTGGATAGCACCGAAATATAAATGCGAAACCAAATATTCGTAGCAAATTGTTTAGGTGCGATGCACCTTTTACTATCTCGGAGAAGCCTAGCTACAAATATTTGGCGACTAGCCGCTTATGGGCATCTCTAAAAATTCTAGTAGTACTGTCAGACTGAGCTTGTCGAAGTCGGTTTACATAGCACGAAGACCAATAAAGAGGTTTCGACAGGCTCAACCTGACAGAGTTTTTAGAG
>JAYWHU010000124.1:0-30385 GCA_043777495.1 Cyclobacteriaceae bacterium | reverse complement strand
TCTCATATTTTTCAAGACATTTTCAGGATCTGTAAAAACAGCCAAGCCATTTTTTTTGGTTTTTTACCAAAACCGAGTTTTTAAGGGACGACTAGATACTCTTACTCCAACTCCAAAATAGTCGCACTAAAAGCTGGAAATGAAAATTGACTTAAGTCAGCTATCACTTCACCCGTCAAACCATTTTTAGCTTTAACAATTCCTTTCAAATTCTCCTGATATCTGCTCGTGTCCAACTTCTTTCCTTCACTATTCCCATTCAACACCACCATCACTTTTTCTTTTTCGCTCGTTCTGAAATAAACGTACACGTTATCCTTCGGGATGTAATGCTTCAACTTGCCTGAATGAATCACTGATTTATTCTTTCGCCATTGCAGAAGTTTCTTGAGGAATTCGGTGGCCTCTGCTTGGTCTTTTGTCACACCCTTGTTCGTAAAAATGTTTATTTGATCTCCTTGCCAGCCACCAGGAAAATCTCTTCGCACAGTAGGGTGGATACTATAATCTCCGTCTTCTAATATTTCTGTTCCGTAATACAGTTGAGGGGTTCCTCTTGTGGTCATTAAAAAGACCCACGCCATCTTTTGCTTGTTCAAATCCTTTCCCACTAGGTGATAGAAACGAGGCAGGTCATGGTTATCTAAAAAAATAAGATTACTCTGAGGATTTACATACGCAAAATCCTGCCCCAAAATATCATATAGCCGAGTAAGGCCACTGTCCCAGCCACCTTGTTCACTAAATGCCTTCGCTGCTGCAAAATAAAATGGGAAGTCGGTGAGAGATGGGAGGTTACTCTGGTAGCCATCTGCATTCTTCACATCTTTCGCCCAATAGGCAGTGCCCACTACGGTGCTGATCCAAACTTCTCCCACGATGCTAAATTTTGGATATTCATTCATTATCTCCTTGCAATAACGAGCCATAAAATCTTTATCAGGATATGGATAGGTATCCATCCGAATACCATCAATACCTGCATGTTCAATCCACCAAATTGAATTTTGGATTAAGTACTTTGCAAAGAGGGGGTTTTGTTGATTGACATCTGCCATAGTGGTATCAAACCATCCATCGCTCATTAATTTTTGATCAATGCCAGAGCGATAAGGATCCGTAAGCACAGGGCTGCGATAATTGGAAGAGGTGTAGGTAGGGAATTGATGCACCCAATCTTTAGATGGCAAATCTTTCACCAACCAATTCATGTTACCGATATGATTGATAACCATATCTTGAATCACCTTTAAACCTAATCCGTGGCTCTTATTAATAAAGGCAAGGTATTCATCATTCGATCCGAAGCGTTTATCTATTTGGTATAAGTCAGTGATGGCGTAGCCATGATAGCTCTCTCTCTTTTGATTGTTTTCTAAAACTGGGTTTAGCCAAATAGCGGTGACACCTAAATCTTTGATATAGTCCAAGTGATCTGATACTCCTTTTAAATCTCCGCCATGCCTTCCAAAAGGTTTTTCACGATGGACTCCTTGATAGAAGCCAGGAAGTGTATCGTTCTTGGTATCGCCATTGGCAAAACGATCAGGCATGATCAAATACATCACATCCGCAGAGTTGAAGCCTTGGATGCGGTTGGTGGTCTGCGACTTTACTTTTAACTCATAGTTTAAAGTGATTTGTTTCTTACCATTTAAAAATTGAATGGGCAAGTTTCCCGCTTTCGCTGAAGGATCAATTTGCAATGTCAAAAATAAATAATGTGGATTTTCTGTTTTGACAACTTCCTTCACCACCACGCCTGGATAACTCAACGATGGTTTATACGAAGAAATATCTTGTGTTTGATTGTAAAGTAAAATCTGAAGCTCTGGGTTTTTCATACCAACCCACCAGAAGGCGGGCTCAATACGGTCAAATTTTACAATCTCCTTTTTCTGGCAGTATACTACCGTTGTTAAAAAAGACAGGATATAAAAACAAATAAATTTCATAACTCTATATTATTTAATTAGAAGTCTTTCGCGAAATAACTTTCCTTCTCTTTGAATTTCAATTATGTAAATACCAGAGGGAACATTCTTGATGTCCCATGATGTTAAATCAATTCTTGCAAGATTAATACGCACACCAAGTAAGGATATTAAGTTCAATTCCCCAAAGTGTGATTGAGTAGATTGGATCTTAAGTACATCGTGGGCAGGATTCGGATAAATAGAGATACTATCGCTCGCTAAAAGTTCAATCCCAGTAATGATGCCCGTGCTTGTTATCAATTTATTTGATGCCGCATTGCCAGAGAGATTAAAAGACTCCACATAGTATTCGTAGTCAGAATTGGAATCAAGACCATCCTTATCAGTATACGTATTTGTATTTGGCGCAAGCTCTGTTACCAAACCAAAATTGCCTCCTGCTTTTTTTCTGTATATTCTATAACCTGTTTCGATAGCTGAATTATCAGTCCAATTAACAGTAATTCCATTATCAATGGCAGTAAGTGAAGTCAGCGTGGGCGCAATGGGCTTAACAAACGGTGTTAACTCAGGATCTGTCTTAGCTAATTTTACATCTGTGTACAAACGAAACTCACCTGGTTGAAGTGAAAGTGCATTACTTGCTGATGATATTGTCAATGGATCACCATCGGAAAAATAATGATACCACGTACCCGCATGAGGAAAATTAGTTGTCACGCTTTTTGATGTAACATCAAAATTGCCGACCAATACCAAATTCATATCATCTGCAATGGTAGGGTTAGCTACATACTGCTGGTTCTTTAAAGTAATTTGTTTCGTCAAAGATGTACCTCCATCTAAAATGGAAACATCGTTGGTTGTGAACAAGTCGTAATCATTCCTCAATTTAAGAAGGGCTGAATAAACCTTATACAACTTTAGCCGCTCTGGGTCAGTAAAGTAATCCCACTTAACTGGCTTGGCGTCTGTTCTGCAATTGCCAATGGTTCCATTGGTACATCTATTGATAGAAAGGTCGTAGCCCAATTCGCCAAACTGCCAAAACATCTTCGGTCCAGGTATCGAAAAAAGGAATGCAGCAGCAGCCTTAATCCTATTCAAAGCAGTAGTTGGGTTCTTAATTGAGTAAGTGCCTGAAGAATTTCCGAAATTTAGATTATCAACCATAATTCTTTCTTCATCATGGCTTTCCATATAGGCAACAACAGGAGCATTATTCCATGTACCACTTCTGTTTTTATAGAAAGTCCTGCCGATGTCTGAATTAGAAGAGAAGCCGATAGAATTTTGCTTGTATTGTTCATGCATAATGCCCCAAGGCATCATTCCGTTGTTGGCCAATACGCTTTCTTCGCTGTCGACCCCTAAGTGTTCTAGAATGACATAAGCAGTTGCATCAACCTCCCATATTTTGTTAGCCATGCGAGTAAGAATATCCACCCTCGATTGATCATAGTTGCCCCAAGCCCCCACATCTGTATTTACTTTTTGGGTAAATCCTTTGGATAGGTCAAATCGAAAGCCATCAAATTTATATTCTGTAATCCAATAACTATTAATCATGTCTACGAGTGCTTTTGTATAGAGTGATTCATGGTTAAAATCAAAAAAAACGCTAAAGGGATGAGTTGCGACTTGATTAAACCAAGGATTATTCGCAGCAGGTTTATTAGCGTTCCAATACATTTTTACATAAGGAAATTCATAATCGGCCTGATTCAACACCATATCGAGTATTACGGCCATACCACGCTCGTGCGCCTTGTCTATCAGTTCTTTCAATTTATCTTTTGTTCCGTAGGCTTTGTCTGGTGCGAAATAAAAAATAGGATTGTAGCCCCAGCTATCATTGCCCGAAAACTCCATGATGGGCATTAATTCAATGGCATTAATGCCAAGGTTCTTCAAATAATCTAAGCGATTGATTACTGACTGATACGAGCGCTCTGTATCAAAATCGCGAATGAGCAATTCATAAATATTCAATTTTTCTTTTGCGGGTTTTAAGTAACCAACTGTTTTCCAAACATACGGAACTTGACCTGTTTGAAGAACACTTACTATTCCATTTGCTTTGCCCGAAGGATACGATTTTAGTGATGGGTAAACAACTGGTAAGATGTATTGATCATTGGATGGGTCTAAAATTTTATCGCAAAGTGGATCTGCCACATAGAGTGTTTCATCAACTAAGTATTGGTATGCATATTCTACTCCAGCCGTAAGGCCAGAAAGCTCAATCCAAAAATGCTCCCCATCTTTTTTCATTTGGTAAGCGGGATCTATCTGCCAATTATTAAAATCACCCACTACATACGCGCTTGATTTTAAAGGAGCCAAAAAGCTGAGTGTTGCTTTGGTGGGGTCGGTAGAGAAATAGTTGATGCCATCTTTTATGCCACTTGATCTTGATTGCTCTACTGTTGGGTTGCGAACTAGGTAGACAAAAGATTTCTCTTTTATAACAGTACCATTATCTGCGCTTAATAGTACAGTAACAATTCCTGTTTCCGAAATTAGATGATTCGTAGTGATCTTGGTTGAATTGGATTGCGAAGCAATTTCTACCCCATTTACTTTTAATTTTAGCAAGCTTGGTTGAGAAGAATTGCCTGTGATTGAAATGGTTTGCCCAGCATCTTTAAAAATCGGAAAAACAGCAGGCTCACTGAATGAAATATCAAAGCCCCCTTGAGATACATCAATGAAAATATCTTGACCTGATGCAGCTCCTTTTTTGCAATCTGCGGCTACTCCGCCAAAACCACCACAAGGTCCACTTTCTCTAAAGACCATTCCAAGTCTATAAATGGGTGTTCCTACCGAAACATTAAAGTAGGTTCTAGGTGTGATAGTGATCTGCCATTTGTTATTGCCTAAGTTTGTCAATTGACCCGGTGAAGCTGGATTACCCCAACTACCAACTACATTAGTCCATGTAGTGCCTGTTGGGCTGTTTGATATTATACCCGCGTGCATAAACACAGAAGATAAACCTATCAAGCCCCCATTACCTTGAGTAGCATCATAGGTAATTGTTACTTGTTGATCAGACGTAAAAATAGATGGGTTTGTGGTAACGACTTGAGAGTAGACATTTATTTCGGCTAACCACAGCATTAATACGACTAACTTCTTCATATAAATCGTTGTTTGAATTTCAATATTTAGAAAGTCTGATTCGTTTGATAGACTATATCATTTGAAAAAAAATAGCGAAGCTACTTGCTTCGCTATTTTGGTTTTATTCAATAATAGAAATCATAGGTTACTCCATGAATTGACTACATCCGACTGAACTAAATTGCTTCCAGTAAAATTAAAGACTTTGTTCGATCCTTCAGACCCATTATCCCACGTGGGAGAAGAAGTGCTTGAAACAAAATATTTATATTCTAAAGAAACATTAGATGCTGGCTTAGGAAATACTATAAAATACTTTTGTCCAGAACTATTAGTCATAACAAGAGTTGGATTAGTACCAGGTTGTTGCCATTCAGAAGGAGCAGCACCTATCTTATTAAATTGACCAGCCACAAATACATACCTATCGGCTGGAGTATTGGCAGGAGCTGTTAAATCATACATTACATAATCATAATCATAGCCTTCCCAGAAACTTACGGCATGATTTACATTTCTATTAGATCCTGAAAAAGTGAATTTTCTATTGGGTGGACCATTTGTGCCTACCCCGTTGCTATTTGGAAATCTCTCGCCATTACCCCAAGAGGTTCCACCCGCTGGCGCAATGAAGTACTTATACTCAAAAGATTTACCTCTAAAAAGGCTCAATGTTAAAGAATAAGTTCCATTCGCGTTCTTAGTGAATTTTAGTTTTTGACTTTGTGTACTTCCTGGTTCTTGCCAATTATCTCCTGTGATAAATCCAAATTCACCGGCAAAGTAAACTTCATAACTAGCAGGTGTGTTTGCCGGCACAGCAACGGAAAATGTTACATCTACTGGGCCTTCGCGCTTTAAAGTGATGTTTCTTGGTGTAGTAGCCAGCTTTATAGTCGATCCTGTTTTTGCTCTCACGCTCCATTTATAGTCAACCGACTCATCTAATTTCACACCAGCCGCGGCTAACGCATCATCTAATTGAGTGTACGTCAAGGTCAACTTAGAATCCTTTCCATTGTTATCAGCAGGTACGACTAATTTTGGAGTTGAAAAATCACCTGTTTGCAGATCTGCTACCCACTCATACATAGTAGCACCTTCTGAGTCTGACCAATCAATTGACACGATGATATCGCTCTTATATACGGTTACATTCGATCCCGTGCTAGGGCTTATCAAAGAAAAACTTTTAATGGCATCTACCGGAAAAGTCGATACATCTGGCAATAAAGGGTTCGGTACTTCTTTAGTACAAGCACCAAACACCAACGCAGAAAATAGGAGAATAATTAACTTTTTCATATTTGTGCTTATTTAATTTTTACAATTTTTATTTGCTTGGTCGCTCCAAAATTAATGTTTGGATCAGCCTTACTTCTTAAAAGAACATTGATCTTATCTATTTGTTTTCCGGCAGGCACTACAAAAAAGCTCGTGGGAATAATGCTTATAGTATACTGATTTCCGTTTTTAGCAAGCTTAAGAGAAGTGGTATTACCTACAACTGCTGGAGCAAATGGCTCTAGGTTACCTCCTCCAACTAAATCGGCCGTAGCATAAAGAAAAACTTCCTGCTGAGTTTTCATGGTAGCATTGTCCTCCAGGTCTTGATTATATGTTATGGTAACAACATCAGTTTGGCTGCTGTTTAATGGGAATGTCTCAAACTCTTCCTTGATGTAAATAGGGCCAGTAAATGGAATGTTAATGTTGGCAGACTGTGCGCTACCATTTTTATTCTTTACAAGAAACCCCAATGCCGTTACACCAACTGGCTGCGGTCCGTAACCTGAAGTTCCTGCCTTAGCCGCGGCATCTTTAGCCGATTTAAAACCTGTTGATATGTATGATTTAACTGAAGGGATTACGTAACTCCAAACATTTGGAGATACTTTGACCATTATAGCCGCATCTGATGAATTACTAAATTGATCGTTAGTAGAGTTTAATGGGGAACCGCAACAACCTTCGATAAAACCCCATAGATAAATTGGTTCAACACCCACTAAGCTTGGAACCCCTGATACATCTATCACCAGTTTAATCGGTTCACTAAAGCTAAACGATGGAACACCTCCAGATACAAACTCACTAGCACCATTTGGTTTCGCTTTTAGGTTTACAACAGGTTGGGCAAAAGCACTAACCGTTAACAAAAAGAAAAAGAATATTAATATATTTTTCATACAATAAAGTTATTTAGTGAATTCGTACTCATAATAAGAATACTCTGTATTATCTGCTGCATCATTTCGCACAACTTGCAGTTTAATTGAGTTGCTGTTCAAAACCTTAATCCTAAAGGAAGAAGCATTCACATCAGACGGACTTGTGAGCGTAATCTTAGTAGCGAAAACATAATCATCAAGAGACCAAACACCTTTATTTAAAGTTAGAAAGTTTGGTGACGTGCCTGGCACTACTTCAAATGCGCCTGGTCGGCCATCTGCTTGTAGATTAAAAGTAACCTTATATTGAGTAAAGGGAAACAACGTAGTTATGTCTCGCTTTTGTATTTCAACAGGGAAACCATTATCAGATGCCTCTCTATCAAATTGAGTAACTGATTTTACAGTCCATGTACCATTTAAGAGAGCTGGCTTGAGTGGTATCGGATTCTGCAATGCTGGGAAGTCATCATTTGGCTGGCAAGAAACCGCCAATGCCAGAATGAAAATAAGTTGAAGTTTTTGTTTTAAAAATCTCATAGTTGTGGTCTTTAAATTTCTTAATTCTGAACAATGCTAGGATTACCAGATGTTTCGCTTACAGGTATTTTCAATAACCAACTGGCATCATTAAAAGGTTTTGCTTCGCGTATCACTGTCGATCCTGATTTGATTTCACCAAAAGAAGTCTTTTTCAATCTTTTTAATTCATGGTATCTATCCCCTTCAAAAAGCAACTCAATCCTTCGCTCAAGTTGTATAGAAGCAAGAGCAACATCCTTTGTTGCAAAGTTTATGGGGGTATAAGGAGATACGGCAAAACTTCTCACAGAATTATAACTTGCTGAGGCCGCAGTTAAATCAGGGGATGCTTTGCTAGCTGCAGACTCTGCATGGATTAGATAAATTTCAGCCGATCTAATGATGGGTGGATTGATAACGTTAGCATCCCACTTAGTAGAGAATTGACGAGAGTCAGTTGTAATCGCCATAGTTGAAAACCTGAAATCAGAAGCACCGCTTGCAGATAAATCTTGATACAAGCTATTTGCTCCTTGAGAAATCGAATAGAAGATTGATGCTGGCCTAAACCCTCCAAATGAATTACCACCAGTAACCAATTGAAAAAGAACACCACCATTTGCGTTCACATTCCCATTATTTCTAAAAGCGGTTTGAGGGGTGCCGCTAAGCGCAAATAATCCACTAGTCAAAATTTCTTGTGTGGTTGCAAAAGCTTTATCATAGTCTAGCTTATTGAAATAAACTCTTGCAAGATATCCTTTGGCGGCCCACTTGCTAGCTCTATTTCCATTTGTAGCCGGTAAGATTGCAGAGGCTTCAATCAAATCCGCAATTACTTGAGTATAGACCTGATCTACGGTTGCTCTGGGCTGTTTTTCATCTGCACTTAGATTTTTAATTCGAATTGGAACACCCAGATCAGTTGTTGGAACATTACTATATGGCTGCCCAAATAACCTTACCAATTCAAAGTGGCAAACCGCTCTTACAAATTGTGCTTCGGCTTTCCATTTTGCCTTGTCAGTTGCTGTTGTTTTATCTGTAATCAAATCTTTGTCAATTGCATTTATCACCGCATTTGCTTTTGCAATAGAAGTATAAGCTGTCGACCAAACCCCATCAATATCCTTATTCAGAATATTTGAATTTCTTAACGCAACTTGTCCAGTAAAATCAGTAGAACTCAACGTTATTTCGTTCAAAGCAATATTGTCGCTCAGTAACTCACTGTATAGCCTGACTCGTTGACCTAAAAAATTATCAGATACTAAATCGCTATAAGCTGCAATTAACGTGGCCTCTACATTTTTGCCGTTACTCAATGCCGCATCTGATGGGATTTGAGTTTGAGGTTTGACATCCAAAAAATCATTGCACGAAGCTACCAGCAAAAGAATTGGTAGGAAAATATATTTTTTCATAGTTAGTGTCATTTAAAAACTAATATTGATACCTGCGGAAATCGTTCTGGTCTGAGGGAATGGGTTTTGCGCAGCATTGAATGTAATATTTGCTTGCTGAAACTGTGAAACCTGTCCACTAGAACCGAATGGGCTAAAGAATTGACCTGTGTTACCCACATTGCTGGTATTTACAAATTCAGGATCCCAGCCAGGGAACTTGGTAAAGAGTAATAAATTTTGCCCGCTAACAAATACGCGGATACTATTCATCTTTAACTTATTTGCTATTTCAGTTGGAACATTATAAGCTAACGATACAGTCCTTAATCGTAGGAATGATGCATCATACATAAATCTATCAGAGTTTAAGGCTCTACCAGAACCAGGACCAGAAAGGAACAAGCCCGGTGTCTTTCCATCTCCAGGGTTTTCTTGGCTCTGCCATCTATTCAGCACTGACCTTCTTTGATTATTATTTCCGATATCGCCAATTTGAAATTTCGCTTCGTTATCAAAAATCGTATTTCCTGACTGGAATGTAAATAAGAAATTTAGTTCGAAATTTTTGTACTTAACTGTGTTGCTAATACCACCAAAGAAATCAGGAAATGGCTTTCCAACTGGTCGTCTGTAATCGGTATTTTCAATTGTAAGCTTCTCTGGCTTATTGTCATTATTAAAAAACAACTCTCTTCCATCAACTGGGTCAACACCCGCACTAACCATCATAAATCCTTGTCCAACTGGGTACCCTTTTATAAGCCTGCTCTCCCCTAAGCCAGAAGCGAAGGCTTCGATCGGTAACCCACCTGTAGATAATACTTCATTTTGGTTTGTGGAAATATTTAAGTCTGTTGTCCAAGTAATAGACTGCGTTGAAATATTCCTGCTTGAAAGATTTAATTCTAAGCCCCTATTTCTAATTTCTATCCCTGTATTTTTTAAAACTCCCGTGAATCCAGTTGAACTTTGAATCGGCTCGACAAATAATAAGTCTGAACTATTCTTGTTATAAAAACCTATTGATCCTGTTACTCTTTCATCCAAGATTCCAAATTCCACTCCTATGTCTAGCTGTTGATTTCTTTCCCACTTAAGATCAGGATTTGCGATTCTCTGTGCAGCTAAACCGGATTGACCTAAATAACCTCCAGAACCACCATAAGTTGCTAGATATCCAAAATTTCCAATTTCCGCATTACCCGTTAGTCCATAACTAGCTCTAACTTTCAAAAAGCTTATCCACTTAATGTTTTTAATAAAGTCTTCTTGAGTTAATATCCAACCTGCTGAAATGGCGGGGAAATAACCAAACTTATTATTTGGTCCAAACCGAGAAGAACCATCAGCTCTAAAACTCAATCCTGCAAGATATTTTCCTTTGTAAACATAATTTGCTCTTGCAAAATAAGATTGAAATGAATAAACGATATCAACATCTGCGTTATAGCCGCCCATTGTTGGATAAGGATTGACTAAATTTTGATCGAAAATTTGCAACCCGCTGATACTGTTCGTAAAATAGTTGTCCCTAAATCCAGCATTACCATTTGTATATGCTCCCGTTGTCCTTTGAGATGATTTTTGAGCTCCAAATCCGAGTAATGCCTCAATCTTATGATCGCCAAATGTCTTATTATAACTAAGCGTATTATTGATATTCCAATTTATAATATTTAATCTTCTCTCATCAAAACTGCCAGCATTAACTCGGGGAAGAGCAATCGGTTGACCGCCTGTAGGAACGTTGGAATAATCAAAAGGAAAAAGAAATCTATTCTGATGAGAAGTGTAAATTTCATCAAACTGATTCATTACATCTAAACCAAACTCACTTCTAAAAACTAACTCCTTATTTATTTTATAATTCAAGTAAATGTTGTTTAGTAAACGTAAACCGGTAGTCGTAAATTTATTTTCAATTTGAGCTACAGGATTTGCGCCAGTGTTTTGGCCTTGTGGCACAGTGTTACCGAAAAATGTCCCATCAGTATTGTATATTGGAAAGATAGGTAAAGCACTAGACAAAGCAGTTCCCCAGCCGTTAGGAACTTGATTATTGGTGGTTCCTGTAATCGCTGTTTGAGTTCCGATACTAAGTTTATCAGTTGCGTTATGATCTATGTTGATCCTCGCGCTGATTTTCTCATAACTATTTCCTTTAAAATAGCTTTCATCTTTGCGGTAAGTACCCCCCACGTAGAACCTAGTCTTCTCAGATCCACCAGAGGCATTTAGATTGGCCTCTTGAACAGAACCCGATCTTAGTAGTTGATCCCTCCAATTAGTATTGTACTTTCCGGCTACAGCGTCAGCAGGTGTAACTCCTCTACCAAGGTTATAAGTGCTTGGCAGTGGCGTGCCATTGCTATTTCTATAGGCCTCATCAAAAAGTGAAAGCCATTCAGTTGAATTTAAGTAATTAAGCTTTCTGGTTACATCCGTTACCCCCGCATAATATCCAGCGTTGAATATCGTCTTTCCAGATTTTCCTCGTTTGGTTGTAATTAGAACTACACCATTTGCAGCACGTGAACCATATATCGCGGCAGCGGCAGCATCTTTTAGCACTTCCATTGATTCAATGTCATTGGAATTAATATCAGCTAACGCATTTCCATTTATTCCATTGGCCGCACCGTCTCTTTTACTAAAATCTCCCGTGGTGATTGGCACGCCATCTACGATATAAAGTGGTTCGCTATTTCCAGAAATGGAAGCTTGGCCTCTAATACGGAGCCGAACTGCACTTCCAGGAATACCACTCGATTGAGTTACCTGTGCACCCACTACCCTGCCCTGTAAAGCTGCATCAAAGCTTGACACAGAAACATTTTGCAAATCTTTTTTATTGACCGAAGAAATAGACCCTGTTACCTCAGCCTTTTGCTGAGTGCCGTACCCGACAACCACAACCTCTTGAAGAGCCGTAATGTCAGATTCAAGCACCACATTTATTGAATTTTTTGTGCCTATCTCAATTTCTTGAGATTTGTAGCCAATAAAAGAAAAGCTTAGGATAGCTTTCTCTTGAATGCCAATACTATAATTGCCATCCGAATCTGTTACAGTTCCGTTAGTAGTTCCCTTCTCAAGAACATTCACTCCCGGGATACCCGTGCCATCGTCTGAGGAAGTCACCTTGCCAGTGACATTTTTCCCTTGCGCCCAACCAATGTTGGCCGCCAGCAAGAGAACCAGTACGCACTTGGTCGCTTTTGTAAAAAGTCTAATCATATTGATTTAGGGTTTTTAAGTTAGTTTTTGCCTTCTTCCCTCCTCTTCGCAAATCCCTCGATCGGATCATTTGGTCTCACCAATCGTTTGCGGAAAATCAGTATTGAAAACGTGTGCAAATTAGGTTTGTGGAGTTGGCTGGTCGCCCCACTTTAGCATTGTGGTCGCTGCAAACGGTTTAGTGGCACTAATTGGTTTAGTTACTAACAGTCAATAAGTTACGGATTATAAAATATCAGAATTTGCAAAGTGGCACTAGTAGTTCTAGGTCAAGGGGTGGCAAGAGGTAACAGGTAAGTGGTATTCGGTAATCGGTAATCAGTTTGGGATATGTTTGCCCAAGCACCATGACACTGAATACCGATCACCTACCACCACTTACCAACTACCCTAATACTCCGCTCTATTCTTAAAGAAAGAACTAGGGCGTTTGGTTGGTGATCTTTCTATGTCAAAGTATTGTCTCAGTCTCGCCTGCTGGGCAGGCAGGGTACGAGACGCAACTTAAACCGTACCGCAAAAGTTGTGCAGCGAAGCGCATCGTCCCCGAAGTGAGAGACAATGCGAGGGCGGAAATTAAGCGGCAATTTTCTTTCGAGCTGTTGTAGCTCTTTTAGGTTTAGGCACTGCCTGTTTACGCAGGTGCTTTCTTTTGTAAGCACGAAAGAAAGCACTGAAGGCTGCTTTGTCTTCTTCGGTTAGTGCCCTTTCGCCTCCGATAAAGTCCACATCTAGTTCTTGTTTTCGTCTCATAAGGGATTGTTTTAAAAATAGTGTTGGATCAATTTTAATGCAGCAGCTGGCAAGATGATCATTCACTGCCTTCCTATATGGATTGCACCCAAGGTTTGGGCGTAATGGTCAATGAGTCGTGTTTTAGAAACAAACGAAAGATTACCATCATGCCCGCGTTGAAATGAAAGTTGACAGGCAAACGCAACTAAGTTGCCAGGTACTCCTGCATACATTTTCCCTTTCCCCTTATTGAAGGGTGCGCTTTCAACCAAGTGTATAAAAACATGATCGGGCATTACTTCTAAACTGATAAGCCCTTAAATCACAGTTTGATTATTTAAGATGGTCAATTTGTAAACATCTCTTTCTGGATATCTCAATTCTTCTCTCCATTTAAAAACCCAACCGTTTTTCGCGTTCACTGTCTTTAGGTCACCTGTAGAAAGCCGAGAAATCTCTGTAGGCAAGCTATCGCCCGTAACCACATTTTCAATTGAGTTAGTAAGTTTGTCAACTACAAAGTCTAGCCCAATAGGTTTATGCTTTTTCATTTCAAAAAGAAACGGCAATGCCAAATTTACGAAATTAGTTTATTCATTGATTCACTAATTTACAACTTCCGCAACTCATAATGCCCAATGCCCAAGTCCCAATTAATACTCCGCTCTATTCTTAAAATAAGAACTAGGCGTTTGGTTAGTGATCTTTTTGAAAGATCGGTTAAAGGCAGTTTTGGAATTGAAGCCGACATCAAATGCGATGCTTAGTAAGGTATAGTTGCGGAACTGTGGGTCTTCCACGCGCCTCTTAAATTCTTCTACTCGGTAGCCATTCACAAAATCAAAAAAGTTCTTTCCAAACCCTGAGTTGATAATTTTTGATAAAACGTAAGGGGGCAATTTGAGATGATGGGCTAGCTCAACCAGATTGAGTTTTGAATTAGTGTACGGCTTCTGCTCATCCATGTAGGCGGTCACTTTGCTAACCTCTGCTTCTAGGTTTTCAATTAGTTCATCTGCCTTTTCTGTAGATGACAGTTTCACTTGTCCATTGCCAGTTGAAAGTGACAACGGGCTCGGCTCGGGTAACTCATGAATCACCTCTGATACACGAAACAAATCTGGCTCATGAGCAGCGAAATAGCCCAAGAAGAAAGTGATGATCGAGAACATGATCCACATCGTTTCTATACTGAACTCCACCAAGTTGAATACATCAAGGTCAAACCAAATACCCACTGCTGCTATTCCAATGGTGGCCACCCAAGCAAATAGACATATCGCTTGGATGAATAAAACTGTGGTGAGGTATTGTAAATTCTGCTCATACGAGTTAGTGTTCTCGTAGTTTTCTTTATACTTCTTTAGTGCTTTGTTAGAGGCCAGCCAATAATAAACGTTGGCAATGAGCGCCACAAAACCAAAGCTAAACCGCACGATGTACAAATCGGAGTAGGGGTTCGCTATTTTTGATCCGAACGATGAGCCATCCAGTAAGAAATAACCCATGTAGACAAAGAACTGAATCAATGCAGGAATGAAATGAAACTTGTTACCTGCACCGGACGCGATCTGAGAGCGAAAAAGAAGCCTTTGTATGTAGAGATAAAACAAAGGGGAATAAATAAAGAAGATAAAGTCTGGTAACAATTGCAGCTTGGGTGTAAACTGAGTAACCAAGGGCGAATTGGAAACAACTTTCAGAAAAAGTATTATGGAAGTAAACCCGATAAGTATAAGCAGCCAGCGATTGGCAGAGCGGTTGTACCCTTGCATACTGGGCATGGTAATGATTAGCAGCACTCCTTGGAAAAAAGAAAAAAGCAACAACAAATCATAGATCGAGTAGAGCTGCATCGCATCGGTCAAATCCATCCAACTGGCAATCTCCACCTCCACATCTGAATTGGCCTTGACCATCTCGCGCGAAATGATCCGGTTTGGAAGCAATCGTCCCCCCGGCCTACTCTCTACAGATGACAAAGTCCCTCTTGTAAATTTGAACTGAACTTCTTTGTAAGGACTATAAATTAGAGTACGATAACTTCCATCTATCTGCTTGATCAATCGATAAGATTTGTCCTCGTGATTCCAATTATTAAAATCACCCATAATATAAATAGAGGCATCGTGGGGGGTATTTTTAGGAACCTTTCTGACGATGATCACATACGATGGTTGGGTCTCCCATCCTTCAATTTCAACTTTGATAAGCTTAGGATTAGGCTCGATGCCTTTACTATAGACTCTATTAGCTCTTACCTTTCCATCCTTCGAACCCTCCACAGAAGACCAAGCTCCCTGTGTGAATTTGTATTCAAAATAAGTGAGTGTGTCTGACAGCTCAATAAAATATATACCGTTACGGTCGCGGGTCAATCTATAATTCTCATCTCCCGGGCTCCACGAGTTAAATGTGCCAGAAAGGAAAATATTGGAATCATTTAGCGTAAACAACTTTGGATGGCTCACTACCTCCAAACGGATTTGGCAATCTCCCTCTGGCGGGAAAAACAAAAGCCAGATCAAAATGCTAACCCCGATACGATTTAGAAGGCTCAAGTGGAGATTGTTAGCGTATAGACTTATTTATTTCATCTCTTCAAAAATATGAAAAGACACTTTCTACAAAATTAATCTTAAAATCAAGATTCTGATGTTGGGTGGACGCAGATCCGTAACAAACCCAACATTCAACAGAGTTAAGGTAGGAAAAGATTCCAAACAGTCATTAGCCCTTCAAAAAAATTATCCCATGAGATTTCACAAACAATTTGCCTAGATGCCAAATTAAAAATCAAAAATCATTAAATTTCAAGCTTATTTAGAAGCGCAGTACCTATTGTTTAACCTTTTGCCTATATTAAGGAATGAAATTCGCACAAATCACTATAAAAG
The DNA here is from genome assembly GCA_043777495.1 of Cyclobacteriaceae bacterium. GTDB lineage: Bacteria > Bacteroidota > Bacteroidia > Cytophagales > Cyclobacteriaceae > ELB16-189. The sequence continues at coordinate 14,351 of JAYWHU010000124.1, read as the reverse complement.
ACATTGCCCGTGAGCTTGGAATCTCGCCATCTACTGTTTCGCGCGCGCTAAAGGATCATCCAGATATTAGCAAGGATACCAAAAAAGCCGTGAACGAGCTGGCCGATAAACTAAACTATCAGCCTAACATAGTGGCGCTCAATCTGCGTCAGAAAAAGACGAATACCATTGGAGTAATCATTCCAGAAGTGGTCCATTTCTTCTTTTCTACGGTTATTAGCGGGATTGAGGATGTTGCTTACTCGGCTGGGTATAATGTTATCTTGGCCCAGTCCAATGAATCTTATCCCAGAGAAGTAGCCCACGTAAAAGCATTGTTCAATAGCCGTGTAGATGGTATGCTGCTGTCGCTTTCGCGCGAAACCACCAACTTCGATCACGTGGAGTCCATCATATCTAAGGGAGTGCCTATTGTTTTCTATGATCGGATGTACAACAGCCCAACCTCTAGCAAAGTAATTGTGGACGATTACGCTGGTGCGAAGGAAGCCGTCAACCACCTGATTGAACAAGGCTGCAAAAAAATTGCTCATATCATGGGCGCTCCCAATCTGATCATCAGTATAGATCGCCTTCGCGGATACAAAGATGCCCTGAAGGAAAACAAGATGGAGGTAAAGGATGAGCTAATCCTAAATAGCGATTCGGGAACGTTCGAAGAAGGTAAAAGCATTACCCAAAAACTTCTTTCTTCCAAAATTGGTGTGGATGCTATCTTCTGTAATAATGATCCGCTCGCCATGGGTGCGATGGTAGCCATTAAAGAGAAGGGCTTGAAAATACCACAAGATATTGCCGTGGTTGGTTTCAGTAACTGGTTCTTTGGCGAATTGATGGATCCAGCACTCACCACTATTGACCAACCAGGTTTTGAAATGGGACAAGAAGCAGCTAGGCTATTGATCCGCCAAATCGATACGAAGCTCAAAGATGATTTTGAGCTAGTGCATGAAACCAAGGTTTTAAAAACTCGACTTATTATTAGAGAATCGTCTATGAAAAAGCAAGCTGCTAAGAAGAAGTAGGTGGGTTCTTAAAAGGAAGTATGAATGCTGAATGCAGAAGTTTGAATTTTGAAGTTGCGTTACTTCTTGCTACCCCTGATTACTTCCCCAAAAGACCTTTCAAAACACGTACATTTTCTGTCTCATCAAAAATGGCAATAACGGGAATGTTAAAACCTGATAAAACCTGGCAGAAAATTGTTTCCTCATGCTGAGCTTTGTGTTTCAACGCGTACTTGCCTTCCTCAAGGATGTACTGCTCCACTGTTTCTTTGTCGGCATCCACTATCCAGTATTCGCTGATACCGTGTTGCGCATAGTCTTCAAATTTTACACCCCTATCAATCTTTTCGGTGCTATCAGATAAAATCTCCACTACCATATCAGGCGCAGGGAATTGCATCTGGTGTGGTTTAAACTGGCTTGATTTTTCTTTGCGCCAAAAACAAATGTCAGGTTCATAATCGTTGCGGGTAAGTGATACCAGCATTTTTTCATAACCTACAAAGCCAAGGCTATTTGCCTTCACATAAGTATGCATCAATATTAAAAGCAGCTTGCCTGCTTCGTTATGCTGCAATTTCACTGGTGATTGAAAATAGGTTTCACCATTGATGAACTCCATTTTACGGTCTTCTACAATTTCTTTATAAAATTGCTTCCGCTTGTCTTCTTCCTTGCGCCAAAAAGCCTGTATCTCCTCTAGGTATTGAGGCAACCGTGGCGATTGGGTGATTTGATCAACGAGGGTTTCCATTTTTTAGCAGTGCAAATCTGTAAATTTTATTAAAGTTAACAGTTTTTGAAGTATTACAAAAGTAGGCGATAAGCACGAGCGAGTTGCCAATTCTGATTGTCTATTGCCTTTTTATTGGCAACCGCAATCGATTTCTGATTTTTGATTCAGAGGTTCGTTAGGATTAACGAACCTCTTTAATTTTCTTTCAGAAATTATTCAGCCTCTATGCAAGACTTTCTACCCCGATCTGCCAGCCGTGGGCTTGGCCAATTCCTCTCTTTTGATCCAAATAAAAATGGTATATCCATAAAAACCTCTCGTGCAAACCTGAGCATTGCCTTTTTTACCAATGAAGTTGTTCAAGTTTGGGCATATTCCGAAAAGCAACCGGAAGATTTTTCGTATGCTGTAATCGGAAAGCCCGAGGAAGTTCGCTTTTCTGTGAATGATGATGTTGAACAGCTAATCCTTTCTACTGCTTCCATCAAAGTGAAGATCAGCAAAGCATCCATGTTGGTTTCTATTACCGATTTGAATGACCAAGTCTTGAATGAAGATGACGCAGGCTTAGGCATTCAACTGAATGGCGAACAAATAAGCTGCTATAAAAAATTACAAGAAGGCGAACGCTTCCTCGGCCTAGGAGAGAAAAATGGCCCGCTCGATAAGCGAGGTCGTGGCTACGTCAATTGGAATACCGATGCCTATGGCTACACGCCCGATACCGATCCTCTTTATTGCACCGTTCCATTTTACATGGGCATTCATCACCAAAAAGTGTATGGGATTTATTTCGACAATAGCTATCGCACTCAATTCAACTTTGGTGCATCCAATGATCGCTTCGCCAGCTTCGCGGCCGATAGTGGTGAGATGAAATATTATTTTATCGGAGGCAATTCTGTAAAAGAAATTATCAAATCATATACGTACCTCACGGGCCGCACTCCGCTCCCACCGCTGTGGAGCATTGGGTACCAACAGTGCCGTTACAGTTATTATCCTGATCGCGAGGTGTTGCGCATTGCAGAAAACTTCCGCGAGCGCGATTTGCCAGGTGATGCCATCGTGCTGGACATCCACTACATGGATGCCTACAAAATTTTTACGTGGGACAAAAAGAATTTCCCCGACCCAAAAGGGTTGATAGAAAAATTAAAAAACCTCGGCTTTCATGTGGTGCTCATGTGCGACCCTGGCATTAAAGTAGAAGAAGGATATGAGCCTTATGATTCTGGAAAGAAAGAAGAAGTATTCATCAAATATCCGGATGGCACTAATTACACAGGACAAGTTTGGCCAGGCTGGTGCCACTTCCCCGATTTTACTAAACCCGAGGCACGCGCATGGTGGGCAGATCATTTCAAAGACTATGTGGCTCTTGGTGCCGATGGTTTTTGGAACGACATGAATGAGATTGCCACGTGGGGAAATATGTTGCCCGACTTGATGGAGTTTGATTTTGATGGGCGCAAATCCACTACGCGCGAAGGCCGCAACCTCTATGGCATGATGATGGCGCGCAGCACGTATGAAGGCACAAAAAAATTAATGAACAAGCGACCGTTCACACTCACGCGCTCGGGCTTTGCAGGTGTACAACGTTACGCAGCCGTGTGGACGGGTGATAATGTTGCGTATGATGCGCACATGATGACGGGTGTAAGATTGGTCAACAACATGGGGTTATCGGGGTTAGCATTTACTGGCTACGACATTGGTGGTTTCGTGGGCAACTCAGATGAAAAACTTTTTGCCCGCTGGATGTGCCTCGGTGCCTTCGCTCCTTTCTTCCGCGGGCATACTATGATCAACACCCGCGCTTCCGAGCCGTGGTCGTATGGCGAAAAAGTAGAAGAGATTTCGCGCAACTACATGAAGCTCCGCTACCGATTGATGCCCTACTTGTATTCGCTCTTCTTTGATGCCGCTAAAACGGGTATGCCCATCAGCAGAAGTTTAGCCATCGACTACACCTTCGATGAAAAAATTTACAACCATCACTACCAAGATCAATATCTATTTGGGCCATCCATTATGGTAGCACCCGTAGAGAGCAAATTAGAATTGGTGAAAGTTTATTTACCTGATGGCAACTGGTATGAATTGTTCAACGATAAACCTCACCAAGGAAATCAAGAGATGGTGGCAGAGTGTCCGATTGATCATCTGCCCATTTACGTGCGCGGCTCTTCCATCATCCCGATGAAGGAAAAAGCTGGCCAAACAACAAATGATTTTGGCGATACCTTGGAAATCCATTTGTACAAAGGCGATCGTTACAATGATTTTACTTTGTATGAAGACGATGGAATATCGTTCGCGCATGAGAAAGGAGTTTTCGCCAAAAGAAAAATTTCCTACTCGCCAGAAAAAAATGAGATGACCATCGATGAACAAGAAGGAAGCCATCTATCACCGTACAAAAAAGTCAACATCTATTTCCACGGATTCCAAAATTTGACACGCGCATCCGTGAATGGCTCATCGCAAGGCACGCAATGGAAAGAATACCGCTTCGTCAACACTATGGCCAACTACGACCCTATCAACACACAGCCCGAAGCACCAAAAATAAATCTACCGTTTATCAGCACCGAATATGGAACGAAGAAAATTGCTGTTACCTGGTAACCAGACTTACTCATCCAGGCGTCAAGACACCTCTGAGGTGTCAGACGCCTCGACCAATTCTGGATTGGAGTTTACCCCGCGTTTCGCGGGGCTTCTATCCCTGCCCGAGGTGCTAAAACGTCCATCAGCTTCATCTGCTTATCTGCTTTCTATTATTTTTTTTCTTGCTACCTCTTGCCAAAAAGAAAAGCCAGTCAATTACAATGACGCAAACCTGATTGCTGGCAGCGCCTCTCCTATTTTAATCAATCCTGATTCTACAAACATTAACTTAGAAGACTATGTAAGTGATTTAAGTAGAATCGATTCCATTGGCAAACTAGATGGCTTCTCGCAAAATCGACAAGGCAATCAGCTTCAACTAAAAGGAGAAATGAGATCGACCATTACCTCCTTAAAAATTTGGAGTGCGGGTGAAGCCTATTCCATTCCTCTGCAAAAAATCAGTAAGAAGTTAATCACCCTCACTTATTCTGGCAATGGCAATGAAGTAAAAACCAAGGGCGAATTCAACGCATGGAATGCAGATAATTCCATCTTAAAAAAAGAAGGGGATGTTTTTATAATTTCTTTGTTGCTCAACCCAGGCAACTACCAATATTTATTTTTAGTGGATGGAAAAGAAAAACGCGATCCTTCCAACAAAGATTCTGTTGACAACGGCATGGGCGGATGGAATTCCATAGTGCGAATTATCCGACCTGATTCTAAAAAAATTCCTACTATCACCACTCAAAATTTTACCGACAATACGATTACGCTTTCCATAAGCAATCCCGCAGAGGAACTAACCGTGTATTGGAAAAATTTCCTGCTCGATAGTCGATCCATCAAACAAACTGACAAAGAAGTAGTGATCACCATTCCGCGTCAAGCGGAAAAAGAAAGCAGAAGTTTCATTCGCGTATGGGCTGCCAACAAAGAAGGCATCTCCAATGATGTGCTTATCCCTTTGCAAAACGGAAAAGTAGTAAGCGATGCCGCACAACTCACGCGACAAGACAAAGAAGCACAGGTTCTTTATTTCATGATGATCGACCGATTTAAAAATGGAAGAGCAGAAAACGATGAGCCTGTGAACGATCCAAATATAAATCCCAAAGCAAATTATTATGGAGGAGACATTGCTGGCGTCACACAAAAAATAAAGGATGGTTACTTCAAAGAGTTAGGCATCAATACTATTTGGCTCTCCCCTATTTCGCAAAATCCAAAAGGCGCGTACGGAAAATACATTGATCCACCCACAACTTTCTCTGGCTATCATGGCTATTGGCCGGTTTCGCTTCAGCAAATCGATTATCGCTTTGGCAACAAACAAGAATTGGAAGAACTGATCAAGGAAGCGCATCAGCAAAACATCAATGTGATCTTGGATTATGTGGCCCATCACATCCACAAAGAACATCCGCTTTTCAAACTAAAACCAGAATGGTTCACTCCACTTTATTTGCCCGATGGCACCATCAACACCGAGCGTTGGGATGATCAGCGATTGACGACTTGGTTTGACGTATTCATGCCCACGCTAGATTTGCGCAGACCAGAAGTAGTCGGCCCCATGACAGACACTGCGATGTTCTGGTTAGAGAAATATGACTTAGATGGTTTCCGCCACGATGCTTCCAAACATATCGACTTACTTTTCTGGCGAGAATTGACAAAGAAAGTGAAATCAAAAATCGACCGACCGATTTACCAAATTGGTGAAACGTATGGCAGTCGGGAGTTGGTGAATAGCTATGTAAACACAGGAATGTTGGATGCGCAATTCGATTTCAATGTATATGACGATGCCGTGAATACGTTCGCGCGCGATGAAGTTCCGTTTACGCGTATCACAAATTCATTGGCAGAAAGTATTTCTTGGTTTGGAGATCACAACTTGATGGGCAACATCACGGGAAACCAAGACCGCGCCCGTTTTATTTCGTATGCCGATGGCTCCGTGCGCTTTGATGAGGACGCAAAGAAGGCAGGGTGGAAACGCAAAATAGAAATCAAGGATACGGTTGCATACAAAAAATTACAATCGCTCACCGCTTTTATGATGACTGTGCCGGGCATCCCTGTTATTTATTATGGCGATGAAATCGGTGACCCAGGTGCCAACGATCCTGACAATCGTAGGATGATGCGTTTTGAAAATCTTTCCCTACAAGAAAAAACCACGCGCAGCATTTCAGAAAAACTCGTTCACTTAAGAAGGACATTGCTGCCGTTAACGTATGGAGATTTCACTTGGGTGCTGATCGAAGATCAAAAACTGATTTACAAGCGGAATTATTTTGGCGAAGAGGCTTGGATCATATTCAACAAATCGGGGCAATCACAAACTTTTGATTTGGGTGAACTGCCACCTTCCGCGAAAGTGAACTTTGAAAATTCTTTACAGTTTGAAAATAAGCGTGCAACGCTTACCTTAAACCCGCATTCGTTTGAAATCATAACCTTTACTAACCGTTAACTGCTTTAATCATGTCAAATGCTCCCTTCACCGCGGCCAAACCCAAACTCAGTTTCTGGCAAATCTGGAACATGAGTTTCGGATTTTTAGGAATCCAATTTGGTTTTGCATTGCAGAATGCAAACACCAGTAGAATATTCACAGCACTGGGGTCTGAACCAGATAACCTAGCTCTTTATTGGGCTGCCGCTCCAATAACAGGTTTTTTAATTCAACCCTTAATCGGATATTATAGCGATAGAACTTGGCATCCCAAGTGGGGCAGGAGAAGGCCCTATTTTGCAATTGGTGCGCTGCTTGCATCCATCGGATTAATAATGATGCCCAACTCATATGCGCTTTGGATGGCTGTGGGAGTTTTGTGGATCATGGATGCCTCTATCAATATAAGCATGGAACCATTTAGAGCTTTTGTAGGCGATATGCTTCCCCCCAGCCAACGAACTACCGGCTTTGCTATGCAGAGCTTTTTTATTGGAATAGGGGCCATTGTTGCCAATTTCCTTCCTTACGTATTTACCAATTGGCTTGGTATTGATAATACTCCAGAAGCTGGTCAAATCTCAGACTCGGTAAAATATTCTTTCTATATAGGTGCATTCATATTATTCGCAGCAGTGATGTGGACAGTATTTACAACAAAGGAATACCCACCTGAACCTCATCATGACAATTTAAGAAATCGTGAAAAAAGAAAAATAGATAATGAAGACAGCAACAGAGCCAAAATGCAAAAGTGGGGAATCCTTTTTTTGTCACTCGGACTTATACTTGCTACTATCATTTATTTCATCGAACGAGAGCATGAACTTTATATACTAGCTATCTTATTCTCAATCTTTGGAATTGTCCATCTCTTGGCTTCCATGTATATTGGTCAGGGGAGGTCTTATTTGGGCATGGTGCACATGGTTAAAGATTTTCATTCAATGCCCACTACAATGGTTCAGCTTGCGCTTGTTCAATTCTTTTCTTGGTTTGCACTATTCTCAATGTGGATTTACACAACCCCTGCAGTTACTAGCTATATCTACAATACCAATGAACCTACCTCCTCTGCGTACAATGACGGTGCAGATTGGGTAGGATTGCTCTTTGGGATTTATAATGGTATCGCTGCACTAGCTGCTCTGCTATTACCAATCATTGCTAAATATACTAGCCGGAGAGTTACCCATTTCATCGCATTAATTTGTGGAGGTGTCGGCCTAATATCCATACTATTTATCTCAAATCCTGATATGCTATTATTCTCAATGATTGGCGTGGGCATTGCTTGGGCTAGTATTCTTTCCATTCCTTATGCTATGCTATCTGGCTCACTCCCTCCAGAAAAAATGGGTTATTATATGGGAGTATTTAATTTCTTTATTGTGATACCACAAATCTTGGCTAGCGCAATCCTAGGATTTATTCTTAGAAATATTTTTGGAGGGCAAACTATTTACATCATTGTCTTTGGTGGTGTGTGTATGCTCATCGCAGCATTGTTATCGTTAAGAGTTCGGTCTTCGGATGAGGTGACGGTCTAAACCTCCAAGGTGTGTTTACTTTGGAGTATAGACCTTGGATATTTTTCTAAAATAAATTAGTAGCGTATGAAACCAATAGCTGTTTTTCTTGCTATCACTTGTCCTTTGCTTTTACAAGCACAAGATTATTCTGAATTCAAAAACATTATTAGATCACTGCAAGACACTGCCAATTTTCATAAACTAAGAGACTCAAAAAAAATTCCGTTGGTGGTCGAGGACTCTGTAGCTTTTCTCTATCGCGGCAAAGCCGAATCTGTTGTATGGATGGGCGACTTCAATGGCTGGGGTTACGACAAAGCTTTTCAAAACCAAGGCAAGAAAATACCCAACACCAACATCTGGATACTCAAAGCTTCCTTCCCGAAAAATGCGCGCCTCGATTACAAAATCTTAGTGGATGGAAAAAATTGGATACTCGATCCTGAAAATCCTTACCAGCAATGGAGCGGTGTGGGTGGCGGAAGCCCTAATTCAGAATTGCGGATGCCAGAGTGGAAAGAAGATGCCGAACAAAAAACAAGAACAGATATTGCACATGGCATAGTTAAAACCGATCTTCTTTTCAATAGTAAAATCCTAAGCTACCAAGTCACCTACGGAGTTTATCTTCCTGCAGGCTATGAAAAATTAGGCAAGTTGCCTGTGATGTACGTGACCGATGGCTACGAATACATGCACCCGCAGTTGGGCAACATGATCACGGTGCTGGACAACTTGATTGCCGAAAAGAAAATCAAGGCTATCGCTGCTGTGTTTGTTGATCACCGCGAGCCAGTGAACCGATCTAATAACAGGCGCATGCAAGAGTTAGCGATGAGTAGTGCTTACTTGGATTTTTTTACCAAAGAACTTTTACCGGAAATAGAAAAAAATTATCCCGTGACAACGGAAGCCAAACAGCGAGGCATCATGGGCACCTCCATGGGTGGATTGACAGCTACTTATTTTGCATTTACCAAACCCGATGTATTTGGGCTAGCCGGAATACAATCTCCCGCCTTCTGGACCAAGCCACAGATTTATCAACTCTGCTCTAACCCAGCCAGCCCAACGATGAAAATATCTATGACTTCTGGCCTAATTAATGATACCAGCAAAGAAAGCCGCAAGATGAAAGAAGTGCTAGAGGCTAGCAGTTGTGTGTACCACTACCGCGAGGTAAACGAAGGTCATAGCTGGGGCAACTGGAGGAATTTGATTGACGATGTGTTGATCGATCTTTTTGGGGTTCAATAAATTTTAGATTTCGGATTTTTGATTTTAGATTTGGGAAAAGAAGTTAGAAGTGCGAATCTGCTGAACTCCGAATACCAACTACCTATCCGATTACCAACCACCCAATACCGATTACCCACAATGAAAATTTTACTAACTGTCTTTGCTGCTCTATTTCTACTAAACGCCTGCTCCTCTGGCAAGGCTGCATTAAAACATGGCGACTATTATGAAGCCGTATTGGAATCGGTCAACCGCCTGCGCGGGAAACCCGACCACAAAAAAGCAAAAGCAGTATTGACGCAGAGTTATCAATTGGCAGTTGATTTCATTCAAACAGGAATACAAAACGGAATTAGTTCTGATGACCCAAAGAAATGGCGCAATGCGGTGGCTGGCTATGAAAAAATCAACAACCTCAGTGAACAAATAAAAACTTCATTGGGTGCGATGAAGATCATCACCAACCCAGTGACCAAATTCAAAGAACTGTCAGATGCCAAGGGGAAAGCCGCAGAAGAAAGTTACCAAGCAGGCATTCAATTCATGATGAGCAATAGTCGCGATGACTCGAAGCAAGCTTACTTTAGTTTCAAAGAAGCCAATAGCTATGAGGCTGGCTATCGCGAAGTAGTTGAAATGATGACACAAGCAGAGTTCAATGCCACACTGCGTGTTGCTTACCAAGAAATAAATGCTTCCCGTATTAACTATGGAAGTTTGCAGCCCATTATCAACTCTATGCAACGGCAATTTCTTTCTTTCAAACCCATTGAGCAAAGAGACACTGTGCCTCCTCAGCAATACTTGAAGATCATCTTCAATGGCTATCGGCAAGACAATCAAACAATGAACTCATCCAGAAATGAAAGTCTACAGCGCGATGTAAAAGTAGGCGAGAAAAAATTGCCCGATGGCAAAGTACAAGATGTTATGGAAACTGTAAAAGGCACGATCATCTACTACACAAAAATAAAGAGAGCGGGAAGCAACGCCACCATTACTATAACGGATGCCAAGACCAACGCCATTTTGCAAAATAATACCGTAGAAGGGAACTCACAGTGGCAATACACATGGGCCACCTTCAAAGGCGATACTCGCGCAATGAATAGTGATCAGCTAAACATGACCAAGCGAAGTGAAGCCTACCCCAATGATGATGATCTCTTCAAACAAGCTATGACCAACTTGCAAAACAATGTATCACAGCAGTTGCATCGATTTTATGATCGATATTAGCGGCATATACTTTACCCCATATACGTTTTGCTGAAGTCAAGTGTCAATAAAAAACAAAACCCCTCAATCTTAACAACTGAGGGGTTATAAAAATTTGAGAATTATTCTTATCTCAAGAAAAGCAACTCACGGTATTTCACCAACGGCCAATCTTCGTCATCTACTAGCAATTCAAGTTTGTCTACAGAATCGCGGATGGTATCAAAATATTTTTCTTTGATGTCATCACAATAGGCATAGGCACGCTTGTGTGTGTCGGCCATTTTGTTGATTCGCTTACGCTCCTCAATCATGTCTCGCACACCGTTCTTAATTACTTCAATGTGGCCAGAGATTTCTTTGATCGTTTGGATTACGGCTTTGTTATCAATGCCCAGGCCTTTCAATCCATTAGCATTGGTGATCAATTTATTTTGATAGGCAATAGCTGTTGGGATAATGTGGTTCATGGCCAAGTCGCCAATTACACGCGCTTCAATCTGCACTTTCTTGATGTAGCTTTCCAACTTTATTTCATTGCGAGCTTCAACCTCCTTGTGATTCATCACGCTATGTTTTTCAAACAGCTCCAATGATTTTTTGGAAACGTAGGCACCAATAGCGCGCGGCATGTTCTTGATATTGTTCAAGCCACGCTTCGCTGCTTCTTTCACCCATTCATCTGAGTAGCCATCGCCCTCAAAGCGAACGGCCTTCGATTCTTTGATATACTTGCGAAGTACATTCACAATCGCTAGTCTCTTCTCTTCGCCTTTCTCAATCTCTTTATTTACAGTATCATAAAACTTCATGAGCTGATCGGCCACAATCAAGTTGAGCGCAGTCATAGGCGTTCCACAATTGTCGCTGCTACCCACTGCACGGAACTCAAATTTGTTTCCTGTGAAGGCAAAAGGAGACGTTCTGTTTCTATCAGTAGCATCCAAAATGATTTCAGGAATCTGATCGATGCCCAACTTCATATACATGTTATCGCCCTTCTCAATCTTTACATTTCCTTTTTTCTCCAACTCGTCCAACACCGCTGTCATTTGTGCCCCTATGAACACCGACATAATTGCTGGCGGAGCTTCGTTCGCGCCCAAGCGGAAGTCGTTGGCCGCAGTGGCGATACTTGCTCTCAATAAATCGGCATGCTCATGCACTGCCTTAATAGTGGTGATGAAGAATGTTAAGAAAAGTAAATTGTCTTTTGCAGAACTAGTTGGCGCGTAAAGATTCACACCCGTGTCAGTGATCAACGACCAGTTGTTGTGCTTACCGCTACCGTTCAATCCCGCAAAGGGTTTTTCATGGAATAATATCTTCAAGTTGTGCTTGTCGCCCACACGACTCATCACATCCATCATCAATTGATTGTGATCGTTGGCTACGTTTACTTCTTCAAATAATGGAGCTACTTCAAATTGACTCGGTGCTACTTCGTTATGGCGTGTGCGAACAGGGATACCCAATTTCCAGCATTCAATTTCAAAATCGCGCATGAAGTCATACACACGTCCAGGTATCGTACCAAAATAATGATCCTCTAACTGCTGACCACGTGCAGGTGAGTGACCAAATACCGTGCGGCCTGCCATTACTAAATCGGGGCGTGCGCTGGCCAATGCTTTATCAACAGCAAAATATTCTTGCTCACCACCGAGTGAAGCCACCACGTGGTTAATGTCTTTATCAAAAAGTTGGCAAACCTGTGTAGCTGCCAAGTCAACTGCTTTCAATGCTTTCAACAAAGGAGATTTGGTATCCAATGTTTCACCCGTGTAGGATACAAAAATAGTTGGGATGCTCAATGTTTTTCCGTAGAGGAACATGGGCGATGTAGGATCCCAAGCGGTGTAACCACGCGCCTCAAATGTACTGCGTATGCCTCCGCTTGGGAAAGAAGAAGCATCCGGCTCTTGTTGCACCAACTCACTTCCTTTAAATCTCTCAATTCCCGCTAGAGCATCAAAAAATGAATCATGTTTTTCGGCTGTGCCGCCCGTCATTGGCTGGAACCAGTGCGTAAAGTGCGTAGCACCTTTCGATATGGCCCACGACTTTGCCGCAGAGGCAACTGCATCGGCAGTAGTCTCATCAATTTTTTCGTGGTTTTTAATTGCTTGACTTACCTTTTTGAAAACGGCTGGCGCCAACGTGCCTCGCATTTGCTCCATACCAAAAACATTCTCACCAAAAAATTGAGAAATATTAGGGCTGGTAGCATCAACATGGATTTTGGGTCGCTCGTTTAGTTTTTTAAGAGCATCAAATCTTAGTAGTGACATAGTGGTTGTTTTTAATCGGTTCGGCCCAAAAATAGATGATTTTTATAAATAGTAGGGTTAATTTTTATCTTATTTTTTTAAAAAGTGATTCAATTTTTTGTTTCCAAGCTTTAAAATAAACCTTTTGATAAATATTTGAGGCTTACAAATGTAAGGCGTCACACTCAACACCCGATGCCAGCAGGGCGAGGCAACCCCTGCCGGTGGGAACAGGCACCTACAAGTACGTTTTTCATATAATTGAATTCTACGTATCTATGTGGCTCAACATGCCTTATGACTAAAGAAATCTTTCCCCTGCGGAAGTTTGGAATACTTCTTACATTGATAGCGTGCTTGATGGTCTTTGCCCGTTCTTCGCCACAACTTGATTTTATAGCATGGCTTCAATCAATTGGGTCAACTACTGAGATTAAATTCCTTCAATTCATATCCGATTCAATTACCTTCTTTAGTTTGGGTGTCCCGCTTGTCATTGCCATTTGGATGGGCTTCATAGGAGAGAAAAAAAAATCTGGGTTTTCTTTTTTGTATGTCGGTCTGAGCATTGCTGTAGCAGGGTTGATCTCTTACATCATAAAAAATATTGGATTAGTACCTAGGCCTTACGAAGTGGATCCCCGCATTGTACAATGGAGTGTGGGTGGTGGATTTTCATTTCCGTCAGGCCATACAACAGAAGCATTTGCCTCGGCCACCGCCCTCACATTTTTATTTCCAAAATGGAAGGTAGCATTGCCTGTATTTTTTTGGGCCAGCCTTGTAGCCTTCTCCCGCATCTATTTAGGTGTGCATTATCCATTTGATATTTTGGGTGGCATGGCCATTGGCGCAACAACTTCTTATGCGCTCCATTTTCTTTTTAGGGCTAAGACTGGAATCTTTAAATAGTAGACTCAAACACCAACTCCCTTCCTTTGCCGCGAATTCATGAATAAGCGGGTAAGATTTATGTGAGGCACACTCGGCCAGGGATAGAAGTGGAAAGCCTCCCTTGGCTGCGCATGGAACGCGTTGGCAAGCCGAGGGAGCTTGGAACGGATAGCTACGCTTCGCCAGGCCGCCATTCTTTTTTAAAATTTCAATCGGATGAATCTTTAGATTTCAATATTGCCTCGCCCTTTCATTGAAAAAAGCACATTCCTCTTAAGGGCATCTCTAAAAACTCTGTCAGGTTGAGCCTGTCGAAACCTCTTTATTGGTCTTCGTGCTATGTAAACCGACTTCGACAAGCTCAGTCTGACA
>JAYWHU010000123.1:0-30948 GCA_043777495.1 Cyclobacteriaceae bacterium | reverse complement strand
ATAAAGCTCCACTTTCTTGCATATTTTACCAACTCAATAACATCAATATTCCTTATTATTTGTATCGCTATGGGTTTTCTAAGGGGCGACTATCTATTAGTTTTTTAATTTTGAGGGTACAATCTCAAATTGTTTTACAACACTAAACGGTTTTCCTCCATCGGTTATTCCTTGTACTTCAATCATCATTGATCCAATGTCGTCAGTACAAAAGAAATCAATGTTACCCTTTCCATTGGAATCAGTTTTAATACTAGAATTCCAGTAGAGAGTTGATCTGAAGAATGGTTTGTTTGCATTTTTTGATAAAGAATAGTCTATCAAGTTAAAATCTAAAGATCTATTTAGACCTTTAATTGGTGTTATTAACCTATCTGGCTCGCTTTGATTGCCAGCTTTAGTTTGAACTAACACGATTCCATTCTTGCCAAACAACCCAAGAGGAAGTAATTTGTTTTCATCGTTGATAATCTTGACTTTCAAAATCTCAATTGGTTTCAAAGAGAGAAAGAAGGTGGTGTTTTTTGTAGCGATTCCGTCAATAATGTAAACAGGATCACCAGTAGACTTTGGAGACATCCGTGTCGATAGGTTAGCTCTTACTATATTTTTCTTTCCAATTTTTCTATGGTACAATGAAGGAATCACCTCTTTTATTAACTCAGTCATGGTTGGGAATGGATCATATTTCTGCACATCGATAGAGATATCTGCCTTAGCCACTTCTTCTTCAAAATCGTTTTGGCTTGGTTTAATTGATTCAGGAGAGAAATCTTGAAAAGAGTTTTGGATAATTTGTTTATTTTTTGAAAAGGCCGCATATTCATCAGGTTGAGTAGTTTTTCTCCACTCAAACCTTGATGGAAAATTTGATGCTTTTTCACCCTCCCATTCTATAATCAAATTAGAGAATTCTTCTCCATGCTTAGCGCCATTTACATAATGGTAAGTTTCTGATATAAAAAAGAGATCATCTTCACCCTCAAATTCTGGAGTGAATAGCGTTACACGCCCATTTTCAATTCTGGTCTGCTGTATTGATTTATTCTTTTGTAGATAGAATATTATATCCAGATCATTTGCTGGCTTTTTGGAATCTTTGTAATAAGCCTTACCAACTTTTATTGAAGTAGCCGGATTGGATAAGCTCTTTTTGTTATTTTTAGCCGAGAGTATTTCGTCCCATTGAGGCGGTTCACCTAACTGAATTAATTTACTATCTAACTTTGCTTGCCAACCAGAGTCCAATCGGTTAAAATAGGTGTCTTCTTTTAAATAAGGTATTATACTTAGAGCATCGCTTAGCGAATTTCTTTTTTCTGATTGAACTATGTTTGAATTTATTACACGAATGTTAAATTCTCCTTTAATGGGATTTCCAATGCTATCAGAAAGGGATATGTGAGCGGCTACTTTTTCTCGAGTGAAATACTTGTTTTCTATTTGGATGCTAGCGGTAACTGATTTTTTTCTTTCATAGTAAAAACTTCTATAGGCCAGACAAGTGCCCTTTTTATCCAAAATAGAAATTGTGTTTAAGCCTTCATATAGGGTAGCTTGTGGAAGCTTGATATCGGTATGCTCCTTTGTACCTACAGAACACTCTGAAATAAATTGGGCCTTAGAATGATTGGAAAGTATTACTTGAATCAATTCATTAGTTAGACTTGATCCTTCGTACGACTTTAATCGAATTAAGTATTCCTCTGTATTATTTTCTGGTTTAATTAATTGTAGCCCAATTCCATCATTCTCAACTTTCGGTAGCGTAAATTGTTTCACAGTATTAGTCATTCTAGCAAAATATTCTTTGCCCGCCTCAGGTTTAATGATGAAGCTTCCTATGCCTTCATTGTCTAGCCTGATTTCGGAAATGATTTGACCAGCATCATTGATGATTTCCACATTTGTGCCAGCTTTATTAGAAACTATAGACACAGAATTGTCAATGTCTTTTAGAAAATGCCCACCCTCCACAGAAATCAATAGCTTGTCTTTTTCCTCCGCTATTATCTTGTTACCACTAACTACAGATATCTGCCTGCTAAACACTAAATCTTTATCGGCATTTTTAAGCCAACTCGGATGAGCAGTTATTAAATAAAGACCATCCTTTAATGTGTCTGGTATAATTAATTGATTTTTTCCTATTCCATCTGTGACGTTTGTCCTCTGGTTTAGTATTGTCATTCCTTCCGAATCGAAAAGGTTGATCTCTAACTGATTTTTTCCTTTGATGCCAATGAGGTTTGCGTTTACAAAGTAGGCTTTAAAAAATACTGTATCTCCGGGATAAAATTTTTCTTGATTTAAAATTAGATGGATCTTATTTTTTTGATTTAGATTTTTAAACTCTTGATACTTTTGAGTGAGTACAGAATAACTTGTTTGAGTAGCTGCTGAGAGGTAAGCACTTGTAAATAAGACGATGAGAGATAACTTCATAAGATTCTTTAATCAAAGGTGTCTGTTGAGATTTGTCAATTACCAAAACTCTGGCTTGTTCGTAGAAGAGTTTTCATAAATATAACATGGATAAGTATCCAGAGGTTTTGGGGGTAAGGGGTAGGGGATATCGCTTGGATAAATAAATATTGTTTTCTTTTTTATAGAAGTAGCCCAGAATAAGCCAACTATCACATCGTTTCCACTAATTGATTTCATGTTTCCTCTTATTTCTCCTGACGGTGGCTGGAATAAATTAGACGCGCCTTCTTTTTGAGTGCGCACAATTTTAAAGAAATCGAATGCTTTTTTTGAAAGACTCATCTGCTCCACCAACACCAAATACTTCTCATCGAAAATAATGCTATTTATAGCCACTTCTCCTGCCTTTATATTTTTAAATTCACCATTCTTTACAAGCTCCACATCCGATACTTGTGGCAATACTTCGTATTGATTTACCCAGCAAATGCAGCAACTGCACTCATCAAACTTCTCTAGTCCAATGCCGGGAACAATTTTGTAACCACTGCAGGGCCAGGGATCGGGATACGGGGTATATGGCGGGATTTCTGTCTGATGAAGTTCTGGGTTATTTATGATTTTATAAGTGCCGGTGAATCTCCATCTCAGATAATTCTCACTGATATCAGCAGCTTTTCCATCAACAAAGAGATTAAATACGTCTGAGTTTATTTCACCAAACTTTTTTACCGTTGTTCTCGCTTCGTATTCAAATTTTATATTTTGAATATCACCTGCTGGATTGATTTTTTCTACTTCTGATTCAAATGTTTTCCCTTCAGGAGTTTCTACTGTGATATGGTAGGTGTGGTTTACTTCGCCTTTTATTTTGCCGCTAGTTTGATACACACCTGGAGATATCTCCTTAAAATCTTCGTTGGTACCCTTATCATCATACAGTTTTATTTTAGCATTTTTTAATGGAATAGTAGAGGTTGAATTTTCATCTAAGTCAAGCCCTTTTGATACTTTTACCGTATACGGCCCAGGACTATCAGATATGATGCCTTCTACAATGGTAAGCAGGGAAGCTTGAGGTGCATCAAACTCTATTCTTTCAACGCATGACATCAAGAGCAAGAAAATCATCGCCCATTTCATTTTTAGTTTAATATCGTTTTTGTATTGGCTCAAAATTCTTTATTCCCAAAATGCAGGTTTAGTGGTAGAAGAGTTTTCATAATCGGTGCACGGAAGAGTGTCTATGTCTTTCGGAGGCAAGGGGTAGGGGATATCACTTGGATAAATAAATATCGTTTTCTTTTTTATGGAAGTAGCCCAGAATAAACCTACTACCAAATCATTACCAACTATTGATTTCATGTTTCCTCTGATCTCCCCCGAAGGAGGCTGGAATAGATTAGAGGCACCTTCTTTCTGTGAGCGTACTAGTTTAAAGAAATCAAAAGCTTTTTTGGACAGGCTCATTTGTTCTACCAGCACCAGATACTTATCGTCAAAAACAATACTGTTTATCGCCACTTCTCCAACTTTTACATTTTTAAACTCACCATTCTTTACAAGACCCACATCTGATATCTGTGGTAGTGCTTCGTATTGTTCAGCCCAACAGACGCAGCAGGTGCAATCAGCAATCTTTTCCAGCTTTCCCCCTGTACCCGTTTCAGGTAGTAGTATATATCCACTACATGGCCAAGGATTCTTATAGGGAGTATAGGGTGGGGTATATGTAAAATGAAGCTCTGGATTATTCACAATTTTGTAAGTGCCTGTGAATCTCCATCTCAAGTAACTCTCATTTATATCCGCTGCCTTGCCATCAACGAAGAGATTGAATACGTCCGAGTTTGTTTCGCCAAACTTTTTTACCACTGTCTTGGCTTCGTATTCAAATTTTATATTTTCGATGTCGCCAGCAGGATCGATTTTTTCTGGTTCAGACTCAAATGTTTTCCCTTCTGGAGTTTCTACTGAGATGTAATACGAGTGATTTAATTCACCTTTTATTTTGCCGCTAGTCTGATACACACCCGGAGATATCTCCTTGAAATCTTCGGTGGTACCCTTATCATCGTACAATTTTATTTTAGCATTTTTTAATGCAATAGTAGAGGTTGAATTTTCATCTAAAGTGAGCCCCCTTGATACCTTCACCGTGTACGGCCCAGGGCTATCAGAGATGATGCCTTCTACAATGGTAAGCAGGGATGCTGAAGGTGCATCAAATTCTATTCTTTCAACGCATGACATCAAGAGCAAGAAGATTATTCCCCATCTCGTCTTAGTCACAATATTTTCCCTTTTAGTACTCATTAGAATTTGATATTATAACTGACCGATGGGAAAATAGTTCCTATAATAGAAAGTTGATAGGGTACAGGCACCCCTATTCCTGTACTCTTGTAAAAAACAGAGTATGGGTTTTGCCTACCATACAAATTATAAACCGATACAACCCATGTGCCCTCAGCCCATTTTTTCTTCTTATGATTTCCCTCAAAAGCAAGTGCAATATCTAATCTATGATAGTCAGGAATGCGGTACTGATTTCTGTCAGAGAAATAAGCGATGGTAGTATTTTCAAATCTAAAAGCCGAAAGAGGTATGGTGAATGGTCTTCCAGTGTGGTAAGTAAAGTTACCTGTAAAAAATACTCGCTTGGCTAAATTGTATTTCCAGGACAGATTAAGTATATGCGGTTGATCAAAATTGGATGGATATTCATTACCTCTATTAATAGACTCATTGGCAGTCGGTCCGCTTATCTTTCGCAAACTCCTCGAGTAAGTATAATTGATCGACCAGGTGAATCGCCCGATGTTTTTAGAAAAAGTGGTTTCAATACCATACGAGTATCCTTTGCCTTGAAGTAAATCAGTTTCTATGTGGTCATTTAATATAAGCTTAGCTCCATCTTTAAAATCAATTATGTTATCAATGTATTTATAGAACACTTCAACGGAGACTCCGTACTTTTTTTGTTTTATATCTTTAAAAATCCCAACCGAAATCTGATCAGCGCTCTGTGGCTTGAAGTAATAGCCGCTAGGCTGCCAAATATCTACAGGGGTAACAGCTGCAGTATTTGTTACGAGTTGGAGAAACTGATACATCCTGTTATAGCCAAGCTTGAATGATAATGTTGGTGAAGGTGTCCATCGTAGGGATAGTCTTGGCTCCAAACCAAAGTAAGGTTTAATGATCTCCCCACTACTAAAGCGCAAAGTGTCTTTGACGTTGATTGCTTCTACAGGAAGCCCTTCTTTATAGGTGTTTATTTTGGCTGACCCAAAAGAAATGAAAGTAGGTAATCTAAGGCCAGCTTCTAAAAATAGTTTTTCCTTAATCACCCAATCGCTTGAAGCATAAAATGCATTCTCTATAGAATATTGATTGTCAAGAGTAGTGCTTTTCACATTTGATTCTGGAGAGTTGGGCTTAAGTGTGCCCGGGTTAAATTTATAGTGCAAAAGCTGCCAGCCAAAATTAATCTTATGGGCACCTAGTTGATAATTGAACCCAGCCTTAACCAACGTAGAGGTGATACGATAGGATAGCTCGGATGCTGTAAGCGGGTCACTGTTAGTAACACTATAGCCATAAGTGCTAATTCCGGTTAGAAACTCTGAACTTAACTTCGGAGAAAACTGGTGATCAAGTCGAATAGAACCTTGCAAGTTACTCCATCTATAAGTAGAATCTCCTACCAATCTAAACCCGTCATTGCTTGAATAGCCAGAAACAGAGAGCTTCGTTTTAGTGTTGAATTTATGCGTATATTTTAATGTTGCATCGTAGAAGAATACAGTACTCTTTCTCAGGTCTGCATAATCCGTTCGCACAGAATTGACCAACCAATCAGAGTATGTTGATCTTAATGAAGCTGAAAGCGATGATTTTTCTTTTTGTATTGGCCCATTAAGTGTGATGTTGCTGGTGATCATTCCAATTCCAGCCTTGCCATTCCACTTTTCATAGTTTCCATCTTTTGATTGAATATCTAATACAGAAGAAACTCTCCCACCAAATTCGGCAGGAATACCCCCCTTGTAAAAAGTAGCATCTCTGATAGCGTCAGAATTAAAGGAGGAGAGAAACCCAAAGGCATGAGCACTATTAAATACAGGTAGTCCATCGTATAATATTAGATTCTGATCAACACTTCCTCCACGTACGTTGAAGCCTGAAGCTGCCTCACCTACGGTGGTCACTCCAGGTAGCGTTTGTATTTGCTTTACCAAATCAGCCTCGCCAAGAAAGGTAGGTGATCGGCTTAGCTCCTTCATGGCTATTTGCGTTTGGCCAATTTTACTAGTCGCCAATTCTTGGGTAGACTGTGCCTGAATGACTACTTCATCCAGTATGGTTGGATTCTTTTCTAGTTCAAGATTTATTTCTCCGTCCTCATACAACAACAAATCTATAACCTTGCCCTCATAACCTAAGCTGCTATAACTAATAACATGTGCTCCAGGAGACAATGAAAGTGAATAGTCACCTTTCTCATCAGATATTGTTCCTACTGAAGTCTCGCCCACTTTAATATTTACTTGAGGAAGTGATTCTTCATTTTTGGCATCGGTAACACGACCTCTAATGAGTAGTGTACTTTTTTTTGTTTTACCAGATTCTCCTATTTTTAACGGTACGATTTTTTTTTGTTCTCGCACGGCAGATTCAAGAGCGCTTTTCCTATTGAGAGCTTGAGCAGGATCTTTGATGATAACAATTACCTTAGGGTACATGCTGATGAAATCAAGATCTGTGCCTTTGAAAAGATCGCTGAGGACTGCTTCCAATGTTTGACCTTCGTAGGTTTGTTCAAACGTTATACCTTCTATCCACTCTGGTAAGTAGAAGAATTTTACGGTTGAGTCTTTTTCGAATTGAGCCAAGAAGGAAGCCAGCGTTTTGCCGCGCTCTGTTCCTTTTAATTTTGTTTGTAGGATTGATTGCGCATTTCCGTAGAAAGCACAGATCAATAATAGGAGTGTTATTCTTACTTTCACAGAAAACGATTACGAGAATTTCGGAAAAATGTTAGTTAAATAGCAACGAACCTCTGTAATTAACAAAAACAAACGGATAACAGCTAACTTAGCTGAACAAAATCAGCGAAATAACTTTAGAAACTTAGAAACAAATAGTAGCGTATTTTCGCTGACTCCTGCATCGAGCCTTCGGGAAGATAGGTTTAAAGTAGTTGGCTAGTAGATTAGGTCATTCCTTTCATAGAAAGTGTTTTTTAGGCAACAAACAGGGGTATTATCTGAAGAAAACGGGTGTTTATAGCCATACCATCTAATGCGCATCGCATGCTACTCTAATGCTACTCGCACCAGCGTAGCATGCCGATCTAACGAACATCTAAATAAATTATTGAATGCCTATCGAACCAAAAAGTGACACTGCCATTTAAGTTGAGCATGCTCAGATAGCAGAAATATGCTTACTTTCGCTGTAAACGATTTCGATAATTTTGAAAAAGATTCTTTTTGATTCGATAAACTCACTCTAAGTTCGTTTAGTTGCTTTTGCTCAACATTAGTATTAATATATGCTATAATATTACTTCCTAATAATTATGCACACGTTTGCGGAATCGTTTCCTAATAAAAAAATGAGGTTTTTATAGAAAAAAGTTGCCTTTTGAGTAATGTCTTCTTAACATTGGTATTATTTAACAAATCAATTAAACCCTAAATCAATTCAATTATGACCAAATTGTATCTGTTTGTTCGCAGGTACCTCACGGTTTTGATAGTGTGTAGCTCCTTCGCAGCGTTCGCACAGCAAGCCGTGTCAGGTAAGATTACGTCATCCGATGACGGCTCTGGTATACCAGGTGTAAACGTGCTTGAGAAAGGAACCACCAATGGTACCGTCTCTGATGCTGATGGAAGTTATACAATCAATGTAGGCTCGGGTGCTACTCTTGTGTTTTCATTTGTGGGGTACACCTCTCAAGAGGCAACAGTAGGATCGCAGACCTCTCTTAATGTGACTTTGCAATCAGATGTTACTTCTCTTTCAGAAGTGGTAGTGGTTGGTTATGGGTCTCAAGACAAGAAGGAACTTACCAGCTCGGTTGTAACAGTTAGTACCAAAGACTTTAACAAGGGTAACATTAACGATCCTAGCCAATTACTACAAGGTAAAGTAGCTGGTTTAAGTATTTACAATAGAGGTGGAGACCCTAATACGGCAACAATTATTCGCTTGAGAGGGTTATCTACCGTAGGGGCTAATTCTCAACCGCTAATTGTTGTAGATGGCATTATTGGTGCATCTTTGGATAACGTTGACCCTAATGATATTGAGTCAACTACAGTTCTAAAAGATGGATCAGGTGCCGCTATTTATGGTAGCCGTGCATCAAGCGGTGTTATTTTGGTTACTACGAAGTCTGGCTCAAATAAATCAGGTTCTATTTCGGTTGATTTTAATAGCCAAATAGCTGTTTCATCGATACTTAATAGGCAACCTATTATGACTGCAGGCCAGTACATTGCCGCAGGAGGAAATGATTTAGGTGATAAAACTGACTGGCAAGATTTAGTTACCCGCACAGGTTCTACTAAAGTTCAAAACTTGGGCATATCAGGTGGCAATGAAAACACTACATTCCGAATTTCTGCCAATTTAAGAAATGTAGAAGGTATTCTTAAGAAGTCAGGGTTTGATCAAATTAATACCCGTGCTAGACTCACTCACAAGGCATTAGACGGTAAACTTAGATTTGACATTAGTACTTCTTTCACCAATAGGAATACGGATGTTTCTTTCAACGAAGCATTAAGATATGCTGTGTTGTTTAACCCAACAGCCCCAGTTAAGTTTGCAAATGGTGATTACTACCAAGCTATTTTGTTCGATAACTTTAACCCAGTTGCAATTATCGATCAAAACGTTTCTGAACGCAAAAGAAAAACGTTGAATTTTGGTGGACAAGTTTCGTATGACATCTTGAAGAATCTTTCTATCAACTTAAACGTGGGTCAGCAATACGAGAGTTTTAACGGCTATGAGTACTATTCTAGAAACTCTTTATTCAGAGGGTTTAATCGTGGTGGTCTAGCTAGAAGAGGTGGTGCTGAAAGTAGTTTTTCGTTGTTTGAGTTGTATGGAAAATACTCTGCTAACTTAGGCCAAGTTAATCTTGATTTAACTGGTGGTTATTCTTATCAACAAGAGCAAACAGATGGCTTATTTGTAGCATTAGGTAATTTTCCAAGTGATGAGCTAGGCTATAATGCCTTGCAAACTTCTGGTGATATATTGTCGGGTGATCCTAGTTTAGTTCAAGTTTCAAGCTTTAAAACTCCAATAAATAAAATAATAGCTTTCTTCGGTCGCGTTAACCTGAGCTACGATAATGCTATTTTCTTGAATGCTTCAGTAAGAAGCGAAGGTTCTACAAAGCTTGGTATTAACAATCGAACTGGTATATTCCCTGCTGTTGGTTTAGCCGTTGATCTAAATAAATATTTACAGCTAGCAAAAGTAGATGGCCTTAAGTTACGCGCAGGTTGGGGTATCACAGGTTCCCTTCCTAATGAAACTGGAATTTCAAAAGAGCAATTTAACTACGCCTTCGCAGGAGGTGGCGCTGTTACTATTGGTAGAGCTGCCAACCCAGATTTGAAATGGGAGCAAAAACAAGAGATAAACGTTGGTGTTGATTTCCGTTTTGCAAGAAGGTTTGAGGCTAGTGTAGATTATTATACCCGTGATATAAAAGATTTTATTTTATTGAACGATAAATTAGATTTAGCCGTGTTTCCCACAAACTCGCGCTTCGAAAATCTAGGTTCTGTGAGGACAAGTGGGATTGAGATGAAGTTAGATTATAGCGATATTCAAATCGGTCAGGTAAAATGGACACCGGGTATCGTATTGAGCAGATATTCTTCTACTTTGGAGTCTTATCTTCCTGGTGTTTTAGCCCAAGCCAGAGCTCCTCTTGGTGCTCCTGGTCAATCTGGTGTTAACCAAATTAGAATTGCGGTAGGTGAAGAAATTGGACAAATTTGGGGACCTGTTTTTGATGGAGCTAATGCGGATGGATCTGCTAGGTTTAAGGATCTGAATGGAGATGGTGCGATTAAAGTAACAGACCAAGCGTTCTTAGATCCAACATCAGATTTTCAAAAACTAGGTTCGGGTATTCCAAGTGTTGAATTTGGGTTTAGTAATAAGTTAACTTATAAAAATTGGGATTTGAACGTGTTCTTCAGAGGTGCTCTTGGACATAGCTTGTCAAACAATTTCAGAGCTTTTTATGAACCAATTGATTTAGGTGCAATCAACTCATACAACCGCATTACAACTTCAAAAGCAGTAGCAGGTTTGACAGAATCTAAGTTTAGCTCTTTGTATGTTGAAAAGGCTGATTTTCTTAAATTAGATAACATGTCTATTGGCTACAATGTAAAATTGGCTTCTACCAGCAAGGTTAAAAATGTGAGAATTTATGCTGCCGGACAAAATATCTTTGTTTTGACTTCCTATTCTGGTATTGATCCTGAACCTGTATTGGTTGATCAAGGTGCCGCAGATAATGGAGGTTTCTTGCCTGGTCCAGATCCATTGTCTCCAGGTATCGATAGAAGAAATGCTTATTTCACTTCAAGGACATTCACTTTTGGCATATCTGTTGGATTCTAATTTTAAAAAATCAAAAATTATGAAATATTTATTAAAATACTCTTTGCTTTCCGCACTATTGGTGGGGGGAGCTTCGTGTACTAATCTTGATGAAGAGATAAAAGATAGTTACACAAAAAAGTTTGATCCAGCTAACCAAGGCGTTGGACTCACAGAAGGCGGCCCTAGCGATGGATTGAATGGAGCGTTCAATACATTATTAAACGGTACTGCTAACCATGGTAGTTATTTCTCAGCACAAGAGATTTCTAGTGATGAGGCAGTTATTACCCAAAAGGGTGGCGACTGGAATGATGGTGGTATTTGGTTAATTATGCATAAGCATCAATTTACACCCACGGTTGGTGGTATTAATGGTGCTTGGAATGATTCTTATGGCGGAATTTTTCAATGCAATGACCTTCTAGGTCAAACATCTACTTCTGTAGCTGGCAAAGCTCAGCTTCGTGTGTTGCGTGCTTATTACTATTGGAGACTATTGGATATGTTCGGACGAGTTAAAATAGTAACCGTTAAGGGAGTAGATGCACCTCAGGCAACTAGAATTGAGGTATATAATTTTGTTGAATCTGAGTTGAAAGCTGCATTGCCTGATTTAACATCTGGAAAAGCGGAATATGGCAGAGTTAGTCAGGGAGCAGTCAATGCTTTATTGGCTAGATTGTATGTGAATGCAAAAGTTTACAAAGGTTTAGCTGCTCATGATCCGGCTGATTTAAATAACGCAATAGCCGCAGCAGATGCTGTTATTAACTCAGGGGTTTACTCATTAGACCCAGATTATTCTAAAGTATTCAAATGGAATAACACGGGAAATCCAGAACACATTTTTGTGGTCCCATTTGATGCAAAGACTGCACAAGGCATGAATTTTGCCCAGATGACACTTCACTATCCAAGTCAATTAACTTACAAGTTGGCACAGCAACCTTGGAATGGTTATTCTACGATGGAAGAATTCTACAACTCTTATGACGCTGCCGATAAGAGAAAAGCAGCTAACTTTATTGTAGGCCCTCAGTTCTCTTTGGGTACAACTACACCAATTCTAGACTTAGCATTTGATAAAGGAGATGAAGACGGTGCGCCCGTTAACTACACCCCTAAAATCAATATGTTAGCCCCTAATGGTTCTCGCCAAGCTGGAGCTCGCTTAGGAAAATTTGCTTTCAAAACAGGTCAAACCCCGAACATGGATAATGACTTCCCACTCTTAAGATACGGTGAAGTATTGTTAAACAAAGCAGAAGCCCTTGCAAGAAAAAATGGTTTTGGTGATGGCACAGCTAAGACTTTAGTTGATCAAATAAGAAGTAGGGCTGGCTTAGGATCAATAGGTACACTTTCAGAAGGTGCTATGTTGGCTGAGCGCGGAAGAGAGTTATTCCAAGAATCCTTGAGACGTACCGATTTGATTCGTTTTGGAGCTTGGGGTAACGCATGGTGGGAGAAAGGTACTCACCCTGCAGATAAGTTTATTTTGTTCCCTATTCCAAGTGAGCAGATTGCAGCGGCTACAGGAGAAAAGCTTACTCAAAATGATGACTACAAATAAATATTAATAGGTCTTCATTTTGTAATTTTGAAATAGCGTCCAACCGTGGGGTTGGGCGCTATTTTTATTTAAGTTGAAGATGAAATTCAAATTTTTTCCTTTCCTTTTTTTGTTATTCTCATGCTCAAAGCAGCCTTCCGCTAAGCCAACTCTCTTTACAGATGTAACTACCCAAAGTGGTATTTCCTTCCGTAATGATTTGGTAATTACTGAACAATCTAATCCGTACATCTACCGTAGTTTTTTTAATGGTGCGGGTGTAGCGGTTGGTGATATCAACAATGATGGGCTTCAAGATATTTACTTCGCAGGCAATCAGGTTGATAATAAATTATATCTCAATAAAGGAAATTTTCAATTTGAAGACATTACAACTTCATCAGGTGTAGCTTGTTCAGGTGTTTGGTCAACTGGCGTAACATTTGTTGACATCAACGCAGATGGGTTGTTAGATATTTACGTATGTAAATCGGGCAACCCTGAAGGAGCGCATAGAAATAACGAACTTTTTATTAATAATGGTGATCTCACCTTCACAGAAAAATCTAAAGAATATGGTTTAGATTTTATAGGACTATCTGTTCACGCAGCTTTTTTTGATTATGACAAAGATGGCGACTTAGATTGCTACCTACTCACTAATTCATTTAAGTCCGTTGGCAATAATGATTTAGTGAAGGATCAACGAGATATTCCGGATGTGCAAAATGGGGGCAATAAATTTTTGCTAAATGAGAGCGGCAAGTTTCGAGATCACTCAAAGGAAGTTGGTATTTACAGAAGTAGTATAGGTTTTGGATTAGGAATTACCTTGGGTGATTTCAATAATGATACATGGACTGACATCTTCATTTCTAACGATTTTTTTGAGAGAGATTATTTGTACATCAATGACCAAAAAGGTTCGTTCAAAGAATCACTTACAGATTATTTTCAATCCATAAGCATGGGTTCTATGGGTGCCGATTATGCCGACATGGACAACGATGGCAGCCCCGAGTTATTTGTAACAGAAATGTTGCCGGATTCATTGAGTCGTAAAAAATCTAAAACCGTTTATGAGAATTGGAACAAACAACAATTGAATATTGAAAACGGATACTATCATCAATTTTCGCGTAATGTACTGCAGAAGAAAATAGGAGGCAATCAATTTGCTGAAGTGGGTAGAATGGCTGGTGTGGCGGCCACAGAATGGAGTTGGGGAGCCCTACTATTTGATATGGACAACGATGGAAAGAGAGACATTTTTGTAGCCAATGGAATTTATAAGGATTTGCTTGATCGAGATTATCTCACCTATTCCGGTGCTGAGGAGAATGTTCGGAAAATTATTAGAGAAGAGAAAAATGCAATTGTCAAGTTAATTGATTTAATGCCTTCTTCTAAATTCCCCAACTATGCGTTTAAAAATAATGGTCATCTAAGTTTTAGTAATATGTCGAGTCAGTGGGGTCTGGCAGAGCCTATGTTTTCATGTGGTAGTGCCTATGGCGATTTTGATAATGATGGTGACTTAGACCTTGTCGTAAACAACATTAACGCACACTCGGTTGTGTACCGAAACAATTCTGATTCTTCAAAATTCAAAAGCTTTTCCATTGTATTAAATTCCAAAAGTCAAAATCGCTTTGCAATTGGTGCCCAGGTTACAGCGTACGCTGGTGATAAAATATTTTTAACAGACAATTTCGTTACTAGAGGATATCAGAGTTCTGTACAATCAAAAATCACAATGGGATTAGGAGAGGGAATTAACCATATCGATTCGCTTACTATTAGGTGGCCTAATAATGGATATTCAGTGCTATATGATATTAACGTAAATCAGCAATTAACAATACACCAAAATGAAACGAAGCAGATAGATCGATTGAAAGTTAATCCTGCTGAAGCTTTTAGACTTGAATTGGTCTCAAATTCAATATTTAAGCATAATGGAAACAACCTTATTGATTTTAACAGAGAGAGACTGTTGCCTATGATGTATGGCAACGAAATGCCTTCTTTAATAAAGTGTGACATCAACAATGATAAAATAGATGAGGTTTACATAGGTGGAGGAAAAGAGCAAGCAGGCGGTTTTGTGATAATGGAGGGTAATGAAAAATTCAAATTCTCAGAGCGACAAGAATTTAATGACGTTCGGATTTCGGAGGAGACAAAAGGAACGTTTGTAGATGTAGATAAGGATGGTGATCTTGATTTTTATATGGCCAATGGTGGCCGTTTTTTTCCCTCCCAGTCAAGTGCTTTAATAGATAAACTTTTCATTAATAATGGGAAAGGACAATTTAAGGAATCAACTAGTCCATTACCCTTCACGGATTTTATTTCCACGAGCGTGTCAAAGCAAATTGACTTTGATAATGATGGTGATTTAGATTTAGTAGTAGGCGAGAGATATAAACCTTTTTCTTACGGCAGCGGAGGCAGAGGTTATTTGTTTCAAAATAATGGATATGGTGAATATATTGATGTAACAGAAAAACATGCTTCAATTTTGATCGGAATAGGAATGATCACTGATATAGAAGTAACGGATGTTGATAAGGATGGGTGGAGCGATTTAATGATTGTTGGGGATTGGATGCCTATTGTCTTTGCAAAAAACACAAACGGATATTTTACTAATAACTCCAACGAATTAAATTTGGATCTGACTGAAGGATGGTGGCATGATATAGAAAGCTCAGACTTGAATGGTGACGGTAAGCCGGATTTTGTTGTTGGAAATCATGGCAAGAATTCATTTTTCAAAGAGGGAGATAGAATGTATGTGAGTGACTTTGATAAGAATGGTTCATCGGAACAAGTATTCTGTACTAAAGTTGGCGATAGGTACTACCCGATTGTTGATAAAGATGAATTTTTATCTCAGCTTCCATCCATGAAAAGGGATTTATTGTATTATAAAGATTATTCCAAAAAATCAATACAAGAATTATTTTCAGCACAGACATTAAAGGTAGCTAAAGTGTTTCAGATAAATGTACTTTCTTCAATTTTACTAGTGTCAAATAAGGAAGGTTATCAACAAATTGAATTACCTTTAGAAGCTCAATACTCTCCTATTTATAGCGTTTTGATTCATGATTTTGATAGAGACGGAATAGAAGATGTTATAGCAGGAGGAAATCAGTATCAGGTGAAACCTCAGTTTGGAAGGTATGATGCTTCTAGTGGATGGTTTTTTAAGGGAGAAAAGGAAGGAAATGAGTTTAGACTGAATAATGGAATATCACTAAATGTGAAAGGCCAAATAAGAGATATTGAATATATTGAAATTAAGGGAACGAAATACATTTTTTTCGCAAAGTATGATGATCAATTGGAAATTTATAAAATACATCGTTAGTATTGTTTTGCTTGGAATAACCTTCAGCGGTTGCTTTCAATCAGATTATACCAGGTTAGTAAAATCAGAATTAGCTAAGGGAGTAAGTAAAGACTCTATTCTATTGGGAATAAACTTTGGTAGCACGCGTCAAGATTTCTTCGGAAGATGTTTTGATTTGAATAGACAACATCTGGTAACGCAGGGGCCAAGCGGATTAAAAGTGCAATACATGTTTAGTGATTCATTAGTGTCCGCTCAACCAAACAAAGTGAGATTGCTCTTTTCACCTTTTTTTGATACGGAAGAAAAAATAGCTGAAATGGATTTGGAGTTTAGCTATTTGGCTTGGGCACCTTGGAACAAACATTTGCAAGCGGATAGCCTTCAACCAAAAATAATGAAGATGTTGATGCTTTGGTATAAAGGCAACGAGTTCATTACTGCAAAAGTAGAAGGAGACGAAATTCCGGTAAAACTAGATGGGAATAGGAGAATTTTAATTCGAAGAAAAGATACAGAAAGTGTTACCGTTAGAGTTCAAGATATCTTGCATCCTAAGTTCATGCATTCAATAAAAGTAGAGAAGACTAAAGAATGAAGACGAGAGGTAAATGGATACAATTTTTTATCTTATTCGAGATTCTATTTTTAATTTCGAGCTGCGAAAAAAAGAGTAAAGAAACAAAGTCAGTAAAGCTTTTTAATTCTCTAAGCAGCGATTCAACCGGAGTTGATTTTACAAATAAGTTATCTTTCGATCAAGCCTTCAATATTTATACCTATCGAAATTTCTATAATGGCGGGGGAGTTGGATTGGGTGACATTAATAATGATGGGCTTCTCGATATTTACTTTGTAGCCAACCAAGGTTCTAACAAATTATATCTCAATAAAGGAAATTTCAAATTTGAGGATATTACGATTAAGGCTAGGGTAGGCGGGTCAAAAGCATGGTCGACAGGCGTGAGTATGGCCGATGTAAATGGCGATGGCTGGCTAGATATCTATGTTTGCAATTCTGGAGATGTAAAGGGAGACAATAAGGAGAATGAGCTTTTTATTAACAATCATGATTTAACTTTTACTGAAAGCGCCAAAGAGTATGGCATTGCAGACAAAGGATTTACCACCCACGCAATCTTTTTCGATTATGATAGGGACAATGATCTTGATCTTTATATCTTAAATAATTCCTATCAGGCTATCGGTAGTTTTAATCTACGCAAAAATGAAAGACCTAATCGAGATGTATTGGGTGGCGACAAACTAATGAGAAATGACAATGGCCACTTTATAGATGTAAGCGAAAAGACGGGCATATATGGAAGTGTTATTGGCTTTGGTCTTGGAGCTACGGTTGGCGATATTAATAAAGATGGTTGGCCTGATATCTATGTGTCAAACGATTTTTTTGAACGAGATTACCTCTATTTGAATAATAAAAATGGGACATTTAGAGAAGCCTTAACGGATCAAATGAAGTCTATTAGCGGAGCGTCTATGGGTGCGGATTTGGCAGACATTAACAATGATGCCCTGCCCGATATTTTTGTGACAGAGATGTTACCAAGTAGTAATGATCGCTTAAAAACAGTTACCACTTTCGAAAATTGGGATCGTTATCAAAATGCAGTGAGTAACGATTACTATCATCAGTTTACAAGAAACATGCTACAATTAAACAACGGCAATAATACATTTAGTGAGATTGGTCGAATGACAGGCATGGAGGCCACCGATTGGAGCTGGGGGGCATTAATGTTTGATGTAGATAATGATGGATGGAAAGATGTTTTTGTGGCAAACGGGATATATCAAGACTTAACCAATCAAGATTACCTGCAATATGTTTCCAGTGAAGAAGTAGTGAAATCCATTGTGTCAAACGATAAAGTGAATTACAAAAAACTTGTTGAATTGATACCCTCTCGTCCAGTGTCTGATTTCTTATTTCAAAATCAGGGTAATTTGCATTTTGTGAACAAAGCCGAAGAGTGGGGAATAGGTGATCCCAATTTTTCTAATGGTTCCGCCTATGGAGATCTTGATAATGATGGAGATCTTGATCTTGTTATTAATCGAGTGAATGAAAAGTCCTCCATTATTAGAAATGAATCTATTCAACTTAATAGGGAAAACCGATACTTGAAATTTGAACTAAAAGGAATCGACAAAAATATTCATGCAATTGGCACAAAGATTACTGTAAAGAAGGGTGAACAACAATTTTATATTGAACAAATGCCTAACCGCGGATTTGAATCCTCAGTAGACCCTCGCCCAAACATTGGGCTGGGCAAAATTGATACGGTAGATTTTATTAAAGTAGAATGGCCAAACGGTATGGAGACAATCTTAAAAAGCATTGCCACAAACCAAACTCTTGTACTAAATCAAAAAGAGAATGAAGTTGCCAACTCATTTAAAGACGATGACTCTGCTCAACTTTTTAAAATACTTTCTCCTCCTATCAATTACTTACATGCAGAAAATCAGTTTGTGGATTTTGATAGAGATAGACTGATTTACCAGATGCTTAGCACTACAGGCCCTCATGTGAGCGTTGGAGATGTGAATGGAGATGGTCTTCGAGATTTATTTATAGGTGGAGCCAAAGACCAGTCAGCTAGTTTGTTTATTCAAAAAACAGATGGATATCAGCTAAGCAAGCAGCCTGCTTTTGAAGCTGATAAAGTTTCTGAAGATGTGGCAAGTTTGTTTTTTGATTCAGACAATGATGGAGATATTGATTTATATGTATGTAGTGGAGGTTCCGAATTACCTCCTAGTTCAAGTGCGTTGGCGGATCGTCTTTATTATAATGATGGCAAGGGAAATTTTTCTAAGTCTGATCAACTGTTGCCAACCAATGATTTCATTTCTACGTCCACTGTTAACGCAAGTGATTTTGATAAAGACGGTGATCTTGATTTGTTTGTAGGTGCAAGATTGAAATCTTTCTCTTACGGGTATCCAGTGTCTGGGTATATCTTAGTCAATGATGGCCATGGCAAGTTTATCGATAAGTCGTCAAGCATAGCACCTGGTTTTGAAAAGGTAGGAATGATTACCGATGCTACGTGGGCAGATATTGATCGAGATAATGATGATGATCTACTCATAGTGGGAGAATGGATGTCGATAAAAGTTTTTTTTAATGAGAATGGAAAACTTATAGAACATAAAGACACCAATCTTTCAAAGGCCACAGGATGGTGGAATAGAGTTGTGTCGGCTGATATTGATAAGGACGGTGACATTGACTTTGTTGTTGCAAATCATGGACTTAATTCTCGCTTTAAAGCAAGCATGGATAAGCCTCTTACCATGTGGGTTAACGATTTTGATCAAAACGGATCTGTAGAACAACTTATGTGTACTTATTATGGAGATAAAAGTTATCCACTAGTATTGCGCCATGATCTACTTTCTCAGATACCTTCATTAAAGAAAAAGTTTCTAAAGTATGAAGATTATAAGAACGTAACTATCGGGGATATATTTACACCCGAGCAATTAAAATTAGCCTTGAAGTTAGAGGCAACTAATTTAGCTTCTTCAATTTTAATAAATGATGGGAAAGGTAATTTTAAAATAGAGCAGCTACCTCTGGAGGCTCAGCTTTCTCCAGTGTATGCAATCTTAGCCGATGACGTAGATAAGGATGGTAAGCTAGATTTATTACTTGGAGGAAATCTTTATGGAGTAAAGCCTGAAGCTGGGCGTTATGATGCTAGTTATGGGGCCTTTTTAAAAGGAGATGGAAAGGGCAAATTCAAATCAGTGCCCAATAAGTCTTGCGGTTTAATGTTAGATGGTGAAGTACGAGATATTAAAAGAATAACATTTGGAAATCGTAGCATCTTGATAGTTGCAAGAAATAATAGTACGCCAATATTTCTGAAAGTAAATGAATAGGTATACGCTATTTTTTTTTGTTATGGTGCTTGCAATGGTTAGCTGCAAAAAGAAAGCGGCCACATTATTTTCATCAGTCAAGAATTCAGGAATTACTTTTAGCGATAATTTGAAAGAAGACGAGCATTTTAACATCATCGAATACCTCTATTTCTATAATGGTGGTGGTGTAACGATAGGCGATATCAACAATGACGGCCTGCCAGATATTTATTTCTCTTCCAATCAAGGCTCGAATAAACTTTACCTCAACAAAGGCAACTTGCAATTTGTAGACATAACAGAAAAGGCTGGAGTGAAAGGTGAGGGGAACTGGAAAACAGGTATAACAATGGCCGATGTGAATAGCGATGGCTATTTAGATATTTATCTCTGTGGAGTTGGTAATTATAAATCATACGATGGATTCAATCAACTTTTCATTAACAATGGAGACTTGACTTTTACTGAACAAGCCAAATCGTTTGGTTTGGACTTTAAGGGATTTTCTACGCAAGCAACTTTCTTTGATTATGATTTGGATGGGGATTTGGATATGTACCTTCTCAATCATTCGGTTCATACACAATCTTCATACGGTAAAATTACATCGCGCAATAAAAGGGATTCTTTAGCTGGAGATCGATTGTATAGCAATCAGCATGTTGAAACTGGGAAGGCTTTCTTTAAAAACGTAACAGAGGAATCTGGTATTCTTTCAAGCTCGTTAGGTTATGGGCTTGGGCTTGGCATCTCTGATATGGATAGGGATGGGTACCCAGATATTTATGTGTCAAACGATTTTAATGAGAGCGATTACTTATACATCAATGAAAAGAACGGCACCTTCTCCCTTCAATCCAATAGCTTAAGTCATACGAGTCGTTTTAGTATGGGCAATGACTTAGCGGATTTCAACAATGACCTTTGGCCTGATGTGTTCACTTGCGATATGCTTCCTCGGGATGAGTCGGTAATCAAAACATCTGCGGGTGAAGATTCTTATGAAGTGTACCAATTCAAATTGAAATATGGTTTTGGCAAACAAGTTTCACGCAATACGTTGCAACTAAACAGAGGTACTTTTGATTCGGGCAGACTTGTATTGAAAGATATTGCGATGGCTGCAGGGGTGGAGGCAACCGATTGGAGTTGGTCTCCACTATTGGCAGATTTTGATGGCGATGGGAGAAAGGATATCTTCATTACCAACGGAATCGTTAAGAGACCAAACGATCTGGACTACATTAATTTTATTTCAAATGATTCTATGCAGCGTAGCATGGATAAATCTGTTTTGCCAGCTATCCAAAAAATGCCTTCTGGTAAAATAAGTAACTTCATTTTCAAGAATAAGGGTGATCTCACATTTGAGGATAAGACAAATGAATGGGGTATTAACGTGCCAAGTTTTTCCAACGGCTCTGCTTATGGAGATTTAGATAATGATGGTGATTTGGATTTGGTTGCAAATAATGTCGATACCACTGCTTTTATTTATAGAAACAATTCAAAAGCTAATTTCTTATCGGTAAAATTGAAAGGCGACTCACTGAGTAAAAATTACATGGCTGTAGGTTCTAAAGTGATTTTATATGCCAATGGCACTTCGCAATTGCAAGAGCTTTTCCCTACACGTGGATGGTGTTCTTCGTCTGATTATAAATTGGTATTCGGCTTGGGAGAAAATAAAAAGTATGATTCAGTAAAAGTAATATGGCCTGATGGTTATTCTAGCACGGTGGTCAACCAAGTGTCGTTGAATTTAATTATTTCTTATTCGAAAACAGAAGGTAAGTATCAGTACAAAGAAATCAAGCATGCACCGATGTTTCAAAAGACTGAAGTGATCGATTTTGTACACAAGGAAAATGATTTCAATACATTTAATCGAGAAAGCTTGATTCCACACATGCTTACCACTCAAGGCCCTCGAATGGCTTCTGGAGATGTGAATGGTGATGGATTGGATGATGTGTTTATTGGTGGGGCAAAAGGACAAGCGGGTTCGTTGTTCGTTCAAAAAAACGGAGGCATGCTTGTTAAAACAAATCAATCATTGTTTGATTCAGATTCTACAGCAGAAGATATTGATGCGGCCATGTTTGATACTGAGGGCGATGGAGATTTGGATTTGGTAGTTGTAACTGGTGGACAGGAAGTGGGTGGCAGGGATGCATCACTATCTCCACGTTTTTACATCAATGATGGTAAGGGACGCTTTAAACGAAAAACTGATTTCTTGCCCAACTATTTTACGAATGCCTCGTGCGTAAAGCCAGCCGATTACGATAAAGATGGTGATGTGGATTTATTTATTGGCTCTAATGTGATGCCGCTTTTGTATGGCATGAGCCCACCCAGTTATTTATTTGTTAATGATGGGAACGGAAATTTTAAACCTGACTTGAACTGGTTGGGTCAAAGTCAATTTGATAACATGACAAGGGTGAGGCCTGGCATGGTAAAAGATGCCGCTTGGGCAGATGTAAATAATGATACGCTTCTGGATTTGATCTTGGTAGGAGAGTGGATGCCGATCACTATTTTGATTCAGCAACCAAACCATAGTTTTTTGAACCAAACAACTCAATTGGCATTAGGAGACACGCACGGTTGGTGGAATCGAATTGAAGGAAGCGATTTTGATAAAGACGGGGATATAGATTTTGTAGTGGGAAATCTAGGGCTTAATTCGAGAATCAAAGCTTCGAAAGAGAAACCCTTAAACATGTATCTAGGCGACTTTGATTCCAATGGTGGTTCAGATCATATCCTTGTTTATTACAATGGCGACAAGAGTTACCCATTTACTTCCCGAGATCAGTTGATCAAGCAATTGCCTCCACTAAAGAAAAAATTCCTTCATTATTACGATTACAGAAATGTGATTTTGGAAGACATCATTACCCCTCAGCAGAAGGGAAATTCGGCAGAGATGAAAGTGAATTTGCTCTCTTCCGTTTACTTAAAAAATGTAAAGGGTAAATTTGAAGTCATTCCATTGCCCATGGAGGCTCAATTGTTTCCTGTTTACGCGATCAAAACGGATGATGTAAACAATGACGGTTTCACAGATGTTCTTTTAGCGGGCAATTTTACAGCTACCCAACCCGATTTTGGCCCCTACGATGCAGGACTGGGTTTGGTGCTACTTGGTAACGGAAAGGGTAATTGGAGGTCATTAACCCCAAGTGAGTCAGGTTTTGTGGTAGAAGGAGAGGCAAGAGATATTAGATCGATTAAGAATTCGAAAAATCAAAGGATTTATTTAGTTTCGAGAAATAATGATTCTGTTCTAGGATTTAACCTTAATATTAAAAAATGAAAAGGAATTTCGTTTTTGCGCTCTCATTGCTATTTTCCATACCCATCCAAGCACAGGAAAATCCTTGGCTCATCTCCGCCACCGCCATTGACCCCAACAATTACTACGGAGTCACCGTAGCCAACGGCATGATCGGCCTAGTCTCTTCACCCGAGCCTATGAAAGTGAAAGATGTTGTGTTGAATGGTGTGTATGATTATTATCAACGAGGCCGCGTTTCCAACATTTTAAAGACATTCAACCACGCCAATATGAATTTGGATGTCGATGGCAGGAGAATTGGCATCAAAGATATTTCTCACTATCACCAAACGCTGGATATGAAGAAGGCGATCTTGATCACCACTTTTGATGTGGGCGATAAGCTTTCTGTAAAACATTCAATGATGGCACTCCGCCATTTGCCATACACTGCTATGTCTATCGTGGAGTTAAAGGCTAAGAAAGATGTCAAAGTTACACCCATGAGTGTGATTGAAGCACCCAATCATTTGGTAGATGTTCGTAATACGTATAGCGAAATAGATCGACCACACGTGAAACTCCCACTGCTTTCTTCAGTTGGTAAAAGCCCTTCGGGCAAGCATACCCTGGCAGCTAGCAATAGCATTATTTTTTCCGAGCCACACGGAAAAGAACCGCAATTGATCCATGAAGATTGGGACTACAGCATGCACTTAGCAAAGTTTGACAAGATGATGAAAGCAGGTGAGAGCTATTCGTTTAGTGTGGTGTCATCAGCTACCTCTACCGCCAATTTTCAAGACCCACTCAATGAAGCGGAGCGACTCACCATCTTTGCAAGATTAGAAGGGACGGAAAGATTGCTTCAGCGCCATGTAGCCGAATGGGAGAAATTATGGAGGAGTGATATTGTAATAGAAGGCGATGTGCAAACACAAAAAGATGTTCGCTTTGCATTGTATCATCTGTATTCTTTTGTGAGAGAAGGAACGGGATTGAGCCTTTCGCCCATGGGACTTTCTGGGTTGGGCTATAACGGCCACGTGTTTTGGGATACGGAGTTGTGGATGTATCCGCCCATCTTAATGCTCCAACCAGAGATTGCCAAATCAATTTTGGAGTATCGCTTCAATCGACTTTCTGCCGCAAAGCAGAACGCCTTTTCTCACGGTTATAAGGGTGCTATGTTCCCTTGGGAATCATCTGCTGAAGGGACGGAAGACACACCAGTGTGGGCGCTCACTGGCCCTTTTCAACAGCACATCACAGGCTGTGTGGGCTGGGCATTTTGGAAATACTATCAGGTAACAAAGGACAAGCAATGGTTGAAAGATCGTGGTTACCCAATGCTAAAAGAAGTGGCAGACTTTTGGGCTAGTCGCGTGGAGCGAAAAGGGCCAGGCAAATTTGAAATCAATAACGTGATTGGTGCCAACGAATGGCAAGAGAATATAGATAACAACGCATTCACCAATGGTATGGCCATCACTGTTTTGCGTTATGCTACACAAGCCGCTAAAGAAATGGGGATTGTTCCAAACCCCGACTGGGAAGTAGTAGCGCAGAACATTCCTATTTTAAAATTCCCTGATGGCACAACAAAAGAGAATGCAACGTATGATGGAGTAACTATTAAACAAGGCGATGTAAATTTATTGGCCTTTCCATTGGATTTCATCACGGATAAAAACCAGATCGAAAAAGATCTAAAATATTATGAGCCGCGCTACTCTCCCGAAGGGCCAGCGATGGGGCATTCTGCGTTGTCTGCGATTTATTCTCGCATGGGAAATGTAGAGAAAGCCACTGAGCTATTCGCGAAAGCATACAAGCCAAATGAAGTGCCGCCCTTTGGAGTGTTGTCGGAGACAGCAGGAGGAACAAATCCTTATTTTGCTACAGGTGCAGGCGGATTTTTACAAGCTGTGATGAATGGCTTTGGAGGACTGTCGATTTCAGACGCGGGCATCACACAAATTAAAACCAAACTGCCAAAGACATGGAAGTCGTTGGAGATAAAGGGGGTGGGGATTAACCGCGCAAATTATTTTGTCAAGTAGATTTGAGTATGGTTCTCAAATATCTTTTGGGTCATGGCCGTGCGAGACGTCCGCCTAGGCGGACAAACGGGCTATTCATTCCAAGCCCCCGGTCTACAAAAGCCTCTTGCACCTGCCAATCGGGGGCTTTCCATTTCTATCCCTTGCCCGCTTACGCCAGCGAAGGTAGCCATTTACAAAATTGTATTGAACTCCATGATTTTTGACTTCGTTTGGATAAATTTTTAATCCTATTTTTGAGGGTTGAATTTTAACATTATGAAGACTGCCTGTATTACGTTGATCGCTTTTGTTCTATTTTCTTGTTCTGGAGGAAATAATGGAGAGTACAAAATAAAGGCTGAAAACCCTGAATTCTTGCACCGAACCATGAAGGCTATTACCGACCGGATCGTTCATGATATTTTTTCACCCCCAGTAGCCAGTCGAATCTATACCTATTCAAGTGTAGCGGCCTACGAAGCAATTATCAATCAAGATAAAAATTATGTGAGCTTAGCTGGGCAACTACATGGACTGGATTCCATCCCTCAACCTGACCCTACTTTAGAATATTGTTTTCCGTTGGCCTCTACACAAGCCATTATCAAAGTGGGGCGCACATTGATTTTTTCTGAAGACGAATTCGATAAATTCATTGAGATAATTTATAGCGAGTTTAAGGATACAGGCATTCCTGATGACGTGTATGACCGATCGATCGCTTATGGTGATGCAGTGGCTGCCCGTATTTTAGCTTGGTCATCCAAAGACAACTATAAACAATCTCGTAGCTTCCCAAAATATTCTATCGAGAGCAATCCTGCCACTTGGAAACCTACGCCACCTGCTTACATGGATGCGGTGGAACCCCATTGGAACAAGATCAGGACATTTGTGATTGACTCTGCTGCACAATTTAAACCTGCACCATCTACTGCATTTTCCATTGACAAGAAAAGTCAGTTTTATAAGGAAGCGACAGAAGTTTACGAGACAGGGAAAAATTTATCAGAAGAACAACGCGCTATTGCCAGCTTTTGGGATTGTAACCCATTTGCCATGAACGTGCGTGGTCATGTGATGTTTGCTACAAAGAAAATTTCCCCTGGAGGGCATTGGATCAACATCACCCGAACAGTTTGTGCTAAATCTAAGTCGAATATGGTTCAATCTGCAGAAGCGTATGTGAGGGTCTCTTTGTCTTTGGTGGAGGGATTTATTAGTTGTTGGGATGAAAAGTATAGAAGCAGACTCATTCGCCCAGAAAGTTATATTAATCAATACATGGATGAGAACTGGGTGCCACTTTTGCAAACACCACCATTCCCCGAATATACCAGCGGACATAGTGTGATTTCATCTTCTGCCTCCGTTGCGTTGACAAAATTGTTTGGCGATAACTATGCATTCACTGATTCTACGGAAACAGAATTTGGAATGCCAGCAAGAAGTTTCAAATCATTTTATCAAGCGGCAGAAGAAGCGGGCATCAGCCGAATGTATGGAGGCATCCACTATCGGCCCGCAGTGGAAAACGGAGTCAAGCAGGGGAGGGCAGTTGGGGAGTTCATTGCTTCAAAGATTGTTACCGCTCCTAAGAAGTAGGTTTATCTTGAAGGGCTTCAGTAAACACCTTGTTTCTTAGATAACAATTTAGCAACTTCCAGTTTAAAGGAAGCTGCTATGACTCTACCCAAACCTCGCCTCACGTTCTCCCAGATCATCAACATGAATGTGGGGTTCTTCGGAATTCAATACAGCTTTGGTCTGCAGCAAAGCGCGGTGAATCCTATCTATGATTTCTTGGGGGCAAGCCCCGATGAAATACCCTTGCTCAACTTGGCAGGACCAGTAACTGGACTTTTGATACAACCTATTATTGGTGCCCTTAGTGATAAGACCTGGCACCCGCGGTTTGGTAGACGTAAGCCCTATTTCTTTATTGGGGCAATGCTGTGTAGCGTTTGCCTTTTCTTTTTTCCATTTAGTAGTGCCTTGTGGATGGCAGCTGGTTTATTATGGATCTTGGATGTAGGAAACAACACTGCGATGGAACCTTACCGAGCCTTTATTGCTGATAAATTAAATGATGAGCAACGCCCAACGGGTTTTCAAACGCAAAGTTTTTTTACAGGCCTTGGCCAAACGCTGGCCAACGTTTCACTTTTTATTTTTCCGTTGTTGATTGTTGGCCGAACAGGTGCTATACCCAATTGGGTATTTGCTTCTTTCTTTTTAGGATCTGTTTGCTCTATTGGAACCATATGGTGGAGCATGCGCACCACTCCTGAGATACCGCCTACTCAAGAAGAGATAGACGAAATAAAGAGAAAGAATGAAGGCCAACCACACTTAGTATGGCAATTTTTTATTTCTGTAATTACTTCATTGATCGCATATGTAATGATGGTTGTTCTCTTGCTGCCATCACTTTTTTATAAATCAATTTTTAGAAATGTATTGAACGCAGTGAAGAACAATTCGGTGACTAAAATTCTATTTGCTCAAAACATAGAAATTGTAGAGGCAATTCTCGACATGCCGCGAGTGATGTGGCAGTTGGCGTTGGTATATCTTTTTCAGTGGTATGCCCTGTTTTGCTATTGGCAAAACGCTTCGAAGAGCATTGGCCTTTCGGTGTGGAAAACCACGCCAACGGAAAATCCCGCCTTGTATGAGCAGGCCGTAAGTTGGACAGGCTTGGTAAATGGTTGGTACAACATCGTTACGTTTCTGTCTGCGTTTGCATTGGTTTGGTTTGTTAGGAAGTCATCTGCCAAAATGGTTCACTTCACTTGTTTACTGTTAGCGGCAGTTGGTTTTTTACTTTTTCCTTTCATTGAAAATAAATATTTACTCTTTCCAGCTATCACTGGCTTTGGAATTGGCTGGGCGAGTATGATGGGTATTCCGTATTTACTGGTAGTGGGTAACATTCCTAAGGAACGCTATGGAGTGTACATGGGCATTATTAATATGATGATTGTAGTGCCCATGATTTTGCAAACCGTTACTTTTGGTTATATCCTTAAGAACTATTTAGGTAATAATAGCGGGAATGCTATACTGTTTGCAGGGGTGTTATTAGTACTGGCAGCATTGGCTACCTTGTTGATAAAGGCAAAGCCGAGCGATCAAGAAATTCAAATGACATCGTCAGGTCATTAAGTCTATGTGTGCATTCCTATGTTTCTACTGTATCTATGTGGTTCAAATTCTCTTAATATCTAACCCGAAAACCTAAATTTCCCATGAGCCCATACCTCGCAGAATTTTTTGGCACTATGCTTTTAATTTTATTAGGCGATGGCGTAGTGGCCGCAGTCGTTTTAAAAGGATCAAAGGCTGAGAATGCTGGTTTTCTTACTATCGTAATTGGTTGGGGATTGGCCGTGATGCTGGCAATCTATGCAGTCGGGAATGTTAGTGGCGCACATCTTAACCCAGCAGTTACAATTGCATTTGTAATGAACGGAAGTTTTCCGGTGGACAAAGTACTCGGTTATATTGTTGCGCAATTTGCAGGAGCTATTGTTGGAGCGGCATTGGTGTGGTTGCACTACCTTCCACATTGGAAACGCACCGATGATCAAGCCGCAAAGCTTGGAGTATTTTGCAACGCACCTGCTATCAGAAATACTTTTGCAAACTTAATCAGCGAAATCATTGCTACGATGGTTTTGGTCATAGCGCTTTTGTTCATTGGTGCTAATGAATTTACACAGGGCTTCAAACCAGTCGTAGTTGGTCTATCGATTATCTCTATTGGTTTGAGTTTAGGTGGCACAACAGGTTTTGCTATTAACCCTGCTCGCGATTTAGGCCCACGCATTGCGCATTTTATTTTACCCGTTACTGGAAAAGGAAAATCAGATTGGGGATATTCGTGGATACCTGTGGTGGGGCCAGTGATTGGTGGAGTACTGGGGGCATTTGTTTATGGTCTGTTATACAAAATTTAAGATTTTTGATTCTGAGATCTCACAGATCGTTTTAATTCTGACTTCTGACTTCTAACTTCTGACTTCTATATTCTAACTCCTTTTTCCCATGCCAAAATACATCATCGCCCTCGACCAAGGTACTACCAGCTCTCGCGCTGTTCTTTTTGATGAGAAAGGATCCATCCAAGGAATTGCGCAACAAGAGTTCACACAGATTTTTCCTCAATCGGGATGGGTGGAGCACAATGCGAATGAAATTTGGAGCACTCAGTTGGGTGTTTTGCAAAAATTGATTGCCGAAAATAAAGTAGAAGCCAAATCTATTGTTGCTATAGGAATTACCAATCAACGAGAGACCACTGTTATTTGGGATCGGAAAACAGGGGAGCCTGTCTACAATGCTATTGTATGGCAAGACAAACGCACGGCTTCAATATGTGAAGAATTAAAATCCAAGGGCTTAACGGATTATGTGCGGGAAAACACAGGACTTGTTATCGACTCATATTTTTCTGGTACTAAGATCAAATGGATTTTGGATAATGTACAAGGCGCACGACAAAAAGCAGATCGGGGAGAACTTGCATTTGGCACAATTGATACTTGGTTGATTTGGAAGTTGACGAATGGAAAAAGCCATGTCACGGATTACTCCAACGCATCACGGACTATGGTTTACAACATCCGCGAATTGAAGTGGGATGAAAAATTACTGAATGAGTTAAGCATTCCAAAATCATTATTGCCCGAAGTAAAACCATCTGCTGCAAATTTTGGATCATGGAATTTGAATGGCATTGAAGTTCCAATAGCAGGAGTTGCAGGTGATCAACAAGCTGCGTTGTTCGGTCAAGCGTGCTTTGAGCCGGGCATGGCCAAGAACACCTATGGCACAGGTTGTTTTATGCTTATGAATATGGGATCGAAGATTCAACTTTCCAAAAATGGATTGATCACAACTATCGCCTGGGGCCTAGATGAAAAAGTAGAATACGCTTTAGAAGGAAGTGTGTTCATTGCAGGCGCGGCCGTGCAATGGTTGCGCGATAGTTTGCATTTAATCGATCAATCAAAAGACTCCGAGTATTTTGCTGCAAAAGCCCTCGGCTCAAATGAGGTTTATGTTGTTCCCGCCTTCGCGGGATTGGGCGCACCTTATTGGGATATGTATGCACGTGGAGCCATTTTCGGATTGACACGCGATACAGGTAAAGATCATTTGATCAAAGCCACATTGGAATCACTCGCTTATCAAACCAAAGATATTTTGAACGCC
Organism: Cyclobacteriaceae bacterium; assembly: GCA_043777495.1. GTDB lineage: Bacteria > Bacteroidota > Bacteroidia > Cytophagales > Cyclobacteriaceae > ELB16-189. The sequence goes on along the minus strand of JAYWHU010000123.1, from coordinate 505 downwards.
ATGCAAGAAGATGCAGGACTAAAGTTGGCAGCCTTAAAAGTAGATGGTGGAGCGTGCGCGAATAACATCCTCATGCAATTTCAAGCAGATATTTTGGGTACTGAAGTAGAGCGCCCAGAAGTGATTGAATCAACCGCATTGGGTGCAGCTTATTTTGCAGGGATACAATCTGGCCTTTGGAAAAAAGAAGACATTGTGCAAAACAGAAAAATACAAAAACGATTTATTCCTCAAATGGACGAGTCAACAAGAGCAAGACTTTACAAGGGCTGGCAAAAAGCCGTGAAGCGCACGATGGGGTGGGTGAGTGAATAGATACTTAGCACCTGAAACTGTACGGGTAATCCAATCCATCGCACATTCGGGCGTTTGACAGTTTTTTTAGACGAACCCCAGAGGGGTTCAATGTTAGTAGCCACGGGTTTTAACCCGTGGCTGGAGTTTGGCTATAAGACCCAACAGAATAAAAAAAATGCCGAAGTATCAGATATTTCGGTTTTTTTGC
>JAYWHU010000122.1:0-2424 GCA_043777495.1 Cyclobacteriaceae bacterium | reverse complement strand
ACACCCAGTTGCTCTAGCAGCCCTTGATGCTGCGGGTGTAGAAAGCCCATGGCAAGCAGTGCCAACTCGCAAGGGATAATTTTTTCGGAGCCGGCAATCTCAACAAAGGATGGTTTGCCTGGCTCAGCTTTTTTCCACTCTACTTCTACTAATTTTATGCCAGTCAAGTTGCCCTTGGCATCGCCCACAAATTCTTTGGTAACTACCGCCCAGCTTCTTTCGCAGCCTTCTTCATGCGAAGTGGAAGTGCGCAAAATCATCGGCCAATTAGGCCACGGCATAGTTTCTGTTCTGCCCGTTGGTGGCTTGGGCATAATCTCGATCTGGCTCACCGATTTTGCTTTGTGTCTGTTAGATGTGCCCACGCAATCTGAACCAGTATCGCCACCGCCAATGACCAACACATTTTTATCGGTAGCAAAAATTTCTTCTTTGTTGATCGTCTTTTCGCCCACGCGGGCATTTTGTTGCGTAAGGAAATCCATCGCAAAATGCACTCCTTTTAAATTCCTTCCGGGAATGGGCAAGTCGCGCGGAATAGTTGACCCGCCACAAAGTAAAATCGTGTCGTACTCTTCTTGCAATTGAGTTACAGGCACATTAACGCCTACGTTGGCATTGGTAAGAAAAGTCACGCCCTCTTCCTCCATCAAATTTACTCTTCTCCTTACTATGTCTTTTTCAAGCTTAAAATCGGGGATGCCATAGCGAAGCAAGCCTCCAATTTCGTCTGATCGCTCGAACACCGTTACCCAATGCCCGGCAAAATTAAGTTGCGCGGCAGCGGCCAACCCCGAAGGCCCCGAACCTACAATCGCTATCTTCTTTCCTGTTCTGGTGGTAGGTATTCTGGGTTTTACATAGCCATTTTTAAATGCAGTCTCTATGATTGATTTCTCAATGTATTCAATAGCCACTGCGGGTTTGTTGATGCCTAACACACAGGAAGCTTCACATGGCGCAGGACAAATACGACCAGTAAACTCCGGGAAGTTGTTGGTAGAAATCAAAATTTCATACGCAAGTTTCCAATTGTGTTGATACACGGCATCGTTAAACTCGGGAATGATATTGCCCAGCGGGCAGCCATGATGACAAAAAGGAATGCCACAATCCATGCAGCGCGAAGCTTGCGTGTGCGTGGTTTTTAAATCAGCCGCAGGTTCAACTTCTCTATAATCGTTGATCCTATCTTTTGGGTCGCGCTTTTTCGGCAGCTCCCGGTTAAATTCTAAAAATCCTGTTGGTTTTCCCATACTTTTTTAAATTATCAATGATTCAATTAGTCAATATGCCGCTGAAACTCAGAGCCTAATTGGCTAATTGGTTCATCGCTGATTGATTAATTTTTCTTTTGTCCAACACCGCTTTATAATCCATCGGCATTACTTTCACAAACTGAGCAAATGATTGAGGCCAGCTTTTGAGCAACGCAGCGGCCACATCGCTTTGTGTAAGTTCAGCATGGTTAGCGATCATTGTTTTCAAAAGTTGTTCGTCTTCTTCATCAAGCGTATCGAGCATCACCATTTCCATGTTGCAATTGCGCACAAATAACTTGGTGGCATCATACACATAGGCCACGCCTCCGCTCATGCCTGCGGCAAAGTTTCGCCCTGTTTCGCCCAAAATAACTACCACACCGCCAGTCATATATTCGCAGCCATGATCGCCCACGCCTTCCACCACTACTTTCACGCCCGAGTTGCGCACAGCAAAGCGTTCTCCAGCTAATCCTCTGATAAATCCCTCTCCCGATGTAGCACCATAAAAAGCCACATTGCCCACAATAATATTTTTTGAGGCGTTGTATTTTATTGCCTTATCGGGATAGAGGATCAATTGTGCGCCCGACAGCCCTTTGCCAAAATAATCGTTGGCCTCGCCCTGCAATTCAAACGTAATGCCTGGTGCGGCAAAAGCTCCGAAGCTCTGCCCTGCGCTGCCATTAAACGTATAGTGAATGGTGTTTTTTGGAAGCCCCAGACCACGATAGTTTTTTGAAATTTCGTGCGAAAGCATCGTGCCCACCGCGCGGTTTTGATTGGAGATAATAAACTCATGCTTTACAGGCTCGGCATGTTGCAATGCGGGCTGCGCATGTTTTATCAATTGAAGATCTAATACCTTATCAATTTCATGGTCTTGCTCTTCTTGTTTGTAAAGCGCGGTGTCGAAGCTCAATGGTTCTTTAAAAAGCATGGCAGCCAAGTCTAGGTTTTTGTATTTCCAGTGATCGTTCAATTCGCGCACCTCAAGCCTGTCCATTTGGCCTACCATTTCATTCACCGTGCGGAAGCCCAGCTCGGCCATAATCTCACGCAGCTCTTCTGCCAAGAAATGAAATAAGTTAACTACGTATTCGGGCTTGCCGGTGAAGAGCGCACGCAGTTCTTTGTTCTGTGTAGCCACACCCACCGGGCA
>JAYWHU010000121.1:0-31310 GCA_043777495.1 Cyclobacteriaceae bacterium | reverse complement strand
GAGCCTGTTCCCTGTCCAACCCTGTTAGATAATGCATCTGTCCATTTGTTTTGATGACGATACAATGTAAAAACATTTCTTCGTTTTCACACAGCCTCCCCGATGCGCGTGTGTTGGAAGAGTTGTGGAGTCGAGTTGTAAAATGTGCAGAGGGCGCGGCACTTGGCACCGAGACAACCATGAAGTACGAAGTAATCTCTGGCTCATTTAATTTGCTGCCCAACGAAACACTCGCGCGATTGATGCACAGCAATCTACAACGAGTAGGTGGTGTAAATTATTCTTCCGCAGAAATGGAGTTTGCGAAAAAATTACAATCCTCTTTCACGTTTAAAGCTCCTGCCTTGAGTGATGCGCAAGTAGTGCAGGCCTTTAAGATCGGTGGCTTCTTCCCAGCCAGCACCGATGTGGGCGACATCACATGGGTAGTGCCTACCGTTGGCCTCGGCACAGCTACCTGGGTGCCAGGTGTGCCTCCACACTCTTGGCAAGCAGTGGCCACTGGCAGCATGGGCATTGGATTGAAGGCGATGCTCAACGCAGCCAAAACTCTTTCTATGACAGCGATAGACTTGTTCAACAACCCCGCACTACTTGACCAAGCCAAAAAAGAATTGAACGAAAAGACGGGAATAGACTTTCAGTATAAGTCTTTGATTGGGGATAGAAAGCCACCGTTGGACTATAGAAAGGGTTTGTGAAAAACTCTCAATGAAAGTTATTGAGTCTACAGAAATTGAATTTTCACTCAAGTCTCTTATGAAAATAAAATTCATACCCAGTCATCAACTCTGGATGTGCAATCTTCACCAAGTCTTTTAAAATTAAATCGGGGCGCAGGTAGCCGAGTTCTAAAAATTCGCTGCCGCCTTTTGCTCCTGTTCGGGCGCCATAAGTATATACTTCCCTCTCGCGAAAAGGTTTGAACAAAGTATATCGCTCTTCGGTAGCTTTGATTTCATCCAATGTTTTAAAAGAGCCGACACCAATCCACCGATCGGCTTCTTTTGCTTTTGAATAGACAGATTCAAAACTCAATTGCAAAAAACCACTGGTGGAATCGGATGACCATAAGTATTCGCAGCCTGCATCTTTCAACAATTTGGCTGCATAATTTTGGCCACCAGGCATAAACCACGCATCGCCATACACGATGCCGCTCAACACCGTTGGTTTGATTTGAACTTCACTAGCTAATTTTTGTGTTGTCAAATATTCTTTTTCTATTTCTGTGAAAACTGAGTCGGCTTGTTTTTCTTTTCCAAAAAATAAGGCCATGAACTTGATCCACTCTGCGCGGCCAAGTGGATGTTTTTCTAAATATTCTGCATTGATCACAACAGGTATGCCGAGTTCTTGGATTTTTTTTAGTTGGCCCAGATCTTTGGTCATGGTATAGCCCATTACCAAGGCTGGCTTCAAGGTGTAGAGCATTTCTATGTTCATGCCTTTATCAATACCTAGGTCTTTTATTTTTCCTGCATCAATTCGCATTCGCATTTTTTCTGAACTGATGTAGTCGGTGGTGGGGAAGCCGATGAGTTTATCTGTTTCACCAATGTAATCGAGCAAGGGAATGTGTGTGGTAGAGGTGCAAACAATATTTTCTATTGGTACCGAAATGACTTGCGTTTGTTCGTCATGAGCAGGAGAAGGTTCTCCTTTGGGCACTAATAAATATTTATAACCTGAAGTGGCGTTTTGATAGGGATAGTTTACTTCTACCAATTTAGAATTGCCTACTGATGTTACCTTAAAGCCTTGGGCGTATTTTGCGATTGAAGCGTTTTCACTTTTTTGTTCTGTTTCCTTTTTAGGGCTACATGATAGAAGGATGCAAACTAAGAATAACCAATTGAACGCAATTGATGCTTCGGCCAGGGATAGTAGCGGAAAGCCCACAGCGAGGAACGAGCGAGGACTTGTAGCAGATAGCCCGGTGACTTGCGCCTTGCTTGGCAGGCTGCCTAAATATTTTTTTAGAATTCTTTCACCTAGGTCTTTGTCCTCACAGACGGAAACATTTTTGGTAGCGGTTTGTAAGGACACAGACCACGGCAGAGACACAGACCACGGAGACTTTAAATTATTATTCATCCACAAGTTTACAGAATTTATTATGTTTGCAAAGGATTTAAGGTTCTTCGGCCGTTCGAACATCCGAAGATTAAAAGGGAACACCGTGAAAATCGGAGACTGTCCCCGCAACTGTGATCCCGCCCCGACAAGTCGGGGAAAAGCTTTTGTAACAAACGTCATTGTGGCGCGCTTCGCGCCACGAGAAGGCAGCAAAAGTCGGGAGAGCCAGGAGACCTGCCTTGAATCGCAAAATTGTTTTGGCTTTCGGGTGAAAGGCTGGAAATGTACCGAGCAACACTGTTGTCTTATTACAAATCTGGGTTTGCACTTGTCGCACAGTTTAAAAAAAAACTTTATGCGCACAGGTATTTTTTTTGCGTGGATTTTTTTCTGCTCTGCCAGTTGTTGGGCGCAGCGGGGTGATTCTACCGTGCTGAAAGAGGTAACAGTTTTCGGTTTGCGCGATGAGCGTTATTTAGTAGGCTCGGAATTGATCCAACTAGATTCTTCATTAAGTGCACGCGAAAATTCGCGCCACTTGGGCGAGGTGCTCTCGTTGCAGTTGCCAATCTATTTCAGAAATTATGGAAATGGGATGTTGTCAAGCATTAGTATGCGTGGCACATCGCCACAGCACACTTCGGTGCTGTGGAACGGAATTTCTATTAACAGTTTTTCATTGGGGCAAGCTGATTTTTCTATTTTGCCCGCTGCGGCTTTTGATGAAGTAAAGGTGCATGTGGGCGCGGGCAGTGCGCGATTTGGCAGTGGCGCGATTGGTGGAACGGTGCTGTTAAACACTGACGCGCACTCTACAACCAATTCAATTAAATTTTCGCAAGAGGTGGGAAGCTTTGGTAGGTATTTTACCTCGTTGAATGGGGCATGGACTACTGACCGCTGGAGCGGGAAGACAAAATTTTATCGACTGGCATCAGAAAATAATTTTCCTATTTTGGCAACAGGCGAGCGACAACAACACGCTGCGTTTAATCAAGCAGGTGTGCTGCAAGATGTTGAGTACAGATGGTCAGCTTCAAAAAAAATTAGCGCACACTATTGGTATCATCAGGCCGATCGGCAAATACAGCCTACCAATGGAGGGTTCAACAGCACAGATGATCAACAAGATCAAGCACATCGTTTTGTGCTTCGCTACCAAAGCAACAGCAGGCATGGATTGCTCAATGCATTTGGTGGTTATGTGAGTGACGAAATCATTTATAATGGTGGCCCATCTAACGTTACGCGATGGATAGCTGGTGCGAAGCATGAATATACTTTCGGGAAAGTGCATGTACAGGCGGGTGGGGAATGGAACCATATCATCGGTAGTATTCGTGAATATCAAAATGGAAAAGCAGTAGAAGATCGATTTGATTTTACTGCATCCATGCAAAAAAATGTAAGTAAGCGACTTTCAATTGCGTTCAATTTGCGGCAGCCAGTGGTGAGTGGTTTTGCTGCACCGTTTCTTCCATATGTGGGCGCAGACTACATGATCGTAAAAAAAATCGACACAGAATTTAAAATGCGCGGCAGTATTTCTAAAAATTATCGTGTGCCTACATTGAATGACCGCTACTGGCCGAATGCGGGTAACATCAATCTTTCGCCAGAGACAACCCATGCCGCAGAAGTGGGCTGGAATTTAAAAATCAAAAATTTTGAAATCGCCAATACATGGTTTACACAAAAAGTAGATGAGTGGATACAATGGACACCACAGAAAAATGGAGACTTCGTACCAAAAAACATCAAACAAGTATTAGCCGAAGGATTTGAAATTAAAATAAATACTAAACAAAAGAGAAATGACCTTACTTTTTCTTCAGGGGTCAGTTATCAATTTACAAAATCAACCACACAAAAAGCCCCTGCCAATGAGCAGTACGTGATCGACAAACAACTGATCTACACTCCAAAACATACCGCATCGGTTTTTGGACAGTTGATATGGAAAACTTTCTCTGGTGACTTTTCTGCGCAGTATAGTGGAATACGGTTTACTAATTCTGATAATTCTCCAACTTATTCACTTCCCACATTTGCTTTGTTCAATGTATCGCTGGGCAAGTATTGGCAACTTGATCATCACCGCTTTGATTTTTCTTTTTCTGTTAAAAATATTTTGAACACTGACTATCAGATGTATGCTGCGCGAGCTATGCCTGGGCGCAATTTTAATTTTCAACTATCGTATCAACTAAAAACTAAATCAACTAAATAATGAAAACCATTTTTAAATCTGTTCTTGTAATTGCGCTTGCTGCCATTTCTCTTTTTTTTCAGGGGTGCGATAAGGCTAAAGATCCTGTAAAGGGAGCTTATCAATCGGGAGTGTTAATTGTAAGCGAAGGAAGTTTCAGTTCAAACAACGGAGATGTCACTTATTATAATTCCTCAACAAGTCTACTAGAGCAAACTATTTTCAAAAATATAAATGGAGATTTTGCTGGTAAAGTATTGCAATCCATTACTGTGAATGGCGATGATGGGTATTTAGTTTTAAATGGAGGTAATAAAATAGAAGTGGTGGACATCAATACTTTTAAACGTAAAAACACTTTTACAGATTTGAAGTTGAACAGTCCGCGATACCTAAAAGTAATCAATGGAAAAGCGTATATAAGTGTTTGGGGTCCTTTCAATTCAAATTTTGCTTTGGTTGATTCGTATATATTGGTTGTGGATACAAATACACTTAGTGTAGTTGGCACGATCGATACCAACGAAGGGATTGAAAATCTTTTATATGACGGAAAACTTTTGTTTGCCAGTAGAAACGGATTCAGCGGTTCAAATGTTGTATCAGTGATTGATCCTTCCACCAATAAAATTGTGAAGGAAATTAATTTGACTGGTGAGCCAATGGGCATGGTGCTAGATGTAAACAATAAACTGTGGGCTATTTCTACGGGTAGTGTGAGCAAACTATTTCGTATCAATGCTACAACCTTTGAGGTTGAGCAAACAATAGAAATTGGATCATACGCTCATGGCAATTTGGCTACCACCCCTGATAAAAGAAATTTGATTTACGCTATTGAAAACAATGTTTACAAAATGACCATTGAAGCAACGGTTGCTCCTACTGCACCTTTATTTACAGCGAGCGAAGTAATTACTTTCTACGGAATGGATGTTGACCCCAAGACAGGAAGTATATATATCGGAGATGCCAAAGATTATTCAAGTGCTGGAAGTGCTTACATTTTTAATGCAGAGGGCTCTTTCAAAAACAAATTTGAAACTGGAATAGACCCCAACTCTTTCATTTTTAGATAAACAATTCATTCATTGACAGCATCACGCAAAGCCTATTTTAATTGGAGCGGTGGCAAAGACAGTGCGCTAGCGCTTTACCATGTTCTACAAAACAAAGTAGCAGATGTACAATTGCTATTGACTACTGTCAACGCCCAAGTGAATCGCGTCTCTATGCACGGTGTGAGGATTGAGTTATTACACATCCAAGGAGAGTGTATTGGCATACCCATTCGCGAAATTAGATTGCCAGAGACTGTTTCGATGGATGAGTACAACAAGATAATGTATCAATCTGTCAATACTTTAGTTACTGAAGAATTTCATCACACCATTTTTGGTGATATTTTTTTAGAAGACTTGAGAAAGTATCGCGAGCAGCAATTGGCCCCATTTGGCTTACAGGTTCATTTTCCCTTGTGGCAAAGAAGCACGAAAGAGCTGTTAAACGAATTTTTGGATTTGGGTTTCAAAACAATAGTCGTGTGTGTGAAGGCAATCTTACTAGATCAAACATTTGCAGGTCGCATCATCGACAAAGATTTTATCAAAGACTTGCCTTCATCTGTTGACCCGTGTGGAGAGAATGGAGAATTCCACACTTTTGTTTTTGACGGCCCTATTTTCAAATCTCCAGTTAAATTTTCGATTGGAGAAAAAGTATACAAAGAATATCAGGCTCCTAAAAATAGTAATGACAATTGTTTCTCACCTAACCAAGATTCCCAAATGGGCTTTTGGTATTGTGATTTGATTCCATAAAAAATAGTGTTGTAATAATGAAAGAGAAACCGCCAAAAAACAACTTAAACTATTCCTTGCAAGAGGGCAAAGATTTCTATTACGAAAACGGCTTCATGGTTTTTATGGAAGCCCACCATCTCAAGCGAGGTTACTGCTGCCAGAATGGGTGCAGACATTGCCCGTATGGATTTGGGAAAGAAAAGAAAAAACAGAATAAGCTTTAGATCGGCAAATTGCGCTTGTTCATTGTTCCTATGCGTACGACAGTTTTGCAAAACTGTCGTATATCATTATTGCTTGGTAGCAACAACAGAAAGCAATTGATTGGCTGCCTCCCTCACGGTAATTCTATTTTCTCTGATTTTATTTTCTAGTTCCTTTTTTGCTGTATTGAATTTTTGGTGGTTGTTCAATTGATTTTTCCACAGTAGCCCAAAACTTTCTTCAAACCAACGCAGATTTTGGTTCTGTCTGCTGTGTTTGAAGAACCCATTTTGAGTGGTCATTTTTTTATATTCTTCAATCATCTTCCACGTTTCGGCAATTCCTTTTTTCTCAAGAGCAGAAGAAGTCAATACTTTTGGGATTACGCCTGATTCAGTTAATTCAAATAAATGGAGTGCATGTTGAAAATCAGCTTGCGCTTGCGTTGCCTTCATCCTATTTTCGCCATCAGCCTTGGTGATCACCATGCCATCGGCCATTTCCATTATCCCTTTTTTGATGCCTTGTAGTTCATCTCCCGCACCGGGCAACATCAACAAAAGAAAAAAATCCACCATGCTGCGTACTGCCGTTTCTGATTGCCCTACTCCTACTGTTTCAATAATAATAATTTCAAAACCCGAAGCTTCGCAAAGCAAAATAGCTTCACGTGTTCGGTCGGCCACACCACCGAGGGCATTCCCCGTAGCGGTGGGCCTGATAAACGCCAATGGATTTTTAGAAAGTTCTTCCATCCGGGTTTTATCACCCAAAATGCTGCCTTTTGTCTTGGTACTGCTAGGGTCAATAGCCAACACCGCCACCTTTTTGTTTTGGGCGGTAAGGTAGTTGCCAAAGGCTTCGATAAAAGTGCTTTTGCCTACCCCAGGTGAACCTGTGATGCCAATCCGGATAGACTTGCCGGCCAAGGGCAAAATAGTTTCAAGCAGACCTTCAGCCGATGGGGCATCACTGCCCAATTGGCTTTCCACCAACGTGATGGCCTGTGCCAATATAATCTTGTCGCCTGCGCGGATGCCGTTCAGATATTCTTGCTGCGAAAGCCTTTGGCGGATGGTGTTTTTCACGGGAGGTGTTTAATAGTTGGGTTAAATTTCTAAATTTATAGTTCAAGTTGTGTGCCTATGAGAAAATTTTGGTTACAAAGTCTTGCCAATACAGTATTTGTATTCTTGATGCTGTGGGGAGTTAGCGGTATAACGGATTTCAAATTCTTTAGCGCCTTCGACCCCATTTCACAGGCTTTGACTGATTTCGAACTTACCGACTATGCCTTTTCAAAACTACGACCTGATCAGACGGTAGATGAGAGAATCATCATTATAAACCTAGCTCTTTCTAGGCGAGAAATGGCACAGCAAATTCAAGTTATCAATCAATATAAACCCAAAGTAATAGGAATCGATAGTTTTTTTAATTGTGAAGGAAACTTAAGGGATTCGATCAACTGCCCACAATTGAAAGATACACTTGGCAACTTATTGTTGAGCAGTGCCATTGCAGACGCTGGCAATGTGGTTTTGGTTAGCAAGCTACTTCAAAAGAGAAAAACAGCTGAGAGCAATGTGATTGATCAATATGATTCAATAGAATATTCTGATCCAATATTTAAGGAAAACTCTAAGCGAAATTCTTTTGCTAACCTAGCCACAGAAGCTGTTTATCAAGAAGATGTTAAATTATGCAGGAAGTTTATACCCAAGGTAAGTGTGAATGGTAAGGATGAATACGCATTTGCGGTAGGGATGGCCATGCTGTATGATTCAGTTAAAGCTAAAAAGTTTTTAGCACGCAATAACGAAGAAGAGGTTGTGAATTATCGGGGCAACGTAGAAGTGCAAGATGTCAGACTCAAAGCTTTACAAAATAAGGATTTGGGCACAACCAACTTCAATGCCATGTTCTATGCCATTGATTGGGATGATTTACTTGCTGGTGAAGTTGCTGCCGACCTATTTAAAGACAGAATAGTCATTATGGGATTTATGGGAGATTATTTTGGAGACCCAGCATGGAGTGATAAATATTTTACCCCCCTAAATAAAAAAGTAGCCGGACGTGCCAATCCAGATATGTTTGGAGTTGTTGTTCACGCCAATATTTTGGCCATGATCTTAAATGAGGACTATGTAAATGAGCTAGCGGATTGGCAGAAATATTTCATCGCCTTCATAGTGTGTCTACTAACTGTAGCTCTTTTCATCTTTATTGACAGAAAATTACCCGCTTGGTTTGATGCTCTTTCCGTATTGATTCAAGTTTTTCAGATTTTGGTGTTTTCGTTTGTAATGGTTGAGGTTTTTGCCAATTTCTCATTAAAACTTGATTTGAGCTTAACTTTGGCGGTTTCAGCCCTAGTAGGTCCAGCGTATGATATTTTCAAAAGCTTTCAGAATGAAATCAATATTCGGCTTACCAAAAGGAGGCAAGCTGTATGAAGAATAGTCCGAGTTGGCATAATTTTTAGTACTTTTATCAACAAATCAATCAAATCCAAAAAATGAAAAAGAGTGTAATTTTAGTTTTAGTAGGAATTTTTGCCTTGAATTTAGCTCAAGCGCAGGATTATACTTTTAAAGTGTTGGCCAACAAAGGCTCTAACGAGGTAAAATCGGGTGATGCTTGGCTGGCTGTGAAAACAGGTGATCGCCTTAAATCGGGTGATGAATTAAAAGTTTCTGAGAATTCCTATGTAGCCCTAGTTCATTCTACTGGCAAACCAATGGAATTAAAGCAATCAGGCAGCTATAAGGTGGCAGACTTAGCTTCTAAGGTGGGTGCTGGAACCAGCGTCCTAAACAAATACACTGATTTTATTCTTAGCAGCAATTCTGCCGAGGCAAAGAAGAACAGATTGAGTGCAACGGGGGCTGTGCACCGTGGCTTGGCAGATATTAAAGTCTTCTTGCCAGAAAATCAGTACGCTGAAATTTATAATACGAATGTTATTATAAACTGGGAGGCAACTAAGGGTGCTGCACCTTATGTTATAACAGTTAAAAACATGTTTGATGAAGAATTGTTGAAATTGGAAACACCTGAGAACACCATTCAAATTGACAGGTCAAACCCTAAACTAGCAAATGAAGATGCACTTTTAGTAGAAGTGAAATCTAAGTCTGATGGCAAAAGCAAATCAGAACAACACTTGATCAAAAAACTTTCTATTGCCCGTCAAGAAGCGGTGAAGAAGTCAATGGCTGAGATGGGCAACGATGTAAAAGAAGAAACTGCTCTTAATAAATTTATCTTAGCTGGCTTCTATGAAGAGAACAAATTGTTCATTGATGCCATTACAGCTTATGAACAAGCCATCAAATTAGCACCAGATGTTCCTACCTACAAAGAAGCTTACGAAGAGTTCTTGTTGAGGAACAAGCTGAAGATTCAGAAGTAATCACAAGGAATTAAATAAAAAAGAAAGGCTACCCAAAAGGTGGCCTTTTTTTATTCGCCTCGCTGATATTAACTGCCTACAAATGTATAGGCCTATTGGCAGTAGCAGATAAACAAGCTTCTTTGAAAGCTTCCATGTAAGTAGGATGAGCGTGGCTCATGCGGGCAACATCTTCTGCCGAAGCGCGATATTCCATTGCCACCACACCCGCAGCAATCATATCAGCAGCGCGTGCGCCAATGATGTGCGCACCTAAAATTTCATCGGTATTTTTATCGGCCAATATTTTTACTAAACCATCTAAATCCATGGATGCCCTTGCTCTACCCAATGCTTTGTATGGAAAGCTTCCCACTTTGTACGCACGGCCTTGCTCTTTCAATTGCTCTTCCGTGTACCCAACGCTCGCTACCTCAGGCCAAGTATAAACTACGCCTGGTATCAATAGATAATTAATGTGTGGCTTTTGTCCTGCTAATTGCTCTGCTACCATCACACCCTCCTCTTCTGCTTTGTGTGCCAACATGGCTCCACGCACCACGTCACCAATGGCATAGATATTATCAATTTTTGTTTTGAGGTGATCGTCCACAGGAATTTTTCCTCTATCTAATTCAATACCTACTTTTTCTAGACCAAGTCCATCAGTGTATGGTCTTCTGCCCACACTCACCAAACAATAATCACCTTTCAGTTCAATAGCAGCACCGCCTGTTTTTGGTTCTGCTTTCAGCACCACTTCTTTTCCTTTGTTTTCAATGGCTGTTACTTTATGGCCAAGATAAAACTCCATTCCTAACTTCTTAGTGGCCTTCTGCAATTCTTTGCCCATCGTGCCATCCATCGTTGGGATCAAACTATCCAAAAATTCTACCACAGAAACTTTTGAACCTATGCGAGCATAAACAGAGCCGAGTTCCATACCGATCACTCCACCTCCTACAATAATTAAATGTTTGGGTATTTCTTGTAGCTCCAATGCCTCGGTGCTAGAAATAATCCGCTTCTTATCAAATGGTGCAAAAGGAAGTGGTGTTGGTTTTGATCCTGTGGCGATGATGATATTGTCGGCAGTGAGTGAAGTTTTCTTGCCATCGGCAGAGGTAACTTCAATGGTGTTCTTATCAACAAATGATCCTACTCCTGTGTGAACTTCAATTTTATTTTTCTTCATTAAGAAGGCGATGCCATCTACATTTGATTTAACTACGCCCGCTTTACGCGTGATCATCTGTTTAATGTTCGCTATCGGTTCGGAGATATCTATGCCGTGTTCTTTGAATGTGTGAGCCGCATTGTGAAAATGCTCCGATGAATCGAGCAATGCTTTGGAAGGAATGCAACCTACATTCAAACAAGTACCTCCAAGGGTATTGTATTTTTCAATAATGGCGGTTTTCATTCCCAATTGTGCGCAACGGATAGCTGCTACATAGCCTCCAGGACCAGAACCAATAACGATGACGTTGTATTGCATAATATTATTTTGAAAAAATGAATTCTTTTACTTGAACAATGGAGTGATGGTTTTTTGAATCTACAAAAAATTGTTTGAAAGCAGCGAACTTTTTTATATTCCTAGAGAAGGCCAACATTTCATGAAGCCTATTTGAATTGGAAGAGAGCTGGTAGGGCTTTTTCTCAAGATCAATCTTTAAGTCTTGAGCAATTTTGACCGACCAGACTTCAATGTTTGGTCTTATCAAGACAAGCTTATTGGATGTTCTCTTATCAAAACAAAAAATCAAATTCTTATCTTTAAAAGTTACCCTATTTTGATTGAAAATTTCTTGAATAAATCGAGGCTGAGGTTCATTGGGGTCTTCATCTACTAGGCCAACGCAATTTAAGGAACGATCTAGTTTATTGCACACATTACCCTTGCTAAAAGAGTGATCCAAATCTTTTGCTATTACACCAAGACTTGACAAAAACGTTTCATCGGAATAACACTCAAAATAAATCATGCTTCAATAAACTTATTGAAATTGATGAAAAAATCACTTCCGTAATCTAAAACACTCTCTATTTGATTGGGGGTTAATGATACCAATTCTGTGGAATAGTCGCGCGTGTAAACCAAGTTAACTGTTAGTTCGTCTACTGGTGTTTTTTCAATGGCGGATGTAAGAAAATGCGAATTGTGTGTAACTACAAAATACTGATTTTTATCTTGCTTTGCCATCATTTCGGCAAGTGCCTTAATGTAAAAAGGAAATGTTTTTGCCTCTGGCTCTTCTAATAAGATAATTGAATTTTCATTTGATTTAACGACCGCCAAATTGAAGATTATTCTCTTAAGGGAATCAGACATTAGTACCAACGGGAAGGATATAAATGATCCATTCCTATCTCTTATTATCTCAAAATCATCACCTAAAGGTTTGATCAATAACTTATATTCAAAATCATCCAACAGGTTCTTGACTATTGAATGAAGTTCTTTATTGGACAAAAGTACAGATGGCAAATTCTGGCCGAATGGTGCTTCCAGATAAAGTCTCTCACCTCTTCCAAAAACTACATCTGGATTATATTTGTACGATAAAATCCTTGGCAAATCAATAACTTGATCAGAAGGAGTACTTGCCAAAGGCTCCCCATTCATTGCTGCATTTTGTTGGAATACTATCTGGTCACCTTTCCTACTTTCAATCCTTAAACTATCTGACTCAATCCAAACTCTTGATGTAATATCGTCTGCTTTAATCACAATCTCTTCTGTACTGTCATAGTCATGAAAAAGATGGGAGATCTCACGAAATCGCACAAAGTCTTTTAATTTCTTATGAACATTTAAAAAAGTAAACGCCTCCAATATATTCGACTTTCCTGCATTTGGGTCTCCAACAAATATGTTTACTCGCTTACAATCCAATTGCAAGCCCTTGATGGATTTGAAATTCTGAATAGAAAGTTTCTTGATCATGTAAAGTTTTAGAAGCTAGAATTCAAAACGTTCTTTTTGAGCATGTCCATTTCCATTTCCAAAATCGATGACGTGTATTGCATAATAATATTATTCTTTATTGAAAATTGTGTAAACAAGCCGAACAGAAAAACCTACGGCAATCGGATTTTTGCCTGAATCTGTTGAAGTAATAAGAGGGCCAAAGCCAGGGGCTGAATAAACTGGAAACGCAGGTTGACTCATTTTAGAAAGACCAAATGAAGTTCTAAGTTGTGTGATCAAAGAAAACTTGGAAGAGATGGCTACCTCGTACGCAAGGGTAGGCTCTACAAAAACGAAAGAATTAGTCTGGTTCTTATTCAAAATAAAGTCAGGAAAAAGATTACCCTTATAGTTAATAACCCCCTTCTCGGTAAAGGTGGTGTATCCTACAGATAGGCCAATGCTGAAGTCCTTAGCAAAAATTTTTCGCCCACCCAATTTTACGTAGTTTCCCTCACAGGCATATTGAATGTTTTGATAAATAGCATCTTTATCAATGGAAGTATGCCCGGCCGCTAAGTCAATCAAAAAATCATATTTTGTTTTGTAGATCAGAGACGGCTCAATGGTATACCCTGATTGAAAGTAAGTAGGCAATGAGCGGAATAAATCAATACCGATTGATAGTCTCTCTTTAGCATTTTGAGACTGTACTCCAAAATTTATCAAGGAGTAAAGCAATATGAAACAAAAAATCTTAGTCATTGACGTAGATTGAAATTTGACTACTACTCGATCCACCAAAATTTTCCAGTCTTACATCTTTGAATGAAGTTGGCACAATCAATTTAAAATTTTCGATCGCAACAACGTAGCCACATCTCTGAGATTCAAATTTGAAATTCCTTTTGTAGGCAAAAGACAGAGTGTCAGACCGCGTGGAATTGGCAAATACAAAAGTAAGCACGTCACTGGAAAGCGAGATGGGTAAATCTTCAATAGTACTATTGAGTCCTGGGGTGATTACGATTTTTGGATTGAGACATGCTATGCTCGTATAATTTTTATTGATTTGAAAATAAATTCGTGCCTGCGGCTCACTATTTGGTAAACATGGTGGAGGGCCACAATGAGAGAAGAATAATAGACCACCTAGCATCAAGAGGCTTGTAGTGTAACCTAACCATTTTTCTTTTTTCATAAGAAAATATTAAACCCCCAAAATCAATCTTCCCGGGTCTTCCAACATTTCTTTCACCCTTACCAAAAAGCTTACTGACTCACGGCCATCTACTATGCGGTGATCGTAAGAAAGTGCCAAGTACATGATGGGTCTAATCACTACTTCACCTTTTATGGCAATTGGTCTCTCCACTATATTATGCATACCCAATATGGCCGACTGAGGCGCGTTGATGATAGGCGTTGATAGCATCGAACCAAAAACTCCACCATTAGTGATCGTAAAAGTTCCTCCCGTCATTTCTTCAATGGATAGTTTTCCATCGCGGGCACGAGTGGCAAGTCTTACAATCTCGCCCTCAATTTGATTCATACTTAATGATTCCGCATTCCTGATTACAGGAACAACCAATCCACGAGGAGTGGAAACAGCAACCGACACATCACAATAGTCATGATAAACAATTTCGTCTTTGTCAATAGAGGCATTCACTGCTGGAAATTCTTTTAAAGCAGCGCAAACTGCTTTGGTAAAGAACGACATGAACCCAAGACCTACACCGTATTTTTCCTTGAACTGCTCTTTGTATTTCGATCGCAATTCCATCACAGGCTTCATATCTACTTCGTTGAAAGTAGTGAGCATGGCTGTTTCGTTTTTCACTGCTACCAATCGCTTGGCAATTGTTTTGCGCAGTGAAGTCATTTTTTCTCTTCGCTCATTTCGCGAACCGCCAGAAGTAATGACAGGAGGAGTCAAGACAGCAGTTGGCTTAGCTTCCTTAGTGGGAGCTAATGCTTGTGCTTTCACTGCATCGTCTTTCGTGATCCTTCCACCTACTCCACTACCACTTATTTGATTGGTTGGTATTCCTTTTTCATCTAAAATTTTTGCTGCTGCTGGCGATGGAGTACCCGATGCATAGGATACACTTGCTGAGGTAGCGTTCGCAACTACTGGAGTCTGTGCTGCACTAGAAACTACTGCTGGTGCACCACCTTCCGTTACTTCTATTTTACAAATCAATCCACCAATAGGCAAAGTGGTTTTCTCTTTTGCAACGATACGCAAAATGCCATTCGCCTCTGCGGGCAATTCAAATGTGGCTTTGTCAGATTCCACTTCCGCAATCACTTCATCTAATTTTACAAAGTCTCCCTCTTTCTTTAACCAAGTGGAAATAGTTACCTCTGTGATAGATTCACCCACTGCGGGTACTTTCATTTCTTTAATAGCGCCAGTTGCTTTCATAGGTTGAGTAGATGATGATGATGTTTTTGTTTCGGTAGATTTAATTGGAGCAGAAGTCGCTTGACCAGAGTCGGCAATCTCGCAGATAACTGTGCCTATTGGCACTACTTCTCCCTTTTGTTTGGTGATTTTTAAAGTGCCTGCTTGAGGCGCGGTCAATTCAAAAGTGGCCTTGTCCGATTCCAGTTCGGCAATCACTTCGTCCATCTTCACCAAATCACCATCCTTCTTAAGCCAATTGGCAATTGTAACTTCAGTGATGGATTCACCTACGGTAGGTACTTTTACTTGTTGGGACATATTTAGTTAACTTATTTGACCGTTGTATAAATCATCTATGTGAAAAATCATTTCGTAATCATTCCAATTGATATTGCCTTTGACAATCTTGAATTTTCTAAACTTCTTTTTATCGTAATATTTGCTTGTCTGTGCCTGTAGAGACTTACTTAAAAAATGTTTAAAATCTGTAACCTTATCGCTGCCATCACTAAAAAAAATACGCAAAACAAAATCATCTAAATAGTCTGCCTTTATAACCTTTATGATTTTGTTTGGCTTTTCTTTTATTACAGTTATTACCATCTAAGGTTTATTTTTTTTATAGTTTCCATATCTTCCATTAGCTCAGGCACATCATAATTTACTGGAACATGATTTTTGCCAAGCCAAAATTGAAATTCGGCATAATTTAACTTTGCCATTTGAGCAGCCTGTCCAAAAGTCAATTTTTTCTATTGATAAAGCATGATTGCAATATTTTCTAGCAACTGACCTTCAGAAACATCAGCCCAATCAAGTATTTGATTTTCAATTACTAGCACGTTCCAATCTGTTTACAAAAAATTTAAACCTCCAACGACTGACTAACTATTTTCTCTTGTTCCGCCTTGTGTACTTTTGAATAACCTGTAGCAGGTGATGCGCTCGCTTTGCGCGAAATCAATTCCAAGCCAGTCATGTACCTTAATATAAATGACCAATAGCCCATATTAGCCGGCTCCTCTTGTGTCCATACCAACTTCGCACCTTTGTACTTTTTCAAAACAGTGTTCAATTGTTTTTCTGGGAAAGGATGCAACTGCTCCATTCTTACTAAAGCTACGTCTTTATTCTTTTTCTTTGCTTGTCCTTCTAATAAATCATAGTAAACCTTGCCTGTGCAAAGCACCACTTTTTTCACATCTTTCGCAGTCACGTTCACATCGTCAATCACTTCTTGGAAGATCCCTTTCGTGAAGTCCTTGACTGGTGAAACCACCAATGGATGCCTCAACAATGATTTAGGTGAAAACACAATACAAGGTTTTCTAAACTCCCATGTCACTTGCCTCCTCAGTAAATGGAAAATATTGGCAGGTGTTGTCGGGTTACAAACAATCATGTTGTACTCGGCAGAAAGTTGCAAGAATCTTTCTGGTCTGGCATTGGAGTGCTCTGGCCCTTGCCCTTCGTAGCCGTGTGGCAGTAACATTACCAAACCATTCATGCGCTGCCATTTCGATTCGGCACTGCAAATAAATTGGTCGATCATCACCTGTGCGCCATTGGCAAAATCTCCAAACTGTGCTTCCCAAATCACCAAGGCATTAGGCGTAGCCATAGCATAACCATATTCAAAACCCAATACTCCGAATTCTGAAAGCAAGGAATTGTAAATATTGAATTTTAATTGCCCTTTCTCAATGTTATCCAATCCACAATACGGTTCGTTCGTGTTTGCATCCACAAAATACGCATGGCGATGGCTGAACGTTCCGCGTTTCACATCTTGCCCACTCATACGCACAGGAGTTCCTTGCGTCAAGAGTGAACCATACGCTAACAATTCCGCCTCGGCCCAACCCAACATTTTGTTTTCAAAAAAAGCTGTGGAGCGATCCTTTAATAATTTTTCTATTTGTTTCAATGGCTTGAAGCCATCGGGAATCGTTGTCAACGCTTTCGCCACTTTATCAATCACCGCTTGCTTGATGCTTGTGTCAGGTGACTCATCAAAATCAGCAGGCTTCGACTTGCGCAGCTTCTCCCACTCATTTTCAATTTGTTGTGGTTTGTAAGGAAGTGGTTTTTGTTTTACTTCATTCAATCGATCTTGCAGTTGGCTACGGAAACTCTTATCCATTTCATCGGCCAACGAAGCATCCACATCGCCACGCTCAATCAATTTCGTCACATATATCTCTCGTGGATTCGCGTGCTTGGCAATCAGGTTGTACAATTTCGGCTGTGTGAATTTCGGCTCATCGCTTTCGTTGTGCCCGTGCCTACGGTAGCAAAGCATATCAATGAAAATATCCTTGCCAAATTTTTGACGATATTCTACTGCTAAGTTAGAACAGAATGTTACCGCCTCTGCATCATCTCCATTTACGTGCAAGATCGGTGCATCTACAATTTTTGAAATATCTGTGCAATAAATACTAGTGCGCGCATCGTCATAGTCAGTAGTAAATCCAATTTGATTGTTGATTACAAAATGAACCGTGCCACCCGTGGTGTAGCCTGGCAATCCCGACATCTGTATCACTTCATATACGATGCCCTGACCTGCTACTGCTGCATCCCCATGAATGAGTATGGCCATTCCTTTTCCTAAATCGCCTTTATACTCATCGTCTATCTGGCCGCGTGTATAGCCGACCACCAATGGATTCACCGCCTCTAAGTGTGAAGGGTTAGGTGTCAACTTCAAATAAATTTTGTTTCCAGATGGTGTATCGATATGACTGGAGTAGCCCAAGTGATATTTCACGTCACCATCACCCATCGTTAAGTCGGGGTTGATGTTGCCTTCAAACTCTGTAAATATCTGTTCGTAAATTTTTCCGAGTATATTAGTAAGCACATTCAATCGCCCACGGTGCGCCATGCCTATCACCACTTCCTTCACGCCCAATTCCGCTCCTTTATTAATGATCGTTTGCAATGCGGGTATCGTGTTCTCCCCTCCCTCCAACGAAAATCTTTTTTGGCCTAAAAATTTGGTATGCAAGAA
The DNA here is from genome assembly GCA_043777495.1 of Cyclobacteriaceae bacterium. GTDB lineage: Bacteria > Bacteroidota > Bacteroidia > Cytophagales > Cyclobacteriaceae > ELB16-189. The sequence goes on along the minus strand of JAYWHU010000121.1, from coordinate 13,273 downwards.
ATTTTCAAACACAACGGCCTCGTTCAACTTGCCCAAGATTCGTTTTTTCTCTTCTTGGTTAGGGTTGTAAACGAAATATTCTTTTTCAATTTTTTCAAAAAACCAACTCCTCACCTCATCGTTGCGGATGAAATTGTATTCAAAACCAATCGTGCCTAAGTACAATACCTTCAATCGCTCAATAATTTTTTTCAACGATGATTTAGGCATGCCAATTTCAGCAGCCACATCAAACTCCGTGTCAAGGTCAGCATCAGTCAATCCAAAATTGGTATGATCCAGTTGCACGCCATGATCCCTCCGCTCGCGCACTGGGTTAGTGTTCGATTTCAAATGACCAAAAGAGCGGTATGCAAAAATGAGTGTGCGCACGTACGTCTCTTTAATATTTGGAGCATCGCCCACCGCAGCTTTACCATTTTCGCCATACCGCTGAGACGAGAAATCATACCCCTCAAAGAATTTTTGCCATGTGGCATCCACAGAGGTGGCGTCTTGTTTATAATTTTGATAAAGCTGATCGAGGTAGCCCGCGTCAGCATTAGAGATGTAGCTATACTTGTCCATGACTTGTTTTAAAAAGCAACCAAATGTATATACCTCTTTCAATATTAAAAAACCTAATAATCGCTTAAGCAATTATTAATTGACAATCAGTGATTTATCTTTTTAAAAAGTGCCCCAATGGTTAGCAAACTTGAAGCTTTAGCGAAGTAGGTAGAAATTACAACGGAATATTCCCATGCTTCTTCTTGGGCAATACGGCTACTTTATTTTCCAGCATTTGAAATGCTCGAATCAATTTATCTCGTGTTTGCTCTGGGAAGATCACTTCGTCAATATATCCACGGAATGCGGCTCGATAGGGGTTTGCAAATTTTTGGGTGTACTCTTCTACTTTTTCAGCTAGCTTCGCTTCTTTATCTACAGCCTCTGAAATTTCTTTCTTGAAAATAATTTCAGCCGCGCCCTTAGCGCCCATCACGGCAATCTCGGCAGTAGGCCAAGCGTAGTTCATATCTGCACCGATGTGCTTGCTGTTCATCACATCGTATGCACCTCCATAAGCTTTACGCGTGATGACTGTTACGCGCGGTACAGTGGCTTCACTGAAGGCATACAATAATTTTGCGCCATTGGTGATGATGGCATTCCATTCTTGATCAGTGCCAGGCAAGAAGCCAGGAACATCCTCTAACACCAACAAGGGAATATTGAACGAATCGCAGAAGCGAACAAAGCGCGCAGCTTTCACACTTGAATCAATATCTAACACACCCGCCAACGAAGCAGGTTGATTGCCTACAATGCCGATGCTTCTGCCCGCCAATCGTGCAAAGCCAACCACAATATTTTCCGCAAAGTTTTTATGCACTTCAAAAAAAGAATTTTCATCTACGATTCCGTTGATGACTTCACGCATGTCATACGGCTGATTGGGATTTTCGGGTATGATTGAATTTAATACTTCTCTCTTTTCATCTTTTGCTTCGTAAGCCAATCGGGGTGAATCGTCCTCGCAGTTTTGTGGGATGTAGCTAAAAAGTTGTTTGATTTGATTTAAGCACTCCACCTCATTTGCGCAGGCAAAATGTGTGACACCACTTTTGGTGCTATGGGTAGAAGCTCCGCCCAATTCTTCGGCTGTTACGGTCTCGTTGGTCACGGTCTTTACTACATTGGGGCCGGTGACAAACATGAAAGAAGTATTCTCTACCATGAAAATAAAATCGGTCATGGCAGGAGAATACACCGCGCCACCTGCGCAAGGCCCCATGATGGCTGATATTTGTGGTACTACCCCACTGGCCATCACATTGCGATAAAAAACATCTGCATAGCCGCCCAAGGATACAACCCCTTCTTGAATGCGCGCACCCCCCGAATCATTCAAGCCAATCACAGGCGCGCCATTCTTCATGGCCAAGTCCATCACCTTCACAATCTTCTCCGCATGAGTTTCGGAAAGCGACCCGCCAAACACGGTGAAATCTTGAGAGAACACGTAAACCAATCTCCCACCAATCGTTCCATAGCCTGTCACCACGCCATCGCCTAGATAATATTCTTTATCCAAGCCAAAATCTTTGCTGCGGTGCATCACAAATTTTCCAAGTTCTTCAAACGAACCCTCGTCTAACAATAGCAACACCCGCTCACGGGCAGAGAGTTTTCCCTTGGCATGTTGCTGTGCAATGCGTTTTTCTCCGCCACCCAACAACGCTTCTTCGTTTTTGCGTTTTAGTTCGTTGAACTTACCTAACAACGTTTGATCTGTAATTTGCTTTGACATAGGTCTTATTTAAAACTTACCGAAATATAGGTAGAGCTGATCAATTTAAAATGGCTTCAAGCTACAGGCTACAAGCTACTAGCCTTTAGAGTGTGAATAAACACTTTAAAATCTTTGCTGCCTTTTGTAGCAAACTGCCCCCAATTGTCGGGGTAGTTCACTCTCAAAAACGCTAACGCGAAGTAAAAGAAATCGTCATAATCTTTGCGCCTTAGCGTCTTTGCGTGAAATTGCGTTTCTATGAAAAATAGAATTGCCATTATAGACATGGGCACGAATACTTTTCATCTGTTGATAGCAGAGAAAAGGAATGACGGACATGATATCCTTCACCGAGAGCATATTGCTTCTAAAATTGGGGTAGGAGGAATCAATAAGGGGCTGATTACACCAGAAGGAAAAGAGCGTGCGATTACAGCACTGAAAAAATTTAAAAATGTAATAGATTATTGGGAAGTTGAAAAATCAGTGGCCTTTGGCACAAGTGCTTTGCGTAACGCAAAAAATGGAAGAGAGATTATTGAAAAGATAAAAACAGAAATTGGCATTGATGCCAAAATTATTTCGGGCGATGAAGAGGCAGAATTAATTTATAAAGGAGTAAGAGCGGCTATTCCTCTGGGAAAAGAAAAATCATTGATTATAGATATTGGTGGAGGCAGCGTGGAATTTATTATCGGCAACGAAACAGAAGTTTTTTGGAAGCAAAGTTTTGAAGTGGGCGGGCAGCGATTGATGGAACAGTTTCATCACCACGATCCGATCTTAAAAGAGGAAGTTGAGCAAGTGGATAAGTTTTTAAAGGAAGCCTTGCACTCATTGTTCACGCAACTTGAAATCCATCAACCAAGCACGCTCGTGGGCTCTTCGGGTACGTTTGATACACTGAGTGAAATCTGCTGCCATCAACAGAATGTGCCTTACAAAGAACTCCCCGAGACACCATTGACTTTAAAGGCTTTTAAAAATATCTTTGCGGAATTGTTGGCAAAAAATAGGGCAGAGCGGATGCAAATACCTGGCATGATTGAAATGCGTGTAGATATGATTGTGGTAGCTTGTTGCCTCGTTGATTTTCTTATAAAAAATCATTCTTTTCTAAATATTAGAGTTTCAACCTATTCACTCAAAGAGGGAGTTCTAGCATCTTTAACAACTCCTTAACATTTTCTTTAGAATCTTTTTGGTGTTTTTTGCTCAAAGGAATCCATCTTTGAGAAAATTTTAAATTAACACAAATGAAATTCAAAAAATCTTTATCTCTTGTGGTGGGGCTTTTTGTTGCCCTAATGATATTTTTCTATGCTTGCAAAGGCAAAAACCCTGATCTGAAAAGCGAAATTGGAGTAGCCAGCTCTAGCATGGATGGCACGGGCGAAATCTACTTAGTAGACACTACCACAAGTTCTATTGAGTGGATAGGCTCAACCCCGGGCGACTATAAGCATAGTGGAACGATAAAACTTTCTGATGGTAAGTTTACCGTAAAGGACAATCAACTAACGAGCGGAAAGTTCACCATCAATATCAACTCTATCAATAATGTAGATCAAACGGGAAAAGACAAGACTAACCTAGAAAGCCATTTGAAAAATCAAGACTTCTTTGAGGTAGAGAAGTTTCCCGTTGGAAGTTTTGAGATCACAGAAATAAAAACAGACAGCTTAGGGCAAAAAGTGATTGGTAATTTGACGTTAAAACAAGTCACCAACAGCATTGAAATTCCAACAACCATTAAAGTGGATGAGAAATTCATTTTAGCTGAGACAGCAACCTTTACTATTGATCGTACCAAATGGGGAATTGTATACAACTCAGGTATTATTGGTACAATCAAAGATGATTTGATCAACGATGAGATTTCTTTGAAACTCAAGATCGTTGCCGCAAGGGCAAATAAAAAGAATTGATTTTTTCAAATCACAGAGTAACTAAATAACTGATGTTAAGCAAAACAACTCGTGTTGTCAGTTTTGATCTTGTGAAAAAACTGGACTTCGATAAACTCAGTCTGACATTCGTTTAGATATTTGCGTGACATCAGTAAATAAAAAGCCCTCTCATTGTTGACTCAATGAGAGGGTTTTTCAATTAATCAATTGTTATTTTTTCTCCGTAGCTTTTGATTTTGCCTTAGCAAAGTCTCCCGCCTTAATAATATTCATAGATTCTACCTTCAAATATTTTTTCATTGCTGCGTTGATCTGCTCGGGAGTTAAATCCATTACCTTCTTTTCATAGGCTTCGTCCCATTTCAAATCACGTTTAATGAACAAATAATTATTCAACGTGCCAGCCAAGCCCGCATCTTGTGCGCGGCTCACCGTTCGCCCTTGCGACCAACCTGATTTAGCAGCGGCCACTTCTTCGGCAGTAAAGCCAGTGGTAACTACCTTTTCGATTTCTTCTTTGAATGCTTTCTCCAACTTCTCCACATTCTCAGGAGCGTAGATGGCAAACGAGAAGAATGAACCAACTGGATCCAATGAGCCTGCATTAAACTGCGAGCCTACACCATAACTCAATCCTTCTTTTTGACGAATGCGAACTGCTAACCTTGAATTTAAAAATCCACCACCGAGCATAAAGTTGCCGAGCACCATCGCAGGGTAATCTGCATTGTCATCTCTAAAATCAAAATTGTAAGAAGCCACAAAGAATGCATTTGCCTTGTCGGGGGTTTCTACAAATTCGTTGATGGTTTGCACAGGTATTGCTTTGTTGACAATGCGTGTGAAAGGTTGTGCGCTTTTCCAATTGGCAAACATTTCAGTAGTGATAGTTTTTACTTCGTTGGCATCGAAGTCGCCCACTAAAGACATGGTGGCATTGTTGGCACCATAAAAATCTTTGTAGAATTTTTTCACTTCGTCTATCGTCAATGCCTTGATGCTTGCTACATCTTCATCAAATGTGCTAATGTAACGTGGGTCGCTTTTCGGGAATGGTGTCACATGGCGTTGTATGCGATTGAAAGCGATAGCCTGTGGCTCGCTACGCTGTGATTCAATATTTGCGAGCTCTTCTGATTTCACTTTCTCTAATTCATCGGCAGGAAAAATGGGGTCCTTCAATACCTCTCCTACCAATTTTAATGTGGCTGCTAAATTAGGTTTGGTGGTAGTCACATTGATAAATGCTTGTGTTGGCCCACCTCCAATAAAGACGTTGGCCTTCAATTTATCAAACTCATCTTTGATTTGCTGACGCGTATGCTTAGAGGTTCCTTTGTTCAACATGGTGGCCGCGTATTCGCCTGCTGTGCTTCTGTTTTGCAAGGATGCTTCATCACCAAAGCGCAACGTGATTCTCGCCTCCACAGATTCTCCTCTTGTTTTCTTTGCGAGCATAGCCGTCTTCATTCCGTTCGCCAGTTCAGCTCGCACAGTGCGCGTTTCAATATTGGCAGGAGCGGGGTCAAATACTTCGCCTTGAGCAATCGTCTCTGTGCCTTTGTAATCTTTTACAATAGCATCTACATCGGGCGTGGCCGGTATTTCAGAACGCTCAGGTTTTTCCGTAGGAATAAATACACCCACAGTACGATTATCTGGTTTCAAATATTGGCTGGCCACACGCTTCACATCCAATACAGTAACTGCTTTGATGCGGTCGCGACTGATGAACAACATTCTCCAATCACCCATACCGATGAATTCACTCAACTCCAATCCAATTCTTTCTGAAGAATTAAAACCTAATTCAATTTGCTTCAACACTTCATTCTTTGCGCGCTCCACATCTTCTTTTGATGGTGCTGTGTTCGCTACTTCATCCAACGATTTTAACATGGCTGATTTTGCGTCATCCAATGATTTTTCTTTTAGCACTTCTGCAAACGCCAATAACAAACCTGGCTCTTTCCACTGAAATGAAAACGCGCCCGAAGAACTTGCCTTCTTAGTATCTACCAATGCTTTGTAAAGTGTGCCAGAAGGCTCGGTGCCTAGAATAGTTGATAGTACTTCTATAGCTGGGTAATCAGGATGAGTGCCCGCGGGAATGTGATAAGCAACCATTGCCAATTGCACATCGCCTACTCTTTTCAACGATACGTTGCGCTCACCATCTTGAACGGGGTCAAGTGTATAGGTTTTAGCAATTTCTCTTTCCGGTTTTGGCACACGGCCAAATTTTTGAACGATTAAATCCAATGTTTTGGCTTCATCAAACTTTCCAGCCACCAACAATACAGCGTTATCTGGCTGATAATATTTTTTATAAAAAGCCTGAAGTTTATCGATCGGCACATTTTCTACATCGGCACGTGAGCCAATGGTTGATTTGCCATAGTTGTGCCACAAGAATGCAGTTGACATCACCCGCTGCATCAGCACACCGAATGGTCTGTTCTCTCCGCTTTCAAATTCATTTCTTACCACCGTCATCTCGCTATCCAAATCTTTTTTTGCGATATAGGAGTTCACCATTCTGTCTGCCTCCAAATCAATCGCCCATTTTAAGTTTTCTTCTGTGGCGTTGAAGGTTTCAAAATAGTTTGTTCTATCCACCCAGGTTGTACCGTTGGGGCGAGCGCCATGCTCAGTAAGTTCCTTTGGAATATCGGGATGATTGGGTGTGCCCTTGAAAACCAAGTGCTCCAATAAGTGAGCCATGCCCGTCTCGCCATAGTTTTCGTGTTTGGAGCCCACCATATAAGTGATATTGACTGTAATAGTTTGCTTAGATTGATCGGGAAACATCAACACTTTCAATCCGTTGGCCAACCGATATTCAGTGATGCCTTCCACCGAAGTCATTTTTACTGGAGCGATGAGCGATGCGGTAACTTGCTTCTCTGGCGAAGCGGTTTTTCCCTTCTTCTGGGCAAAGCCAAAAGAAGTCACTAGCAACAAAACAAAGAGAATTTTCATTTTCATAATTAAATGGGTTTGAGTTAAGATTTCTTAATGTTGGAAGAGATGAGTTTAACGTACAATGATACTAAAACAACGGTTGAGTTGGCAATTAAATTGCAGTTTTCACGGAATGTTTTAATGAAAATTGCGATATTGAAACCACTATGGAACTACAGACCAAAGAAGCCTTAGATATACGCAGTGAAGAAGTGCAAGAGATCATTACACAAATGCCTAGTGGATTAATACGCTGGGGCATTGGGCTTATTTTCTTTCTTTTTGCAGTACTCCTCCTCATCAGTTGGTTTGTGAAATACCCCGATGTGATAAAAGCCAAAGTGGTGGTGACCACCGACCCTGCCCCGATCAACCTAGTGAGCCGTACTACTGGCAAAATAACTCTTTTGAAAAAAGCCAATGAGACTGCCCAGAAAAATGATTTGATCGCTTACTTGCAAACGAATGCTTCTCTTGCTGATATCGCTTACTTGGAGACAACCCTAAATAGCTACGAAGCAACCACCGATGAAAAAAATCTATTCATAGCACTAAACAAAAATTTAAAGGCTGGCGATTTGCAGAGTTATGTGAATGCCACAGTTAAATCCTTGCAAGACTTGACTGCTTTTACAGAAAATAGATTGCAAGAAAAACAGATCGCTCATTTAAATAAGCAGGTGGTTTCTTACAAAAGCCTCAACCAAAACCTACAAAAGCAATTGGGCTTGATGAAACAGGAAGGCGTACTTAGCTACCAACAGTTTAAAGCCGACTCTATTTTGCTTGCGCAGAAAGTAATTGCCCCACTCGATTTCAATAAAAGCAAAAGTGCCTACCTGCTACAGCAGCGCGGCCTCAAGGGTATGGAGGCATCCATTATCTCTAACCAATTGCAAGCCGATGGCTTAGAAAAACAAGTAACCGAATTGGAAATAAGCAGCACCAAAGAAGAAAGTCAATTGCAAACCAATGCCGAAAACACGATCAAAGAATTAGCTTCTCGCTTGAAGGCCTGGAAAGAGAGTTTTCTTTTTGCAGCACCTGCCAATGGCACAGTTGCCTACTTGGGCTTTATTGAAAATGACGAATACATTGAAAGTGGAAAGCCTTTGTTTGCTTTGTTGCCTACCTCCAACAAACTCATTGCAAAAGCGGAACTGCCTGTGCTTGGCTCGGGCAAAGTGAAGGTAGGGCAAGCGGTGAATATCCGTTTATCTAATTATCCTTTTGAGCAGTTCGGTATGTTGCAGGGAAAAATAGAATCTATCTCTGAAGTGCCCGACAAAGAAAATTATACTGTGGCAATTAGTTTACCGCAGGGAATGAACAGTACGCATAATAAAATCCTTTCATTTAGGCCGCAGTTACAAGGGGAGACGGAAATTATTACGGAGGACTTGAGGTTGTTGGAGCGAGTGTTTTATCAGTTTAGGAAGTTAGTGAGGAACAGGTGAGTTATTCTTAATTCTTGCTAGATGTGATTTATAGTGTTGGTACAGCAAATCATAAATGACCATTTCTTGCAGGCGTTGTTTTGATCGGAGAAATCTATTCAAGAACATGTGGATGTAACTGGCGAGTAAATCCGATTTGCTTACTCCCAATTTATTTTGCTCAATAAGAGTATGGATATGCGCGACACAGGGTGCTACGTTTTTATTTCTTTCCGCAAAGATTTGCCACACCGGGTAAAAATCATTCGACTCCTCCACTTCATTTTGCAATATCGCTTGAATTTTAAATTTTTCGCTTCTGTATTTAGTGCTCAGCTGTCTTTTGGTCTCTACATTATCGCCATTAAATTCTTTTAAAAAATTAGTGCTGATGACTGACATTAACTTCATCTTGGCAGCGAGATCAAGCCCAAAAGAAGTTAAAAGATCATGCACACCTTTGAACGCAAACTGCCAGCGCAAATCATCCCCTTCATCACCCTCCAAGAGAGAGAGAATTTGAATAGCTGCTTCGGCATCATGGAAGAATAGTGTTTCTGAGTTTTCAATGTTTGCTGAACCATATCGCTCCAATTCACGATTGTAGGTATCGGTTTGGATTTTCCAGATCAAGTGATTTTGCAAATAAGGATCAAAGCCTTTGTTGAATCTCTCGGTTACTTCGGCATAAAAATTACCTTGGCCACAAAACCGGATGCGCAAGTGATGGTCTGGATCTGCGTACCGAATGAAGAACCATTTGTTAATCTTATTTTCAGCTAGCAACGCTTCTGTAATCGGTTTCACTACCTCTACCAAAATTTTATCGGCTGTTTTTACACCGCAATAGATTTTCATGTAGTGCCATTCATCGCCTGGCTGAAAGGTGTGTTGAACATCTGGTTGAGTATCTGTGTGACTGGTAGATGATTGTTTAGGGTTGCTTTGAATAGGCTTCTCCACTTGCTTTGTCCAAGGGATAATTATTTCATTGGTGTAGCCACCTTCTGGGCCGCGTACCAATAGGTTTGATTCATTGAAGAGGCACTCCTCTAAAATAATTCTTTTACTCTTAAATAATTCTTGCTTAACAATACGAAGACACAGTTCATCGCTTAAATCCAATAGCAGTTGATTATCGCTTTGGCATAAAACAACCCATTTAGGAATACAATGAGCTTGCTGATGTTTTTGTATCTCAAATCTAAAATCAGAAAATGCTTGCTTAGCTATATTTACTAAGAGGTCTTTTTCATCAACAATCCATCGGGCTTTTGATAAAATGACGCACCCATATTTCACGCGAGGTAAAAACTTAAACTCATTTAGCATACCCCAATCCCAATTCAATCTTGTGCGGTTATCCTGCTGCTGGAGGTCGCAAAGAAAATAGTAATACGGAACCGTATCATTGGCGTAATTATGTGCCGTGGTATTACGCGGCAGAACTTCCCTATCAAGTTTTTTTGAGCGCAGTACGATGCGATTACTTTTAATAGAAACCATGATATCATCCAAGGCTATGGTGTGATGGTTATCTACACTAGAAAAAGTCAGTACGGGTATTTCATACTTTCTAAGTGAAGGCCGTATCAATACATTTCCTACCCTAGCCTGGGCAAGATGAACTATTTCTGCAAAGATTTTATCTGGCTGAAGTTTTCCCTCTTGGTCAATTAACTCATCAACGATAGACTTGATTTCTGAGTCTAAGTAACAGAAGCGGCCCAACAAGTTTGCCGCAGAAGGGCCACTGCTCCCTTTGTAGTCAATTGTAAATTGATGACCTTCCAATTCTTTAGGTGTAGCAAGAACTGAACAAATCGTGTACATAGAATCTGGTAGTAAGTCCACATCAACTAATTTCCTATCGATTAAAAACGTTTCATCTGTTACTACCAATTCTGTTTTTCCTTGCGCCACACATTGCTGATACAAGTCGGCTAATTTTTTTTGCCACTCACTCATACGATACTCTGCCACTGGTGAGGTTGACTTAAAAGACAATCCCTCCAGCAAAGGCGATTGGTCATTACTGGCATGTGCTCCTGCGGGATAACCAATTCCCGATTCCGTATCCAATGCTTCCAATAAGGGAACTTCGCTGTCCTCATACCGCTTGGTAAATTCTTCTTTAAACTTGTTAAGGGTGGAGTGAACGACCGGGCCATTTAACTGCATCAAAAAAGAAATGGCAGCCTTGAGCTCATCCAGCACGCGGGCGCTCAGTTGCATTTGAGCCGTTGGTTTACTCAAATCAGACTGAAAAATAAGCTTGGGGTCATACTTCACATCCCACTCTTTTACCTGATCCAAAATTTCTTTGTACTGCCTTATCGCTGTTCCTGGCGGCTGCGATTCTATGCAATGGATTTGATCTATTATCCTCTTTAGGAAAAGCGCATCTGTGCAATTGCTTTTATACTGTTCCAAAATTTCCAGTACCTTTTTATATGGCTCCTGCCCTGTCACCACAGGCTCTAGCTCAGACAGAAGTAATTTGTCCGCTATCAATTCATCAATGAAGGCTATTGCATCTTGTTCCGTAATTTCATCAGACAAAATGGAAACTGTCAACTCTTTTATTTTTGCTCCCCTCTGTGTCTTTTTAAGAATGATATCCAAATAGGTTGATGTTTCAACTTTGGCCAAGTGATGGCTACGTTGATTATTGGCCAACCTATACTCTACATAGCGGATAGCATTATCATTACGGTAGATGGTGTTGTTTGCATACCAGCTCACCGATGCTTTCATCGCGCTATCCGCAAGAATTTTTTGGATGAACGTATTGATAAAGTGATTATCGAGCCGCGTATATTTGCGATACGATTGCTGTGCGGGCAATATAAATGATGTGACGTTGCCGATTGTGCCTGACGAAACCCCAGAAAACATACCAAATGGGGTGCAACGGTACGACATGCGTAGAAAATATTTATAAAGAGAGAGCCTGATCTCTTCGCTTATTCCGTATTGGGTTTTCTCAAACGCTTCATAAAGATCGGGTGAGCCCAGAAACAATGCCTCTTTGAAAATAGCAGAATGCAATTGCATCTCAAAAATTTCTTTTAACTGACGCGGTGCAAACGCATAAAAGGGAGTGCGTACTACAATCTTAGAAGCAGCTAACATAGTGAGGTGGTTATGAGTAGAATTACTCGCGCCCTGGCCTATCCAGCAGGAGTAGCTTGTCCCAATCGGAAAGTTTTGGGTTGAGAAATGAAATGAGAGCAAGGCCAACACCAGAGAGGCCTTCCAAAAAGCCCATAGTGTAATCTATATCCTTATCCCTTCGATCAGCCACAATATCAAAATGAAATAAGAACTTAGTCAAATTTTCAACGGTAATCGATAGCCATTTATCTGCAAGAATTTTAATATTATTATCCCCTGTGATTTGTGCCATTTTATGATACATGTACGCAACACTACTTGTGCCGTGACATAAACCAACATCGTAGAAATCATATTCTGAATAATATTGTAATCCTGTTTCATTGATTGATTTCGATGATGCTAACGCGATAAGCTCGTATGCCTTCTCTCTACTCTTGATACTTCCGAATACTTCATCATACCTAAGTAGTACAAACGAAATCGCAAGATCACCATAACACCAGGCTAATCTTCCCATACCGCCACCTTCGTTGCCATAAACATGAAGGAGTTTGTTTTTCTGTTCATCTAACTTGTTAAGAATCCAGTCAATTGAACTTCTTAATATTGAACTGAGTTCATTGCGCATTTTAAGCGAATCAGAGCATTTAATTAAGAAGAGAATTATGCCCAAACACCCATGCGGAATACCAAAGTTTATCGTTTTTTCAAACTGGGATAAAGGATGGAAAGGATAAGGGGTATTCCAATAAACTCCGCATTTATCCACTATTGCGTTTTCTTTTAAGGCTTCAACAATTTTACTTAAGCATTGGGCATTATTTTTTTGATCATTCTCAATAAGAAAGATTGCCTTCCCAATAAATCCATAGAACAGATCATGGTGATTATTTTTCAATTCTTCATCAGTAAGGGATTCAAGGATTAAATCAACAATCATTCTAGAATTTTTCTTCTCATCATTATCTAGCAAGCCAAGTTTCACGTACTGATCAATAAGCCAACAAGGCGTTACACATGGGATTGTTAAACACAAGTGATTTGGTATAAATAGATGATTTGCGTTTTCCACGATCTGTTCTAAAAATTCTATCGAGTAGGCATGGTACTGTTTGTTCTTGGTTTGGAGATAACGTTTTGAAAAATACATTGAACATCCCCCCAGACCTGCGAATAAACCATTAGATTCCAATTCACCTTTCTTTAAAATCAATGAATCTATTCGATTAAGTTGATTACTGATTTCTATCTCCATGCTAGCTGATTGATTTAAAATACTAATAAAAAAAACTCAAATGAATAGTAAAGACTATCCATTTGAGCTTCTATGTTCTACTGACACTTGCAAATAGTACCTCCTGTATAGGTCACGTAAGAGAATGGAGGTGCACAATTTTGTGGGCAAGAACATGTCGCGTCTGTGTAGTACCCTCCTTTCAAAACACTCATTTCACTATTTGTTAGTGAGTTTAGCGTTTCCTTCCTCAAGCTCAACTTGTTGTTCAATTTCTTTTTCATAAACATTTTATTTTTATTTTTTTGCCTACACACTTACGCTTTTCGGCATC
>JAYWHU010000120.1:0-31792 GCA_043777495.1 Cyclobacteriaceae bacterium | reverse complement strand
GTGCCACCACTTCAAGTGGTGGCACGACTTCCCAACTCCTTCGATTCCTTATGTAAAACGACATTGATATATGATTTAAGGTGAATGATGTAGGTACCATCGGCCAGGGATAGTAGCGGAAAGCCTCCCGAGACTCCGCACGGAATAAATTTGCACAAGCTGAAACGAGGGAGCTTGCAGCGGATAGCCCGGTGGCCACGCAGGAATTATGTTGCATGCGCGAATCTTGTTTGGCCAGGCCGCACCTTCACTACCATCTTCGCTAACGCTACGATGGCTAAAAAAGTTACGGTGGACAGGCCGCCAATTTGTTTTCAAGACTAATCATAGATAGGGGAATAGAAGTCAATTCAACCGCAGCGGTGCTACCATCACAAACTCAGGCACAATTACTTGAAATTGTGCTCCATCTACAATGCGCTCCATTTGATAGGTGCCTACCATTTTGCCAATGCCCGATTTTAAATTGCAACCCGACACGTATTGATGTGATTCGCCTGGCTCCAACAACGGTTGCTGGCCAACTACCCCTTCGCCCTCTACCTCGCGCATAGCAAAGCCAGCATCGTGTATGTGCCAATGCCTGCGCATAAGTTGTATGGTGAACTCGCTTTGGTTGAGAATAGTGATCTTGTAGGTGAACACATAGTGGTGCTGGCTAGGGCTGGAGTACGATGGTTGATACTCGGTTTCCACAATTACCTTTACGCCTTGTGTTATTTCTGTTACCATTGTTCCAAAAGTATCAAATTTTTCTAAATTCCGCTTTTAATTCTGGATCAATTGCCAAAACTTAACATTGACTCATGGACGTAAAAATTGCACCTTCTTGGAAACAACGACTTCAACCCGAATTTGAGAGGGATTACTTCAAGGAATTGACCCGGTTTGTGAAGGTAGAGTATGCCTCACAAAAGGTGTATCCGCCTGCCAAAGAAATCTTCCATGCGTTTGATAGTTGTTCGTTTGATGAAACAAAGGTGGTGATTATTGGGCAAGATCCATATCATGGTGATGGGCAAGCGAATGGACTGTGTTTTTCGGTGAGCGATGGCATCAAGCCGCCACCATCATTGGTAAATATTTTCAAAGAGATCAATCAAGATATTGGCAAGCCGATCCCTACTTCGGGCAATTTGCAACGATGGGCTAAGCAAGGTGTGTTGTTGCTCAATGCCACCCTCACAGTTCGCGCTTCTTCACCCGGATCGCATCAAGATAAGGGTTGGGAATTGTTTACAGATGAAGTGATAAAAGTAATTTCTGAACAGAAACAAAATATAGTTTTTGTTTTGTGGGGCGCCTACGCTCAAAAAAAGGGAGCGGTGATTGATCGTGCTAAGCATTTTGTCATAGCATCGCCACACCCATCGCCTTTTTCTGCGCACTCTGGTTTCTTCGGCAGCAATCCGTTTAGCAAGACGAATGAATATTTGAAAGGGAAGGGACTGGGGGAGATTGAGTGGTGAATTTAGGCATTAGGCGTTAGGGCTTAGGGCTTAGGGATTTGTGATTTGTGGTTTGTGATTATAGATATTTGATTTGATCTGCTTGCGCGTAACTGGGAGCGTAGGCCAAGCAATCACAAATTAGAATTCACAAATCTATAATCAAAAATCAATGTCGTTTCCTTAAACCTCTCTTGATGATCTAGCCCCTGCCTACCGGTCTTTTCTTCTCCAAAAGAGTTATTGTTACGACACACCTAGGCTCCAGAGGAGCTTCCTGTTTATAGAAAGGTTGCCTAACAAGCCCTTGGCTCCGTAGGAGCCTCCTATAAAATCGATCAACTATTTTTCATTCAAAAAGAAGGCGATTTTTTGAAATCCGAATTTAGGTGGCTCCTCTGGAGCCGCTGTGTCAATAAAACACTTTTCTATAAACAGGAAGCTCCTCTGGAGCAGAATACACAAAGGATTTGTCCCAACAGTAGCTCTAAAAAAAGAGGAAAGCCGTTTGAGCTTAAGGAAAACGACATTGAATCAAAAATCCTTTTTTTTCTGACTCGTCTAGTTTATACAAGGGATACTCCTCACCTTCCCCGAAACGGGAGACAATAAGGGACAATCGGATTTATTTGCTTGTGCGTAGCGGATGGCGTAGGCCAAGCAATCACAAATCAGAATTCAAAAATCTATAATCAAAAATCCTTTTTTCTGGCTCGTCTAGGTTATACAAGGGATACTCCTCACCTTCCCCGAAACGGGAGACAATGAGGGACAATCGGATTTATTTGCTTGTGCGTAGCTCGGAGGCGTAGGCTAAACAATCATAAATCACAAATCTAAAATCACAAATCCTTAGGGCTTAGGCATTCTTGCCCATCAAATATTTTTTTGGCGTGACACCAAACTTCTTTTTGAATGCAGCAATGAAATGACTTGGGTTTGTGTAGCCGATTTGATAAGCTACTTCGTTTACTTGATACTTAGCAGAATCAAGAAGGATGCGAGAGTGATCTAACTTATGATCGAGTAGAAAGCCGAACACGGTGTTGCCATAGATTTCTTTAAAGCCCACTTTTAGTTGATACTCATTTAGACCTGCTATTTTTGCCAACTCCTTCAAGCTGGGTGGCGTTTCCATGTGCTTCAACAGATATTCTTTTGAGTGTTTTATTTTCCGCACGGTTTCTTCATCGTTCAAGAAAGGGCATGTCTCTGTGTTGGGCAATCGATTGGAGAAATAGAGACTCAACAACTCATAAAATTTCCCTTGGTAGAAAAGCTTTTGGGCGCTTTCGCTTAACTGAGTGGTAAGGAGTTGATTCAATACTAACAAAAGTGAAGATGGAATATCGCGCTCATCATAAAATTTGCGATTGCTGTTTTCTGGTTTGAGAAGAGGCAAAGCATCATGAATAAATAGTTTGTGCAGACTTTCCAGTGAAATAGTCATGAATACCATTTTGGTCTGTGGTGCTAGTTGAAGTTGGAAAGGCAAATCCTTATCGGGATTGTAGAAAAAATAATTCTTGCCTTTTAAAATCTCTCGGCTGTAGTGTGGGCCAAAGGCAAAAGTCGCACTGCCATCCAAACAAAAATAGAAATGAATGATTCCCTTTTGAATTAGGCTTTCTACGCTTGCTGGTTCTTGGGTTTTGTTTTCAGAGAAAAGGAGCGACAAATCGTCCTTTTCAAACAAAGAAGTGATTGATCCTTTTTGGGTATTTTTTTCTTGAGAGGAAACGATAGTTTGATTAATCATAGTAGAAAATGACAAAACTCATGTTAATTGATTGATCTGAATGGCAATACTTGGACAAAAGTACCAAAGTTTGCCCGATTGATAGCTCTCGGCATTAATTATACTTTTTGGGGTATTTTGTGAATTGCCCCGCTTCCATATTTGCAGCATTAAATGAAAAGGAAATTAACTGGCTTTTGTGTGGTGATAGCTTTGGGTGCGTCCTTTTGCACGGCTTTTTCTCAGGCATCCAATGATATCGACTCTCTCAAAGTACAGCAATTGGAAGAAATAGTGATCACAGCTACGCGCAATGAACGAACTGTAGGCGCATTACCAATGCCCGTCACTTTGATAAAGAAAGATTTAGTCAAAACAATGGGCTCTGTTAGACTCAATGATATTCTTACCGAGCAGACAGGGCTTGTGGTAGTGCCGCAGGTGAACGGGCAAGGCAGTGGCATTCAAATACAAGGTTTCAATCCTGACTATACGTTGATCTTAATTGATGGCGAACCGATCATTGGAAGATACACCGGTTCGCTTGAGTTGAGCAGATTGACAGTAGGGAACATAAAACAAGTTGAGATTGTGAAAGGACCATCTTCGAGTTTGTATGGTTCAGATGCGCTGGCGGGAGTGATCAATATCATTACCGAAAGGCCGAAGAACAATCAAGGGAATCTTTCTCTTCGCTACGGAACCAACAATGCCTTGGACTTGAATGGTAGCGGAAGTTTGATCCATAAAAATTTGGGTGTCTATCTTTTTGCGAATCGATACAGCACTGATGGCTATGATTTATCGCCACAAAATTATGGGAAAACGGTTTCGCCTTTTAGGAACGTTACCCTTGGATCAAGGATTACCTATAAACTCGGAACAAAAACTGATTTGATTATTGGCGGCAGACACTTTGACGAAAAACAAGATTATAGTTTTGATGTGCTTACTAACGCCAACTCTGTTCGCACGTATGGAGATGGCTATGTCAAAGACTGGAATTTGAACCCCGTAATCACGCATCGATTCTCCTCTCAGCTAAAAGCAACTGGTAGATTTTATACTACACAGTATTCAACTAACACACTTTTGAGAAGGGCTAAAGACGACAGCATTACCTACACAGATAATTTTCACCAATCGTTCACTCGCTATGAAGCGAATGCGGAATACTTTTTTAATGAGAGGAATATCTTGACCGTAGGGGCTGGCCACATTGAAGAAGGGGTAAGCACCTCTCGCTACAATGATCAAGTGGAAAGAAGACAGCAAACGGATTACGCTTTCTTTCAGCACGAATGGATACCAATCCAAAAATTGACAGTGATTGCAGGAGGTCGCTACGATCACAACTCTATTTATGGAGGTCAGTTCAGCCCGAAGCTTTCTGCACGATTTGAATTGAATAAGAGAATTTCTTTTAGAGGATCTTTTGGAGTTGGGTTTAAGTCTCCCGATTTTCGTCAGTTGTATTTTAATTTCAATAATCAAGCGGGTGGCGGTTATAGCGTACTGGGTACGGAGATTATTAGAGAAAAACTAACAGGACTTCAGGCTCAGGGGCTAATCCAATCTTACCTTTTCGATCCCGCTCTAATAGGAAAATTGAAAGCAGAGAGTTCTTTCGCAATCAATATTGGTGGACGAGCGGAGGTGTTGCCAAAGTTGATGTTGGATTTTAATTTTTTCCGTAACACGATTGATAATTTAATCGAGACTCAATTAGTGGCAATAAACACCTCTGGCCAAAGTATTTATAGTTACAGAAACATTCAGCGCGCGTTAATGCAAGGTGTAGAGACAGATTTGAGTTATCCGTTGAACGACAAGCTTTCTTTGTCGCTGGGCTACCAGTTATTGTATGCGAAGGATCGTGATGTAATTGACCAAGTAAACAATGGAGAGGTATTTTGGCGAGACCCCAACACGTTAGTTACCAAGCAACTTAAGCCAAGCGAGTACTTTGGTCTGTACAATCGCTCTCGCCACACTGGCAATTTTAAAATCTTTTATCGCGATAAGGAAAAAGGATTAGAAGCAAGCCTGCGTGTAATTTACAGAGGCAAATTTGGATTAGGTGGTATTTCAGGCAATATCCAAGGAGAATCTGTTCCTTCCTCTGATCGAAACAATAATTCGATCTTAGATAGCTATGATAATTTCGTGAGCGGCTATTTTTTGGTTAATCTTTCCATGGCTCATACACTTGGTAACGGACTTCGTTTTCAAATTGGAATAGACAATCTTTTCAACTATACCGATCCTGTGCAGGTACCCAATTTGCCAGGCCAACTTTCTTATGTTAGTATCAGTTACCTTTTTTCAAAACAAATAAAAACCAATAATTAATAATTTATGAAAATGATTCGTTCTGTTTCCGCATCTCTAGTTGCTTTCGTTTTAATTCTTTCGTTTGCTTCATGCTCTAATAATGATCCTGCACCAGTGCCTCTAACGGCTGTTACTTTTAAAAATTTAGTAGCAGACCCTCCATCAGGTGGATACAACCCAACCAATGGTCAACCAATTGGTGTTACTAATAAATTTACTTTCTTTAGTTTTAGCACTGGTGCGCTTGTTGCCAATGCAGATAGCCTAACCACCAAATGGGATATTGGTTTCAGAGGAACTACCATTATCGTAAACAGTGGATCTAGTGCCAATGGTATAGGCAATGCTAAAGGCAATACAAAAGTGCAGGTATTGAAAGATATTTTTGATAACATTACCACCGCTCCGGATGCTGGTTATCTTAGCGATAATCAGGCAGATAATAAGAAGCCAGTGGCTACTTCCTATGCTATTCCATTAGGATCAGGAAGCGGTTGGTATAATTATGATAGAACTACAAATGTAGTATCACCAATAGCTGGGCGCGTGTTGGTTTTTCAAATGACAAATGGAAACTATGCAAAAATGGAAATAATAAGTTATTATCAAGACTCCCCGATTGCCCCAATCGCTACTACAAAAGATAGATACTATACCTTCCGTTATATTTATCAGCCGAATGGAAGCAAGAGCTTCAAATAGATTCGTAGCCCTGCACCTAGCAGGGCTAATTTTTTTTAACATCCATGAAAAACAAAATCCGCCTCCTCCGATTCATCGGCATCACCGAAGGTATTTCCTTTTTGGTGTTGCTGTTGATTGCCATGCCGCTCAAATATTATTTTGGATGGCCAATGGCAGTGAGGGTAGTTGGTTGGATGCATGGCGTTTTGTTTGTGGCCTATATCGGTGCTGTGCTTCTTTCTATCAGGGCAATGAAATGGAACTGGCTTGGTGTAGGTATTGCGTTGGCGGCTTCGCTTATTCCTGTTGGCACATTTGTGTTGGATAAGTCTTGGAAAAGGAGAGAGGATGAGTTGAAAGGAAGTATCCTTGAATAATCTCCAAGCGTTAAGCTTTTTGAGACAAAGAAAAAAGAAGTGGGCCCTGCTGGGAACGATCCAGCGACCCTCAGATTATGAGTCTGATGCTCTAACCAGCTGAGCTAAGGGCCCCAAACAAGATGTGGTTTGTACAATCCTGTAAATGAAAGTGCAATTTTACATATTTGTGGCTTAATACGCAATGAATGATTCAAGAGGGGATCAAAAATATAAATCTTTGACCTTGGTGGCGTCATTCTTGACTTGGATGTGGATAAGACCTATCACCAATTTTCTAAACTTTCTGGAATGCCTGTCCCTCAATTGAAAAAGGAGGCAGCAAGACATTCTTTCTTTAATGAGTATGAAGAAGGAAGTATAAGTGATGAAGGCTTTAGAAAAGAACTCGCTGGCTTTTTAAGATCAACTGTTTCCGATCAGCAAATAGACGAAGCTTGGAATGCGATGTTGGGCGCTCTTCCACTGGCAAGGATTGATTTGCTAAAAAAGATCACTGGCAAATTCAGGATATTTTTGCTCAGCAATACAAACAATATCCATTTACAATGTTTTACCAAGATTGCCGAAGATACCTTGGGTTCATCATCATGGAATGATCCGTTTGAAAAGACTTACTACTCTCACCTCATAAAAATGCGCAAGCCAGATGCAGCCATTTACAGTCATGTGCTCAATGAAAATAATTTACAGGCTAGCGAAACTCTTTTTTTGGATGATAACCTTTCTAACTTGCAGGGTGCTGCTTCCATAGGCATCCAAACATTTCATGTAACTCATCCTGATTTAATTTTTTCCCTTTTCGATGAAGCCTAGTTTTAAAAGTTACCTCATTCATTCTGTTCTCTTTATTGTCACCTTCATCACCACTACGTTGGCTGGTGCTGAATGGGCTTACAGTAAATCCGTTTTTGGGGTGGATAGTTTTTTTAACCCCGCCTATTCATGGCAAGATTTTTATAATGGCCTACCTTATTCAATTTGTTTTCTTACCATACTTACAGCCCATGAGTTCGGTCATTACTTTACGGCCATCTATTACCGAGTTAAAACCACATTGCCTTATTACATACCTCTTCCACCAATAGGCTTGATGTTTGGAACTTTAGGCGCACTGATTCGCATTAAAAGCCCCATCCGCTCTACACAACAAAATTTTGATATTGGTATTGCCGGCCCATTGGCTGGGTTTGTTGTCTCCATTTGCTTTTTACTTTATGGGTTCACGCATTTGCCTCCACCCGAATATATTTTTCAATTCCATCCTGAGTATGAGCAGTTTGGATTGGATTATGCCGCTCACGTTTACTCGCCCGCTTTCATGCCCGCAGGATCAGTGGATGTGGTGATTGGCAAGAACTTACTCTTTCTGTTTTTTGAAAAATTTGTGGCCGATCCATCGCGCATGCCCAATGCGCACGAGCTCATTCACTATCCCATTTTGTTTGCTGCATTTCTTTCGTTGGTTTTTACGAGCATCAATTTATTGCCCGTTGGCCAGTTAGATGGTGGCCATGTGCTGTATGGATTGGTGGGGTTTAAGTGGCATCGCATTATTGCTTCAGGAGTTTTTACCGCTTTTCTTTTTTATGCAGGACTAGGATTTATTTCTCCCTTTGAAACTGGCGATAAATTGATTTATGAGATTCCCTTGTTTGTTGGCTTCCTATTTTTTGCTTTGCACGGCTTAGGTCTGGAAAAGCGAAATGCGCTATTGGCTGCGCTGGGGATTTTCACTGCGCAATATTTATTGGTCACACTGTTTCCAACACTTCAAGGTTACCCTGGTTGGTTGTTGTTTGCTTTTATTATCGGGCGGTTCATTGGCATTCAACACCCTTCATCAGAAATAGAACAGCCGCTCACGCAAGGTAGAATAGTGTTGGGGTGGATTGCCCTGCTGATTTTCGTTTTGTGTTTCACGCCCGATCCTATTGCGTTGGTTCAGAATGTTACGGTAGCACCATGATTTTTTCTGTGCGCCACTTTTTATCAAAGTAGCGAACTAAGTAAAGGCCCGTTGTTGGATTGGTGATCTTGATTTCCTTTTTATCGAATTGATCGTTCTGCTCAAATACGATTTGCTTTCCGGCAATATCGTAGAGTTGAATTTGTTGGGCATCGGCAGAAAGGAAGAATGATTGTTGCGTAGGGTTTGGGTAGGGCTTCGTTGCTTTAGTATCTTCAACACCCGTAATTACTTTTTCTTTAGTATTTCCAAAAACAGGTCGTATCATCAAACTTCCTTTCAGGGTGAGGTTTTTCTCCCATATCCCCGTGTCCAATGTCCTTATAAATATTTTATCGCCTGAGTCGGTGTTTCGGTCAAGCCCAACTGGTATCACTGCATCGGAGTTCATCTCCCAACCAATATAAAATCTACCTTTTACGGCCGCTCCCGCAGGAATATCCGCTCGGTAGAAAACGTCTCGGGCATTGCGGCTAACACCAATACTTTGCTTATACACAAAATCACTTGCGTTGCCAGTGAGGGTATCCATCACAAACAACTGCACGGTTTGACTTGTATTATCACCAAAGCGAGGGAAGTAAACATCTATGCGAATGATGGTATCACGTGCGTTGGTTAGCAGATCATACTGGTAGGCAAGTTGAGTGCCTCTGCCATCTATATTAAGGCCGTATTCGGCAGTGCCATCATCATAAGCGTAATAGTTGGAGAGTATGGTAGTCGATTTTACAACATCATTCAACCTAAAATCGATTCCTTGATAGACAATTGAGTCGTAGTCACCTTTATCTATGAGTAATACATTTCCAAGACTGTCAAGCTTAGGATTTCCATTTGAATCACGGGCTATTACTTTTCTCTTTTTTTCATTATCGCTAGAACCTATTTTTACATCTAGTACAATAGACAGAGAGTCATTCTCTGAAGCATACAGGTTTAGTTTTGGCAGAATTTCTAAATATTTAGTTGAGTCAACATTGTAACGAAGTGATGCCGCCTTTCCTACGGCTTCCAATGCTTGAATTGAAGAACCTGTTTTTTTTGTGAAGATAGTAGCGGTGCTAGTGAAGTTCGTTGGCGATCCAGTTTGTGAAGCCTCCCCTCCTTGGTCTTCCCTTCGGTTGGTAAATACCAATGCTGGGCGTGATAATTCATTTGCCGTTGTGTCAGAAAAAAAATGCTTAACAGGTGCTGAAGTATAAATGCCCAATAATGATGTCAATGGGCCTGAAACGGTTCTATCGGGGAAATCTTTTAATGCTGGAGCATATTGCGCCTTGCCATTGTTCACATATATGTAATCGAGATTCCACGTATCGTAGGGGCCTGATAATCGGCCAAAATTTTGAAACCGAAATTGAAAATCGTTGTGAAAAAAGGAGGTGTCAGAAATCGAAATTTTTCTTTGCACGAATTTATCTGGTGTAAAATTTGTCTCCTGCTCCGTAGACCAAGCTTTAATCCATTGGCCTTTTCTGTTTTTAAAGAATAGCAGAAGGTTATCACCAGATTCTGGTGCATCGCCATTGCCTTTGAACTGATAAAAAAAACTGATGAAGACAGCAGGTTGAAGTGCTTTTGGCACATCATCAAGTCTTAAAGCGCGTGAAGTAAGCGTATCTCGAAAGCCCTTCGCTAAAAGATCAATGCTATATGGTTTTCCAAGCGGATCGTAGCCATCAAACGTAGCCACGTTTATAGAAGGTGGTTTGATACCTGTGCCACTGTTTACCCAAACTGAATTACTGTTTTCCCACAGTGTATTGTTTGGGTAATACTTTGAGTTGTTAAAAGAGAAATCATCCCAAAAGGGTAAATCTTGAGGTGTTAGTCGCGCGCTAGTGCGTGCAGATTTATTTTTGTTTTGTTTTAGTGGAGCTGGATCACGATAAATAGGAACAACCTCTACCTGCGCCAAGCAGTTGATAGAAACAAAGAGTGAGAATATATAGATTGAAAGTTTCAATGATTCCAATTAATTTGTTGACTGTTCGATTTGTCAATTGCCTTTTGCCTACAGCCCTTTGTTTATTTATTCCCTTCATCCTCCACCTCAGGCTCCTTGTAACCCTTCGGGGCAATCCATAAATTAATTGGCTCGCCAATGCGCACAGAATCTCCCCTTAAAGGCAATTGTTTATAAACGAAAGGCACAATGCCCGTAGTATCTTCCCCATCGGGGATTTCTACTTTGCCAAGGTGCAAGTTCCAACCAGAAAGCTTGAGCAATGCGTTTTTATAGGTGTCGCCTACCAAATTGCCTACTATAAAATCGGCTGGGCCGTTGCCATCACCTACAATCAAGTCGATGGTAGCACCTTTATGGATTCTAGTTCCTGCTGCTATTACTTGGCCTTGGTAGCGCATTTCTTTTACAAGGTCTCTGAAGGGGCTGGCTTCATAGATCACCATGCCTTTCTTCAACTCATTGCTTTTTAAAACTACTTCGGCATTGATAAGCGAACGGTCTACTAAATCAGGAACTGGCAAAGTAGGTGGCGTAACGCGATTGATGGAAACATAGATCGTTCTGTTTTCTTTTACATCTTCCTCTATTTTAGGAAACTGTTTTAGAATGGTAAGTGGCTTTGCCTCATCTGAATACGAAGAGTCATTCACTGCAATGCGAAGGGAAATTGCTTCTAGTTTTTTTTCTGCTTCCTCCATAGTAAGGCCTGATAAGTCGGGCACTTTTATAGACTTTCCGTGATTGGTAACATTGGGCAAATAAATATAGAAGTAGATAAGGGCAATGAGCAAGACCAAACCAAATGCGATGCCCACATTTGCTAATAAGCTACCGATCGTATTATTTTTCAAAAAGCTTTTTATATCCATACCTAAAATTAAAACTTCAATGCCGATTCAAAACCTCTTTCTGCTCTTTTTGATTTTTGATAACGCTCCATTGCCAACTCAATTAGTTGTGAAATCAATTCGGTAAAAGATATGCCCCGTTCTTTCCACATCATGGGGAACATGCTGGAGTTGGTAAATCCAGGGATGGTATTGATCTCATTCACATACACGTCTCCTTCTTTTGTCAAAAATAAATCCACTCGTGCAAAATCTTCGCAGGCAAGTGCTTGATAGGCTTGCAGTGATAGTGTTCTTATTTTCTCTTGAATAGCAGCTTCCAACTTGGCAGGCACTTCAATGGAGACTGCCTTGCCATCTACATACTTGGCATCGAAAGTGTAGAACTCATATTCTTTACTGATAATGATCTCGCCAGGCAAAGAAGCTTTAGCAGGGGAGTTGCCCAAGATGGCGCACTCAATCTCGCGGCCTTGAATATATTTTTCGATCAGCACACAATCATCATAACGAAAACCTTCTTCAATGGCTTTATCAAAATCCGCTTTTGATTTTACTTTAGATACGCCTACTGATGAACCCAAGCTGGCAGACTTCACCATAAATGGAAGCCCCAGTTTTTTTTCTATTTGTTCAAATTGCAAATTACCTTTTTCAGGATAGTAAGCAGACATAAAATCGGCAACGGGCAATCCTGCTTCCTTAAGCAATTGCTTAGTCACTAATTTGCTCATGGACATGGCCGAGCCTAGCACGGTCGTGCCAACCATTGGCAGATCTATTGCTTTGATCAAGCCTTGAATACTGCCATCTTCACCATCAGTGCCGTGCAAAACGGGGAACACTATATCTACACTTATAGATTTTTCTTTTGTTGTGAGGAAAGTAGGAGAGGAGGGATTGAGCCGAAGGGAGAGTTCTTCTCCTGCCTCAATTTCTTTGGTTACAGTTTGGGTATGATACCAAGTCCCTTGTGAAGAAATACCTATCAAAACAGGCTCAAAGAATTCCTTATCAATAAACTCAAAAATATTGCGTGCGGAGTTGATGGAGACTCCATGCTCCACTGAGCGGCCTCCATATAGGATAGCTATTTTCTTTTTGTTCATGAGAGATTCTATCCCTCAAAGATGTTGAGGATTTACGGGGATTTCAAGCGGAAAAACAACTTATTCTGTTAGTTGCGGGCAAACGCTTTATTGTCAAGGATTGTCTCCCTCTTTGGCTAAGCTTCGCTTTGTTGTGAATCTTCGTGCGATCTTGCATTATCCATTTTAGTTTGACTTACGGCTTGAGTTCGCGCAGAGTCTACCGTCTTGGACACTCTGCGAGGAACAATGAGCTTACCTATTACTATTTTTGCCACTCACCCCTACTGCACCTCGTGCACTTTAATCATATTCGTTCTTCCTCTTTCTTGAATAGGCATACTGGCCAAAATAATAAAAATGTCTCCTCTCTTCACATGGCCATCGCGTTTCAAAATAGTTTCTACATCAGAAATGGTTTCGTCAGTTGAAGAGGCTTTATCATAGAGATAGGCCTTAGTCGCCCAAACTAAATTCATGGTGTTGATGATGGCTTTGTTGCTGGTGAACGCAAAAATATTTGCATCAGGCCTGTGAGACGATGCTTTGTACGCGCTGTATCCATGCTGTGTCATACCTATAATCGCTTTAGCATTAACATCCTTCGCCAGCTTGCAAGCTGTTAGGATCAGACTATCTGCAAAATAGGTAGAGGTATTTTGATCTGGCTCTCTGAATTTGTAAAATATTTTTCCTTGCTTTTCTACCGAGCCAATCGTGCGCACCATGCTTCTGATTACTTCGATCGGGTATTTACCTGCTGCGGTTTCTGCGGAAAGCATCAACGCATCGGCACCATCCATTACGGCATTGGCCACATCGTTGGTCTCTGCGCGGGTTGGGCGCGGGTTCTCGATCATGCTCTCCATCATCTGCGTAGCCACAATCACTGGCTTTGCTGCCTTATTACATTTCTCCACCAGCATCTTCTGCACCATGGGCACTTCTTCCATCCAAATCTCTACGCCAAGATCACCGCGGGCCACCATTACCGCATCGGTGGCGGCAATGATCGCGTCAATATTTTCCAGTGCTTCTGGTTTTTCAATTTTCGCTACAATGCGCGTGGCCGATTTGGCACGGTTGATTACTTCACGCAAGATTTCAATGTCTGTTGCCTTTCTCACAAATGACAAAGCCACCCAATCCACATTATTCTTCAATCCAAATTCCAAATCCTCGTAATCTTTTTCTGTCAATGAAGGTGCGCTCACTTTAGAAAATGGCAGGTTGATTCCCTTCCTAGATTTTAATGGACCGCCATAAATCACTTTGCACACCACATCTATATCTCGCACTTCTACCACTTTCAATTCGATCTTTCCATCATCTATCAAAATCATGTCGCCTTTCTTCACATCGCGTGGCAGGCCTTCGTAAGAGGTGCTGACCAATTCATTGTTGCCCAATACCTCACGGGTAGTAATGATCAGTTCCTGTCCTGCTTTTATTTCAATGCCTGGCTGCATTTCGTTTACACGGATTTTTGGGCCTTGCAAATCTTGCAAAAGTGCCACGTTGGTGCCCATTTCTTTGTTGAGTTCGCGCACGAAATTGATCACCTTCAAGTGATCTTCGTGTGTGCCGTGCGAAAAATTCAGACGAAAAACATCTACGCCTTCTTTGATGAGGGCATGAAGCATTTCTTTGTTGTTGGAGGCGGGGCCTACGGTGGCTACAATTTTTGTTTTGTTGTAAGAGATACGTTCCATTAGAGAATTTATGATTTTAGATTTTAGATTTAGGATTTTAGATTTTTAGTATGCTTGGTTGCTTACAGCCAAATAAATAACCACAGAGATCACAGAGAAAACACAGAGATATTTTCTAAGAAATCCACCTCTGTGGCTCTCCGTGTACTCTGTGGTGAAAAGTTTTGTCCCCATAAACAAACTGAATTGCAACTAGAAAATAAAGTGATCCTTTGATTTTAAAGCGTCCAAAGGTATAAAAGCAACTAGTTCTATGGAAGGGATAGTGCGTAAGACTTCTTGCAAACGATTGCTTTTGCCTGTATCATCACTTTGTGTCATCAAAATAAAATCAAAGTGGGGATATTCTGGCACTAAAATGTTTTTTGATAGCTCTTGTTCGCTGGATTTGTTGCGGAACAGCTTTAGCGTATTTCCTTCCACTTGATAAGAAAAATAGGAGAAGCTGCTTTCGGCTCCTTTCTTGAAAGTAATCTGTAAGTCATTCTCTTTTATCAGCTTCACTTCCAATCGGTTATTGATTTCCCATGCCAACTTGTAGCCTTTGAGCGGAGAAATGATGCCGATCAACTCAAAATCATAGGAATAATCAATATCAAGGCGTTTTTTCTTCATTTTAAGCAGATATAGGACATTGGTGTGAATCTGATACGCAGCAAAAGTTGGCAATATTGCGCTAAATCCCTTTATTTGCACCTGATTTTTGAATCCTTAAACCTTATTATCATGTCTGAGATCGCACAAAAAGTAAAACAAATCATCATCGACAAACTAGGCGTAGAAGAATCTGAAGTGACGCCTGAGGCAAGCTTTACCAATGATTTGGGAGCCGACTCTTTGGATACCGTTGAGCTTATCATGGAGTTTGAAAAAGAATTTAATATCTCCATCCCTGACGATCAAGCAGAAAACATTGCTACCGTAGGTCAGGCCATTTCTTACTTAGAGGAAAACGCTAAGAAATAACTTGGCAAGACGCTGTAGAAACTAATTTTAATTCGCGTGAGCATTTTAAGTTGACAGTTGACAATATAGCAGTTGACAAAATCAACTGAGAATTGCTAATCGTCAATTTAATTGTGCTTATCAATTAATTTCTAAGTACTACGATCATGGAAAATTCCATACGGCCATTTAAAAAAATATGACTTTCAAAAGAGTTGTTATCACTGGGGCAGGTGCGCTTACCCCTATTGGAAATACCCTTCGCGAATATTGGGATGGGCTTAGCCAAGGGAAAAGCGGAGCTGCGGCCATTACTAAATTTGATACTACTCTTTTCAAGACAAAATTTGCCTGCGAAGTAAAAGGTTTTGATGCAGCCTCGTTCATGGATCGTAAAGAAGCAAGAAAGCTGGATCCATTTTCTCAATACGCTATGGTGGTTGCCGATGAGGCGATTGCCCATTCCAAACTTCCGCTTGCCGAGCTTAACAATGATCGCGTTGGCGTGATTTGGGGGTCGGGCATAGGCGGGCTTTTTACTTTTCAAGAAGAAATGAGATCGTATGCCGCGGGTGATGGAACTCCGCGCTTCAATCCTTTTTTCATTCCTAAGATGATCCCTGACTTGAGTGCGGGACATATTTCTATCAAGTACGGCTTCCGTGGACCCAACTTTGTTACCGTATCTGCTTGCGCTTCTTCCACAAATGCTATTTACGATGCCTACACCTATTTGAAATTGGGAAAGGCAGATGTGATTGTATCTGGCGGATCTGAAGCAGCAGTTTGCATTGCGGGTGTTGGTGGGTTCAACGCCATGAAAGCACTGTCTGAGAGAAATGATTCACCTGAAACTGCTTCGCGCCCTTATGATAAAGGTCGAGATGGTTTTGTATTGGGCGAAGGCGCAGGTGCTGTAATCCTAGAAGAATACGAACATGCTAAAAGGCGTGGCGCAAAAATTTACGGAGAGATCATTGGTGGAGGTATGTCTTCTGATGCGTATCATATTACTGCACCGCACCCTGAAGGCTTTGGCATTATTAAAGTAATGGAGTACGCGCTGGAAGAAGCGGGCATCAAACCTGAAGAAGTAGATTATATAAATACACACGGCACTTCAACTCCCTTAGGAGATATTGGCGAGATCAAAGCCATACAAAAAGTATTTGGCGATCATGCTTATAAAATGAACATCAGTTCTACTAAGTCTATGACTGGTCACTTGCTCGGTGCGGCAGGTGCTATAGAAGTTATCGCCTGCTTGCTTGCGTTAGAGGAAGGAGTTATTCCCCCTACCATCAATCACTTTGAAGATGATGAAAATTTGGACCCTCGCTTGAACTTAACCTTCAACAAGGCGCAAAAAAAGAATGTGAAAATTGCATTGAGCAACACATTCGGATTCGGTGGGCACAATGCTTCCGTGATCATCAAAAAAGTAGAGTAAGTTATTACCCTGTGTGGAACTTACTGACTTTATCCAAGCCCAATTCCAAAGAAGATAAAAAGCTTGTTACTGCAATCAAAACCATTGCAGGGTTTACACCATCCAATTTGGCCCTTTACCGATTGGCCACACTGCATAGTTCTAAATCAAAAGAAACAGAAGGCTTTCGAGAAAGCAACGAGCGACTAGAGTATTTGGGCGATGCCATATTGGGCGCAGCCGTGGCCGATTATCTTTTTAAAAAATATCCATTTAAAGACGAAGGATTTTTAACCGAAATACGTTCAAGGATTGTAAACCGTGATTCTTTAAATAATTTAGCAAGGAAAGTGGGCATTGGTGCGATTGTCCGCTTCGATCAAAAGAACACCCAATTGCAGCACGTGATTTTAGGAAATACGTTGGAGGCCTTGGTAGGAGCTGTCTATTTAGACAAAGGTTATTTGCGCACCAAAAAATTTGTGATCGATAAACTCATTCAACCTTATTTTGATTTAGAAACGGTTGTGAATGTAAACACCAACCACAAAAGCAGGTTGATTGAGTGGGCGCAGCGCCAAGGCAAAGAAATAAAATTTGATTTGGTGGACTCTAAAAATACGGGTCGCAATAATCGTGAGTTTTCTATTCAAGTAATTATTGGCGATAAACTGTTTGGCCTAGGTCAGGGTTTTAATAAGAAGAAAGCAGAGCAGAGTGCGGCAGAGAAGACCTGCGTGATGCTGGAGATTTGAATTAGTTCCCAGTTCCTAGTTTCCAGTTATCGGAGACTAGGAACTGGGAACAAGGAACCATTTTTAATTTATATCTTTATATCCGTTATTTAATTAAATCGAGATGCAAGATAATTTGATCATCATGGGAATAAATGCTCCGAAGGAACATCAAGCCATCATCACACAACTTATTCACGGGCTTGCAGATCTTTACCTAAAAGATAAAACCAATTTATTCCCCTACCCAGAAACAATGATTGATGAGGGACAGACTAGTCCCGCTCCTGATATTTTGCTTTACGATCACAAGCAAGAAAAGACTGTGACACTCATCGAAGTAACTCATTCGGCAGGCGTGAAAAAAGACAGTGCCAAAGTACTTGCGTTATTGCGCGACTACGATGTAGAAGAAGGCTTTGTTTATGATTACAAGAAAAAAGCTTGGTATCAAATTGATAAACTAACAGGTGAAGCCACTGAATCTTCATTTAGCAAAGTACTCCATCTTGAATTGGATAGTCTACTATCCATCAATCCCCGCAAAGCAAACTAGCGCTGTGCTACATCCAAACTCAGAAGTTTCCAGTTCTCAAATTCTGGCAAAACAGGCAACTAGAAACCACCAACTGGCAATCGATTAAATGAGCAGAATATTAAACATAGCTGGAGCAACCGTCAACCAAATCCCCTTTGATTGGAGCAATAACGTTGCGAATATTATTGCTGCTGTTGAAGCTGCTAAGAAAGAACACGTTTCTATTTTGTGTTTGCCCGAGCTTTGCCTTACGGGATATGGCTGCGAAGATTTGTTTTTAAGTGATTGGCTTTCCGCGAAAGCGTGGACACACCTACAAGAAATTATTCCGCATTGTGAAGCGATTACGGTTTGTGTCGGGCTTCCCATCCGCTTTGATGGCATCACTTACAATGGAGCTTGCGTTATCTCAAATAAAAAAATCCTTGGCATTACCCTCAAGCAAAATTTAGCTAGAGATGGTGTGCATTACGAACCACGTTGGTTTGATGCGTGGCCATCTGGCGTGGTGAAAGAAGTTGCTTTTAATGGACAAACCGTTCAAGTAGGTGATTTGATTTATGAAACCAACGGAATCAAATTTGGATTTGAAATATGTGAAGATGCGTGGCGAAAAGAAAAACGACCAGGTTACAAATTGTGCGAGCGAGGTGTTGATCTGATCTTAAACCCCAGTGCCAGTCATTTTGCGATGGGCAAGAGCGAACTCCGCGAAAGCGAAGTGGTCATTGGCGGCTCAGAAAAATTTAATTGCACTTATCTATTTGTAAACCTACTCGGCAACGAGGCAGGCCGAATGATTTACGATGGCGATATTATTTT
This sequence comes from Cyclobacteriaceae bacterium, assembly GCA_043777495.1. Lineage (GTDB taxonomy): Bacteria > Bacteroidota > Bacteroidia > Cytophagales > Cyclobacteriaceae > ELB16-189. The sequence continues at coordinate 13,154 of JAYWHU010000120.1, read as the reverse complement.
CGCTCAGCGCGGAAAGATTTTGAAATTGAACGATCGGCTTTCTTTCAATCCATTCAACCTTCAAGTTTGTGAAATCAATTTCGATCAACCTGAATTGACAGTCATTCATCCAATCACAGATAATAAAAAGCAAAACGAAGAATTGGCACGAGCGGCTTCCTTGGCATTGTTTGACTACTTGAGAAAAAGTAAGGCGAAAGGTTTTGTACTAAGCCTTAGTGGTGGAGCAGACTCCTCGTTGTGTGCCGTGCTGGTAGCAGAAATGGTAAGAAGGGCTTCCACAGAATTGGGGTGGCAGAAATTTTGCGATACGCTCGGATTATCTCCGATCAACGATGAAAAAGAAGCCGTTGGCAAATTATTGACCTGTGCTTACCAAGGAACAAAAAATTCATCACAAACAACCTTAACGGCTGCAAAAGAATTGGCTCGTTCCATCGGAGCAGAGTTTCATCAATGGTTGATTGATGATGAAGTGGATGCTTACGAATCTAAAATTGAAAAAGTAATCGGCCGTCAGTTGACATGGGACAAAGATGATATTGCGCGGCAAAATATTCAAGCAAGATCACGGTCGCCCATTATCTGGTTGTTGGCAAATATCAAACAATCTATTCTCCTTACAACTTCCAATCGCAGTGAAGGTGATGTAGGCTATGCCACGATGGATGGAGACACCAGCGGAAGTCTTGCACCCATTGCGGGGCTGGACAAACCATTTATCATTCAATGGTTAAAATGGGCAGAAAAAGAATTGGAATATTCAGGGCTTTCGTATGTAAATAATTTGCAACCCACTGCCGAATTACGTCCCTTGGAAAGATCACAAACTGATGAAAAAGATTTGATGCCGTATTTGGTTTTAGTTGAAATAGAAAAGCTTGCTATTCAAGAAAGAAAACCGCCTGTTGAAGTTTACAAAATCCTTTCAGACGGAAAGCAAGACCACCAACTGAAAGAGCATATCAAAAAATTCTTCCGTCTTTGGTCAGCCAACCAATGGAAGCGCGAACGATTAGCACCTTCATTTCACTTAGATGACATAAATGTTGATCCGCGTAGTTGGTGTCGGTTTCCTATTCTTTCGGGGAGTTTTAAGGAGGAGCTTGATGAACTTGATAGGATTTAGCTGTTAAGACTTAAGGATTAGGGCTTTGGCGTTTAGGCACAATGCTTAAAAACTGGTGCCGAGTGCTCCATAAAACCATACTTTATTTGACCTTTAGTCGCTATCTTTGACTTTATTTTTCATTGTTTAACACTCACTATCATCACGTATAATCGCACTTTATGATCAGCTATATTATTTGGAATGGCAGCCCTGAAATATTTTCTATTGGTTTCTTCTCCCTTCGCTATTACGGACTTCTATTCGCTTTAGGTTTTCTGATCAGCCAGCAGATTCTCTACTACATTCATAAACAAGAAGGCAAGCCAGAAAAGGATGTGGATACCCTCACGGTTTACATGATTGTTGCCACCATTATTGGGGCTCGACTCGGCCACGTATTATTCTATGAGCCTTCTACCTTATGGGAAAACCCTTTGAGTGTGTTCCTTCCTGTGCAGTTCTCACCTTTCCGCTTTACAGGTTTTACTGGTTTGGCTAGTCATGGAGGAGCTATAGGAATCTTATTCGCATTATGGCTTTATAGCAGAAAGAAAAAGCCAGGACAGAATTACTTGCAAGTGTTAGATCGTATTGTCATTCTTGTTTGCCTCACGGGAGGATTGATTCGTTTAGGAAACTATTTCAATTCAGAAATCATTGGCAAACCAAGCAATAACCCACTGAGCTTTGTATTCATCAACCCCACCACCTCACGCATCTTATCTGATACTGATGGCGCCAACCCGGTGGCCTCCGTAGAAGTATTAAAAGATAAGGATCGTGCCGAGGGTGTGAATGGCCGAGTGCCCATAAAGTTGTATCTATTTTTTAAGCCGGGCACTACCGAAAATCAAGTGCATGAATTTGTAGATTGGCGGGTGCGCAATATTCTAGCAGGACAAACTGAGTTCATCGATCTGCTGGCTGCACCTTTTAACCCGCAAATAACGTTGGAGTCTTCTGGCACTTATGCCGCAAAGGTAAACGCGATGGCTATCTCGAGGCATCCTGCGCAATTGTATGAATCTATTTCCTGCTTCATCCTGTTTGCGCTTCTACTTTGGTATTGGTCAAAACACAAATTGAATTTGCCGGAGGGGCGCATCTTTGGAATATTCTTGATTGCACTGTGGGGCTTGCGATTTGCTTACGAGTTTTTGAAAGAAAACCAAGTTACTTTTGAAGACAAGCTTTCGCTTAACATGGGGCAGAACTTGAGTATCCCTTTGATATTGGTGGGTGTTTTTGTTTTAGTTAGATCCTTCCGTACCAAGTCCAGGAGCTAAAAGCTATTCGTATATCTATTTGTTGATTGAAGAACCGTGGCGAAATACGAAGCAATCTTATTTTTACTTTTGGGGTTTTTATGTGCTTCGAGCTTAGCATTTGCGAGCAATCAGGATATCATTCAATCTGCCGATACCACTAGCCAAGCTAACGATACCACCCGATTACTTACTGTCAATCGGGTATTGATTATTGGCAACAAAAGAACCCGCGATCAGATTATATCAAGAGAACTTTCTCTAAAGTCTGGCGATACCATTCGTGCTGATAAACTCAACGAAACATTACTGTGGGATAAACGCAAAATTTATAACCTGCGCCTCTTCAATCTGATCACCATCCGCAGTTTAGAGATGTCTCCCAACAGCATTGATATCTTGGTAGATGTGGAAGAGCGATGGTACACCTGGCCAGCTCCGATTTTTGAATTATCCGATCGTAATTTAAATGAGTGGTGGCAAAACTACAATCATGATTTTGGCAGGATTAATTATGGAATCAAGCTAGATCAATACAATGTGCGAGGCAGAAATGAAACGCTTCGATTTACTGCACAGTTTGGCTTTACCCAACGGTTTGATTTAAGTTATAACATTCCGTACATAGACAAAAAGCAAAAGCAAGGGTTGAGCATTGGCTTTGATTATAGCAATCCTAAAAACATTGCCTACTTCACACAAGACCACAAACTTCAGTTTTTGAATTCGAAAGACCCGCTCCGCGTTTCCAAAGGAGGATCGATCAGTTACACCTACAGAAAATCTTTTTTTGAAACTCATTCCGTTTCGTTGGGGTATCGCAGCTCTCAGGTTACAGATACCATTCTAAAATTGAATCCAAACTATTACTCTTCTGGCTCTCATAAGCAGGAGTTTGCTACGTTGGCCTATTCATTCAGATCAGAGCACCGAGATGTGGTGATGTATCCTTTAAAAGGCTATCAATTTACTGGATACATTCAAAAAAATGGATTGGGGTTTGATGGCGATGTCAATCAATGGATTTTTAATTTAACTTACGCCTACCACCATGATTTAAGGAAGGGATTTTATCTTTCAAATTTCTCGTCTGTTTATCTCAGTGATCCTACCGTTCAGCCTTATTCACTCTATGGCACATTGGGTTATCAGAGACAGGTACTGCGTGGATATGAAATCTATGTGATTGAGGGACCTAAATTTTTTGTGAACAAAACCACATTTAAAAAGAAAATATTCTCCCGCGCTGTTCGATGGGAAAATATGCCATTAGAGCAATTTAGATATTTACCTTTTGCTGTTTACTTAAAAAGTTTTCTAGACTTCGGTTACGTTGAAAACTATCCTTACTATACAGAAAAAAATAGTAACATCCGTTTAAGTGATACTATTTTAGCTGGGTACGGAACGGGCCTTGACCTTATTTTTCCTTATGATGTGGTATTCCGCTTGGAGTATGCCTTTACCAAAGAGGGTATACATGGCTTTTTCTTTAATTTGAAGAAAGAGTTTTAGTGTTCATTCGCTAATATTATTTTTTGCAATAAATATCCGATGCCTCCACGGGGTATTTCTCATCGAGATTTATGTTATTGAAACTTTTCTTAGCCCCCCACGAAAATAATTTTTCAAAAAAAGGCAAGAGTTTACTGTTTTGTATTTTGGATAAGAAATACACTTCATGTTCCTTCTCTTTCATTCCCATCTCATACAAGATGAGGTCGTGTTCTCTAATCCCTAGCCCGTTAAAGTATTGTTTCATGCGAAAGTACTCGCATACATTTCCACTCTCTAAGCTTCCAGCAAAATAGAAAGGCATAAACCAGCCAATCGCATAACAGCTAATGGAGATTATTTTGCCAATAACATAAAATCGAATTTCATAATAAGTAGAGATTGGGATATCGTATTGCTTCATGATCTCTAAAACCTCTTTTCGATGATTCCACTCATCATCTTCTATTTGCTTAATAGCAATTTTTTCTTCTTGGTCTTTAACAGCGCTCGCATGACCTTGGTAAGCAAAGGCGGCTGCTTTTTCTGCAGAGTAGGCTGCTTGGAGTAAGTCGATTAATTGGGGGTGGGTGAGGGGCATCTATTATCAGTTTAATGGTGTATGCAATATTTAAAGGCAAAGATGGTAGAGAACGATTAAAAAAATAGCTCTATGACGTTTCGAGTGTGTAAAAATTTAGGGCATCTCTAAAAGCTCTAATCGTACTGTCAGACTGAGCTTGTCGAAGTCGTTTTTACATAGCACAAAAATCAACAAGTAGGTTTCTACAGGCTCAACCTAACAGAGTTTTAGAGATGCTCTTTAATCACTCCCTCAGCAGGAGAGTTTGATTGCGTGATGTCAAACATTAGTAGAGAAACAAATTCATTCTACACCAACCTTATTACCTTATTACCTTATTAATCATCCAATTGTGAAGTCAAAATAAGGTAATAAGGTTTAAAGCACCACTACGAATAATTTTCTACTAAGGTTCGCCTTCCAATAAACTGCAATGGGCAAGGGAGAACCAGGTCGCGGTTACCCGCTCTCTATGCCGACATAGAGCCAAAAAAATAAATAGAATTATTGACTCGTGAAAATAAACTTTCCATTATCTTGGCTTACCAATTGAACTCAGTTGAAAGCACCTGTCTTGGCTTTGATGCTTGGTCTCTGCGCAGCCTCCTATGCGCAGAGTGTTTCTACTTTGATCGGCGCGCGCCAAGCGGGCATGGGCTATGCTTCTTCTACATCGGCAGATGAGTGGAGTTTGTTCAATAATATAGGAGGCATAGGAAAGATCAAGCAACACAGTGTTGGCTTCGCTTATGAGGCTGTGCCTTCGCTCATCGGAGCAAATCGCATGGCTGCCGTGTGGAATGCTACCACCAAATGGTTTAATACAGGGCTGGGAGCTTTTCGTTTTGGCGATGCCATTTACAGTGAGCAAGTTCTGGCTGCTGGCATTGGCAATCAGTTTGGCACTACTTCGCTGGGCGCAAAGGTCAACTACATTCAATACCGTGCGGAAGGATTCGGCACACATTCGGCAGTGAGTATAGATTTTGGTGGCATTACCGAATTGACAAAACAGCTCAGCATTGGTGCCTACATTACTAACCTGACACAAGCCTCACTGGCAACGCGCGATGGAGATCGATTAGCTACTAAACTAACAATTGGGTTAGGAATCACTCCTTCGGAGAAAATTTTCATCACGACTGAAATCGAAAAAGACTTAGACTACAAACCTACTTGGCGTACGGGATTGGAATACGCCATTTACAAAAGTGTATTTGTCCGCACAGGCTTTCAATTCAATCCTTCCACAGCATCTTTTGGATTGGGTTACAAAAAGAAGAATCTTAAAGTTGATTATGCTGTGCGCTTTAACTCTTTGTTAGGAACTACACATCAAGCTTCGGCTGTTTATCTGATTTCCAAAACCAGCAAAGAGGGTAAATGAAAAAGGCAGTTAGTCTATTGATGGTGTGGCCGAGCTTTTTCAGCTATGCGCTTGCGCAAGATTACCCAAGAAAAAATTTCAACCCCTCCGCGTTGGTAGATGAAATTTTTGCCACGCAGGAGTTATCAGTCAGCTATCAAGACCTGTATGAGAATTATCTTCAACTCTTATCCAATCAATTGGATTTGAATGAGGCAACCGATGAACAATTAAGCGCTTTTTATGTTCTAAATCCACAGCAGATACAATCGTTTCTTAATTATCGCAAAGAAGCGGGGTCTTTGCTTTCTGTATATGAATTGCAAAGCGTACCCGGCTTTAGCAAAGAACTTTTTCTAAAAGTCATTCCGTTTGTCACCGTCAAAGATGCAAGTTCTTCTTTCAATCGATCCATCTTTAACCGAGTGCTTGCTGAAAAAAATAATTATCTATTGCTTCGCTATTCACAAACGCTAGAGCAACAAAAAGGCTATTCTGAAAAAACCGATAGCAGCGGTCGTTATGCTGGCAAGCCTGGGGATTTTTATACACGCTTCAGAACCAGCAAGACGGGAGATTTTAGCTTGGGCTTTACTCTAAAGAAAGACGCAGGCGAAGCCATCGCGTGGAATCCGTCAAAAAAACAGTATGGCTTCGATTATATTTCATTTCACGCACAAGCACTAAACAAAGGCAAGATCAAAAATTTGATCGTAGGTGATTACCAAGCGCAGTTTGGGCAGGGCATTGCGTTGGGTTCTGTGTTTGGCATTGGCAAGAATGGCGAGGCCGTAACTACAGTGCGTAGAAGCAATCTCGGCTTCTTGCCGTACACTTCTATTTACGAAGCAGGATATTTTCGCGGAGCAGCTATTAGCTATCAAGTGGTTAAAAGTCTCACTATTCATGGTATGGTTTCTTCGCGTGGGCGCGATGCCAGTTTTCAAGATTCAACACAAAGCAATATTTCTTCTTTCAATTTTACAGGCTTACATCGTACACCTAGCGAACTTGCCAATCGCCATGCCATTCTTGAAACTAACTTTGCCCTTGTTGCCAATTACAAAAACCAATCTATTGATGCCGGTGTGCTGATGCACAGAACTCAATTCGATTTATCTCTACGCAGAAACTCAACTCCATACAATCAATTTCATTTCAACGGCAATGAAAATACCAATGTGGGTGCATTTCTTAATTACTCACACAGCAACTATACATTCTTCAGTGAATTTGTTCAAACCCTTAATCAAGGCAGTGCAGTGGTTGCCGGAATGCTTTCAAGCCTTACACCCAGGTTAGATGTATCATTACTCTACAGAAAATTTGATAAAAATTTTTACAGCTTCTACAGTAATGCGTTGGCAGAAAATTCCATTGCACAAAATGAATCAGGCGTGTATTGGGGTTGGAAATATTCATTCAACAAAAAATATTCTATTGCCGGCTATGCCGATCTGTTTCAATTTCCTTGGCTCAAGTATAGGAGCTATTCCCCATCAGACGGAAGCGAATGGCTAGTGCGCTTCAACTACAAGCCAAGTAAAACAGTTTATATTTTCTTGCAAGCACGTGAAGAAATAAAACAACGCAACACCTCCACGGATGCTAACTTGTATTTGACAGATTTCGGCACTAGAAGAAACTATTGGATCAATGTGGACTATGCGGCCACGCCTCAACTCACTTTTAAAAGTCGCGCCCAGTTTAGCACCTATCAGTTTGCCAACAAAGCCACACAAGGAACGGCCATTATGCAAGATGTGTCTTTTGATTGGCAGAGGCTTTCCCTATCAGGTAGATATGTATTGTTCGACACCGATGATTTCGATAACCGCTTGTATGCTTATGAGCGCGATGTGTGGTTGGCGTTTTCTTTTCCGGCCTACAACGGCAAAGGTGCACGGCATTTTATTTTAATGGAATATCGGCTTACTAAAAAAATTGACCTGTGGGTACGCTGGGCGCAAACTCGCTATACAGATAGAGACGCCATTGGGTCTGGTGGAGAAACAATAGTTGGAAATACACAAAATGATGTTAGATTTCAGGTGAGGATACGTTTGTAGGGGCGCAAAATTTTGCGTCCCTACAACGTACCCGATAAATTTGTTTAGATTGTAGAAACCCATGCACGCAGTAAAATTAGTTAGCCCCGGAGTTCTGTTGATGCTTTGCATCGGCCTTTTTGCCTTTATATTGGTCTTTCGCGCTATATTCAATAATAAAAAACGCAATTAAGTTTAACCGTAGTTTAGACTTTTTGTCGCTCCCTTAGTAACTTTATCGAAACAAATACTAAAACTATGAACCACGTGATGCACCTTTCGCCCATTCAATTAAAAATCTCCATGAGAAGACTTAATTCCTTGTTTGCGATCATCCTGATCTCGCTTTTACTCCTTTGCATTGCCTCTTTCACTTTTGCACAAACCACCAAGAAAACGCTGGAGTTGCCTGAGTTCAAGAGCATTTATGTGAACTCCAACTACACTGTTTACCTCAAGCAGACCAATAAGCAAGAGGTGAGTGTAGAGGCGTTGACAGAAATTTATGAATTGACTACTATTAAAGTAGAGAATGGCATTTTGATGATCAACGTTGATCGTAAACCCGATAGCCCCAACAAAAGTCTCTGGTCAAAAATTGACGACATTAAACTGAGACCCACCATGAAGTTGATGGTGAGCATCAAAAATGTTTCTGAATTGCAAGTGAACGGCAATGGTAAAATCATTTCTGAAAATTCTATTGCTTCTGATTATTTGAACTTAGGTGTAGCGGGAAGCGGCAGTATAGATTTAGACATTAAAGGAAACAACATCAAAACAGAAGTGAGTGGCTCAGGCAGTGTTGCACTGAAAGGCTACGCCACTGCTAATGATATAACTATGAGTGGCAGCGGAGATGTGAAAGCTTTCACATGCGAATTGGAAAACGCCAAAGTAAAAATGAGTGGTTCGGGCAGTTGCGAAATAAGCGCCACTAACAACCTAGAGGCTATGGTGCTTGGAAGCGGTGTGCTAAAACATAAAGGCAATACCAAGAACGTAACCAAAAAAGTTTACGGGTCGGGTATGGTGGATAGGGCGTATTGAACTTCTGTTAAATAATATGGGGCAGTCTTCTGATTACAGAAGCTGCCCCATTTCTTTTTAAAGACCACCAAGTTGTAGTTGGTCGCCTGACCAACTAGCCACAAAGGGGCTATCATTGTCTCTCATTTGAAACTAAAGGTATGGTAACTAACTTAACTGATCCATCAAGCGTGTGATTGACTGAGGAAACTAATTGGTGGTCAGTCCACCAACAATTGCATGGAGACGCAAAATTTGTGGGAACATAAAATTTTGTGTCACTACAAGTTTTACCACCCAATGCCGTAATCCTCTCCATGATTGCTACTGCCTCCCCAAAAGCTTCCATGTATCCAATCAAACCAGATCGCATTGATGGGGCCGCTTGTGCGCTCTTGATAAGTAAGTCTATAGCCCATCCTCGATAAATCTTTTCTTACCCAAGCGGGCATAGCGTTGTTCAATGTTAAACCACCTGGTATTTTTTCGTGATCGCCAAAGCTGGAATACATTTGTAATGTTTTGAAACTGGGGGCTTCACACGCTTCTTGCACGGTCATATTAAACTCAACCATGTTAAGGAAAAACTGAAGGAGCAACTGATCTTGTTCATCGCCTGCTTGTTTGGCAAAAGATAAAAAGGGTTTGCCATCTTTTAAGGCAAGGCTTGGCGTGAGTGTAACGCGCGGACGTTTGCCCGGCTCCACTACGTTGAACGGATTTTCCTTTGCATCCAGCACAAATGATTGCATTCGCTGGCTCATGCCCACACCAGTGTTGCCCGCAATGCAAGCTGGTATCCATCCTCCACTGGGCGTAATGGACACTACCCAACCTTCTTTATCGGCAGCTTCTACAGAAGTGGTTCCAGCGGTGAATGATTCCAAATACTTTTCATCTAATGGATTGACTGGTTTGAAATTATCTGCTTGGCTCTTTCCCCATTTTGCTAGCAAATCTTGATAGGGATTTTGTTTTCCTTCAAACGGATATGGATCACCGGGTGCAATTTTTGGATCATTCATTTCTGGATTGATCAGCTTAAATCTTTCCTTTGCATACTCCTTTGAAAGAAGCCCCTTCATTGGCTCCTCGGGTGCAAAGGCTGGATCACCATAATAAAAATCACGATCAGCAAAAGCTAAGTTCATGGCTTGATAAACGGTGTGGATGTATTTGGTAGAGTTGTAACCCATGCTCTTCAAATCGAAATTTTCTAAAATATTAAGTGTTTGCAACAAAGCTGGCCCTTGTGTCCATTGTTGGCATTTGTAAACATCAATGCCTCGATACTTAGTCATCATCGGCTCTTCAATTTTTACTTTCCAATTCGCAAGATCAGCTTCTGTGAAAAGCCCGCCTTGCTCTTGGCTGCCGCGCACAATTTCTTTGGCAATGTCCCCTTTGTAGAATCTGTCATACGCAGCATATATTGCTTCTTTTCTGCTCTTTCCTTTCTTCAATGCCTGCTGTTCAGCCTCAACTAATTTTTGAAGTGTAGCCAACAAATCTTTCTGCATAAAAATCTCCCCTGCATCGGGAGCTTCCCTCTTTTCACCCAAGTGAGGTAAGAATACCTTTTTGGAGTATGGCCATTTTTTTATTTCTTCTTTGCCTCGTTCGATAGAGTTAGCTGTTTGGGCTTCAATAGGATAGCCTTCTGCCAACTGCATGGCTGGCGCGAGTACTTCTTTCAAACTCATCGTTCCGTATTCGGCAAGCATAGTCATCAATCCACCTGCGGTGCCAGGTGTTGTGGCTGCGAGTGGGCCAAACTCAGGGGGATACTTCATTCCCTTGCCTTTGAAAAAATCAGCAGTTGCTCCAGTGGGCGCTACACCCATTGCATTGATGGCTATTACTTTTTTAGTTTTTGGATTGTAGATTAGCGCTTGCGTTTCTCCACCCCAACTGAGCACATCCCACATGGTGCAAGTGGCGGCCAACATAGCACATGAAGCATCTATTGCATTGCCGCCTTTGCTGAAGATCATGGCGCCAGCAGTTGCAGCCAATGGCTTACCTGTGATGGCCATCCAATGCTTGCCGTGAAGAGGTGGCTTTTGGGTATTGACTGGCAGATTATTGAATGATTGAGCGATCGCCAAGCCCAGAGGACAAAGGCAGGTAGCAAAAAGTAATTTTATTTTCATAGTTTTAGAGGTAAGTCTGTTTGGTTGACACAATGTACTTGAATATTCAGGTTTTGTAAAGTCGGAATCAATAAACGGGTCAGTTGATACACCAATGGAAATTTCAAGGTAATGGTATTCATGATTTAAACTAAGCTGAGGCCAAATCTCAAATCTCAAATCTAACATCTAACATCTAACATCTATCAAATGAACCATCACGAACAACTCATCGAAAAATTCTACAAGGCCTTTCAGCAAAAAGACTGGAAGACCATGCATACTTGCTACCATAATGATGTAGTGTTCAACGACTCTGTCTTTCAAAATCTGAAGGGAAAAGAAGCCAAAGCTATGTGGCACATGCTGATTTCGCGAGGGAAGGATTTAATGCTTACTTTCAATCAAGTGAAAGCCGATGAACTGAAAGGCTCTTGCCATTGGGTGGCTACTTATACATTCTCAAAAACAGGAAGGATGGTGATCAACGAAATAGATGCCTCATTTGAATTCAAAGACGGATTGATCTATCGGCACACCGATTATTTTGATATTTGGAAATGGACAAGAATGGCTTTGGGTATGAAGGGCTTATTGTTAGGCTGGACACCTTTCTTAAAAAGTAAAGTGAGGGCAACTGCTGAAGAAGGATTGAAGTTGTTTGTAGTGAGGAATCCAGCGTACAAATAATAAGCTTAAAAGCATAGCTAAAAACTCTGATCGTACTTTCAGACGGAGCTTGTGGGAGTGGTTTATATAGCGCGGAAATCAACACGTTGGGTTTGGTTCACATATCTATCTAGATCAACCTGATAGAGTTTTTAGGGATGTCCCTAACCCAAAATGTCCCACTCCTCATTTAGTACCGAAATAGCTTGGTGCGCAGTAAGGTCAAACTGGCAAGGCACTACTGAAACATAATTATTGGCAATCGCCCACTCATCATTGTCCTCGGCTTTATCGAAGTTGATGAAGTTGCCTGTCATCCAAAAATAAGGACGACCATACGGATCAAAGCGCTGATCAAATTCTTCTACCCACTTGGCATTGGCCTGCCTGCATACTCGAATGCCTTTGATGGGCTCCAGTTTCTTAGCAGGAATATTAACGTTCAACGCCACGCCTTTGGGCAATCCTTTTTTTAAAACTTGTTCAGTAATCTTTTTAATAAAAGGAGAAGTATGTGAAAAATCTGCTTTATGACTGTAATCGCAAAGCGAAAACCCAATCGCGGGTACTCCTTCAATGGCACCCTCAATAGCTGCAGACATAGTGCCTGAGTAAAGCACGCTAATGCTTGTGTTGCTCCCGTGATTAATGCCGCTCACTACTACATCAGGTTGGCGTTCGTCTTTCAATACAAAGTGGCGAGCCATCTTGATGCAATCGGCTGGTGTACCGCTGCATTCATAAGCCTTCACACCTTCAAAAATAAATGATTCGTTTAAGCGTAATGTATCACCAACAGTTATAGCATGCCCCATTCCAGATTGAGGGCCATCAGGCGCGACTACAATCACTTCGCCTAGTTCTTTCATCACGTTTACTAAATTCAATATTCCGCGTGAGGTGATGCCGTCATCGTTGGAGACTAGGATTAAGGGTTTGGACATAGGGGATTTAAGATTTAGGATTTAGGATTTAAGATTTAGGATTCAATGTCGTTAAGTTAAGCAAACCAAATGGTTGTAAAACCCCTCGGGTCTTTAGAGACCCGAGGGGTTTAGAATCTGAAGTGATCGCTTAACTTAACGGCATTGATTTAGGATTTAAGAAAATCATTTTTTTGCAAATAAGGAATTGTAGAATTCTACAATGCGGGTCAGTTCATATTTGTCATCAAAGTCTAATCGGTTTTCTTTGGCAAACGCCTTCACATCTTCTTCTTTGTTTTCCATCAAGCTAAGCCAATCGTTCTTCTTGCCTATAAATTCTTCGATACTGCCGTTGGGCTTCAACAAGAAAAATTGATTTATCATTACTAATCGTGTGTAGTTGCCGTAGTAGTAATAAGGGGAACTAACGGTTCGGTACTCTAATTTTTCGCGTGTTAACAAAGTCAGTTTGCCTTCGCTGAGTAATTCAAAGAAAACAGGTGTCTTGTAGGTATTATTTTGTGAATAGGG
>JAYWHU010000119.1:0-8481 GCA_043777495.1 Cyclobacteriaceae bacterium | reverse complement strand
TGCCTAACAAAAGAAAATCCCAGTGAAAAGATGACAATCCTTCACATAAAACTTAAACGATTCTTTCTTGCCAATGCTTTTGGCTTAAAAAATTACTTCACAAACCACAAAATCAGCAGATCAATCCGCAGCCAATCCACACACAGTTCAATTAAAATCCCATAGAGGGAAACTACCGAAGCTTCCGTTCAACAGAGGCTTACAACGAACCCCAGTCAAATTAGCGAACACATTCGTAGCACATTCCGTGCGTGCCTGGGCTTCGTTTAAGCCTTATATGTTCGGTAGTGGTCTTCTCTCATGTCAAAGTGAATGGTTCAAACCCTTTGAATTTTCCGTTGTCAAAAGTCACTATAGCTTGGGTTGTTTGGTATGTTGATTCGTCAATGATTACTTGTGCTATTTCAGTCCCATGTTTCTGTCCTCCGACTATAGTGAGCTCAGTGATTAGTTGTCCCTCTTTGTCATACCACCTTGAAAATAGATCTTGATTGCCATTTGTAAACCAAGTGTCATTTTTCAGCTGTCCATTTTCATAGAATATCTTCCATGGTCCATCAAGTAGGTCCTCTTTGAATGATCTCTCATGCATCAAAACTCCGTACTTACTCCACTCTCTTTCAGGTCCGTTCTGTTTTCCAAACAAATAGAATCTCTCCCATTTCTTAGAATTGTCTGCATTAAAACTAATCCACCACCCATGCTTTTCTGAATTCAATTCTTGAATTAATGCATAGTCTCCTTTATCGTACTCTTTTCTTACTGTAAGAATTTCGTTCATTTAGATTTCACTCTTTTTTGACCATTACCGCCAACATCAATAAAAGCCCAACCCTCTTGCGCTTTTAGCCCCCAAATTAAGGAATAAGTGCCACTCCGTTGCGCCTATTTTACATTTAGCTGGGCATTCATGTTTTCCTTTTTTACGTTTTGCCTTTCACTCGCGCGCCCCTTTCAAATCACAAAGCCAAAAAGCAAAACAAAACTACGTGCTGGCATTCGGCCAGGGATTGAGCGGCATGTTTGAGCCCGAAGTGGAATGTGCAGTGGGTGGCGAGTAGCGAAAGCCCGATGGCCCGCCTAGGCGGACACCTCGCGTGGCCAGGCCGCAAAAGCTTCATACATCCAGCTTCCAACATCTATCTTCCCTTCAATCCCCCAACATCTCCTCCCTCATTTGAATTTTGCCCCCCTAATTCACTACCTTTAAATTTTTACGAAGCATGACAACAGATAAACCCCGCATCGGCATAACCCTTGGCGACCTCAACGGCATAGGCCCAGAAGTAATCATAAAAGCATTGGCCGACCCGCGCCTACTCACTATGATGACGCCCGTGGTGTACGGGTCTACGCGGGTGCTCTCTTACTATCGCAAGCTGATGGACTTAGAAGAGTTCAACTACAGCCAGGTGAAAACGAAGGGACAATTTTTTAGCAAAGCAATCAACGTGGTGAATTGTTGGGAGGATGTGATGGAGATCACGCCAGGCATTCCATCGCGCCAAGCAGGCAAGGGTGCATTGCTCTCTTTGAAAAAAGTAGTGGAAGAATCGAAGGAAGGATTGCTCGATGGATTTGTTACTGGCCCCATCGATAAAAATACAATCCATGGAGAAGAGTTTCCTTACCGCGGCCACACCGAATATCTTACCGATGTATTTGAAGCAGGGCAAAGTTTGATGTTAATGGTGGGTAACGACTTAAAAGTGGGCTTGGTGACCGAGCATGTGCCTGTAAAGGATATTGCCGCACTCATCACCAAAGAAAGAATTGAGTTGAAGATCAGATTGTTGGAGATGTCGTTGAAAAAAGATTTTCATATCAACAAACCGAAGATAGCTGTGCTGGGGTTAAACCCACATGCGGGTGACGAGGGCTTGCTCGGCACAGAAGAAAACGAAATCATCAAACCTGTGATAGCCGAGTTGAAGAACAAAGGCAAGGTGATCTTTGGCCCCTTCCCTGCCGATGGATTTTTTGCATCTAGCCAGCATATCAAGTACGATGCGGTGTTGGCCATGTATCACGATCAAGGATTGGTGGCTTTTAAAACTTTGGCTTTTGATGATGGCGTCAACTTTACGGCTGGTCTGCCAATTGTGCGCACCTCGCCCGACCATGGAACGGCTTACAACATCGCTGGAAAAAATCTGGCCGATGAATCTTCCATGCGCCAAGCCATCTACATGGCGTGCGATATTGTCAAGAACAGGCAAGAGCAACTCGTGGAAAAATAACTGAATCTTAACGCGCAGAATTACCGTTTAAACTTAATCTCGCGATCTTTGTTTAAGATTTAATAGTTTTAGCTCGAACAGAATTTAACAAATGGATATAGTCACTAAAAAGCAACTGAATATACTCATTCAATTGGCTGAGGCCGATAAGCATTTTGCTAAAGCGGAACGAGAAATGATTTTTAGAATAGCCAAGGAGAGAAATTTTTCGGAAGATGATGTAAACAACTTGATCCGCAATCCTGAGCCGATCGATACCTTAGGAGCACTCTCCAACGACCAGAAGTTTGAATACTTGGTGGCCTGCATGAACCTGATCCATGCCGACCATAAGCTATTTGAAAGCGAGTTGATTTTCTGCAAAAGCATTGCCATCAAGCTAGGTTTCAAAAAAAGTGTGATAGATTATTTTGTGGATAACTTTGACAAAAAGCCCATCCAAGAAATCAAGCCAGCAGTCTTTAAGGATTATCTGTAGAAAATGTATTGCCACAGAGCCACGGAAGAGTATTTTTTCCCGCTTTCTCGGTGAAAAATTACCTATCAGAATAGTTTTGACGAAAAGCCTATTCAAGGCATCAAATCCACTTTTTTATAAAGGATTAAGGGATTATCCTTTAAAATACGTTGCCATGGATGCCTGTAAAAGTATTCTCTTCCATGCCTCGGTGGCAAAAAAGCTTGTTCAATGGGCGAAAATTCAATAAATCCTGATAAATTTGCCCCTCGTTTTAAAACCCTTTGGGTTGAGTGACTATAGCGTCAATATTTTAGGGCTAAGCCAGAAAACGCATTCTTTCGAGTTTCATTTGGGGAATGCATTTTTTGAAAAATACGGCAAAGAGGTCGTAGCCGAGGGCCAATTTGAAGCCAAGGTTAATCTTGACAAGAGGGAAACGCTCATTGAGGCAGATTTTAAGATTGAAGGAAAGGCAAACTTGGTCTGTGACCGCAGCCTAGATCCCTTTGAGCACACTATGAAAATTAATCGCAAGATTATTTTCAAATACGGGGATGCCGCAGAGGAAGTAAGCGATGAGATTGCCATCATTCCCCACGACTTAGATGTCATGGATATTGGGCAGTACCTATATGAGTTTATCGTGCTAGACGTGCCGATAAAAAAAATACATCCGCGCTTTCAGTCAGATGACGAAGAGGAAGATGAAAACGAAGAAGGTAAGATGATCTATCAATCTGAAAAAAAAGAAGACGAGATAGACCCACGATGGGAGCAGTTGAAAAAGTTGAAGAAATAGATTAGGCGTCAAGACACTTTAAAAGTGTCAGACGCCTGAAAGAAGGAAAGAAGTAAAAGCAAATAATTAATAAACAGTAAGTAATAAACAATTAGGTTATGCCAAATCCCAAACGAAAAACCTCGAAGACCCGCAGAGATAAAAGAAGAACTCACTATAAGGCGACAGCGAAGCAATTCTCTATTGACCCTATTACAGGTGAGAGTCATTTGCCACATCGCGCCCATTGGCACGAAGGAAAACTATACTACAAAGGAAATGTAGTGATGGAAAAAGAAGTGGCGTAAACTGCCGTGATGGTACTTTCTAAGATTTGTTTACATCAGTCGCCCAAGTTTGCCACAGCAAACAAAGGGTACTAAGTGTGTTTAAAAAATGCCCAGTTGATCAACTGGGCATTTGTATTTTGATAAGTCATGGGTGACTGAAACTTTGAAAGTGTCTTGAAGAATCAGAGGTGTCTGACACTTTGAAAGTGTCTTGACACCTAACAAGAAAAGATATGAACAAAATAAGAGCAGCGATTACAGGAGTGGGTGGCTACGTGCCCGACTATGTTCTTTCCAATAAAGAACTAGAAATGATGGTGGAAACCACAGACGAGTGGATCACCTCGCGCACGGGCATCAAAGAACGCAGAATACTAAAAGGTGAAAACCAAGGCGTATCTGTAATGGCTATTGAAGCAGTGAAAGAATTGCTGAAGAAAACCAACACCGATCCTAAGGAAATTGATTTAATCATTTTTGCCACCATCACGGCAGACATGACCTTCCCGGCTACTGCCAATATCGTTGCCACGGCAGTAGGTGCTAGCAATGCGTTTAGTTACGATCTGGCTGCTGCTTGTTCAGGTTTTATTTACGCATTAACCACTGGCTGTAGCTTTATCGAATCAGGTCGCTACAAAAAAGTGATTGTGATTGGTGGAGATAAAATGTCATCTATTTTAGATTATACAGATAGAACCACCTGTATTATTTTTGGTGACGGTGCTGGTTGCGTTTTGTTGGAACCAACCACCGAAGACGTAGGTGTAATTGATTACATCCAAAAAAGTGATGGCAGTGGTGAAGCACATTTGCACATGAAAGCAGGCGGCAGCCGCATGCCCGCCTCTCGAAATACGGTAGACAACCATCTTCATTATGTCTATCAAGAAGGATCGGCAGTATATAAATTTGCCGTTACCAACATGGCCGAAGTAGCCGCACAAGTGGCTGAGCGAAATGGGCTCACAAAGGAAAATATCGATTGGCTTGTTCCTCATCAAGCAAACAAGCGCATCATTGATGCTACCGCAGCGCGTGTGGGTATTTCAGATGACAAGGTGATGATGAATATTCAACGCTATGGAAATACCACAGGCGGAACCATTCCTCTTTTACTATGGGATTATGAAAAGCAACTAAAGAAAGGCGACAATCTTTTGTTGGCAGCTTTTGGTGGGGGCTTTACGTGGGGAGCGGTGTATGTGAAGTGGGCGTATTAATTAGGACTTGGGCATTGGGGCTTGGGAAAAGGTTGACAATTGACAAACGGGCAGTTGACAAAAGTAAAAGTTAAGAGGAAAAAAAAACAGTAGTTCTTTCTTCTGGCTTTTTTAAAAATCATAAATCAAAAAATCGTAAATCGTAAATCAAAAATATGGCTTCAGTATCTGATCTAAACAAAGGAAGTTATGTACGCTACAATGGTGAAGTGGTGCAAGTAGAGGAAATGCAACATAGAACACCTGGAAACCTTCGTGCTTTTTATCAATTAAAAATGCGCAGTTTGCGCACGGGCAAAATTGTGGAGAACCGTTTCCGTCCTGGCGATGCCATTGAGCAATTGCGTGTAGAAACGAAAGAATATCAATATCTATATCAAGATGGCGACAGCCTTTGCTGCATGGACAACACGACCTTTGAACAGATTTATTTAGATAAAGCATTGCTAGGCGAATCAGTTAATTATATCAAAGAAGGCGTTACCTTATTGATTGCTTTTGAAGATGGCAAAGAACCCATCACTGCCGAGGCCCCTGCGCACGTTGTGATGAACGTAACGTACACAGAACCAGGCGTTCAGGGAGATACCGCCACACGCACTTTAAAAGCTGCTACTATTGAAACAGGTGCAGAAATTCGCGTACCTTTATTTGTCAATACAGGTGATAATATCAAAATAAAAACCAGTACAGGAGAATACGTAGAACGAGTTAAATAATTTTAGAATTTTATGGCTACCAAAAAAGACAGCGGCACCAAGAGCAATGGCAATAAAAAACCCGTCACTCAAACCCAATCTGAAATGCAAACCACCGAGATCCGTGACCTCATCGACTTTATCGCCCAATCGGGATTGAATGAAGTAGACATCGAAACCAAAGAGTTGAAGTTGCACGTAAAGCGTGAACCTGATCAACGCGTAATGAAGTCTACACCAGTAGCGGTGGTAGCACAGCCACAACAACAAGTAGTGGCCCAACAGCCAGTAGCCCAGCAGCAAGTCGCTGCTAAAACAGAAAAAACAGTAGCGGCTGCTGTAAAAGGATTAGAAATAAAATCACCGATGATCGGTACGTTCTATCGCACATCTAATCCCGATTCACCTCCATTTGTTTCTGTAGGTGATAAAGTCACCAAAGGACAAACGGTATGCATCATCGAAGCAATGAAACTTTTCAATGAAATCGAATCAGAAGTTTCGGGCACGATTGTGAAAGCAATGGTAGAGAATGCATCGCCTGTAGAGTACGATCAAGTGCTTTTTGTTGTAGAGCCTGACTAAATACAATTTAAGATTTTCGATTTAAGATTTTTGATTTATCGAGTTGCTTTAAATCGATAGTCTTAAATCATAAATCTAAAATAATAAATCTAAAATCGATTTTCATGTTTAAAAAAATATTAATAGCGAACAGAGGAGAGATTGCCTTGCGCATCATCCGCACGTGCAAGGAGATGGATATTAAAACAGTAGCGGTTTACTCCACTGCCGATCGCGAAAGCTTGCACGTACGTTTTGCCGATGAGGCTGTTTGTATTGGTGCACCACCCAGCAAAGAATCTTATTTAAATATTCCGCGCATTATTTCCGCGGCTGAAATCACCAATGCAGACGCGATCCATCCTGGTTACGGATTCCTTTCAGAGAATGCAGAGTTCTCATCGGTGTGCCATGAGTACGGCATAAAATTCATCGGACCCACGCCAGATATGATCCGTTCTATGGGTGACAAAATCACTGCCAAGGAAACCATGATCAAAGCGGGTGTGCCTTGTATTCCCGGATCAGAAGGTTTGCTGGAATCAATTGAGCAAGGCATTGAGCTTGCGAAAAAAATAAAATTCCCTGTGATTGTGAAAGCTACCGCTGGTGGTGGTGGTAAGGGAATGCGCATTATCAACAATGAAGAAGAGTTCACGAAAGCTTGGGACGATGCCAAGCGTGAAGCAGCCGCTTCTTTTGGAAACGATGGGCTTTACTTAGAGAAATTTGTAGAAGAGCCTCGGCATATAGAAATACAAGTAGTGGGAGATCAATATGGAAAGGTTTGTCATCTTTCCGAGCGTGATTGTTCTATTCAGCGCAGGCATCAAAAATTGGTGGAAGAGACCCCCTCCCCCATTGTATCTCAAGAGCTACGCGACCGGATGGGTGAAGCGGCCATCAAAGGCGCGAAAGCCATCAACTATGAAGGTGTCGGCACGATTGAATTTTTAGTTGACAAGCATGGCGATTTCTATTTCATGGAAATGAACACGCGCATTCAAGTAGAGCACCCAATCACTGAAGAAGTTACGGACTATGATTTGATCAAAGAACAAATAAAAGTAGCTGCTGGTGTGCCCATCTCGGGCAATAACTACTATCCTAATTTATATGCAATGGAGTGCCGTATCAATGCAGAAGATCCTGCTAATGGTTTCCGTCCTTCACCAGGAAAAATCACTAACATTCACATGCCAGGTGGCCACGGAGTTCGCATTGATAGCCACGTATACTCTGGCTACACCATTCCTCCTAATTACGATTCTATGATTGCTAAGTTGATTGTGAGTGGGCAATCACGCGAAGAAGTAATTACGCGTATGAAAAGAGCGTTGAGCGAATTTGTCATTGAAGGAATCAAAACAACCATTCCCTTCCATTTAAAATTGATGGACAACGCTATCTTCCGTTCTGGGAAATTCACTACTAAGTTTTTGGAGACTTCATTTAATTTTGATGAGTTGAAATAATCCCTGAAAATAATGTAACCACAGAGCGCACAGAGAAACACCGAGTCGTCCCTAAAAAATACCTCTGTGGCTCTCTGTGAACTCTGTGGTGAAAAGAAAAAAGCCAGCATACACTGGCTTCTTTTTATTGCCTTAGAGAAAACGGAAAGCGAAACTTACAACTCCCTCACCCAAATATTCCTGAAGCTCACTGGGTTGCCATGATCTTGCAGCTTAATGGATCCTTTGCCATGCGAAATATACACTGGCAATCCTTTGTATTCGGTCGGGCCGCGTATCTCTGTGTGATTTTGAATTACAATTCCGTTGTGCAAAACCGTGATGTAAGCAGGCACGATCACTTCTCCTTTATCATTAAAGTGAGGCGCATTATAAATCACATCGTACACTTGCCACTCACCCGATTTGCGCATGGCATTTACCAACGGGCCATGTTGCTTGTAAATAGAACCCGCTTGTCCATTGCGATAGGTTTGGCTTTCATAGCTATCGAGCACTTGCAGTTCATAACGTTCTTGAAGAAAAATTCCGCTGTTGCCACGGCCTTGCCCTTCCCCTTCTATCACCATCGGACTTCTCCACTCAATGTGAAGTTGCATGTCATTAAACACCTTTTTGGTTTTGATGTCGCCTGTTCCTTTCACCACCATGAATGAGTTGTCTTTCACTTCCCATTTAGCTGGCAATCCATCCAAAGAAGTCCACTCGCTTAAATCTTTTCCACCGAAGAGAACCACAGCATCAGAAGGAGCT
>JAYWHU010000118.1:0-32357 GCA_043777495.1 Cyclobacteriaceae bacterium | reverse complement strand
TCGATATAAAGCTCCACTTTCTTGCATATTTTACCAACTCAATAACATCAATATTCCTTATTATTTGTATCGCTATGGGTTTTCTAAGGGGCGACTATATAGTATTTAGTTTCCCAGTTCCAATTGATTCTTCACCAATTCATAATATTTCCCTTTAGTTGCTGTCAGTTCTACGTGACTCCCTTCTTCCACCACTTTTCCACTTTCCAACACAACAATTTTATCCGCGTTTTTTACGGTACTAAGTCGGTGAGCGATTACCACCACCGTTTTACCTTTAAAAAATTCGTTCAGCTTGTTCATGATCACCCTTTCATTGTTCGCATCTAGCGCACTGGTAGCCTCGTCAAAAAATAAATAATGAGGGTTGCGGTACACCGCGCGGGCTATCAACATGCGCTGGCGTTGCCCCGCGCTAATGCCCGTGCCATCACTTCCAATTTTAGTATTGTAGCCTAATGGCAAGCTCTCAATGAACTCTCGGATGTTTGCTATCCGCACGGCATTCAGCAATTTCTGGGTATCCATTTCCTCATCACTAACGCTAATGTTGTTAGCTATAGTATCTGAGAAAATATAGCCGTCTTGCATAACGGTGCCGCATTGGCTGCGCCACTCCCTAGCGCTTTTATTTATAAAGTCAGTATGACCATGCAAAATTTTACCAGCTGTTGGCGGGTAATATTTAAGTAATAGCTTGAGCAACGTGGTTTTTCCGCTACCACTTGCCCCAACAATGGCGGTTACTTTTCCTTCTTCAATGGTGAGATCAATATTGTCCAATGCCTTGGGGGAATGAGGGCCTTCATATTGGAAGGAGACTTTTTCAAAGCGCAGGTTCACCTCATCCGGCCTTCGACCACCTTCTCCAAAAGGAGAAGGGAAGTGGCCTAAAGTATTGCTTTGTGGCTTTTCTTCGTTATCCAACAATCTGATCTCACCTATTCGGTCGAGGCTAATGCGGGCATCCTGCAGTTCGCGGATGAAGTTGACGAACTCGTTGATGGGCACATTGAGTTGTCCTATAATATATTGAACAGCGAGCATCATGCCAAGTGTCATGCTGCCGCTGATTACGGCTGTGGCCGCCATGAAGGTGATGAATATGTTCTTTAGTTCGTTGATGAGTGTGCTGCCGCCTTCTTGCCATTGTTGCACACGGGTGCTGCTCACACTCAACTTAAAAAGTTTGGCCTGTATGCGCTCCCACTCCCATCTTTTGGTGCGCTCGCAATTGTTGAGCTTGATCTCTTGCATGCCATTCACCAATTGGATAAGACTGCTACGGTTGCGAGAGAGTTCGTTGAACCGCTTGTAATCCAGCTCTTTTCTTACTTTTAAAAAGAAAAGGACGTAGGTAATATAGATCGTGCTGCCACCGAAAAATATCAGGAAGATGGGGATGCTGTACAAAGCCAGTACTACACCAAAAATGACAAGATTGAAAAAGGAGAATAGAATACTCAGCGAAGAAGAACTTAAAAACCGCTCAATGCGGCTATGGTCTTCTATTCGCTGTAGGATATCACCAATCTTCTTGGAATCGAAAAAGCTCATGGGTAATTGCATGAGTTTGATAAGAAAATCGGAGATGATGCTGAGATTGATGCGGGTGCTGAGGTGCAACAAAATCCACCGCCTAAGAAACTCTGCCGATGTGCGACTGAATATGAGCATGAGTTGGGCTGCCAACACAATATATATAAACGGTGTGTTGCGCGTGTTGATGCCCACATCTACAATGGATTGGGTAAGGAAAGGAAGGATGAGTTGGATCAAGCTGCCAAGCAATAAACCAATCAATAATTGACCAATAAATCTTCGGTATGTTTTTAGGTAGCCGAATAAATAATAGAAACCAAGTTTGGTATTCTTATCAATCGCTACCTCTGTTTCATAGAAGGCTGGAGTCGGTTCTAAGAGTAAAGCCACACCTAGGCCACTCCCATTGGCGGTAGTAGCGAGCCATGACTTTAAAAATTCTTCTTTGGTATAGGTGATCAAACCTGCGGCTGGATCAGCCACGGAAATTTTATTTTTCTTGACCTTATATAATACGGCAAAGTGACTTTGATTCCAATGGACAATGCAGGGCAAAGGTGCATCCACAACCATTTTATCAAAGGGTAGCTTTACACCCATCGTGCGGAAGCCAATGGCCTCGGCTGCCTCGCTGATCCCAAGAAGGGAAACACCCTCGCGTGTAATGAATGACTTGCTGCGCAACTCATTAAGAGAAAAACTCTTGCCGTGGTATTTGGCAATTATCTTTAGGCATGTGGGCCCGCAGTCCATTTGATCTAATTGTTGATAGAAAGGGAAGGAGTTTATCAAAGGGGCAGCCTTTTTAGATTTAATAAAAAAGTAACGATAGGAAATTAAAAAAGTGACATTAAGTTATTGCTATTTGATTTATTGCAAAGATGAAGTGTAAATAGCATACAGCGCAACGGGGTTTTCCCCGTATTTGCACGGGGAAAACCCCGTATTTTAAAAATCTGTTGAAGGAAGGCTAGGCAATAGTGTAGATATATGTTGAACAGCAAGATGAACTTTTAAATCCTCCACTTGCTCTTTAACGAATTTCGGGCTTCATTGCTTTGCTACTTTCAATGATGAAAGTGATGTGAATTTGCCCGCTTCGCGAAACTGTGAATGTAGGTGATGTGTCTATTAGTTCAAGAAGTTGGCGTAGACCCAGGGCTGACGCTTTTAAATTTGTAATAATGCTTTTCAAAGCAAAGCAAAGGGTTTCCAACCCTCCTAAGGTTGGAAACCCTAAATGTAACTAACCAACTAGCCAACAAGGTGCGCCTTCACACTTTCCACCTGCTCTTTTGTCAATCTCGGTCCCCACTGCCCTACTACTTTTGAAGACGCCAATGAGGCCAACTTGCCTGCTTCGGCAAAGCTGTGGCCGTGGGTAATGGCATATAGGAAGGTGCCCGCAAACATATCGCCTGCTCCATTGGAATCAACCGCGGTGACTTTGTAAGGTTCTATTTGAATGAAAGTATCACCATCAAACAACAACGCACCGTTTTTGCCGAGCGTCATGGCGAAGCGTTTAGCAACGCTCTTTAATTTTTCTTTTGCTTCAGTTACACTATTTGTTCCTGTAAAGATCATCGCCTCCTCTTCGTTGCAAAAAAGAAGATCAACACTTGCGCCTACAATCTCTTCCATTTGTTTGGAAAAATATTTCACCATACTTGGATCAGAAAAAGTAAGTGCAGTGGAAACTTTGTGATGCTCCGCCAATCGCTTTGTTTCTTTCATCGCTTCCAATCCTTTGGGGCTAGCTACTAAGTACCCTTCCATGTAGGCGTACGAAGAATTTTTTATTGATTGTTCATCTAAATGATCGACAGAGAAAAAAGAATTTACACCGAGGAAGGTATTCATGGTTCGTTCTGCATCGGGGCTGGTCATTACCAAACAACGACCTGTGTGGTTTATGGGAAGTTGATCATAGATCATATTTGTTCCTATAGAATTATTTTTAAGATCATCAAGGAAAAATTTTCCCAACTCATCTTTTGCCACCATACAAGAATAAAAACAGTTGCCACCAAACTGACTCACTGCTGTAACGGTATTGCCTGCCGAACCTCCACCGGTGATTTTGCTTTTGTTCATGTCGATGGCTTTCATCAAATGTTGCTGGCGTTTTTCGTCCACTAGCGTCATCACACCCTTTTCCACTTCATTCTTTTGAAAGAAATCATATTCTACCTCGGTGACGATGTCAACAATGGCGTTGCCGATGGCATAGACGTCAAATTTCTTGGATGCTGTGTGATGGGTATTGGATGTGGACATAAAGTGGTTTTAAATAAAGTGCAAGAATACGGAATTTGGGGGAAAGAAGATAGAGGTTGGAAATTAGAAGTTAGAGGATAGAAGATGGAGGTTAGAAGGTGGATTGTAAGTTAGAATACAGCTTAGTCTCAATCCTTACAATTTTCAGAATATTGAAAAATCTCATGCGGAAAAGGGCTAAAGCTCTGCTGATAATTTCCTATTGCTGATCCACGGCCTAAAGGCCGTGGCAACTTTAAGTCTTTGATGAGAAAAGCGAACTATGCTACTTTTTTCCCGCTGAAATATTCAGCGTGCGCTTAAACTTGGCAGCACGATCTGGATAATCCGTAATGAAACCATCTACATCCATTCCTTTCACTGAAAGCATTTCAGCGGGTTCGTTCACCGTCCATGGGATCACGCGCAGACGGGATTTTACTTTTGCTTCTTTTTGTTTTTCGGTGAGTTCTACATTTTTAGTATGAAGGTATTCTACACTGTCTTTTGTAAGCAGTTTGAAATCGGGGCTATAAATGGAGGGGACGAATCCTAGCACATTCAAATTTTCATCGATTGACTTTTTGTTTTCTACCAAAGCAGCCAAGCGTACCTCAGGGTATTTTTTGTGCCAGTATTTTAGCACACGAAAATCAAACGACTGAATCACTACGCGATCTAACTGTAGGTATTGATCTATCAATTCATAAACCAAATCCGAGAATTGTTCTGGCTTGGGGTGAAATTTATTGTCCATCTCTGGTTCGCTCTTGATCTCGATGTTGTAATCAACTTCATACTTGGTAAAATTCTTGATATGGTTTTCTACTGCTACGATCGCTTCGCTCAACAATGGTTTAGAAACGATCATCTTTTTTTGTTCAGGGAATCGCGGGTGCGGTTTCGAGCCGCAGTCCCACCCTTTCACTTGCGCGTAAGTCATTTGATAGATGTTGTATTTCTTTTCTTCTTTTTTAAGGAAAGTTTTCCCCTCGTGGGTCAAACAAAATTCTGCTGACATCCACGGCTCATGAGAGACGATCACTTGCTTGTCTTTGGTGATGGCCAAGTCCATTTCAAGAGTGGTCACGTTTGAATCGAGCGCGAAGAGAAATGCGGGGATGGTATTTTCCGGCATCTTGCCACGCGCACCGCGGTGGCCTTGAATGTCGAACTTGGGGATGTATTGGGCGTGGAGGGTTGGGCCAATCATTATTAGTAAAAGAAAGAAAAATGTTTTCAATTTCATGAAAGAAAATAAATGAACGTATGAAAAATGTGTTGGCTTACATTTGTTTTTTAGGGTATTGATTTTTACTTGATTCCATTCTTCCGACCTCAATCTGACTTATTTATATTTTCTAACGGTGCTGCCTAAAAAACATCTTGCCACTTATCTAACCAACTTCACAAAGCTAATTCATTACTATGGATAGATAGTTGCGGTTAAAAAAATTAAATTGCACCTTTTATGAACAACCGCTGGAAAAATGCTCTTTACTCGCTGCTGCTGATTGTGGCCATTATGGGTGTGTGGAAGTGGCGCGCGAGCCAGTCAATCAACGTAGAGCCCATGATGGTGGAGGGCAGGACGATGGGCACGACTTATCACATCACTTATTTTGATAAGGAGCGGAGGGATTTTAAATCGGCCGTTGACTCTTTGTTGGTGCTGGTGAATAAATCCATCAATAACTACGATCCTTATTCTGAAGTTTCGCGATTCAACAAAGGAAAATCTGGGTTTAAATTTTCGTTGCCCTACTTTTTGCCGCCCATTAAAAAAGCGCAAGAGGTAGTGCGTGGTTCTAGCGGGGCATTTGATCCAACGGTGATGCCATTGGTATATGCGTGGGGCTTTGGTTCTAAAAAAGATAAGCCGCTGCCTACCAAGTTTCAAATCGACTCGATCAAGTCGTTTATTGGTTTTGAAAAAATTCGATTGAACAATGATAGTGTATGGAAAACAGATACGCGTGCGCAATTGGATTTTGGTGGTATTGGCCAGGGCTACGGTGCCGATGTGATCACCGATTTTTTGAAAGCGAAGGGAATTAAAAACATGCTGGTAGAGTTAGGTGGAGAAGGCATGGCGTGTGGCACTAATTTAAAATCGGGCAAGCCGTGGGAGTTGGGGATTTTAGATCCAAACTCGACTCATGAAAACCAATTCTTCAAAGCGTACATCAAATTGACTGACAAATCATTTACTACTTCGGGAAATTATTTTAACTATCGGATCGTGGATGGCAAAAAATATTCACACACCATTGATCCACAAACGGGCTATCAAGCCGAGCGCGCCATTCTTAGTTCTTCTGTTTTTGCCAAAGATGCCAGCACGGCCGATGCATGGGCTACTGCCTTTATGGTGATGGGGCACGAGAAGGCGATAGAGACGTTAAAATCACATCCTGAGTTAGAGGCGTTTTTTATTTATACTGCTGCCGATGGAAAAACAGAAACTTTCATGACTGCGGGCATTCAATCATTCATAGAACTTAAAACGAATCCATAGATGATTGCTGATGTTTTGATTCTATTTAGTATCGCGTTGGCAGCTGGGTTGGTGGCGTTTTATGTGCCGAAGATCAACGAGGGTAGTTACAAATTGCTGTTGGTGTTTGCTGGCTCGTATTTATTTTCAATCACCATCATTCACATTTTGCCCGAATTGTTTCACGCCTCGAGCAGCCCAGGATACATTGGTATTTTTGTTTTGGTTGGTTTCTTCTTGCAACAGAGTTTGGAGTTTTTTTCCAGCGGAGTGGAACATGGGCATATCCATACACATGATAAAGGACATTCGCATGCGGAGTCATCTGCGTGGATTGTGTTGGTAGCATTGTTTGCACATTCATTTTTGGAGGGAGGCTTGCTGGCGCATCCGCGCACGATTGAGCATCATCATGATTCTAATACTTTGTTGTGGGGAATTGCGCTGCACAAAGCACCCGAAGCATTTGCATTGATGTCGGTTTTGTTGTGCGAAGTGAAGGCAAAGTGGAAGGCGTTGATGTTGCTCACTATTTTCGCGTTGGCCTCGCCACTAGGGCTTTATTTTTCCAATTACTTGCTGGTGAACGATTGGATGTCGTCACAGGCGTTTACTTTTTTGTTTGCCGTGGTGAGTGGGAATTTTCTGCACATCTCCACTACCATTGTTTTTGAGAGCAGTTTGGATCATAAGTTTAATGCGAGGAAGATGGGGGTGGCGGTGGTGGCTGCTGCGCTGGCGGTGGTGGCAGAGTTGGTGTTTTAATTAATTACTATGATCAATCGCATCCTTACTAGACTAACCGACAGGATATACGAAATGCCTGTGTTAGTGCTGATGCCACACAGTCGCTGCAATTGCCGATGTGTGATGTGTGATATTTGGAAGGCGAACCAAAATAAAACGGAAATATCGATTGAGCAGTTGGAGAAACATCTTCAAGCATTCAAAAAACTAAAAGTTAAAAGAGTGGCACTTTCTGGAGGTGAGGCCTTGATGCACTCCAATCTCTGGAAGTTCTGCGAACGGCTTCACTCCATAGGTCTAAAGATCAGTTTACTTTCCACGGGTGTAACGCTTGGGCATCATGCAAAAAATGTAATCCAACATTGCGATGATGTGATTGTTTCGCTGGATGGAGGTAAAGTCATCCACAACCAAATTAGAAATATTCCTGCGGCTTTTGAAAAATTGGAACAGGGAGTGAAGAGTTTGAAAGCCATTGATCGATCATTCAAAGTAACAGCCCGCACTGTTTTGCAAAAACAAAATTTTAGAGATTTTTATACTATCATCAATACGGCCAAGGCCATTGGCTTCGATCAGATTTCTTTTTTGGGAGCAGACATTTCTTCAGAGGCATTTAATAGACCCGACCAATGGGGAGAGGAAAGGGTTTCGGGTGTCGCTTTAAATAAAAACGAGATTGATGAACTGGATTCGATTTTGAATAAATCCTTTGTCGATTTTAAAAAAGAATACGATACTAAATTTATAGCCGAGAGCCCTGCTAAGATGATGGCTATTTCGCAACACTACAAAGCAACCATTGGTATGGGAGATTTCCCACAAAAGCATTGTAATGCTCCGTGGGTTTCATCTGTGATAGAATCGGATGGGAATGTATTGCCATGTTTTTTTCACAAGTCCTACGGAAACATAAACGATGGCAGCCTGCCTACAGGACAAGCAGGCTTTGCGGAAATCATCAACTCAAAAAAGGCAATTGACTTTAGAAAAAAATTAGATGTAGCAGAAGATCCAACTTGTAAAAAATGTGTTTGCTCTTTGAGTGTGGGTTTGACGCAGCAAGTTTAGGTTTTCTTTATCTGATAAAGAAAATCCTTGCCATCGAAAAGAACATTTCTTTCCATTAGCAATTCAAATTGAAACCCATGTTGACTACCCACTTCAAAAATCTTTTTCTGTTCACAGCCAAGGGTCAGCACTATAATCACTTGTGTCGTGGGGTGTATGTAATTAGTAAGTGACCTAAACAGCTTTTCAAAGTACTCAAAATTTTCACCACAATGCCACGCGTGTTCCGATTCATTTTTTGGAGTTCTTGCATAGTATGGCGGGTTGATGACGATCCAGTCAAATTGTTTTTGTTGGATGCCGTCAAAAACATCTGAGAGTGTGATCGTAATGGGTAGCTGATTAAGCCTTGCGTTGGCTGTTACATTTTCAATCGCTTGCTTACTGATATCTGAGGCCGTGACGATTGCTCCTTCTTTTGCACTGATGATTGAAATTAAACCTGTACCACAGCCCAACTCAAGGAGTGATTTATTGTGAATGGGTTGTGTAAGAATAAAGTCTATGAGAAATTTGGTGCTGTAGAATAAGCCTGGGTGAAATACTCCTGGCAAAACCTTTATCGTTGTATGATGATAGGTAAAACTTCTCTCCTTTCGCAAGTACCAGCGAGTGAGGGGGATCAAAAAAAAAGAAACCAATTGTTTAAAGAACTTTCTCATCACTCCATCACAAAGCCTTCGATTTCTGGTTGGCGATATCTCCACAAGCGTTGCAATGCTTTTAGTTCGTAAGGGAACTTAAAAATATTCTTTTTATAACGTATGCTCGACAACAGGTGCAACGCTTTCCGTTTGATGGGGGTTAATCGAAAATCTGATACAGTAGGATACTGTGCGTTGAGCACTGTTTCAAATCCTAAAATCTTGTCAATCATTTCGGCAGTGAGCCAAGGTGTGAGTGGATTTTTTCGCAGGTCAAAATTTTGCCAAGCAGGAGAGAGCCAATCTTCTAGTTGCTCTGGAAATTTAAAACCTGAAGCGGTCACTTGCTTGTATAATTCCGATCCTTCTGTTGCTACAGGGCTATACACATAAATGACAATTTCCGTATCAGGATTAATTTCTTTTATCTGTTTGATATATGCAATGTCCTGATCAATTTGTTTCATTACTTTTTCGGGTGTTTCAGCAGGGAAACCAAGCACAAAGGAATATTCTGGAATGATATCGAAATTTTTCATTCGGGCAGCAAACTGTTTCATCTGCGCGGTGGTTTGTGTGCCACCTTTGTCCATTTTTTTGAGGAGCTCGTCATTACTGGTTTCAGCACCAAAAAAAATCATGCGACACCCTGCTTTGCGCATGGCGGCAAGCGATTCGTCTTTGTATTTATCAATCGTATCAATGCGGCCTTCGCCCCACCAGATTATCTTTTCGTCTTTTACAAGTTTTGAAAATTCTACCGTCCGCTTTTCACTTACAAAAAAATTATTGTCGTGAAACTCAACAGAATCTGCGCCATGTTCGTCAATCAGGTATTTGATGTCCTTATAAACAAGTTGAGCGGACTTGCCTTTCCATCGTGCATTGTAGATAGGCACCACCGCGCAGAACGAACATGTAAATGGGCAGCCCATGCTGGAGTGGTAGGAGGCTGTTCGCTTGCCCAAAAAAGTTTTTCCTAAATAGCGAGACAGCGGATAAAGTTTATTAAGGTATTCGTATGGAAGCTGAGGCAGCGTATCTTGATCCATCAATACAGCCATAGGAGTCTTTACAATTTCTTCACCTCGTTTGAAGATCAAATTTTGAATGGCGTCAATAGATGAATGGGTTTTCAGCGCAGTTAAAAGTTGAGGAAATGTTTCATCGCCAGGCCCATTGACAATATAATCTACAGAAGGAGAATTGATAACCGTTTTATATTGGTTGGAGGCAAAATAGCCTCCCCAAATAGTTGTTACATTTGGATATAGTTCTTTCATTTTTTTGGTGATAGGAATCGCTTGCTTGAGTTGTGGCCCAGGCATCACCGTACAACCAAAATAGCCAAACTCACCTGTCTTGAAATAATTTTGAATCGTGAGCAATGGGTCTTCCTCCAGATTTCCATCCACCAGCACATAATCAAATTTACCGTGAATGGATGCCCCCACCTGAAGTATTGAGTTAGGTATGCGGTGCTTCGCGCGCGCGCTGCGAGGGTTGAAGAGGAGGACTTTATTCATTGCTTTAAAGGTACTAAATCCTGAGCTTTAAAGATAACTCAAATAGCGATAGGTCATTATAATATATTCGTAGTTTTGTTATTTACATTTTGAACGATAATAACGAGATCTTGACTTTAAAAAATAAGATAAAGAAGCTTCTAACAGGACTTACCGTTTCTCAAGAATACATTTGTGTGGAATTGCGAGATTTTCAATATCCACCATTTGTTTTTTTAGAGTTGGAAGGTCAAAATTTCTCGCAAGATGTCACGACTTCGCATTTATTCTTGGGCTACAAGCCTTTGATCTTAGGGTTGTCGTTTAATGTGAATGATAACAATTATTCAGTTCTAAAAAATCAAAACAAAATATTTCTAAAATTCAAGAATGACATCTTAATATCTGATGTAAACCAGTCCTCTCTAGCCAAATTGGTTCTCAAAAAAATTGGAGAACAGACAGTAAGCAGCGATGTGATTATATTTTATGAAGGTGAACAAGGTGATCATTCATTCTTGAGACCCATTCATCAATGGGTAGGCTGGCAAAGAGAAAAAAGACGAAAGCATTCCCCTGATAACATAAGCCTGCCAGGCAATCTTGTTGAGCAAGTTAGAATTGCGTATAGCATTCCACGAATCATTTCTGTTGTCACAACTAGTGATGGTAATTTAGTAAATCTATTCCCTACTGATTTGCATGGATCAGTTGGAGATAAATTCTATGCAAGCTCATTACGCAAAGGAGGAAAAGCAAATGATCAAGTTGAGAAATATGGAAAAATAGTGATTTCAGAAGTCGAAACTTCTTTTTATAAACAGACTTATTCTTTAGGCAAGAACCATATGCAGGAATTAAAGGAAGAAAGTCAGTTTCAACTTCACTCGCTAAGATCAAAAAACTTTAATTTCCCTTTACCGAATTCAGCTACCTATTACAGGGAGATGAAAAGAATTAATTCTTTTGATCATGGCATCCACCGAATTCATATTTATGAAATAGTACACCAGCAAAGTATTTCGTGTAAGAACTCTACACTTTCTCATATTCATCAATACTACACCCAATGGCGTATGGATCATGGGCTGCAAACGAAAATTTTCCTTCGATGAGTTTATGAGAATCATTCATCTGTCGTATAAGTATGTGCCGGAATACTCCAATCCAGACGATTGGTTGCAAAGAATAAGTTTCTCAATCGGAGTATTGGAAAGTAAAGCCTTATATGCAGAGGTAATTGGCATCTATAATATTAATTACAAGGGAGTATTGAATAGGTCTGGAGTAGTATACCACTTTCCTAATTTTAAGAAATGGGGGCTTCGGTTTCCGTTCCTGTTCAATAATTACGTTAAGCAATTAAACCCTGATGTTGTCATTGTTCATGGACTACTCTTTCCGTGGCAAGTTATCATGTTAAGATGGTGGGTAAGCAAGCGACTTATCATAATAGCTCAGCATCATGCAGAAAAACCACTTCGAAACATACGTAAATGGGTACAAAAGCGGGCAGACAATTACATTGGCGCTTATTTATTTTCCTCTTTGGATTTAGGAATGCTTTGGATTGATAAGGGCCAGATAAATGGACCTCAAAAAATCAAGATCGTGATGGGTACCTCCTCACCATTTTATGTGGCCGACAAGAAAGCATCAAGGATTAAAACGAATGTATATGGAGATGCTGTGTTTTTATGGGTCGGTGGATTAGATAGCAATAAAGACCCGTTAGTAGTAGTGCGTGCCTTCATTCATTTCGTTAAACAATTCCCTACTGCTAATCTTTATTTGATCTACCAAACATTTCAATTGTTAGAAGAAATTAAGAAAGTACTGGCAAATTCCCCTCTGGCTTCTAATTCAATTCATTTAATTGGAAAAGTTGAAAATCAGGAACTTCAGCATTGGTATAACAGTGCCGATTTTATTATTTCAAGTTCTCATTACGAGGGTAGTGGCATAGCTGTTTGCGAAGGCTTGTCTTGCGGCTGCATTCCTATACTTACCAATATTCCTTCTTTTAGGATGATGACTGACAACGGGCGTTTTGGAATTTTGTATGAAGTTGGTAGCGAAGAGGCTTTGTTGAATGCTTTGCAAAATAGTATGATGCTAAATCGTGAAAGTGAAAAGGAAAAAGTGGTGGAATGGTTTAAAAAGGAACTCTCATTTGATGCAAATGCCAAAAAAATTATGAGTGTGATAGATGAAATCGATATGTCAAGGTGAAGGAAAAACCCACTATCGCTATTATTATTCCTGGAGGAATAGGAACGGGGCGCAATAATATAGGCGTTCCTGTTCTAGAACGGATAGTTAAGCTGCTATCGGCTGACTTCAACCTTACAGTTTTTCAATTGTATAAAATAAATGAGGGCTATGTTGCCAATGATTTCGATCTCATCGAAACATATTCGACTAATAGGATGCTAAAAAACCTTACGTTTTTTTTCGTCTTCTGGAAAATGTATCGCCTGAGAAGATTTAGTGTTGTTCATGGGTTTTGGGCGCATCCGAGTGGCTTTCTTGCTGTTTTGGTAGGTAAGTTATTTAGAATAAAAAGTATTGTCAGCGTGCTGGGGGGAGATGCAATTGCATTGCCAGAGATAAAATATGGCCAATTACAAGGCATCCTTTCCAGAAAGCTGATTTTTTGGACTCTACGTGAGGCAAATGAAGTTGTTTTGTTAACGAAATATTTAGAAAATAACCTGAATGCTTACGGCTTCCTCAGGAAAGGTATTAAAATCATTCCTTGGGGTATTGATACTAATCTTTTTCATTACCGACAAAAGCAAATGGATAATGTGATTGAGTTCCTCCATATTGGTAATCTCTATCCAGTGAAGGATCAAGAAACTTTATTGAGAGCATTTAAAATCATATCCGAAAGCATTCCCGCTCATTTAACTATAGTAGGAGAAGGCATCTGTGAAGATTCATTGAAGGTATTGATGGTGCAGATGAACCTGCTACAGAGCGTTACTTTACGTGGCCAGTTACCTTACGAGCAGCTCCCATCTCTCTACCACAAATCTGATATTTTATTGCACACCTCATTATCCGAAGGCCAATGTGAAGTTGTTACAGAGGCGATGAGCTGTGGCGTTCTTGTATGCGGAACAAAAGTTGGATTGATGTATGATCTTCCAACATGTTGTGTAGCCGTTCCAATTCGTGATTACGAGGGATTGGCAATGCACGTGGTAGAATTATTAAATGACTCAAGTCGAATAAATGAAATCAGAAGCAATGCCCTTGAGTGGTCAAAAGCACATTCAATAAATTGGACGGTCAAAGAAATAAAAAAAATGTATCAAGAAATTTAAATCACAAAGCGGATTTTTGATTTTGGAATAGAGGGTTCAATTGCCCATTGACGAGTAAGTAGCCAGAATCAAATAAGCTGAACTCATCAACTGTGTGAGAAACCATAATCACTGTTTTATCGCGAAGCGCTCCATCATTTAAAGTTCGCATGATTTCTTGTCGGGTAGCCGTATCTAGTTGATTCGTGATTTCATCGAGCAGTAGAATCTCCGCACCTTGGTACAAAGAACGGGCAATCGCAATACGTTGTCGCTGCCCTCCAGATATTCTCATCCCTTTTTCTCCAATAATCGTATTGAATCCCTCTGGTAATTCATCAATCCACTTCATAAGATTGAGGTCTGTGATGATTTTACTAATTTTCTCACGGTTGATTTTCTCAGGTAAAATTCCGAAGGCAATGTTTTCGATGATAGAGGCATCTAGTATGACAGGGTTTTGCGGTACATAACCAAACAATTTTCTCCATTTTATAGTATTCTCCGGGGTTATTCGTGCGCCATCAATAACTATTTCTCCGCTCTGTTCACTTACAAATCTCAAAAGAACAAGAAGTAAACTTGTCTTGCCAGAGCCTGATTTCCCAGTCAGCAATATTTTTTCTTTCCTTCGAATAACAAGAGAAGTGTCATTTAAAATTAATTGGCCAGTAGGATGGGAGAAGCTAATTTTTCGAAGCTCAATCCCATCATTGAAAGGAAGGGCGTCATCTGTATCCTCAAAATTATTGTTGTGATGAGAGATGTTGCCACTCAATTCTTGCACAACATATTCATTGCTTCTTATTTGTACCAAGGCCGCAAAGATACGATTGATGGATGGGACTATTCTGAAACAAGCTCCACCATACAATGCAAGCAATAACACTGTGTCTTCGTACGACTGTTTTTTTATCAATGAGTAAAGCAGAAGTAGACCAACGCAAACGGCCACAATTAATTCGGTTGTTCTTAGAATAATTGCTTTGTTGGAATTATCCACTAAAAATATATTTTCCAATCTCTGAAAGGCATCATTGATTCTATTTTTAAAGAAGGATTCCTTTCGATGGATTCTTATTTCCAATAAACTCTCAACAGACTGCTGGGTATATTTTAATAATAGCGGGATGGTGGCTTTTAATTCTTGACTAGTTTGTTTGATTTTTTTTTGCCTTAATCGATACGTGATAAGTACAGGTATAAGTAGTAAAGAGAGAAACAAAAATACGGCATAGTTAAAGATGACAAGCGAAGAAAGTAGAAAAAGAGAAATCAGAATTTCAGAAATTACCGTTCCGAGTGGGATTACAATGTTGTTGGCGAATATTAGTGGCAGGTTGGCTATTCGATTACTCTCTCGCGAATAATCAGTGCTCGAAAATTCTGCATAGGAGATGCCAAAATAGCGAGTTACTGCTCGCGAAGCTAAATCGGATGATACCGAATACGCAAAAGTGGTTTTTAGGTCATTCAACCAGATCTGTATTTTAGTTTTGATAAAAATGAAGAGGAGGGATAGAACGGTAAGTACAAAAGCCAAGTAGATAGAATGATTGACCCCTGCGGGCTCATAAAGTTTATTCAGCCACGGAATAGATAAAGAGACACCTGGATGGATAATTAACAGAATAATAGGAACGAACGAAGCAATGCTGAAAAAATCTAATAGGGAGCTGAGGGCAAGCTGTAGAACAATGCCAAAAGCGCTCTTTTTGTGAGTTGTTGAAAGCAGCGTATAGACGGCAACAGCTAATTGAAACATGGGATAGAGCCAGACGTGTAAAAGATATTTTGATTAGATAATCATGAACTTTCTTTAAATGATAAGTAGTAGTGCGTTGAAATCTTTAAAGGTATTTCATGAATTAAGCATTCAAATAATTTGATCTGTATGATTGAAGGAAATGGATATGGATATGATGTATGTCATAATCTTTTGATATAGAAGTATAAAAAGATAGATTGGATTCTATTTTTTTCACACTAGTAGGATTTGTAGTGATACCATTGCATCGCCAGTTTAGCAAAAATTGATTTTATCCTTAGCTTCGAGGCATTTGCATTTAGAAACCCCTTTGGATGTTTAAAATAATTCACTTCATTCACCACCCTCTTCACAGCAAAGTCATAATACCTTCTCGAATAGGTTCTCTTAAAATCAATCTGTCTATCTGTACTGGTTGCCCAATCAAGCTGTGTAGTTTGAGTCGCTTCTATTTCTTGATAAAGTTCCGTGCCTCGGATTGGATATGCAACCGTAATGGTAAAATGATCAGGATTGGATTGCTTCAGGTGGTGAATGGTTTCTTCAATATCCTTTTCAGTTTCGCCTGGGTATCCCAACATAATAAATGTACCAGCTTCAATCCCGTGTTTTCTTGTCAGCTTGATCATGTCGCGCACTTGATTCACATCCACTCTTCGATCCATCAAATCAATTACTTTTTGTGAGCCGCTCTCCGCACCTATCCATACACGGAAACAACCTGTCTCTTTTAACATGGTGATTACTTCTTCGCTCATGCGATCTGCTCGTGTGATGCATTCGTAGGGAATGAGAAGATTCTTCCTTTTAAGTTCATCGCGAAAAGAAGTGAGCCATTTGTGGCTTATCGTAAACACATCATCCACAAACCAGAGCGTGTCAGGATTATATTCCTTTTTTATAAGTTCCAATTCTTCCACCACTTTCTCTGGCGATCTTCTCCGATAACTCAATCCATATACTGCCCGGCTGCACCACTTGCACGTATAGGGGCAACCCCGCATGGTGCTTACTGAAATAGCATTTTTACCATGATGCTTTTTCCAAGCGTCTAAATAGAGGTGTAGGTTTATCTTTTTTCTGTTTGGAATGGATAGCTCGTTGATGTCCTTTATTTTTTCACGTTCGTTCGTCTTGATGAATTTGTCTTCGTTAAGAAAGGCTATTCCATTTATCCTACTATAAAATTCGCACCCTTTAGTGTCTGTGGAGTTAAGTTGCTGAACTAACTCTAACATACTTTCTTCTCCCTCCCCAATCACAATAAAATCGGCACCATGTCGCAAAAAGTTTTCGGCACTGTGGTGTACCTCTGGCCCTCCTAATATAACAGTAGTTTGCGGCAGGTTCTCCTTTATAAAATTGATAGAGGCCAACACATTTAATTTGGTCATCAGGTTTACATAGATGCCAATAATAGAAGGTTTATACGCTATCAAATAATTATTGAAGTCACTTTTAGTAGAGAATGTGGTGTCATAAACTTCATTTTCTACCCCATGCTTTTCCAAATAAGCGGAGATATACAATATTCCTAATGGAGGATATGGCCGCATGATCTGCTGCTCTTTCACATCATCATTTAAAAAATAAGCATGGGTAAGCAGTACACTCATTTCAGTTTCAAGTCTATAATGTAGTGATCTGCCAGAGAAGAGAAAAGCGAAAAACGATTTACGATTCCCTCCAATCTATTTAAAAAGGTTAGCAACCTCGGCCTTTTAACAAAGAAAGTTTCGAGGTAAGAGGGCGGCAAAGCGATGCCAATGGGTAGTGAAGAAATGGTTTTAAAATTCTCTGCACTTGCTTTTTTTAGTAGGATTGGCTGGTGATACCATACTTTTATTTCCGTGCCATTGAGATCAACAAGTACTTCTTTTGCAGTCCATCTTCTAAAAGCTTGGGTGAAGCGTAACTTGAGAAGAAAGTAGAAAGTTTCCCACAGACAAAAGCGCGGCATAATTACTGAAACAACCCTACCATTTGGCGCAAGGACAGATGGTATTTTTTGAAGGAGCTCTTTTAATAACTCAGGGCTAATGCAGTTGATTCCACCAAAATTGGAAAAGATCAAATCAAATTTTTTGTCAAAGACAGTTTCATCAAAACTTTCGAGGTTCAGGTACTGAGAGCTAATGCGGTGCTGCATAGAAAACTTCTGTGCCTTCTGTTGCGTAACTTTTAGCATTTCGGTGGAGACATCGGTTGCTACAATGTTAAAACCTTTTTCACTAAATAACAGGGCATCTTCTCCTGTACCACAATTTAATTCCAAGATTTCAAGACCATTCAGTTCAGGAATAATTTTTTCAATATAGTCCCAAACCCGTTTTCGTTGTAATTGCCCGATTGCGCTTTTGGTAAAAGTAGCATCGTAGCTTGCAGCGATATGATCAAAGGGTTTACTCATTGAGCAGCACTTGGCTCTTTCCGTAGAGATTTCCTTAGCAATAAATAGAATGGTAGATGATACAAAGCGGCTAATGCAGCCCGTGCATCTTTATGGTTATAGCTTAGCGGAGACCTAATTATTTTTTTCATTCCATCAAAACCTTTTTTGATTCGATATTGACTATGCACATAATAGTGGAGTTTTTTATAGTACGAACTATTGAATGTACTATCAAACATCGTTGCCAGATCATCCGAGTCGCGCCAGTTTTGCTTTTCTCTTAATTGGTCTTTTACTTTTTCGTAAAATTTTGTGCCTGGTAGTGGATAGGAAACCGAAATGCCAACTTCATCGGGCATAATGGCTAGCAACATTTTTTGCGTGGCATCAATATCTTGTTGGGTCTCGCCCAAATAGCCGAATTGAAGGAAGAACCCAACCTTTAAACCATGCTGCCTCATCAGTTTAGTTGCCTCATAAATTTGACCAACCTCAGTGCCTTTATCCATTGCATCCAATATTTTCTGCGACCCAGATTCCGCTCCCACCCAAATCGTTTCTGCGCCCGATTTTGCCAGTGCAGAAACCGTATCTTCTTCCAATAACAAATCTACTCGCGATTGTATTTTGTATTTGAATTTTAAATTTCTAGCAGTGACTAGACTTTCAAATTTTTGAACCCAGCCTGGCTTCAACCCAAAAATATCATCACACATCCAAAAATGATTGGGCTGATATTTTTTTAATAAGAATTCAATTTCATCTACTACACGCTCTGGCGCACGCGAGTTATATCGGTTTCCATAAATAGGTTTTGCACACCAATTGCACTTGTAAGGGCAACCACGCGTGGTGGCAATATTTAAAGAGAAGTAGCCATGGTGCTTAAGCCAAAGCTGCCGATAGGGTTCTATGTCAATCAAATCCCAAGCGGGCATGGGCAAAGAATCCAAATCACGCATCACTGCTCTTGACTTGGTTACGATTGTTTCATTATTCTTCTGGTAAGCAAGGCCAGCAACCATTTCAAGTGATTCCTTTTTTTCTAAGCACTTTAATAATTCAGCTATGGTTTCTTCCCCCTCTCCTCTTACAACATAATCTACCCCTTGCTGAAAATATTTTTCGTAATGATCAGTAGAGTCAGAACTACAAATGATTACGATACTGCCATTTTGCTTTGCCAATCGCGCCATAGTAAAGGCCGCCTCGCGCATTACGGTCAGGCACATTTTTGTCAAGTAGTTGAACCCATCATCGTAGATGACAAAGTAAGTGGGGATTATTTCTTTTAAAGTTGGCTCTATGCATTGAGCATTCTCTTTCAATCCTACATCAAAAAAAGAAGTATCGAAATTATTGGATCGAATGACAGCCGCAGCCTGCAACGTGCCCAGCGGAGGGTAGGGCTGTTTTGCTTGCCATTGCTTCTGGTCAAGTTGATAGAAATAAGAATGAGTGATCAGTACGTTGCTCATAGTGTAACAGTCTCCACGTTCAATTCGCTCAATCGCTGATGGTATAAGTTTAAAATGCGTTTTTGATTATTGCCTAAGTGGATTTTAGAAACGTGCCGTTCCGTTTTAAAAGCCAGCGCGAAATCTTCCTTGGTATATTTAGTGATGTGACGCCTTTTCATTTTGCTAAGCGTGAGGTTCATAAAAAAATTATCCAGCCAGTTGCCACCCAAATCCAAAATTTTTTCCATCACTCTTTTTTGCCAACTAGATGGTGGTGTTTCATCACTCATGCTCAATACCTTGTGATTGGGAAGAAATTTGCTCAGCCACCCATTCGCCTTCATCAGATTTTGGTATTGACCAAACCCAAAAACGGGGATTAATGTTGTCAATTCTGTAGCCGTAAATAAATTCCGTTCATCAAGTGCGAGAAGATCTTCGGCAATAAAATAATTGAGGCAGTAATTTTTATAATTTTTCTTGGCTACCAACATCCTTCTGGCTAAAATAAAAACAGTGCGGGCAATCCATAAACGCTTGGGATGGGTGGTAATAAAAAAGTCCAGGTCGCTTTTCTCATCCGCATAGTTTTTTGATAATGAGCCTGAGATGGCAATGCCTCGTATGAAAGGAAAGCGAGAAATGAAATTGGCTTTTTGATGTGCCTTTGATAGAAGTAACTGTGCCTTTTCGTTGGCGGCTCTCCTTTTTGTTATCACATTTTGGTCATCTCGCAACGTATAAAATTCTTCAAACTTAAAGAGTAGGCCTTCTTGTTCCAGTTGATGCAGCCCTTCACTTACAGTAGACAAATCTGAAAAAATATCCAAACCTTGATGAATTTCTTTTGCTGTCAATGGATAGGCAAACACATCATAGTAGGCAAGCGCACGAAGAATACTTTCTTTCACAGGTGAAATTACTTTTTTTAAAATTACTCACTTTTTTAGCTTTAACCTCACATTTTTCCATCAACCGAGTAATTTGCGTGGTGTACAAGAAGTGAACATGGATGGTTAGAATTACAAACCTTGCTTATCGCATGCTTTTGTTGGACTTTTAAAACATAAAATCGACCTTATGAAAGCTGCTGTAGTGGAAGAAATCAAGAATGGGGTTATTTCTTAGCGTGTTACCGTTTGCGGTCTTAAAAGATTAAACAGGATTAAAACTAATCTCTATCTTCACGCACTGTAAAATGGCCATGAAGAAGCGGTGCACCCAACTACCTGCTAATTCAGGTCATTCCATGCCTGTGTGCCGAAATGCCAATACGGCATGCAGGCATGTGACCATTAAAATAAATATTAACTCATGAAAGAGTGTGAAAAAACAGGCAATGCCTTGCGTCTCCTATCATTGATCCTTGCCCTATCGCTCCTATTTAGTGCCTGCAAAGACGCACTCAATACCGATGACTACAAAATAAAAAAACTCATAGGCAACCCCACGCTCGACCTGCCCATTGCCTCTGGCTACTTGGTGATCAACGATTTTCTAAGTAAAGTGGATCAGACCAACATCAAAGTATATAACGATGGATTGATCTACCTCTACTACGAACAGACTTTAAAGACACAAGGCATCCGTGATTTATTCACTTTCCCAAGCAAGAGTTTTGTAAAAGCAGTTCCTATTCCAGCGGCTACCTTGCCAGCAAGAACCACAGAAGTTCTGTATGCTACTTTAAATAGCACAGAAGATTTTGCTTTCAGCCCCGAAAAGCTCACCGAAATAAAGTTCAAGACCACTACAGTCAAAGTCACCGTTACATTTTCTCCACCAGCCCCAGCTTCCAGTATTTTTGAAGTGGAGTTGCGCCTGTCCAATTTTCAATTGAATGGCGTGCCTTTTCAAAAGCGGATCACCTTAGGTTCTTCAACGGCTACTTTCCCTCTGCAAGATTACATTGCAACCATGGCCAATAATACTTTTCCTGTACAGATTTCTGTCTTTGAAAAATCACACGCCTCATCGGTAACCATCGCCAACGCCACATCAGCATCCATAAAAATTGATTTCACCAATATCGATTTCCAAAACATTAAAGGTTTTTTCGGAGATCAGTCTGCATTGAACATTCCGGCCGAGACCATTGAGTTGAGTGCCTTCGGCAACTCATTGAGCAAAGCCAACGTGTCCTTTGCCCAACCTAAATTATCATTGAGTGTTTCCAATGATTATGGCATCCCCACAAAAGTTACGTTCGGTTCTTTGCAGGCAAGAAAAAACAACGGAACAAAACTTCCTGTCGCGCTAAATCCCATTAGTCCGTTGGATATTCTTCCTGCTCCCGCGTTAGGGCAATCGGCCAACACAGATGTAGCGATCACCAACGCCACGGAACTGATTAATTTTGTTCCCGATCAATTTTATTATCAACTCAGT
Organism: Cyclobacteriaceae bacterium; assembly: GCA_043777495.1. Taxonomy (GTDB): domain Bacteria; phylum Bacteroidota; class Bacteroidia; order Cytophagales; family Cyclobacteriaceae; genus ELB16-189. The sequence continues at coordinate 10,773 of JAYWHU010000118.1, read as the reverse complement.
GCGCGCATCAACGAAGGGCTCAACAGAGGAGATAATTTTTGTGCAGATACCAGTAAAGTGCGCGTTACCTTCAAGGCAGAAGTGCCACTATGGGGAAAGGCAACGGGCATTGTGTTGGCCGATACGTTTGCGATTGATCTTACCAAAGCAAAAAACACCGAAGTAGAGAGTGGAGCTATCCGTTCTAAAATAAACAACCAACTTCCGCTCGATGCACTCATTCAATTATATATCACAGATGCCAACGCCCTCATTATCGATTCTTTGTTTACCACCGCACAGACGGCCATCGTAAAGGCCAGCACGGTCAACACGCAAGGCGAATTAGTGAGCGCGGGCGTTACCGATTCTGAGGCCACTATCCCAAAAGAAAAATTGGATAAACTATTCAATGCAAAAAAAATGATTGTGAAGGTCAAGATGAACACTGCCAAAGATGCATCGGGTGCTTCCATCGATGTAAAATTCAAATCTACCTATAAGATGAATGTGAGTTTTGGATTGAAGGCAAAACTAAAACTGGCGGTTGACTTATGAGAATATTTTTAAGGAAGTCGCGCAATAATTTATTGAACACTTTTTTTATCCGAAAGATTTTTTTAGAGGCGGCATGGCCCCGCGAAACGCAGTGGGCCACCGGGCTATCCGCTACAAGCTCCCTCGTTAACAAGCGAGCGGAGTTTATCCCGAGTGGAGTCTCGGGAGGCTTTCCACTACTATCCCTTGCCGAGCCCGCACACTACAAGCTCACCTTGATTTTCCACTTCCTCTTTTTTAGCACTGCCTTTGCACAGGTAGAAGGCACCATGCCATTCATGAAAAGTTTGCCGCAGGTAACTTACTACAATCCCGCTTTCAAACCCGAATATAAATTTTCGTTCGGGCTTCCTGGTTCTTCCGTATTTTATCAATATTCCAATAACGGATTTTCTTACAATGATTTTGTTGCAAAGCAAAAAGACACCCTCACAGCCGACCTAAGTAAGTTGTATGGTGCCATGAAGGACGAGAATTATATCAACAACAATTTCCAAGCAGACCTATTCCGTATTAGTTTAAAAGCCAATGCACGCCTGTATCTTACCTTTAATGTTACAGCTAAGTCATACACACGACTCATGTTGCCCAAAGAGTTTGTTGGCATTTTCGCCAACGGTACAGATACTTATGTAAATAGTACGGCAGCACTTTCGCCTAAAGCAGAAGCGTTAAGCTACGCAGAAATTGGATTGGGTGCCGCCTACACGGTAAATAAAAAATTGACTGTTGGTGCCAACCTGAAATTCCTTAGAGGAGTTACAAATGTTTCTACAGAAAAAGCAACATTCAATCTTTCTTTATCAGATACCTACGCCATCACAGCCAAAGGCGATGCCAACATTCAAACTTCAGGCATCCATAATTTCAATCAATCAGATTACAATGCCGCAAAAAATTGGAGAGACTTCATGAGCAATACAGGCTTTGCATTTGATCTCGGTGCCACCTATCGCCTAATAGATCGGCTTATTGTAGGCCTTAGCTTGATCGACATCGGTGGCATCAGTTGGCAAAATGATTTGTATGGCTACAAACTGGATCCCAACAAGGCGGTCTACACTTTTGCGGGCATCGATGCTAAAAAACTATTGAATGGCGATAGCGATTATTCAAAATCGCTCACTGATTCCTTGGAAGTCAAATTCAAATTCACAGAAGGCAGGATCAATTCCTACTACACGGCATTGCCAACAAAAATTTATGCCACGGGTGTGTATGAATTGAAAAAGAACCTGACTGTAGGCGCACTGCTATCGGCAGAAAGTTTCAAAGGGAGATTGATGACTGGCTTCACGGCTTCCCTCAACAAAGAATTTGGCCGAAGAGTAGGGGCCTCGCTGAGCTACACAGTTACCAACAGTTCATTTAACAATCTCGGGGCGGGGCTCTCGCTCAATTTTGCACCTATTCAAATTTATTTTGTGGGCGATAACATTTTAAGAGCACCACTTTCACTAGCGGCCAACGGAAATGTCAACTCGTTTCTCAACAGCTCACAATACATCAACTTCCGCACGGGTATAAACTTTATTTTTGGTAGAGAAAAGACCCAAGAAAAACACCCTCATCCTAAAACCAAAAAATCAAAATGAGGCAATCTTTTAAGTTCATCATTTCTATTATTGTTTTGCTTGGGGGCTTTATAGGCGCACGTGCGCAGTCATCGTTTCTTCCGAAGAACCTAGGCCCTTCTATCAACTCACCTTATGATGACATCAATCCCGTGCTTTCGCTCGATGGCAAAATACTTTTTTTCGTTCGCGTCAATCATCCAGAAAACACTTTTGGGTTGCACGATAGTGAAGACATTTGGTTCAGCAAACGAACCACAGACAGTACGTGGTCACCCGCTAGGCGCATCCCCAATTTGAATATTGGCAGGTACAACTCAGTCATGTCCATGGCTGCCAATGGCCAGTCCATTTTGCTCAATGGAGTTTACAATAAAAAAGGAAACATCTGGAAGAAGCGGGGGCTTTCTGTGTCTTACAAAAATTTAGATAATTGGACAACCCCCGAACCGTTAAAGATAAATAAACTCTCTAAAAAGAACCGTGGCATGCGCAGTAGCGGCTTCGTATCATCAGATGGCAAATCTATTGTACTCAGTTTCTCTAAAATCTTCAATGGCGAAAAATGTGACCTATACGTGTGTGAGAAAAAAACAAACGGAAAGTGGAAACGCCCAATAAAAATTAAAGACCTCCATACATCGGCCAACGGAGAAGCACCTTTTTTATCAGCAGATGCAAAAACCATTTTCTTCTCTAGCGATAGAAATGTGAAAGGTCAATTCGATATCTATAAAGCAACAAGAACTGGAGTAGAATGGAAAGATTGGTCGACACCGATTAAACTCAATGATACCATCAACAGTTCTGGTTGGGAATCATATTTTAAAACGAACGCAAAGGGAAGCTGGGCGTATTTTTCCTCCACCCATAAATCAACGGGCAAGGCTGACATCTTTAAAATAAAATTATTTGAAGAAAATCCTTTTGTGATCGTTTCGGGTAAAGTGGTCAATGCAAAAAATAAACTTCCATTAACTGGCAAAGACTTTTTGGTTTTAGTGGATGGCAAACCGACTGACTCATTAAAAATAAATAAAGACTCTGCTACCTACACACTCCAGCTCCCGTTGGGCAAATCATATTCGCTATCTCCTTTCGTCACCAATTTTGTTTCAACAGCCAGTTCGTTGGATGTCTCCAACACAAAAGAATTTACCAGATCAAATGTAGACTTGCAAGCCACGCCTCTTCCTTATGTGTTGGTGAAGGGGAAATTGTTGATCCAAAACACAGGGCTTCCTATTTCTTCTTCATTCAATCCAAAAGTATTGATCGCTACTATTCCTGCAGATTCCATAAAATTGGATTTGGAAAACGCCAGTTATCAAGTAAGACTGAACCACGGTGCTGTTTATGAAATGCACGCAGAGGCAACAAAGCATGAAGCTGTTCCTCAAAAACTAGATTTGAGTAAGATAGAAGAGTACCAAGAGATCACACAAGATCTGTTGCTATCAGAAATGAAGATGGCAATTGTAACAGGAAAAATCCTTGACAAGAAAACCAATAAACCACTTGCTAAACTTTCTGCTGCTAGAATAAATGTAGAAGGCATGGCTTCTGTTTTAGCAAAAATTGATACCCTCACGGGAGAGTATGAGTTGAAATTACCGTTGGCGTCATCATACACTATCAATGCCGCAGCACCCAATTATTATCCTATGTATGAGATGATAAGTACAGGCACAGAAAATACGGATGTAAAGATTTACAAAGACTTGGTGATCATCCCCATTGAAGTAGGGCAGTCTATCCGCCTGAACAATATTTTCTTTGACCCAGGCAAATCCATTTTGAAAAAAGAATCATTTCCTGAGCTAGATCGCGTGTCTGAATTTCTTGTTGGTAGCCCCGACCTAAAAATAGAAATCGCAGGGCATACAGATAACGTAGGGGCAGCCGCTACCAATTTAGCACTCTCTTTAAATCGGGCCAAGGCCGTCACCGATTATGTGATCAAAAAGGGAATTGCCAAAGACCGCGTAGTGGCAAAAGGATATGGACTCACCAAACCAGTAGCTGATAATAAAACCAAAGAGGGCAAAGCGCAGAATAGAAGGGTGGAGTTTACGGTGTTGGATAACTAGGCCAGATAACCTTGGCTCAAAGACCAGAGTTGCCAAGGCCTTTAGGCCGTGGGTTCAATGGTCAAAGAAAAGAACTCAGGGCTTTAGCCCTTCCCTCATCACGGAGGAATTTTCCGTGTTTCCGTGGCAATGTTCTAGCCCGATTTGTCAAGGGTCGTGTTTCTTCAATGATTTTACGAGAAATGATTTTTGCTATCTTTATAGATGCAATGCCAGACTAGTATTAGATTTGGCAAAATTATAAAGCCCATTCAAATCTTAATCTAAAATAATTAACAATGGAAATAACAGGTAAGGTAGTCAACCTTCTCCCCCTGCAATCAGGTCAAGGGAAAAGTGGTGTATGGAAGAAACAAGAATTTATTTTAGAAACCCCAGGGCAATACCCTAAAAAAGTGTGTATGTCGCTGTGGGGCGAGAAGGCCGATGAGATCAAACTCGTACCGGGCGAGACCATCACCGCCTCCATCAACGTGGAAAGCCGTGAGTACAATGGCAAGTGGTACACCGATGTGCGCGCATGGAAAGTAGCGAAAGGAGCGGGCAGCACTAGCGGAGGCGGCAGCAGTCGAACTGAAGCTCCACCTGTGGGTGAAGAGCCATTCGTGCCAGATGCGAGCGCAAGTGATGATCTGCCTTTCTAAATAAATCTAACTAAAAGAAAATTGAAGCCGAGATATTTTATTTCGGCTTTATTTTTTCTTCGGGAGTACCTCCCTCATCTTCTCCCCTCCCAAATACTTCCCATACCAATCTAAATATCTTGTTAGTCTATCTTTTTGATAGCTCGGCACGCTAATGCTATGATGCTGCCCTGGATAAACGATGAATTGAGTAGGCACGCCCAATGATTTTAATGCTTGGTACATTTGCTCGCCACCTGCGGCTGGCACGTTAAAATCTTTTTCACCCACCATGTAGAGTGTGGGTGTTTTAATTTTCTCTACATTTAAAAATGGATAGGAAACTTTCATCCACTTATCCATATTTTTCCAAGGCACGCCTAATTCGCTTTCATACTGTAGCGTGTATTGGTCAGAGCCATACATAGAAAGTTGCAACGCACTACCAGCACCACTGCTGGCTGCTTTAAAACGTGGGTCGGTTGCCGTTACATAATCGGTGAGGATGCCTCCATAACTCCAGCCACCAATCCCCAATTTATCGGAATCAATTTTTCCTGCGGCAATCAAATGATCCACTGCCCCAATCAAATCTATCACTTCTTTATTTCCCCAGTCGGCAGAGATGGCTTTACTGTAAGCCAATCCTCGGCCACTACTGCCACGGTAATTAACACAAGCAACCGCATATCCTTTAGCCGCTAAAATCTGTGGAGTGAAATCAAAACTAAAATCGTCTTGTGCCGTGGGGCCACCGTGTATCCACAAAATGAACGGAAGTTTTTTGTCCTTTGGCTGATTGGCTGGCCAGAATAACAAACTATTCACTACCGTTCCATCTTTGCTTTTAGAAGTGAAACCTTCTACAGAAGCAAGTGCCAAGGGTTTTAAAAAATCATCGTGAACGTGCGTGAGCCTGCGAGCAACACCATTTTCGATTGCGTAGATTTCATTGGGTGTGCTTGGGTTGCTGGAGAGCGCCACCCAGTTTTCATTTGTGCCAGGTTGTAGTGAACCAAAAATCCGATCACCTGTTGTGATCATTTTCATATTTCCATCCAGATCAAAAGAGGCAACATGGCTTCTCCGATCATCATCTACCACTACTTTTATTGTTTTGCTATCGGCAGACCAACGGGGCGCAGAAATATCTCGATCAAGTATTGAGTTGAGAATTTTTGGCACTCCACCCTCGGAAGGAATAACGGCTAACTGTCTTTGGTCGTACACATCATATTCTGGTGTTTGTGATTTCAAGTAAGCAATAAATTTTCCATCGGGGCTCCAAGCAGGGCTGTTGTCTGCATCTTGCCAAGTGGTTAGTTGCTTTAATGGCGAACCTTTCTTCGCTTCCATCACCCATAAATCGGAATTGCCATTGCGATCAGGATCTGTGGTGCGGTTACTAACAAAAGCTATTTTCTTACTATCGGACGACCAAATAGGATTACCTTCATCAAAGTCACCTTTCGTAAGAGTATCTATTTTTTTCGTTTCCGTGTCGAACGCATATAAATGATTTCGCTTGCGCTCCATGTAGCCTTCACCATCTGATTTAAAATGATACCGGTCTATCATAATAGGTTTGGCCGATTTCTTTTTATCTGCCTCATCACTTGATTCTTGATCTTGAATTATCAATGCTATTTTTTTTGCATCGGGGCTCCATGCGTAATCGCTGATGCTGTATTTTAATTCTGTCAACTTCACTGCTTCGCCACCGCGCCTGTCCATCTTCCATATCTGTGAAGACTTGGTCTCGTAGCGTGAAGAGAGGAAGGTCAAAAATTTTCCATCGGGCGACCAGCGTGGGTGGCTCTCACCTTCGGGGCTGGCGGTTAGTTTTACAGATTCTGTTCCTTCCCAATTGATCATCCAGATGTCAGAATCTGATTTGTCTTTTGCAGAATCGGGAGAGGAAAGAACATACGCTATCCATTTGCCATCGGGCGAAACCTGTGGGTCGCTAATGGATTTTAAGCGATAAACATCAGAAGGAGTGATGGATCGCTGTGCGGTAGAGCAGAATGAGGCTAGGGAGAAAAAAATCAAGAGAAATTGCTTCATAATAGTAAGGTGCTTTAGATGGTAAATTAGCAAGTCTAGTTTACTTAGTCGATATTTTTTTATGAATGGAGAATATCAAGTCTTAATAATGAATAGCAAAATACCTTAATGAATAGCAAAATACCTTTGCACGTATTTTCTGTGAGGAGCGATCAGGGCAAGGGATAGAACCGGAAAGCCGACAGCGATCCAGATAGCCATCGGGACATCGAGGTCTTGCAGCGCCTGACTGGACGGTCAGGAATAGCCCAGTGACGCCTCGCCACGCCCCAAATCAGCAATCGATTACTATATTCCGCAGATTGCCTAATTTTGCGTCAATTTAATAACAAGCAACCAACATCAATAACTTGAAGCCAAAGAAAACCATATCCGAGCGACTCACCAACAAGTACCAACTTGTCATCCGCAATGAAGACAACCTGGCCGAGAAGACTTCCATCGGGTTTACCTATGCAAAGCTATTGGTGGTGGCCGCCTCTACCTTCCTCTTGATTTTTGTAGGCAGCCTTTTCTTGTCAAAAACGCTTTTGGCAAAATGGTTTGACCCTAAGTATGAGCAGACGGAGCAAAACAAAAAACTCTACGGCTTGGCCGTTAAAGTTGATTCGCTTTCCGTTGAAGTAGATCGCAAAGACCAATTCATACAAAACCTACAGCGCATATTGAGTGGCGATACCTCTAGCGGATTTGTCGATCCTGCTAAGTCACTGAGGGTTGAAAACAAATCCATCAAAGCAGTAGGTGATTTCAAGTTAGCTGCATCTGATTCGCAGTTTAGAAAAGAATTTGAGCAAACAGAATTTGCAATGGTCTCGCTGAAAGAAAAGAAATACCGCGACCTACAAGGCATCTTTTTCTTTACACCTATCACAGGTTTTGTCAGCGACAAATACGATGTGAAAAAAGCACATTACGGAATAGATGTAGTGGCCAAAACCAATGAACCGGTAAAGTGCGTAGCAGATGGCACCGTGGTAATGGCCTCTTGGACTCAAGATTCGGGCTATGTGATAGCCGTGCAGCACCGGGGCAACTTGGTATCGGTTTACAAGCACAATGCAGGATTATTAAAAAAAGTTGGTAGTTTTGTAAACGCAGGGGACATTATCTCTATAGTTGGCAACAGTGGAGAGATGACCGATGGCCCACACCTTCATTTTGAATTGTGGCACAACGGCAACTCGCTCAACCCCGAAGAATTTGTAACTTTTTAAACACCACGCGCCATGTTAACTTCTAAAGAACAAAAGAGAGCAGCAGACGAAATCAGTAACTCCAGCAACGTGATCGGCAAAGGCACCGTGCTAGAGGGGAATATTGAAACGTATGGCAATATTCGCATCGAAGGAAAGATCATCGGCAACATCAAGTCGAAATCTAAGATTGCATTGGGCAACTCTAGCCACATAGACGGAAATGTGACGGCACAAAATGCTGACATTGAGGGGGAAGTAAAAGGCAAGATTGAAATTTCTGAATTGCTTGTTTTAAAATCTACCGCAGTAATCAACGGAGATATCATCACAGGCAAATTAGTAGTAGAGCCTGGTGCCACCTTTAACGGAAGCTGCAAGATGGGCACTGCAGCCAAAGACATTAAGTTGGGCGAGAATGGAATGAGGGCTTCGCATACGCAAGAGGCGAGGTTAAATTGATTTTGCTCTAAACTGAAAACGTACAATTGACAAATGGGCAATTGACAAAATCTCAACCTTGTCAATTGCTTTTTTGTTAACTGTAAATTGGCTCACCAAGTGCCCGAAGAAAAACCCACAAACAACTTTCTCAAGTACAGCAGCCTCGGCCTACAACTACTTGTTACCATTGGCGCAGCCGCATGGGTGGGAATAAAAATTGATTCCTATCTGCAATTAAAATTTCCTGTTTTTCTCCTCACATTAGTTTTTGTTTCCTTTGCGGGAATGATTTATAAGCTTTATAAATCAATAGACAAATAAGTGGAGGCTGGAATAGGCAACCAGAAACCAGTAATCAATATGAAAATCAATCGTTTTATTTTGGGTGTTATCGCCCTTTTTATTTTATTATGGGCAGCCACGCAGTGGTTTGCCATGAAGGGATTGATTGATGAAGTGCCTTCTTATTGTTTGGAAATCCTTCTGCTGCTTTCAATAGGCACCATTGTTATTTTCTATTTTCTTCAAAAGATGAAAGCAACCGAACCACTAGACTTCATAAAGAACTTTTTGCTTTCAGTAGTATTGAAGATTTTGCTGAGTGGGGTGTTTATTTTTATTTTAATCAAGCTAGATCCTACAGGGGCAACTGCCAATGCGATATTCTTTATGATCAGCTATTTATTTTTTACGGGTTATGAAGTCATTGTATTGACTAAGAAAAAGAATGCAGAGTGAAATCTGCTACGTGATTGCTTTATTTATTTCCATTTTTTTTATTTGCTTATCAATCCAATACATCATAGCGATGGTGATAAGCATCGTGCCGATTACTGCATAGCCTAAAATATCGTAACGCTGTAACATTCCATCAGGAGTTTGGAACACGATCATGCCCGCTACACCAGAGGCAATACCACCAGCAATCTGTTGCACCGATGCATTGATGCTCATGAAAGCACCACGGTCTTGGGGATTTGGCACCGCTGACATTAGAGCGGAGGATGTAATCATCCTACACGTGATCCCCGCAAACATGATGACACTGATCACAATGACTGCCCACATCGGTGTTATTCCTAGCGGAGTGTAAATCGCTACCATCACACAGCTAACTAAAGTACCGATAAAGAAAACCCGAAACTTTCCCGCTTTATCACTTAAACTTCCGATTAACGGGCCCGTGGCAATCGAAAATATACCAACAATAAAATAGACCATTGGCAATTGAGCCATAGTAAGCCCAAGGTTATTAGTGCTGAATGCGCTGCCAAAAGGCATCAGCATAAATCCACCTGTAGCAAGAAGAGTGGTGCTGATGTACGCTTTCACATAATTGGGCACAGAAAAAGTTTTGATCAGATGTTGAAAGGCATTGCTCTCAGATTTTATTTTTAGATGGTCTGTCACCGGTCTTATATAGATGATCATCACAATGCCAACCACAACACCAAAAATAGCGATCATCCAAAACGGTGAATGCCAACCGAACTTATTGGCAAGTAGAAGCCCGATAGGAAGCCCCAAAATCTGACTGGCCGCAAAAGACATTTGAACAAAGCCCATCACGCGGCCGCGCACTTCAAATTTGAATAGATCACTAATGATGGCGAAACTGACAGAACCTATCACCCCTCCAAAGATGCCTGTTACAATGCGAGCGAGCAATAAAAAATTGTACGTGGGGGCGATGGCACAAAACACTGTGCCGATCAAAAATCCTATATAAAAGAAAATCAAAAGTTTTTTTCGATCGAATTGATCGGCAAAACCTGCCGCCAAAATTCCCGAAGCCCCAGCACTGAATGCGTAAGCGGATACCACCAAACCAAATTGTGAAGTGGTGATATGCAACTTCGGTAACAGTATAGCCCCCAAAGGGGACAGCACCATAAAATCGAGGATCACGCTAAATTGCAGGATGGACAGGATTGTTATGATGAAAATTTCATAACCTGAAAAGATTTGTTTTTTTGATTGAGGTGAGGCCATGCTTTGTAAGCTTACTTTAAACGGTGCGAGGTAACGATACTTATTAATTTTTGCGGATTCATTTTTATGAACGGCAAAGTTCCCTGAAAGATTACCAAAGCCAAACAATTTGAAACAATTCTTCGAATTCTTTTACAACTTACTATTATTCGAGCGCTAGTATGTTCCTCTTCAATCCCTCCAGTTTCGTTCTCTTCACTGCTGATTTTTTGAAAAGTCTTTCAAAAACATCTTCTGTTATTTCTCGCCA
>JAYWHU010000117.1:0-101911 GCA_043777495.1 Cyclobacteriaceae bacterium | reverse complement strand
TAATTTCTTATCTGCCGTTATTAATTTTGTTATTGTTGCCTTTGTTTTGTTTTTGTTGATCAAGGGTATGAACGCAGCCAAGAAGAAGGAAGAAACTGCGCCAGCCGCACCCGCTGCGCCTCCTGCCGATATTCAATTGCTATCTGAGATTAGAGATTTGTTGAAGAAGTAATTTTCAATACTTACAATCTGATGTTACGCAAAATAACTAATGTCAGACTGAGTTTATCGAAGCCCATTTAAATTGCAGATAGTCAGTTTTCGACAAGCTCAAACTGACAACACCGGTTGTTTTGCGTAACATCAGTTACAATCTTTTAAACAAAAAACCCGAGATCATTCTCGGGTTTTTATTTTTTGGTAAATCAAATCTTACCCAGGAATTTTAAATTTTTGTCCTGGAAAAATCAAGTCAGGATTTTTGATCACGTCTTTGTTGGCTTCAAAAATTTTCTTCCAAGTCATGCCTGGGTATAGTTTCGCGATTTTACCTAATGTATCACCAGCTTTTACTTCATACACATTTGCGGCAGCTACTACATTGATATCTAAAACTAAATCGCCCGCGCGCATGTCTGGGTCAATCTTAGAGTAAGCATCCCATAGTTTGTCTTTTATTGCTTCTGATGACGCGTTTCCTGTCATCTTCAAAACAGTGCCTTTCTCTTCCATTTTAAAATTACTAAGGCCAGAAGAATTGGCCAGAGCGATCAAGCTCTTGTATTTATCGGTAAGGGCGCTCATGTATAAATTATTTTATTGTCAGTTGGTTCTCTACTTTCTTAGGGCCAAGATCGTTGGCAGCTTTCATCACACTCATCAACTGAGCACGTTTTACAGTACCAGTCAAAGTGATCACGCTATCCTTTACAGATGCAGCCAAACCTGGGATGTTCAAGGCTGTTAGCGCAGAAGAAATAGAAGTTCCCAATGCTGAGTCTGCCATGGCAGCTAATTCTTGAGGAGTGGGGCCTTTAGGTTTTACGGTAAGCTCATTAGCTAATCCTTTCACGCCTTTGATACCCTTAGCAGCTTCTTCGATCTTTGCTTTGATTTCGTTTGACTCTACTTCACCAGTGAGTGATAGTTTGCCATCTTTTACTGCCACGCCTACGTTAGGAGCAATAGCGCTGATGGATGCTTTTGCCATCTCGGCAATTTTTTCGTCTTTAGGCCCGCAAGCAAAAAGCACGAAAGCGATGAGGGCGAACATAGCCAATGAACCAATGGATGTTTGTTTTTTCATAAGGGTTAGATTTTACTTTTTTAGGTTTTATTTCTTTTTAGGATTTCAAAGCTACCTAAATTTTTCCGCCACAACCAAGTCTTTGCTGCCAGAAACATATTGATAAAAGCCATTTCCTGACTTTATTCCTGTTATTCCTGCTTGCACCATGTTCACTAACAAGGGGCAAGGCGCATATTTGGGATTACCGAAGCCATCGTGCAAAACGCGCAGAATCGATAAACAAACATCTAATCCGATGAAATCTGCTAGTTGCAACGGCCCCATGGGGTGCGCCATGCCCAGTTTCATCACCGTATCAATCTCTGCCACGCCCGCTACGCCTTCATACAAAGAATAGATTGCTTCGTTGATCATGGGCATCAATATGCGGTTGGCGATGAAACCCGGGTAGTCGTTTACCTCAACAGGGATTTTCTCCAACTTCTTGGAAAGTTCCATGATGATTTGAGTAGTTTCATTGCTGGTGTTGTAACCGCGAATGATCTCCACCAATTTCATGATCGGCACAGGATTCATAAAATGCATGCCAATAACATGGCCTGGGCTTTTTGTTACCGATGCAATTTTGGTGATAGATATTGAAGAGGTATTGGAGGCGAGGATGGTTCCAGGTTTCGTGTTCTCATCTAAGTCTTTAAATATTTTTAATTTCAAGTCGAGGTTTTCGGTGGCGGCCTCAACTACTAACTCAACGTCTTTCAATCCTTCTTTCATGAAAGTAGTGATGGAAAGATTGGCGAGTGTTTGTATTTTTACTTCGGAAGAGATAGTTCCCTTCTCTACTTGGCGCGAAAGATTTTTGTCGATAGTGGCCACTGCTTTCTTCAACGCCTCTTCAGAAATATCAATGATGGATACATTGAACCCATGTTGGGCAAAAACATGGGCGATGCCGTTGCCCATGGTGCCAGAACCAATGACTGCAATTTTTTGCATATAGAAGTTTATATTTGTTTTGGTAAAGGTAGAATTTCAATGCAGTCAAAAAAATCGAACTAAAAGATTTTATTGAGTAGAATATTTGGCCTGCCAAAAGACGAGTTCTTAAAAAGATTACCTTTGATACAAATAATTTTATTTGCATTAGATGACAACACAAATTCTTCAAAGCATCAAATCCATCGTTCCTTTGAGCGAAGTGGAAGAACACGCATTTACTAAAATTTTGGAAGTAAAGCAGTTTAAGAAGAAGGATTTTTTGCTTCAAGAAGGACAAGTCTGTGATAAAATTTCCTTCATCAATAGTGGCTGCATGAGGGCTTTCTATAATGTTGAGGCTGTTGAAAATACGGTTCAATTTTTCTTTGCCGACAGTTGGTATACAGACTATGCAAGTTTTATATTAGGTAGGCCAGCGATTGAAAATATGCAAGCTCTTGAACCTAGCGAAGTGGTTCAGTTCAAAAAAACAGATCTCTATAAACTATATGATCAATACCCTGTGTTTGATAGAGTAGGGAGGGTGATGGCAGAGAATGCTTTCATTTCAATATCCAAACTAAATCAAATGTTGACTAATGAAGAACCTGAACAGCGTTATCTAAATCTCTTGAAGCAACGACCTGAATTAGTTGAAAAAATCCCACAGCATTATATAGCTTCTTATTTGGGCATCCAGCCAGAATCTCTCAGCCGTATTAGGAAAAGAATAACGGATAAGTAATTTCCTAACTCAGATCAACGAATTTGGCCTTCTGAGCCATGCACTTTTGCAGTGTTAAATTAAAACACTGTAAAAATGAAAAGATCACAAAAAATTCTCCTCGTAGTGGTTTTGCTATTTGGTGGCAAAGCTTTCGCTCAATCTAATTCAACGGAACCCAAAAAATGGGGGCTTGAAACGGAACTCGTTCAACCTGGCTTACCAGAAGTTGGCATTATACGACTAACTGGTACTCGAGCAATTACACCTAAAGGCGATTTACTATTTGGTGCCTACATCAGACCAAATGTAAAACATGACGTTGTTCAAAAAATCAATGAGTACATGGTAGTCTTAGGCTATCGTCAATATTTTTGGAAAGGGCTGCACCTTGAAGCTAAATCAAACATGGGTTATGCTTGGGGAACAAAAAACTTATTTGACGGGAAAGATTATGAAACTCCTACTTGGTTTTGGGAGAGCAATGTTGGTTACAAATTTAGATTGACCAATAAGACAAAGACTAGCTTGTATCTAATTCCACAGTTTGGCATGATTGGCAATATCGTTGGTGATATTGGACCACGTGGTGGTAAGGAGGACAATTTCATTCAAGGCAATTTAGTAATCGGTGTGAATTTCTAAACAAAAGATAGACATAAAATGAAGAAAATAATTTTATTGGTATTGGTAGTAGCTACTGGTATTCTAAATGGTTTTGCGCAGACTACTGAACGGAAAGAATTTTTATACAGCAACAAGTTCAGCATACTCGCGGGGATGATTCAGCCAATGGTACTAGATGGCTTTAATATAGAGGTGAATTATTTTACTAAGAGGATGAGTTTTGATTACTCTCATGGCATTTCACTTGATCCACCTGCAACGGGCGATGTAAAAGACCAGAACGTAGTTTGGCATTTACCTTCATCCACTGGTTTTGGCGTGGGATATCGTATTACTTCTTTTCTTGATATTCGGCTTGAGCCCAAGCTTCATAGTTGGGAGGCATACTACAAAGGTGAGAATCAAACAGAATCAAGTAAGATCAAGGACTTTAAAACAATGACGCTGGGCATTGGCATATACTATCGATACTTTCCATTTAAGAACAGCGACAATAAATTTCTTCAGGGGATTACGACAAGTACGAGTATAAGGTGGTGGCAAAACGTAGGAACTACTTTAAGGGATGACCAATTTACTTACTTGAATAAAACTACAGGCAAAACAGAAACACTGAAAGCACCAAGCGTGGGCCTTGCAAACACTCCACTTATCATCAACATTGGTATCGGCTACACCTTTGGAGGGAAAAATTAAGAATATGAAAACTACATTTATAACAATACTACTTCTATCAGTTCAAACCCTATTATTAGCGCAAGCAAGTGATGATCCTGTTTCATTCACCTATGCTGAGTTCAGAGTTGGCTATGGTATCAGTTCTTTCGGAGAAGGACTAAAAGAAAAATACGATGCAGGAAACTTCTCGACATCGGGAGGTTTCCTTGCCTCTGTAGCTGCTTACCACAAGTTTAAAAAGATAAACTATTTAAATTTTGGGATAAAGTACAAATCTCTCGGAGCTTTTCCATCAAAGGGGGATAATGGACAGGAGATGTTTTTCAACTATTGGGGCGCTGCGGTATCGGTAAAGTATTTCCCGTTTGACAAGACTGCCAGAAAGGGACTTTATATGCAGGCCGATTACTCATTCATTAATCAGTTTACGCAAAAATATAGGACAGTATCAAAATTAGACTACAACCATCAATTTGCCCTTGGCAATGGTTTTGTGTTTGGGCTTGGCTACGATGTCCCTCTGGGTGGTAAAAGACACTCTATGTTTACGATTGGCGCTGAGTATGAGTATAACACTCGAACTGGGGAAGTAACAGGTATTGGTAAAAAGACTTTTGTGAGTTCTAGTTTTGGAATATTGGCAGGTATAAAATTTTAGAAAGTTATTGACTCATGAAAAACATAGAGACACCCTGCGAAATAATTACGAACTCGAACAAGGGAGTAAGTTGTGCAATTAGCAATGATTGCGTCTACGATTTGTTAATGGCCAGCAATAATGAAACGATTAACAGACGGCTAACTGAAATCGACCAAATTGGTTTGAAATGGGAAACTGTTTTAAAAAATCAAGGTGAATTCAAAAGAGCTTTTTGTGAATTGGACGTCAACAAAATGATAGCGTTCAAAGATACTGACCATGAGAGGCTTTTTACGATTACAGCATTATTGGCAACTGTTTAGCCACGAAACTTTAGAACCACAAAAATGATACAACAGATAGTTCGTAAAAACAGAGTTTTGTTTTGGCTTGGGTTCAGTCATTTACTAATTTTTCTTCTTCTGCTGGTTTATTATCCCTTTAACAACGTTATAGTTTTGGGAATGAATTCAGTGGTCAAGCCAATGAAATTTGCGTTGAGCATTTGGATTTATAGTTGGACGATGGCTCTTATTCTGCACTACCTAAAAGATGTAGGTAAGGTGAGAGCCTATTCGTGGGTAGCAGTAGTGGTCATGAGCTCTGAGCAATTTGCTATTACCACACAAGCATTACGGGGTGAACTTTCCCATTTCAACATCAGCAGTACCTATGGGATTATTCTTTTTTCGCTGATGGGTGTGTTTATACTTACACTAACAGTATGGACGGCTTATATCACTTACATTTTCTGTAAACAAAAGCTATTTGATCTATCGCCCGCAATCATCTTGAGCATTAGAATAGGCCTGATTTATTTTGTGACGTTTAGTTTATTTGGGGGTTACATCAGCAGCCTGCCGGGTCACACGGTAGGCGCTGCTGATGGCAGTGAGGGTTTATGGTTTTTAAATTGGAGTAAAACGTTTGGCGACTTGAGAGTAGCTCACTTCTTCGGCATTCATAGCTTACAAATCATCCCATTGTTTGCCATCGGTATCCACAAGTATTCAAAAACCAACTATTCAGTTAAAGTTGTGTGGATTTTTTCAGTTGTTTATTTGACTTACGTTTTATTTACACTGGCACAAGGGATGGAGGGAGTGCCTTTTATAAATCTTTAAGAACAATCTATGTCCTGTGATTTCCTAACACAAGTCAATGATTTCGTACTGCATTAATAATGACTTTTGCCTTTCAATATTTAAACAATAAAAAAAATAGCTATGAAAAAATGTATCATGATGGTGGTGATTATTCTAGGAGTAATTACATCAATGAGTGCCCAAGTTAGTGATGGATTGGCTAGTGTAAATCACGTTCAAGGGAAAGAGGTTTACATTCTCAGTCAACCAGTTCGAAATTTTGAAACGGTAGTAAAAGTAAAATCAAGTTTGAAACTCACGTCCATCCTTACGCGTGGATTTGTGAACGAAACGATTACCGATAAGGCAAACGAACTTACGAGAAGAGCCATTAGAAAGGCATTGAAAAAAGCAAAACAGCCATTTGATGCAATTGTATACACAGGTGGCAAGGAGGTGAGAGCGGTTAGGTTCACAGATGAGCCTACTTCCACCACTAAGGGCATCGCCAGAGTAGGAAAATATTTCGGCCTTGAAGTATATATTTTGGCCGAGCCTCTTAATGCTTATTCTGTTTCTAATTCAACGTGGGGAGGAGTAAAGGGAATCCCCTTACTTACTTATGGGTTTGTCAACAATTCCATCGAGCGTGACGTGATGACGTTTGCTAAAAAATTGAGAAAAGAAAATAATGATAGCCAAGCTCTAATTTATTCTGCTGGCAGGACAGCCATCAGTGCGAAATTTAAATAAATAAAAAAAGATTCAAAGCTCAATATTGGATATCGAGCTTTGAATCTTTTATCACCTCCATTAATATCTCCCTTGTAGACTAATTAATAAAAGCTTGAATGTTATCTCGCCCAGTTCGCATTTTTTTCGTCAGTTGTTTCTGTATTCCAAAGGTGTCATACCTGTTTTTTCTTTAAATAGTCGATTGAAATATTGCGGATATTCAAAGCCCAAGGAGTATGCAATTTCATTTACTGTGTCTGCTGAATTTATTAATTTATTTTTTGCACTTTCAATAACCTGTATTTGTAAATACTCTTTTGTTGTCTTACCCGTTTCCTTTTTTAAAAGGTCCGTCAAATAGCTTGGTGATAAGTTTAATTTACTTGCAAAATATTCTACATTTGGTAACCCATTTTCTATCACATCTGATGAGTTGAAGTATGAACTAACAAAACTTTCGAATTTTGATAGTAAATCATTATTCAATTTTTTTCGTGTAATAAATTGTCGTCCATAAAACCTTTTAGAATAATTTAATAACTGCTCAATGTGATTAATGATAAGGTCTTGGCTGTACTTATCTATGTTTCCATTACACTCTTTTTCAATATTTTCAGCAATTATAGAAAGTGTCTTTTTTTCATCTTCTGAAAGATGGAGTGCTTCATTAACTGCATAAGAAAAGAAGTGAGAATCTTTTATTTTCTTGTTTAAAGAACTATTTAAAATAAGGTCAGGATGAAAATAAATGCCCCAGCCTTCGTATTTTATCTGCTCATTAAATTCATTTACTGAAAAAACTTGGTGGGGTGACATAAACATCATTGTTCCTTCTTCAAAGTCATAATATTGCCTGCCATATTGCAGCGAAATTGGTGAAGGACTTTTAAGACTAATAATATAAAAATCAGTTACTATTTTTATATTATAATGGTCAGGATTTGGTTTTATTTTAGAGTAATCAATTATTGTAATTAAAGGATGTTTGGGTTTTTCATACCCAAGCAATTCGTGAAGCTGGTTAATTGACTTTATTTTTAAGAATTCGCTCATAAATTAGTTATTGTTGTATATCGATTTTCCTTTTTTTGTTGAAAGCTTAAATTGCCTCAGCATAAATTTATCAAAAGCTATATCACTAAGCAAAAAATGTATTATTGGGGTTATCTTTGCTAAAGCACCAATTTTATAACGTGTTTTTGGTTTCTTTTTTTCTGCTGCTTTTACAATTGAGCTTGCAACTTTCTCTGGTTTTAGAATGCCATAAGTTTTCTTACTAGGATCAAAAATTGCGTTCGATTGTTTTATAAATTTCTCTCTAAATTCTTTATAGGCACTATCTGTCGATTGTTCAGGGTATAGTTTATTCGCTGTATTCATAAAGTTAGTATAAACACCACCTGGCTTTATTAATACTACCTCAATTCCAAATTGTCTAAGTTCACCACGCAGCCCATCATTAAAACTTTCTAACGCCCATTTTGAGGAATTATATGCACTTGCCCCTGGCGTTGTGAAATCGCCACCAACCGAACCGATGTTAATAATTCTCCCTGATTTTCTCTCTCTCATATTTGGAAGGACTAATTGTGTCATTCTTAATAGACCAAATACATTCACTTCAAACTGCTTTCTAATTTTATCTATTGATAGTTCTTCTATTACCCCATTTTGGCCGTAACCTGCATTGTTTACCAAAATATCTATTCTTCCTGATTCATTTTCAATTGATTTAACTCCATCAACCGCACTGCTTTCAATAGTAACATCAATCTGCCGTATTTTGCAACCTAACTTTTCAAGTTCTTGCATATCTGTAGTGTCTTTATCGGTTGCATAAGTCGTATATCCTTTTTTAACAAATGCCATAGCTGTTGCTTTTCCGATGCCACTTGCTGCACCTGTAATTAGGACTGTTTTGTGAGCATTAACCGGTTGTCCATTAATTTGTCCAAACTTAAACATTGTAAGTAGTCCGAGAATTGTCATCGTCTTTAGCATTTTTTATTGTTTTTAAATTATTATGCAAAAGTCGTTTTGTTACAATGTTGTCAAATTATACAAAATGGGGTTTATTGTATAGTTTTAATGGAATCAGTTATGTTTCAAAATTGGCTGTGTTGCTTTAAATGGTAGGCAACGTCTCATGGCCTGGCTTAAGTTGGAGATTTGGTAAGCCAATCCCCCAATTGCACCAAACCGCTGTGTGAGCAGTATGTGTTTTTTTTCGACTGTCTTTTCTTTCCATTTAATAATTTGTTGAAATTTAGATTAGCACTTTATGTGCTTAATAAAAAATAATACTTTTGTGATTATTTGAATTTTGCAAAAATGGAAAACCTAAGTATAAGCCAATTTTACAAAGATATATTTGGTGATAGTGAATTTAAGCTTGATTATTTTTTGGAAAGTAAAAGCTCCAATGACTTGGGGCATTTTAATGTATTTGATATCGTTAAGTTTTATTTTAATGGCAGTAAAAAGTCTGCGATGACTTACAATCGAAGATTGTATTATAAAATCAGCTTGATTAAAGGTAAAAATCTGGTAGAGTATGCAGATAAGACTGTGATGATAGAAAAACAAGGAATATTGTTTGCTACACCCAAAATTCCTTATCGATACACGCCACAGCACAAGAAACAATCAGGATTTTTTTGTGTATTTACCAAGGATTTTTTATCCAAATCCAAAACAGGTTTAATCATTGATGATTTGCCAATCTATCAACACAATAGTGATTTTGTCTATCAACTAAATGAAGAACAATATCTTGAAATAGAGAAAATATTTAAGAAAATGGATGCGGAATTATCTTCTGACTACGCATTTAAATATGATTTGCTGCGCAACTATGTTTTGGAATTGATACATTCTGGACAGAAGTTAAAGCCAATGAAAAGCAATACCGTAACTACCAATGCGGCAAGTAGAATTTCATCATTGTTTATAGAATTGTTAGAAAGACAGTTTCCGATTGAAAGTGATTCACAAGTAATACAACTAAAAGCACCACTTGACTTTGCGAAAACATTAGGCATACATATTAACCATCTAAATAAAGTACTGAAAGAGACCACAGGCAGAAACACTACAGAAATTATTAATGGTAGAATAGCCGAAGAAGCAAAGATATTATTGAAACAAACACAATGGAATGTATCTAAAATAGCTTACGCCTTAGGATTTGATGAAGTAGCTCATTTTTCTAATTTTTTCAAAAAGCATACTTCGCTCTCCCCACTGAAATACCGTAATTGATTGAATTTTATAAATAGTTGATTGCTATTTACAAGCAACGTATTTACTAATTGATTGACCTTTGTGTCCTAAATTAAAAACAAATAAAATGACAACTATAACAACAAGTAAGGTAGCGTTAGTGACAGGCGGTAGCCGTGGGTTAGGCAGGGACAGTGTAAAACAATTGGCAATAAAGGGTTTTGATATAATCTTTACCTACAATAACAGTATAAGTGAAGCCAATAAGGTAATTGATGAGATAACGGCAATGGGTAAAAGAGCAAAAGCCATACAATTAGATGTGTCGAATTCAAAAAATTTCGATGCTTTTATACAAAGTGTAAAATCTTCTTTAAAGAACGATTTTAAAACAGAGACTATTGCTGCTTTAATAAACAATGCTGGTATTGGTTCTTATACAAGCATAGCAGAAACATCAGAGGAAGTTTTTGACTCAATGGTTAACGTTCATTTAAAAGCTCCTTATTTTATAACTCAAAAACTCTTGCCCATCATTAGTGAAGGTGGAAGCATTGTCAATATTTCTTCTGGTTTGGCAAGGTTTAGTTATCCAAACTACGCTCCTTATGCTATTATGAAAGCATCAATAGAAAGTTTAACAAGGTATCAGGCTCAGGAATTTGGTAGTAGAAAAATACGAGTAAATACCGTAGCACCTGGTGCTATTGCTACAGATTTTGGTGGCGGTGCAGTAAGAGACAATAAGGAAATTAATGATATGATAGCTAGCAGCACGGCACTGGGCAGAGTTGGTTTGCCAGATGACATCGGGAGTGTGGTGGCATTTTTATGTAGTGATGATGCTAAATGGGTAAATGCACAACGCATAGAAGTTGCTGGAGGTGTTCATATTTAAGAATCATCTTTGTAGTTCGAACCAAGTAATTGATAAAAATGAAGCATTCAACAATAGTAGGAAACAGCACATTAAATGTGAATAGAATTGGTCTTGGCTGTATGGGGATGTCAGAGTTTTATGGTTCTTTTAATGATGCAGAATCTATAAATACTTTACACAAAGCCATCGATTTAGGGGTTAACTTTTTTGACACTGCCGATATGTATGCTAGTGGAGCGAATGAGAAGCTAGTTGGAAAAGCGTTTAAAGGTAGATGGAATGAAGTTATTTTAGCTACAAAATTTGCAGTAATGAGAGGGCCAAATGGAGAATGGCTCGGACTCAATGGGCAACCGGAATACATTAAGAAGGCTTGTGAACAGAGTCTGTTGAATTTAGGAACAGAGTCTATTGATTTATATTATATGCATCGCCAAGATCCCAAAGTAGAGATTGAAGTGATAGTTGGTACAATGGCTGAATTGGTGAAGCAAGGAAAAGTAAAATATATTGGTTTATCTGAGGTAGATGCGAATACAATAAGACGAGCACACAAAATTCATCCAATCTCAGCACTTCAAACTGAATATTCCTTATGGAGTCGCGAGCCCGAGCAAGAACTTTTTGATGTTTGCAAAGAGCTCGGCATCACCTTTGTTTCCTATAGTCCTTTGGGCAGAGGGTTTTTAACTGGCGTGATTAAAAGTCGTGCTGACATGGAGGCAGGTGATTTTAGATTAAGCAATCCTAGGTTTACAGATGAAGCAATTAAAGAAAATCTGCAATTTGTAGAAGTGATAGACCAATTGGCAAAGGACAAAGGCGTAACCAAAGCACAGATTGCATTAGCTTGGATATTGAGTCAAAATGATGAAATCACTGCTATACCGGGTACAAGGAAAATTCACAGATTGGAAGAGAACTTAGGAGCATTAAATGTGAAACTAACGCAATCCGATTTTGATATTATCGAGGCGTCTATGCCTAAAACAACCATTGGCAGTCGATATTAACAATCGATTTGATAGAGGTTAATTCAATTTGCCGTTGCGATAAAAGAGTCACAGTAATGTGGCTCTTTATATTTAAGCTTTCAGTCAGTTGAATGTTCTTAGGCTCCCTGAAAATAGCCTTTAAATTTCTTTCAAAAATTATTTTGCTAAAAAATTGCAGATAAAAATTGACAACTACTCCACCAAAACCTCCTTCGCAAAACCCATTGCATTAAATCTCAGCGAAAGTCGATGGGCAGTTGAACCGCCACCACAGGCTTTGCCAGGTGTGAGATAGTAGTAAAAGAATTTTTGGTTGCGTTTGTATAATTCGTTTTGATCGGGGCGGCCTAGCAGCTCAACAATATCATCTTGTGAGAGGCCTTTGAGCTTGTCTTTTTGTCGCATTAGTTCTTCCATTGTTTCCAACCGTACTTTTCCGCAGGCGGCTTTGTCTTCTTTCCACTTAGCAATGTCGAGGTTTTCAAAAGTGGGCAACGGCTTGCCGCAAGATGTGAGGATAAAGAGAATTAGAACGAAGGACGAAGAGTGAAGCGCAAAACTATTTTGCAACGAGTGCACTCGGCCAGGGATGGAGGCATTGTTGGAGCCCGAAATGGAAAGTGCGTGGATTGGCGACTGCCGACAGCCCGATGCCTTGCGCCTCGCTTGGCAGGCCGCCATACAAAAATTAAAAAGTTGTTGTGGGCTGAAAGGGTGGAGGTTCAAGGTATTTAAGTTTAATTTGCAGGTCAAAGTTAACTACATGGTGCTAAAAATATTCAAAGGGGTTTGGTTTCTTTCGCTGATTGTTTTTTTGGGCGTGTTTATTTATCAGTATGCGTCTCTGCCAGAGAAGATTACGCTGCAAGAATCGGAAACGCCTTTGATCATTTCGCGCGATGGGCTGTTTTACGCCTTTGTGGCCACGGTAGCTCTTATTAATATGTTGGTTTTTGTGGTCACGCGACTTTTCCCTGCCGAGGACATGGATTTTAAATCGTGGTTTTATGGGTTGGTGATCACGCTCAACATTTTTTTTATTGTGGGTATCAGCTTCATCAGCCTCTACAACAGCACCGAAAAATTTGACTATGATAGCATTGGCATTATCATCTACGGCAGCTTGGGGCTGATTGTGGTTTGGTCGCTGGGCTGGCCTGTTTACTCGCTTTCGCGGAAATATTTTTTTAAACAGTCCATTTGATCTGATTCTTTTTACGGATTGACGATCAGTTGATTACACCGTGTTGTTTGATATTTTTTTGTAGGTGATGGAAGTGGCCATTCTCTTGACATCTCATTAAAATTTATTTTTTTAGCGGGTCGCAGAATTTTTTTACTGCCCTGACAACCAGAATTTTTTCATATTTGCGAGGTTAACATTTTTAAGTAAGTATCATGGCGAAGGAAATTGAATACAACGAAGCGAGCATCAAATCACTCGATTGGCGGGAACACATCAGGCTGCGGCCAGGTATGTACATTGGCAAGTTGGGCGATGGCTCGGCCAAAGACGATGGCATTTATGTGTTGGTGAAAGAGGTGATCGACAACTGTATAGACGAGCACATGATGGGCTACGGCAAAATCATTGATGTGAAGATCACCGATCAGAAAGTAGTGGTGCGTGATTACGGTCGCGGTATTCCTCTTGGTAAGGTAGTGGATGTAGTTTCAAAAATTAATACAGGCGCGAAGTATGACTCTGGTGCTTTTCAAAAATCCGTAGGGTTGAATGGCGTGGGTAGCAAAGCGGTGAATGCCCTCTCCAATTATTTTAAAGTGCAGGCTTTCCGTGATGGTGCAACAAAACTGGCGGAATTTAAAAAAGGTGTCCTCACCAACGACCCCAAACAATCAAAGGCTGATGATAAAAATGGTACGCTGGTTGAGTTTGAGCCAGATAACACCATGTTCAAGAATTATCATTTCATACCAGAATATTTGGATGACTTGATGTGGAACTATGCTTTCTTGAATGCAGGGCTGACTATTAATTATAATGGCCGCAAGTTTTATTCGAAAGATGGACTTTTAGATTTATTAAAACAAAAGGCCGACCCAGAAGAAATGCGTTATCCGATCATCCACTGCAAGGGAGATGATATTGAGTTTGCGCTCACGCACGGAAATCAATACGGAGAAGAATATTATTCTTTTGTAAATGGGCAGAACACCACACAAGGGGGAACGCACTTAGCGGCTTTCCGCGAAGGGATTGTGCGGGGCACGCGTGATTTCTTTAAAAAAGATTTTGATGCAGCCGATATACGGGCAAGTATTGTCGGGGCTATTGCCGTGCGTGTGCAAGAGCCTGTGTTTGAATCGCAGACAAAAACAAAATTGGGTTCTATCAACATGTCGCCAGAAGGTGGAGCGAGTGTGAAGAACTTTGTGGGAGATTATGTGGCGAAGGAATTGGAAATCTATTTACACAAAAATCCAATCGCGGCTGATGCTTTGCAGAAACGAATTTTGCAATCGGAGCGCGAGCGCAAAGAGATTGCGGGTATAAAAAAATTGGCGAACGAACGTGCCAAGAAAGCAAACCTTCACAATAAAAAATTACGCGACTGTCGTTTTCATTTTGATGATGAGAAAGGGGAGAAGGGAATGGAGTCGGTGGTGTTTATTACAGAAGGAGATTCTGCCAGTGGGTCGATTACTAAATCACGCAACGTAGAAACGCAAGCAGTATTTAGTTTGCGCGGTAAGCCATTGAATTGCTATGCTCTTACCAAGAAGGTTGTTTACGAAAACGAAGAATTTAATCTTCTGCAACATGCATTGAATATCGAAGATGGCTTGGATGGATTGCGCTACAACAAAGTGATCATTGCTACCGATGCTGATGTGGACGGGATGCACATCCGCTTGTTGTTGATGACTTTCTTTTTGCAATTTTTTCCTGATCTGGTGAAGGCGAATCACGTGTATGTGTTGGAGACTCCACTCTTCCGTGTGCGCAATAAAAAAGAGACCATCTATTGCTATAGCGAAGAAGAGAAGCAGAATGCTGTCGATAAATTAGGAAGTAAGCCAGAGATCACCCGCTTTAAAGGTTTGGGAGAAATTTCGCCCGATGAATTCGGAAAATTTATTGGTGAAGATATTCGCTTGCAACCAGTGCTACTCAATAAAGAAAGCCACCTCGCTAAGTTGCTGGAGTTTTACATGGGCAAGAACACCCCTGACCGTCAAGATTTTATTATTGAGAATTTGAGGATAGAGTTGGATAAGGTGGAGGCGAAGGAGGAAGTGGCTGCAATAGAAGAATAATAGATTATGAAACTGAAGTCTTTCGATAAGGGTGGGCTCATGATGATATTTATTTTCGGTGGCCTATTTGGCTTTACTGATTTTAGCGGATCGAAAGACTTTGGAACATTTCTTGGGAGCGCAATGGTGATAATGTTTCTTTCACTTGGAACCGGATGGGTTATTAATAAAATTTTAATGACATTCAAACAATACAAAAACATAGCAGAAAAAATAAACGAAAGGATAAGTCCTATAATTGTCATCGGTATGATAGGTCCGATGGTAGCTCTTATAAGCGGAATTATAGAATTTATTTCTTATTGAAGAAGTAACGAGAGATATAAATTGAACTGAAGAATGGCTAAAAAGCAGATACCCAACGAAACAACAGATAAAGACGGCAACGTACACTCCATCGCTATTGATGGCATGTATGAGAATTGGTTTTTGGATTATGCTTCCTACGTAATCCTAGAACGAGCCGTGCCGCGCATTGAAGATGGATTGAAGCCCGTACAGCGCAGGATTTCTCACGCCATCAAAGAAATGGACGATGGCCGCTTTAATAAAGTGGCGAATGTAATTGGTAGTACCATGCAATATCATCCGCATGGCGATGCTGCCATTGGCGAAGCGATCGTTAACCTCGGCCAAAAAGAATTACTATTTGATATCCAAGGAAACTGGGGTGACGTGCGCACAGGTGATCCGTCCGCTGCCCCTCGATATATTGAAGCACGTTTATCAAAATTTGCGTTGGAGGTGGTGTACAATCCGCAGACTACCGAGTGGCAATTGTCGTATGACGGAAGAAAGAAAGAACCCGTTACTCTTCCTGTAAAATTTCCATTGCTATTGGCGCAAGGGGTGGAAGGTATTGCCGTAGGTCTTTCCACTAAAATCCTTCCTCACAATTTTTGTGAATTGATCAAGGCGTCCATTGATGTGTTGAAAGGAAAGAGCCCAAAAATATTTCCTGACTTCCCTACAGGTGGCATTGGCGATTTTACAGAGTATGACCAGGGCATACGAGGTGGCAAGATTAAGGTACGCGCTAAGATTGAGATAGAAGATAAGAAGACGTTGCTCATTAAAGAGATCCCATTTGGCACTACCACTGCTTCACTGATGGAATCAATTGTAAAGGCGAGCGAAAAAGGGAAGATCAAAGTAAAACAAGTTGTAGACAATACAGCCAAAGATGTAGAAATAGCCGTAAGTCTACAAGCAGGTATTTCACCAGAGGTGGCCATTGATGCCTTGTACGCATTTACCGATTGTGAAGTTTCCATTTCGCCCAATGCATGTGTGATTGTGGCTGATAAGCCACAGTTCATGAAGGTGAACGATATATTGAAATACAACACCGAGCAAACCGTCAAGTTGCTCAAGCAAGAATTAGAAATCAGGAAAGGGGAGTTGATGGAGAAAATCTTGTTCTCCTCACTCGAAAAGATTTTCATTGAGAAAAGAATTTACCGCAGCATTGAGGAAATAGAAACTTTTGAGGAAGTAATTAAAGTTGTTGATAAAGGGTTAAGCCCGTTCAAGAAGCAATTCTATCGCGAGATCACTCGCGATGATATATTGCGTTTGCTGGAAATCCGTATCAAGCGCATTTCTAAATTCGATTCATTCAAGGCAGACGAGTTGATGCGTGATTTGGAAAAGGAATTGAAAGAAACACTTCATCACCTAAAGAACCTCACCGATTTCGCTATTTCGTATTATCAAAACCTGTTGGATAAATATGGCAAAGGCCGCGAGCGCAAGACGGAGATCAAGAGTTTCACTTCAGTTGCTGCTACGGAAGTTATTGCTAATAATCAAAAGTTGTATGTCAACCGTGAAGATGGTTTCATTGGTTGGAGCTTGAAGAAAGATGAATTCATTGCTGATTGTTCGGAATTAGATGATGTGATTGTCATTCGTAGAGATGGAAAGGCGAAAGTAAGTCGCATCAACGAAAAAGTGTTCATGGGCAAAGATATTTTGCATGTGGGCATCTGGCGCAAGGGCGATGAAAGGATGATTTACAATTTGATCTACAGCGATGGAAAGGGTGGGGTTACGTATGCGAAACGCTTTGCGATGCCTGCTATCACTAGGGATAAAGAATACAATCTTGATTTAGGAAACCCGAATAGCAAAGTACACTACCTCAGTGCTAACCCAAATGGCGAAGCGGAAATCGTGGAAGTAAAATTGAGCCAAGCCAGTACCGCACGCAAAAAGATTTTTGATTTTGATTTTTCTGAATTGGAAGTGAAAGGGAGAGGAGCGAGGGGTAACACCATCACCAAGTACCCTGTCCGCAAAGTTGATTTCAAAGAATCGAGAGGGTCAACATTAAGTGGATTAAAACTTTGGTTCGATCAAGCGTCTGGCCGTTTAAATAAAGATGTACGCGGCAAGTACGTGAACAAGTTTGACGGAGACGATCAGATCATTGCGATTACTGTCAGTGGTAATTACAAGATCACCAATTTTGATGTAGCCAACCGCTACGACCCTGAGAAAACCATTCTGGTTGAAAAATTCAATCCCAAGAAAGTGATCTCCGCTATTTATTGGGATGGCGAAAGCAAGCAGCATTTTGTAAAACGTTTCTTGATTGAAACAAACTCGCTCGACAAAGAATTTGGTTTTATCAGCGAAGGTATTGGCTCGCGCTTAGAATATGTCACCACAGCCGAGACACCCGAAGTGGAAATAGAGATAGTGAAAGGCAAGGGCAAAGACAAAGAGAGTGAAGTGGTCAACTTAGAAGAGATTGTAGATGTGAAAGGATGGAAAGCCTTGGGCAACCGACTCTCTCAATATAAAGTCACGAAAGTGAAGCCGCAGGAAGAACCTGAAGATTCAGGCGCAGACGATGCGGAAGATGAAGACCCCGATAGCAATCGGGGAAAAAAAAAATTAGTGACGAAGAATCCCCCACTGAAACCTCTGAGGAAGACGAACCAAAAGCCATTGTTGAAGAAGATGGCCAAACAGCCCTCTTCGGTGAAGCTCAAGCCAGTCAAGAAGGGCCGCTCGTCAACGGCAAGCCCCCTAAAGCAAAAAACTCAACCAAAGAAGCAAAGCAAGCCGACCTCTTCGAAGAAAAAAAAGAAGTAAAGAATAAGAAGGAAGAGGACGACAAGGGTTATACAGCAGGGGAAACGGTGGAGTTGGATTTATAGTTTATAGATAAAATTGTTATTTTTGATTATGGATTTATCAAACCAACTCCCTTTTACTTTTAAAATTGAGAAAGATGGCGTAGAGTATCATGCTTGGTGTCCAGAATTATCGGGGTGTCACACGCATGGTAAAACGCCACACATTGCTTTCGAAAATTTGAAAGATGCAGTTCAATTGTACTTAGATACAATTATGGAAGAAGAGATAGCTCGATTAACTACTCAGCTTTTAGATGAAGCCTAAAGAGCTTATCAAACTTTTGCAAAACGAAGGATTTGTTTTTGTTCGTCAATCGGGTAGTCATGCCATTTATAGAAAGTCGGGATATAAAAATGCAATCGTCCCTATTCATAGTAAAGATATTCCCACAGGAACTTTGCATTCAATTTTGAAAGATGCAGGTCTTAAATAGTCTGGGCAATATGCAGATGACCAAGCCAGTCACTCGCTCAACCGCCTTTTTAACATCCCCACAATCCCTTACTTTTGCCCCATGAATAAACTTATTCTTATTTTCTGTCTGGTTGTTGGTGGTTCACAAGCCTTCTCGCAAGACATGGTGGTAGAAGGCAAAGTAGTAGATGCCCTCAATAGCAAAGGCGTCAAAGCCCAATTGAGATACAAAAGCTACCCCACAGGTGGCATCTCTGGTAGGATTAGCGACAGCACTTTTTCGTTTCCTATTTTCGGTTCGTCCAAATATCAAATTACGGCTGAGGCAGAGGGATACATTCCACGCACGGTCATTGTTGATCCTAAAGAATCCATCAACAGCAAAATCATTCGCACTATTCAGCTTACTTCCAAAGGCAGAGCTATTCGCTTAGAGCATTTGATTTTTGAAATGGGGCGTGCCGTCATCAATCCAAAATCATATTTAAGTTTAGATGAAGTAGTAGCCATGATGAAAGATAATTCCAAAATAGTCATTCAACTAGAAGGCCACACCGATAACGTTGGCAATGCCGAGAAAAATCTTGAGCTATCGCAAAACCGTGTAGAGGCGGTGAAAAAATATTTGGTTTCAAAAGGCATCGGAAAAGATCGCGTCAAAACAAAAGCCTTTGGAGGTTCGCAACCATTATCTACCGATAGAACAGAAGAAGCTCGCGCATTGAATAGAAGGGTAGAGATGCGGGTGTTGAAGGACTAAGATGATGATGTAAGGACGGGCAAATTACTGAAAAATGGTTGGTAGCTGTTGATAGTATTTACTGATATTCAATTTGTTATGAGAAGAATTTTAGAGTTTAGTGAAACGTGTTTCACTAAACTTTTTTCATTTTATGGATGCTATAAAAAAAGCGTTGTTGGGCCTGCGGGAGTTTGGCTGTAATTGGTTGGGGTAAACGCCTTGGCCGACAACGTTTCAAGTGCAATGATTGTGGTGTTTTTTTTACCCGCAATGATCCTGGGCAGCGGTTGGCAAACCGTTATGTATGGTTCAAGAAATGGGTTTTAGAAAGACAAACATTCAAGACCTTGAGTCGCGATAGCGGCTTATCCGTTGATACCCTGCAACGTGTGTTCTATGCCTATCTTGAAAAATATCCTACAGTAAAAATCCTTAAGCGTGAGAATGTCCATCTGCGCATTGATGCAACTTATTTCAAACGCTTCTGTGCCGTATGTTATCAAGACGATGAAGATGGTTACACCCAGTTGATCCGCTTTTCCACAGGTGAGCATTATGGGGAAATACGAGAAGATATTAGTAATCTTGTTCGGCCTGGAGTGCAGATTGAGAGCATCACAACCGATGGACACAAGAGCATCTTAAAGGCCATACAAAAGTCACTTCCCGATGTCAAGCTTCAAAGGTGCCTGCTCCACATTCAGCGAATGTGCTTGATATGGCTTACACGTTACCCCAAACAGATAGCCGGGATAGAACTAAGAAGATTGGTACTTCAACTCCTTCGCATCAAAACAGAAAACGATCGCTTGCATTGGACACGTGAATTGGTTGGGTGGCACACGAGACATAAAGGCTACCTACAAGAGAAAACATACAATGCCCAAACGGAGCGCTATTGGTATACCCACAAATTACTAAGAAGATCTTACCTCACTATTAAACGTGCTTTACCTAACATGTTTCATTACATAGGGAACCCCAAAATACCGAATACAACCAACGGCATCGAAGGATTTTTCAGCCACTTGAAAAATCATTTGGACGTACACAGGGGACTTACCTTGAGCCATCGAATCAACTTCATCAAGTGGTACGTATTCCTATCCAACAACAGATGAGTTTTTTTGCCATAAGGCTTACCAAAAAAAGTAGGGCTGACCATTTAAATGACCAGCCCTCTTTTTTCGTATAAGCATCAATCCTATTGCATGCAAGTTGCTCTCCAGCAGAGCTTGGTTCTCTTCAGATTGACGAGCGAATAGTAAGAATTAGTTTGATAAAAGTCACCAACCATTTTTCAGTACATTACCTAAGGACGCAAGATTTGTGGGGACGCAAGATCTTGCGTCCCTGTATATCACCCTACCCCATCATCTCAAACTCCTCCTCAAAAACCTCAAACATCTTAAAATGCGCCAGCTTCCTAAAAATATCTGCACTCGGCCTTGCCCTTCTCTCTTTCGTTTCTAAATCGCACTCATACAAACCAAATCTTTTTGTCGGGCCTAGGTGCCACTCAAAATTGTCCCATGTGCTCCAATGAAAATAACCTCTGATGTCAACACCCTCTTGCAAAGCCTGATGTAAAATTTTCGCGTAGTCAATAATAGACTGCTGGCGCAGTTCATCCGTCTGTTGGCAAATTCCATTTTCAGTGATGATGATAGGCTTCTGATATTTCTTCCAGAATCGGTCGATGCACGTGCGCATCCCCTCAGGATGATACTCCCACAAATCGTCATGCACTACGCCCAGCTTTTTCATTTTGTCAGGCGTTTCCACATACGTGATCGGCATCGGGTCGTGCGGAATGCGCGCGTAGTAACTCATCCCAAAAAAATCCACTTTCTTAAAATGATCGGGCACCCACTCCATAAACCACCAATCGCTCAGTCGAGACGTGAACCAGCCCAACGTATTCTCCGAAGAGAAAATGGTAGTATTGTTCGAAACACCTACTGGTTGATGCGGAAATTTTTCTTTGATATAATCGTAAACAATATCATGCGCCTTGCCCATGTTCTTCACCACAATGGCCGCCTGCACAGGATTATTTTTGAATGGAGGAAACGCACCCGTTATCCATCCAAAACTCGCATACACATTCGGCTCGTTAAATGTATTCCAATGACTCACATATTCACCAAACTGATCCACCACTTTTTTCGCAAAGTCCACCCAATAAATAATATTCGTCTCCTTTTCCCAGCCACCCATTTTCGCAAACCAAATCGGATTGGTAAAATGGTGCAGCACCATCATGATCTTCACGCCACGCTGTTGCAGCTCTTCTAAAAAAGTAATGTAGTAGTTCACTGTCTCCACATCGAAGTCGCCCATCGGTTTGCGTTGTAACTTGCTCCACATCATCCCCATGCGGTAGTGCGGAGCCAGCGAAGCAATCAACTCCGCATCCTCCTTCCATCGCAATTCATGATCCGTGGTGCGATCCATCACATACCCATCCTTTGACTTCACGCCTTGCCAATCGTGCTCAAACGCAGTCTCTATTTGCGCAGCGGCCGTGCTCGTGCCAAAAATAAAATCAGGAGGAAAAACGTACTGCATTTATATCTAGTTCAAAAAATAGTTCATACAAATTTTTTATGGCTTGCCCTTCGTAGCTTCAGCGAAGAAGGGCGGCCTGCCCCGCGAGGCGTCCGCCTAGGCGGAGCACCGGGCTGTCCGCTACAAGTCCTCGCTCGTTCCTCGCTGTGGGCTTTCCGCTTCTATCCCCTTGCCGATGCCAGCGCATAGCTCATCACTACCTCAAAAGTAATCATTCAAATGATTTCAGTTGTATTATAATTCGCGTCCGCAATGATTTTTGATTGTACCAGCGGCAGAGCCGCCTAAATATTTGTAGGTAGTCTTATAAAATGGCCATAAGGTGCAGCGCACCGAAACATTTTGATCTCTTCAAAAAACGAATGAACATTTTTTTTTACCAATACTTAATGTTTCGGTGCGCTGCACCTTCGTTTTACCAAGATAATTTTTGTTTCTACAAATGTTGGGCGGCTCTGCCGCTCACTATTCCTTGTATCTAAAATCTTTCTAATGTATTCGGATTTGTGACGGCAATTGGTTTGACCTAACTGGAAGTTTGAATTTCAATACGAACCCCAGCGTGGGCTCCATGTTAGTAGCCACGGGTTTCAACCCGTGGTTTTAAATAAGAGGATTAAAAGCGTGCCGCAGATGAATTCAATCGGAGCAAGTATTTCTTCGGCACGCAATAGATGCGCTCAATCAATGGCGTATTATTATAGTATCTTCGTGCCTTTCTGTCAAACATTCTGCATTTTTGAATCTTCATTATGAGCGAAGCAGAAAAAAATCAATTGATCATCAACCACCTCCTCCAATTCGTTTCTGAAAAGCGACAGGAGACCATGGAGCGCGTTTTATCACAACGCACCCGCCATGTCACCTTGGTGTTAGAAGATATCTTCCAATCTCAAAACTCCAGTGCCGCAGTGCGCACCTGCGAGTGTTTGGGCATCCAAGACATTCATTTCATCGAGAGGCAAAGCCACTATTCCGTTAACAAAAAGGTATTAAAGGGTTCAAACAAATGGCTTGACCTGATCAAGTACAAAGAGAAGAACGTAAATAACACCGAGCGTTGCTATCAAAATTTAAAAGCCAACGGCTACCAAATCTTAGTCACCGATCCCTCGCCTGATGGAATTTCCATCAATGATGTTCCCATAGATAAAAAAATTGCCCTGGTCATGGGCAACGAACTGGAAGGCATCTCTGAGTATGCTTTAACCCATGCCGATCAAAAAGTAAACATCCCCATGTTCGGTTTTACCGAAAGTTTTAATATTTCCGTGAGCGCAGCTATTTGTTTAAATATTCTCCTATCAAAAGTGAGAAAACTCAACGCTTGGCAACTGAATGATGATCAAAAGCAAACCATTCGCCTTCAATGGCTGCGGAAAACGGTACGCGCCTCTCATTTAATCGAAGCAGAATTTCTTCGCTCGATTGATTAGCTTTGCACGGCTTTAATTAAAATCTATTGATGAGGAATCTCGTGCGCAAGAGCGTGAAAGTTGTCGTATTTGTTTTACTGATCACATCTGTTTTTGTTCTGCTCACTAATATCTGGGTTGTATCAAGCACTGAAGACAAGATATTGAAAGGCTTCAAAGACTTGCCAGATAGCAGCGTGGCATTGGTACTTGGCACCAGCAACAAACTTACAAACGGTTCGCCCAATCCATTTTTTGAAGATCGTATTCTCTCTGCTGCCTCGTTGTATAAAGAAGGCAAAGTAGTTCACTTCTTATTGAGTGGCGACAACCGAACAAGATATTATAACGAGCCAGAGGAAATGAAAAAGGCATTGGTTAAAGCGGGTGTTCCTGAAACTGCCATAACCCTCGACTTCGCTGGTTTGCGCACATTGGATTCTATCGTACGCAGCAAAGAGATATTCGGGCAAAATAAAATTGTTATTGTCACTCAACCTTTTCATTGCTACCGGGCACTGTTCATTAGTCGGTATTATGACATTGATGCAGTGGCATTATGGCCTTCAGTAGCTTCTCCATCTATGACGGCTAAATTAAATGTGCGCGAGTGGTTTGCCCGTTCCAAAGCTGTTTTAGATCTATATGTTCTCAAAACAGCACCCAAGCATTTGGGCGATAGGCAGCCACTAGGCGTATAGACTTCAAGATTTGGATTTCTGTCAACTTACTGCGTAAAAGTGCAAGTCGTAACAAAAAGATAAACTGATCCGTTACAACGGGCATTTTCGTATATAATATTTAATTACTTTTGCGGTTTCATTTTAGTTTAGAAGGTTATATCGTGATAAGAAAGCTCTCTCTCTCATTGTTTGCCCTGGTTTCGTTCTTTGGCTTGTTAAGGGCACAAGAATCAATTATAACAGGAAAGGTTACAGATGCTGGTTCAGGCGATCCAATTCCATTTGTGAACGTTGTTTTCAAAGGTACCTCCATCGGCATGACCACCGATTTTGATGGCAAGTTCCGTATCAAAGCACTTGCACTCATCCCAAGTGATTCTATTGTAGCTACTTACATTGGTTATAAGGCCAAAGCAAAAAAAATAAAAAAGGGTGTCCAGCAGGTTATCAACATCCAATTAGAAGAGGATGTAACCAAGCTACAAGAGGTGGTGATTAAATCAGGTGAAAATCCGGCTTTCCCCATCATGCGCAAAATCATTGACAACAAGAATGTAAATGATAAAAAGAAACTGGCAGCCTATGAGCACGAAACCTATTCCAAAATGGAAATAGATGCCGATAACATTTCTGCCAAGCTACGCGAGAAAAAGGTGATGAGAAAGATAGCCCAAGTGCTAGATAGCTTGGATCGCATTGCGGGCGAAGACGGAAAACCGATTTTGCCTCTTTTTATTTCTGAAAGTGTTTCAAAAATCTATTACCGCGATAATCCGAGTATGAAGAAGGAATTCATACAAAAAAATAAAGTGAATGGCGTAATGGGTGATGGGTATAGCGATCTACTCTCTCAGGTGATAGGCCCATCCATGCAGGACTACAATTTTTATTCTAACTGGTTAAACTTTGGGCAGAAGGCATTTGTATCGCCCATTGCAGATGGATGGCGAGCGTACTACGATTATGAACTCTTAGATAGTGCCATGCTCGATAATCATTTTTGTTATCGCTTAGATTTTTTTCCAAAAAGCGAGCAATCACTCGCATTCACAGGCACCATGTGGATTACCAAAGATGAGTATGCCATCAAGCAGATTGATGCTACCATGGGCAGCACAGCTAATATCAACTTTATTGAGAAAATAAAAATTCAGCATGAGTATGAAAAAGTAGAAGGTGGTGCTTGGCTCCCTTCTAAAAGCCGTGTATTGATTGATGTGGGTGAATTGACCAGCAATTCTGCGGGTTTGTTAGCAAAATTTTATGTAAGCAATAAGAATTTTGTAATCAATAAACCCAAGCCAACTTCCTTCTTTGATGCGGCCATCGAGAAAGCAGAAGATGCAAACATAGAAGAGGAAGATAAAGTGTGGGATACACTCCGTCATGATCCTCTTACTAAGACAGAGCAGAACGTGTATCACATGATCGATACTATTAAAAACATCCCCATTGTTAGGTCTTATGTTGATGTAATAAAGCTAGTGATCAATGGATACTATACTTCAGGTAAATTAGATTGGGGGCCTTATTTGGCGGCCATCGCTTGGAACAACCATGAGGGAGTTCGGTTGCAGGCAGGATTTAGAACTAATATAAAATTTAGCCGCAAGTGGGTGTTGGGGGCGCGGTTAGCCTATGGCTTTCATGATCAACAATTCAAGTATCAAGCCTTCGTAACTAAAATAATGGATCGAAAGAGGTGGACTACATTCACCCTGCGAGCTAGGTATGACCTCAATCGCCTGGGGTTAGATGAAGATTTGGTTACCGAGTTCCCCTTGTTTCTGTATGCGAGCAGATGGGGACAATACAACAAAAGTTTTTATTATCATGAGTACCGAGCCACCTTTGAAAGAGAGTTGTTCAAGGGCTTTACGCAGCGCGTAGCGTTACGCCAATATGACTTTGATCCAATCTATAATTTTCAATATTATACGAGTCCCTCCGAGGGGAATGCATCGCCTGTCTCTAATACTTTTCAGGCATCTGAAGTATTTTTAGAATCGCGGTATGCGCGCGATCAAATTTTTATTCAAAATGGAAATAACCGCGTTGGCTTAGAATCAAAGCGGTGGCCTGTTTTTACAATACGGTACACGCATGGGTTTAAAAGCGGCTTAGGTGATTTTGAATACGATAAGATCAGATTGAATGTAAATAAGAGAATTAAAATGGGGCCTCTCGGCAATGGCTACATTAATTTAACTGGAGAACAAATTTATGGACGATTGCCATATCCTTTGTTGAATATGCCATTGGGGAATCAATCGCCCATCTATTCGCCAGTCAATTTTAACCTGTTGAGGTTTGGGGAATTTGCAACAGATCAATATGTAGCATTGCAGTATCGCCAAAATTTTGAAGGATTGTTTTTAAACCGAATACCATTGATTCAAAAGTTGAAATGGAGACTTTTGGCAACGGCTAATATATTGGTAGGAGGATTGAAAAAATCTAATCAAGAATTGATTCCTCCACCCCCAATCTTTGATCCAATATTAGAGAAGGAGGAACTTAAGAAGTATAATAAGCTAAGGACTTATGCATTAGATCCAGAAAGACCATATATAGAACTAGGTTACGGTGTAGAGAATATTTTTAAGTTCTTGAGGGTGGATTTCATTCATCGACTTAGTTATTTGGATTTACCAAGTGACCCCAGAAGTTTTGGTGTACTGTTCACAGTGCAGTTGAAGTTGTAGAAGATGTACTAATAGGCCATCTTTAAAAATCTTAACCATATGTCAGCCTGAGCCTGTCGAGGGAGGTTTCGAAAAGTTCACGTTTTTCGAAAAGCTCAACATGACAAGGTTTTTAGGTACGCCTACAATTTTGAAATCCCCACTTTCCTGCTGGCTTTAAAAACCGCATATTTGCAGTCCAAAATTATGTTTAAATGAGTTCGTTAAAAATTACATTGCCCGATGGTTCGGTAAAAGAATTTCCGCAGGGCGTAACAGGGATGGAGATTGCCAAAAGCATCAGCGAAGGCTTAATGCGCAACGCGCTATCCATTGAAGTGAATGGTGAGATATGGGATTTAAATCGCGCGATCTCGAAAGATTCTTCCATCAAAATATTTACGTGGAATGACAAAGGAGGCAAGTATGCGTTCTGGCATTCATCTGCCCACTTGTTTGCAGAGGCATTGGAAGCTTTATATCCAGGCACAAAATTCGGTATTGGCCCACCCATCGAAAATGGTTTTTATTATGATGTGGATTTAGGCGATACGCCTTTTGGCGATGAAGAATTAGTGGCCGTGGAAAAAAAGATGTTGGAGTTGGCCAAGCTCAACAATGCGTTTGTGCGCAGCGATGTTTCCAAAAAAGAAGCACTAGATTATTTTACCAAGAAAGGCGATCCGTATAAATTAGAGTTGATCGATGGACTGCAAGATGGATCCATCACTTTTTATCAGCAGGGCAATTTTGTTGACTTGTGCCGTGGGCCGCATATTCCCACCACTGCACCCATCAAAGCGATTAAACTCTTGAGTGTAGCAGGTGCGTATTGGAGAGGTGATGAGAAAAACAAAATGCTTAAGCGCATTTATGGCATCACCTTCCCCAAGCAAAAAGAATTGGAAGAATATCTT
Organism: Cyclobacteriaceae bacterium; assembly: GCA_043777495.1. Lineage (GTDB taxonomy): Bacteria > Bacteroidota > Bacteroidia > Cytophagales > Cyclobacteriaceae > ELB16-189. The sequence continues at coordinate 74,306 of JAYWHU010000117.1, read as the reverse complement.
TTCTTATTGGAGGAAGCGAAGAAGCGTGACCATAGAAAATTAGGAAAGGAGCTGGAACTGTTTGCCTTTTCAGAAAAAGTGGGTTTGGGTTTACCCTTGTGGTTGCCGAAAGGCACTGTACTTCGTGAGCGATTGGAGCAATTCATGCGCAGGGCGCAGGTAAAAGCGGGATATGATCCTGTGGTGACCCCACACATTGGTAGCAAGCAGTTGTATGTTACTTCTGGTCACTATGAAAAGTATGGCAAAGATTCTTTTCAACCCATCCACACACCCGATGAAGGCGAAGAGTTTTTGCTCAAGCCAATGAACTGCCCGCATCACTGCGAAATTTATAAAACGAAGCCACGCTCGTACAAAGAGTTGCCGATTCGCTACGCGGAATTTGGAACGGTATATCGCTATGAGCAAAGCGGAGAGTTACATGGGTTGACGCGTGTACGTGGATTTACACAAGACGATGCGCATATTTTTTGCAGACCCGATCAAGTGAAACAAGAGTTTGTGAAAGTAATCGATCTGGTTCTTTTTGTTTTCAAATCATTGGGTTTTGAAAGCTATACCGCACAGGTTTCTTTGCGCGACCCTGCGAACAAAGCAAAATACATTGGCGAGGATGAACTTTGGGATAAAGCCGAAAGAGAAATTCAAGAAGCTGCCGATGAGCGTGGGTTGATAACAGTTGCCGTAAAAGGTGAGGCTGCATTCTACGGCCCTAAGCTCGACTTCATGGTGAAAGATGCACTGGGTAGAAGTTGGCAGTTGGGTACCATACAAGTAGATTATCAATTGCCACAACGATTTGAATTGGAGTATGTGGGAGCAGACAACCAAAAGCATACGCCTGTAATGATCCACCGCGCACCGTTTGGTTCACTAGAGCGATTTGTGGCAGTATTGATCGAGCACTGCGCGGGCAACTTCCCCTTGTGGTTAGCGCCTGAGCAATTCTCTGTGTTGCCAATTTCAGAAAAATACCACGACTATGCCCAAAAGGTTTTGGATACATTGAAAGAAAGCGACATACGTGGGTTTTTAGATGACCGCGATGAAAAAATCGGACGGAAAATCAGAGATTCGGAAGTGAAAAAAGTACCATTCATGCTGATAGTAGGAGAGAAGGAGGCAGAGGGGAACTTGGTTTCAGTGCGCAAGCATGGAGAGGGAGATAAAGGGTCGATGGGTTTGAATGAGTTCATTACTACTTTTGCCAATGATTTTGGGTTTCCTAAAGCTTGAGGGAGTTAGTGGTTGTTGGTTTCGTAGCGCATTGCGAATCGTCAATCGATCAGAATGGATTAGGCAACGGTGAGGTGTGAATCAGGCAGCTCTGGAAAACAAGCAACCAAATGGTGAAAATGAAAGTGCTTTATAATGAATTTTCTTGAAATATAATTAATTAGCTGCCTCTCGTTATTTTTTTCAATAGATTAAAAAAACCTTTCTTTCTTTCGGTATCTATTTTCCAACTGGCAGGCATGCTTTGGTAACCGGTTTCAAAAGGCTCATTTTTTTTACGGTAATCAAAATATCCCCAGCTAACATATTTGCTATAAGAAGCCACCATATTGTTATCGGGTTTATCAAAATCAAAATGGTCATCTTCGTTATTTACGATGGGCATTCGTCTATAGCCTGGCAAAGCCCTGTAGCTATCATACATGGCTCTTAATGAATCGGGTTGTTTTACATCGTTGCCGTGGCATAAAATAAAATCCGAGGCGTTTAATACTTTTTCTGAAGGGCGATAATTGCCTACAAAACTTGTTGTTACAAGATAATGATGACCATTTTTATCTTTCATATCTCTCACCATTTCTATGAGCTCGTGTACTCTATTTGGCCTTAGTATATCATGTTGATAGTCTCTCGGGTTGCACTCGTTATTAATTTCAATGAGTACATTTTTGTAATTTTCCTCGTGCAGCCAGTTAATCGTTTCGGTTACACTTTTCTTTACTGCCTCCTCATCCCTTACTCTTTCATCTTGGCCAAAATAATATAAGCCCAAAATGCAAACCATTCCTAAATCATCTGCCTTGTTTAATATTTTTTGCAAACGTTGCATGTATTCTTTCCTCAGCATGCCACTACTATCGATGGCAGAGTTATACCATGGTTGCGCTTTACTATATCCATTGGGGCTCCCTCCTTGCAGGTTTAGAGTAAAAGCAAGTAACCCATGTTGTTTCCATTCAGGCATGGCATTTATAAACTCGTTGGTGTTACGGTCGGCATCCCAAACTTTTGTGTCAGGATAAGCCCACAAATTTCGGGTGCTATCATGGCTATCATCAAAGATACCCTGCACCATACGGCTATTGGGCAATAGCCCTTGCACTTTAAAACCATTCCACCTTTTGCCTTTAAAAGTAGGTTTCCCATTTATATGAAATTCATCTACTACTATTGAAATCTCTGTTCTACTAACCCTTTTTTCTGGCTGCGCTTTTTGAGCTATTGCCGTGAGGGTAGTACTCATCAATAAGGCTGCAATTATTCTTACATTCATATATTTATTCTGGATGGTGATAAAAAAATAATATTAACTACAATGCCGAGTTAGTTTAATGATTGATTGCTATTATGCCCTAATAATCACTCCGCGATCTTCCCTATTATTCCATACATGAAGTGTTTCAGAAAACGCAACTTCATCAGCACCTGGCTTCATGGCCATTGGTGGAGGCAAGTTTGTAATAAAAGTGATCAATATGAATATGTACTTGACTGACAAAAAGACTTAAGAGGGCAAACAAAACCAATACCATTTGAATGTGGTATTGGTTTTATTTTATTACCTCCGCTTTAATAAATCCTATTGCAAGAACTTACTTTTGAATAATTATTTTCTTTGAAACGGTTCTCCCATTCTGAGCGGCAATAGTGACTATATAATAACCCGATCCTAGAGCCGTGACAGGGATTGTAATGTAACTGACTTTCTGTGTGGCTGTATAAACATCACTTACTACTTTTCCTGATTCATCATTAATGGTTATTGCAGCTGGGATCAATTCTGCCTTTCTTATCCTCACTTGTATCTCTTCTGCACGTACAGGATTAGGATAAACATCCACATCGCTTTCTTCTTCATTTGATTCTGCTAGTTCTGGAGTGACCCACGTTTCAGCACGTGCAAAAGGATTAGAAGAACTGAGCGAAGCCGGACGCACAGAAGTATTCTTTATACTATAGGTGTTATAAAAAGCTACATCTCTTCCCCAGTCGCTGGTCCAGCTTCCATAATATCCGTTGGTAGTCATGTCATATGCGTTGCCAGAAACACAATTGCCATTTCGAACTCCGCCCCATGACCAGGCCATCCAACCAATTTCACCTTCTTTGAATCGTTGCATCGCATATTTATAGTCAATTCCTGTGCTGCAATCCCATCCAACCTTCTCAGGCCCCTCGCCAATTATAAATGGTATACCCGCATTGTTTACTGCATTAACCATATTGTTAATTCGGTCGTTGCCCCCAGAAGTCCAGTAGGGGTGTACCGAAAAAAGCGTTTTCCTCTGCGGATCGCTGTTGAATATCTCTGACCATGTCCTTTGTACTTGATCAAAATTTTGCCCCCAGCCGGTAGCATCAACCACCAATGGAACTGTATAGCCGGCATTTCGCAACTGCGAAATCGCATCTTTGTATTTTGATTTGTAGGTAGCATCATCCACATTGTTGTCACCAGCCTCGTTGGCAATATTTACAATCGTCCATTTTTTAAAATCCTGAATGGCTTGCTTCACATCTGCCTTTTTCCAATAGTCTAGGCAACTTTGCAGTTTGCTCATATCACCAGTGGCATCCATTAATGTAACCATGGCAATGGACTTTCCACGGGTAACACAATTATAGATGGTGTTCTTAAGATCGGCTGTTGAGCCTGCCGTGTTCCATGCTATTCGAACACAGTTCGCTCCTGTCTTTTCAATTTCTGGGTAAATACTCCAGCCAGACTTGTCCCCATACCAAACGAACATCTCATTTACACCACGAAGGATAACTTTTTCATTATTCTGGGTGTAAAGATGACGCCCACTTACATACATCTGAGCGTAAGCCTGATGATTGAAATGTACCAACAGGATTGAACAGAAAAACAGTGCAGAGAGCCAGCCTCTGAACGAACTAACTAAATAGATACTTTTCATATATTAATTATTGGTTTAGGTGACAAAGGGAAACTGATTTTTAATATTCACGCTCACTCCATATACTTTCTCTTGTTAAAATTTTATTACTTTTCTTAAGACTTCTCCCTCCTTTTGCACAAGCATCACTACATATACACCAGGTGGATAATCTGACAATAGAATTGTTGCATTGCCAGTGTGAATCTCATCAATTATATTTTTTCCTATCGAGTTGGTGACTGACACTTTGTATGAGCTTTTGTACGGATTGACAATCGTTATTGAATTTTGGGTTGGATTAGGAAAGATTTGGATTTCAAGTGATTCATTTGGAGAAATGCTTGTAACGATAAGGCACTTGCTGGCATCTGTTATGGCCGTAACGCCCGTTGTTCCTCCGGTGCAGTTGCTGCACACATCACGCGTGGCCGTACCATTTTCTGTGCCGCTACAATCGTAGTTAGTGCGCACGAAATGAGACAGCATGCGAATGTAATTTATTTGGTAGCCATTGCTGTTTTCGGTTGCTGACCAGGAGTTTAACGGCCATGCGGTATTGAAATCTTTATAGGATTTTTGAGCAGGTTGCCCTTTTGGTGGAGTAAGTGTTTCGGATGTGCAGAGGGCATTGCTTCCACCGCAGCCGCTGGGGCAACACGTATCAACTTCATAAGAAGGATTGGGGCCGCCTGTCAAGAAGCCTGGCGCGGGCCCATACGTTGATGTGCCAACCCGGTCCCACTTAGTGCTTCCATTGGCATACCATGCGTGGTAAAATTCATTCACGCCATTGTCGGCCCCATAGGCATACATGTTTGATAGATAAACCATGTTAAGGGGGTTAACCCCGTGTAGGTAGTGAACGAAACCTTCGGCTGCTATTTTTGAATCAATATTTTTACTCGCATCTATCTGGTAGGTAATCATATCTAAGAACATAAGCGCCATACTACTTTTAGTTGAATTGCTACCCCAGGTATAGTCTTTGATATGCGCTTGGTAGGGGTCTTTGTCAGCATAGAAGGCCGCAAAGTTTTCTGCGTCATTCATTGCTAGCTTATATTTTGAATTGATGTTGCTGGCACTGCTAGGAGTGGCGTTGGGCAACGCTGCATAATAGAGTAATGTTTCTTGGCTTTCTAATGCAAAAGGGAAAGCAAACGTACTTGAAACCAAAATCATTTGGGTATAGTTAGCATCAAAGTAGGTTCGGTAGGCCGCATCGCCTGTTAGTTCAAATAAGAAACAAGCAGCTCTTAATTTGGCAACTAATCTTCCAAAGTTGTCGGTTTCTTGTTGTCCTGCTCCAAGCCCGCTTGTGCCAGAAGCATTATCATTGTTTTTAAAAATGACAGATGGGTTTGCGACAGCCCAATCCCATGCTTTGATGGCGGCAACTTTTAGCCTATCCGAATATTCTTTCATTCCTATACCTGCATATACTTTAGAAGAGAGGGCATAAGCTGCTGCTGCATTTAGCGTGCTAGAGGTGTTCGCCTTTCCATACAAACTTTGTCCAGTTGCACTAGAAGGAGGACTTGCTTCTGCAAGGCCAACAATACTCAGCACACTGCCATCTGTGCGCTGCAAGCGCAGCAAGTGGTCAATACCCCATTTGGCCTCATCCAAAATATCAGGTATTTTATTGCCCGATTCTGGTATGTTATAGTCATCGCCCCAAGCTCCTGGCTTTTCTAAATAGGCATACATAAAACCGACTACGTAATTCGCTGTCCAACTTGTGTACTTGTTGTAATCACCCGCATCATACCACCCTCCACTTAAGTCTATTTCAGTATTCACATCATTCTTCAGATTATACTGGCGGGCATTTTTATCTTGAAGATTTTTTATGTGACTGGCTCCATCTGCCCATGCCGCTCCCGCATATACTGCTTTTTTTTCAAAACCTGCACGCTGGTAAAAGAACGTGCGAACGGCCTGCTTCAAAACCTCTCGGTAGATATCCTCCTCAATTTTAAATTCGTAGGATCGCACGTTGTTGGATACATCCAACACATAGTAAGACCCCACTGTGGTTACTGATGAAAAATCAAACCGCCATGCCTTGTCGCCAGAGGCGACATCAGTGACTCCTGCCTTCCACTCTACACAGCTTCCCGTAAATACTGAAAGGCTCGTGGTTTTATTGATGAGCTGATAAGTAGCGCCTGGGGTAAACGATTCAGCCTGATCAAATCCGGTTTTCGGGTCGCGTATGATAGCCACTTTTTTAGCATCAGTTCGATAACCAAATTGGTCAACTACAATGTATTTTGAAACAGCTTGCGCTTGCAAATACAATGGATAGTTTAAGAAAAAAATAAAACTAGCAAGTATAAAAATTCGGTTCATGGATAGACTTGATTTAATCGGCAATTTTATCATAGTGATTTAGTGTTTTGATTTTTGTTTGATGGCAATTGATTTTTTTTTCTTGTTGTGCATGAATGGCTCTACTGCATTTATAAAACAGACCAACGATGCCTGCTCAATAAATAATTTTCTTTCTAACATTAATCGATGATTAGTTTGGCTGAAATCAGTTGATGTGGATGAATGAGCCTAATCAAATAGAATCCTGCTGGCAAACTTGTTTGTAACTCGATCGATAAACTAGAAGGATCTACCTGTTGATTTATTATTATTTTACCGGTTGCATTGATGCATTCCACCTGAGTGAAGCCTGTAGAAGGAAAATCGATGTGTACATCGCCTTTTGAAGGATTTGGATAAAGCTGCATTAAAGCTGATAGCAAGGGCTCCTCGGCACCTAAAATAATAGCGTAGTTGAATTTTACTTTTAGCGCTATTCCTTTCGAGAAAGTGGGAAGGGCATGAGTTCTTCCCTTCACAGATGAAATCTCTTGCTCTTGAATGGTGGCGGCTCCAGTAAGTATATCAACTTGGGTAATGGTGTAACTTCCTGCTGGAAGTGCCGAGAAATCGCAAGTTATATTGGTGAGATTGTTTCTGTTGTTGGGGTCATAGATGACAGAATAGAAATTCTTTTCACTTTTAAACCCTACTGTTGACAGCTTAGAAGTACCCAAGGTTGCATCGAAGAGCCAATCAGACAGAGGGTCATTGGTTACAAGGTCTTCATTGGCAAGATATTGTGCAGGGAACTTGAATAGGTTTGACCAAGATGTGTTGGTGTAGTCTTCCCATAGCCACATAAGATGAGGCACTTGAGTCATAATGCCAGTCCAAATGGAAATGCGTTGTGCATCAAATGGAACATTGGCAGTAGTGACATCTAATCCATATTCTCCATTGATCACTGCAGTGCGCGTCATTTTACTAAGCAGTGTTTTATCTTTTGTAACTTGTGTAGCTAATAAATTTGTGTTGTACAAATGATACTGCACCACATCCAGCCCCGTCAACTTATCCATTTCCTTTAAATGAGTTTCGTCTGAACTGGTAGTAACGAGATGGTCAAAGGCATCGAGCGATTTAATGTATTGCCCCATTTCATCGTGCCAGCTCATAACACCTGGAAGCCACTGCAGGGTTTGGTTTGGAAAGCCACCCGTGAAATTTACTTCATTGAACAATTCCCAAGCAAAAAGATTTTGTGAATAGCCCCAGCGCGCAACAATGTAGCGCAAAAGTTTTTTAGTTTTTGTTTTTGCCTTGGCATCATAAAAGTATTGTTCAGCTCTAGCAAGTGTGCCACCGTTAAGGCTGTTGTAAGGATTATCAGACCAATTTGAGTCGACAGTTTCAGAAAACATGCCATGTTGAAAGAGGGTTAGTTGAACATATAAATCATTCGCCTCGCACAAACTCACAATAGAATCTTGTTCTGCCGCAGCTTCTTGGCTATACACACCCAGTCCATTATAAAATCCACTTCCATTTTTCCATTCTAGGGCTTGCCTATCAAATGGAACTTGCCAATACCGAAGAAGATTGGCTTTACCCGCGCCCAGATTCGTAATAATTTTGGAGTAGTTGGTAGTGTTGCCCCAGGCGGCATTGATGCCCAGCGGATAAAATGGTTCGCCTGTTGTATGCCTGTAATATTGTTTGTTTTTTGAATCCGGTTTGATATATCCCTTTTTGTTGCCAGCATGAATGGTTATGGATGTCAGTTCTCCCAGTATAGTTCCATCCCCATCAGTTAACCGAAGCTGTACTTGATGTGTTCCCGATTGAGGAGAGCTAAAGCGTAGCATCCAGTAACCTGTTTTCTTTTCGCTGGCCCATTCATCATCAATGGCTTTGTAGGTTGCTTTTTGATAGAAGAAGCAGGGAACGGTGAGGGTCGTTAAATCTGGGCGGGTTATGATGGCATCTACTTTGATTACATCTGGGTCATATACATTTGTGTAGATGCCCTTCACTAAAAAAACACCTTCTGCCTTTTCATGGACTTTAGAATTTTTGGTAAACTTAATGTTGCTCAGTTTACCTGTTGTTGGAAACACCTGAATATCTGAATCCCAAAAAGATTGGTATCCTTGATTATCTTTTACTACAAGCATTACAGTTAAAACACCATCGGATGTGAAGGTGTGCTCAACAATGTCTCCTGCGGCCGTAGTGCCATCATTAAAATCCCATTGGTAAGATACAATGCTTCCATCCAAGTCAGTCGTGCCAGAGGCATCAAATAGAACAGATTCCCCCAATGAAATTTCACTAGATGAAATGATAACATCAATAATGGGTTCTCCATTGGGCGAAACCGAATTGATGAGCTTTAAATCATCGAGGTACACATTGGCACTCGCTTGATTATCAACCGAGCCGTTCACTTCAATGCGATCAAACTCTCTGTCTTTAATTTTTGATACATCCAAAAAACAATCTGTCCACTTTTCGGCATCAGGTTGAAAATTATAATTCGGTGCCCAATCTTCGAGAATAGTTGTTCCATTGTTAACAACCTTCACAAACACGCGGCCTTTTGTACTACTTCGCAATTTGAAAGTCAATCGATCATTTTTACCAATGTTTTTCTTAGCTGCAAAGTTTAAATAAATGGCCTTCCAGTTTCCAGTAGGCTTTGAATAGTACGCAACCTTATCGCTTGAATTTCCTGTCTTATCTGGATTGCTGACCACAGCCACACCACTTGGTGTCAGTGCTGGGGTCGACTCGGCAGTTTCAAAATCGACCAATGTCTGCGCCTGTCCTCCTATATTCATCACCATAAAAAAAAACAGGCAGTAAATTTTATGCATTTTTTATTCGTTTAGAATTCATCTGTTCAATAAATCGGTTTTCTTCACACAGGTGAAACAGCACATTAAAGGCAGAGGCATTGTTTTATAAAATGAGTTTATCTGTTTCACGGCTTTTTGTTAGGAAAGTAATCTTATACCACGTACAGGGTAAAAAAAATAGTGGTATACCTTCTTAGCAGCATACCACTATCACAATCTTTCTTATCACTTTTTATGGAAACGAATATTGTCGATTAAAACATTGACTGTGGAAGATCCATTGTCAAACGCGGCTCCAAATTCCGCATTGATTTTTGAAATATCTGTGGGGCTATTGGTACCCCATCCATTGTTATCTAGAAATGCCGAAATAGGAACAGTCATTGTAGTCCACCCACCTGTAGCCGAAACAATTGCTCCAGAAGGGCCGGCCGGGCCGAACAAATACCAAAAATCGCCTTCTGATCCTTTCAGCCTGAATTTGATGCTTCCCGCTGTAATGGGTGCCAGCACATTGATATCGAATTTTATCACATACTGATTTACATTCGAGCCAATGGTGCTTCCAGGAAAATTATTAGAACCGTTTCTCCAGAATAAATCGGTCCAACCAGAATAGCTGCCATTGATCTTTCCAAAGCTGGTGTTGTCAATTGAATTAGCATCTTTCACAATAGAGACGGCTCCCCACCAACTATCTTTTGTCCCGGTGCCGTTAAAATCGAAGTACACTAAATTTTGATCTTGCACAGCTTCTACACCAAGGCGTTTGATGGTTGTTTCGGGTGATTCATAAATCTCGTTTTTGGTTGTCACAAATTTGATTTTGCCTGTTCCTAAGATTGCTCCTTCAGGCACAACTACTTCAATCAAAGTTGAGCTCTTGCTTCCAAAAATAGTTGCCTTCACATTGCCTGGGAAGATAACATCAGAAGGTATATTCAGTTTTGTTCCTGCAATGGAAATCAATGAGCCAATGAATATATCCGAAGGCATGGATGTAACGTTCGGAACGTTGGGAACAATAGTAAGCACATCGGTTAAAATGGAGGTGGCGTTTGTGGTTATCAATTTTACCTTGCCAGTAACACTGCCCGACACCACTTTCACCGTAATTGAATTAGTTGATTGGCTCGTAAATGATTTTGTCGACCAGTTGCCTTCAAAAACGATTTCGTTTACTAAATCCAGATTGGTTCCATTGATGGTCAAACTAGGTTCATTAGCTGTACTGACAGACGTAGGGCTAATAGCGGTAACAGTTGGAACGACTACTGTTAAAGGAGAAGAAATAATAGATTTATTTGCATCGGTATTGAAAGTAATGGCTCCATCGGTAGCATCGGCTGGCACTTTTACGACTAGCTGTGTAGATGTGGCCCCGCCCTGTATGGTGCCCGTTTTGTTTCCTTCAAACACAGAGGAAACTATGAGGTCAAGGTTGGTGCCAGTAACGGTGATCAATCCTCCATTTTTCATAGGGTTTGGTGCAATGGTGGCAATAGTTGGTATGGCTAGTGTGATTGATTGAGAAGATTCTGACACTGCACCAGAGGCTGCAAATAGTTTGATTTTTCCGTCTTGTGCATTAGAAGGAACAGTGACAACCAACTCAGTTGCTTTTTTGCTTTTAAATGTACTCACGCTTCTGTCACCTCCAAATCGTACTTCTTTGGTTAGATCAAGGTCTGTACCTGTTATGGTAACATCTTGTCCGGCTCTCAAGGCAGTTGGTGATACTTGTGCTGCTAGCGGCACCGCTACTTTTAGCGTGGTAGAAGATTGAATTTGGTTGGGAATGACCTCACTATCCAGTAATGTTATTAAACCCGTTTGTGCATCAGTAGGTACTATCATTTTCAAGGTAGTCTTTGATTGCACTGCAAATTCAGTTACTTCTTTTGATTCTTTGAAAATAGCTGTTTTAATAAGATTAAGATAGGTTCCTGAAATCGTGACCTCATCGCCTGGCCTTACTTGCGAGGGGCTAATGGAAGTGATAGTGATCGGTTCTAAAATGCTAAGTTCTGTTTTTGTTTCAATATCACCGTTGGGTGTTTTTAGGATCACTTTACCACTCACTGCCTCCTCGGGAACGGTGATGGTGATGAGTGTTGACGTCTTGGTTTTAAATGAAGCCGATGGCACCTCTATATTTTTTGGTAAAACAATAGAGGTGACGTTGTTCAAATTTTTACCGATGAACTTCAAATCATCAGTGCCTCTATTTATGCTTGGCCCAAAGCTTTCAAGAACTGTTGCGCTGCTCACTTCTTTATCCGAATTGCAGGCATCAAATGATATTACTAGTGCAAGTAAACTTAGCGCCAAGAAGACGTTTATTTTATTAGGTTTTATCTTCATACTAATTTTTTTAAATGGTTCAAACTGCATACACTGACTTCTATCCATTAATGTATTTTACTTTTTAGGTACGATGCGTAAATTATCAAATGATATATCTGCATCTAGCTCGCCTGGTCCGTGCATGAGTATTCTGGCCCAATAGCCATTTGGATTGGGCGTTTCAGCAAGTGGCTGCTTAGCGGCTATTTCTTCAAAGGGAATGACTACTGTTTGCCATTCACCTTTTGTATCGTAGGGTGGTTCCCATTTATAGGCATCGTTGTTTTCTGAATTGATGCCTATGTTAAACTTGATCAAATTACTCGTATAAGGCTTCTTGGTATTGATCTCGAACTTGAAGTTGTAATCCTCTGGATTCATAATGGCATCATCTGGTATATTTTTACTGATGGCACCCATGGCAGAGGCTGGCCCACCAACTACTTCTGTCCAAGCCCATGCACCCACAATTTTATTCAGTCTAATGTAGTTTCCATTAATGGAAGCAGGGTCACCTTCACTGGGATTGGTGACTACATAAGATGGGTTCCACCATCCTGTAAAGGGATCGCTGCTAACAAAAATATTTCGAGTATCCCTAAACCAAAAGTCAGAAATCGTTTCTCCAAAATTAGTAGTGACTGTGACAGGGCCTGATAATGCTCCAGAGGGAACCGTCACTTCGATTAAGTCATCCTTTACTGATTTTATGACGCCCGTTGCACCGCCCGTAAATTTCACGGTAAGCGGCTCGTAAAAATATTTTCCTCTTAGTGTGGCGGTATTTCCTACTGATACAAATTCGCAGCCCATAGAGCGCACTTCTGGTTTACTCACAACTATTGAAAAAGGATACTCCAATCGATAGCCATCTCCAAAAACCACTGTCATCGTATTGGTAACCACTTTGGGCACATCGCTGGGCACCGTGGTAATGATGGAGGTATTAGTGATGTATGTCGGTGTCAACGATGCTTTCAAATCATTGAACCACACTTCGCGCGCGTTGGCTAAGTTATCTCCAATAATAGCAATCGTTGAGGCCTGATAAGCTGCTGAAAGTAATGAATCAGACGAATTAAGATCGGTGATCCTAATAAATTTTATGCTGGGCGTCAAGTTTTCATCTTTTGAACAGGCAACATAAATCCATGCCATCGCTAATCCGATAGCGAGCATAAAAATTGATTTCATTTTCATTTTCATTTCTGTTTCAGTTAATTTTATTTGTAATAATCGACAGCTTGTAATTGTAGATTAGGCGCTTGGCTAAGCTCTGCAGCAGGTATGGGTAAAATGAAATTGGCCGCTGCCGTTGACTGAGTCACATACTTAAAATCCCACCAAGATGTATCTGTGATTTCCCATTTGGTGGGGTTGGGCATTTTATCGGGCTCAACAAAAAAACCACCGCGGTACTGGCTGGCCACAATGTCTTCTGCTTGGCTGGGTGCGTAGTAATGGTAGCTGACTAAGTCATACCAAGCCATTGATTCCATTGCAAACTCTACAATGCGCTCATCAAATACATTTTCAAATGTTAGAGGGCCAGGATTCAGAGGCAAGCCAGCGCGTGTATGCACCGCATTAAAATATTGAAGGGCAAGGGCATCGCTCGTCTGGCCTGCATTACCAATAGTCGCCTCTGCGTAAATAAGCAGTACCTCGGCATAGCGCATCATATATGTGTCATGGCCATAGCGCTGCTGGGCTGCCTGTTGCCCATTGTCTCCATTTTGGCCGGTAACATATTTTTTGATGCTGGCGAAATTGGCATCTGTTCCAACCAATGGGAAAACCATTTTTTGCTTGGTTGACTTACCATCAATCACCACATTTTGCGAAATCTCAGGATAGTATGCCCCCGGCAACATAAAGGTGGATTTCAAACGCTGATCGAGCGTTCTGCCATTGGTGGTTAATCCTGCATATTTGTTTAACATCCAAAGCGTGGCACTTTTATCACCGCCCCATCCATCGCCATTGGCTATCTCTGGGCTATAGGCCAAATAGGCGGGCACACTATTTTGTGTTCCCCACTCGGTGGCGGTAAACACCCATTGCAATTCAAAAATTGATTCGGTTTGGTTATCATACGGATAGGTAAACAAATCAGCGTAAGAGCCTAGCAATCTATACTGATTGCTATCTATTACCCGTTTTGCAAAGTATTTAGCACTGTCAAGAAACACCTGATTCCGGCTGCCCGATTGCCCCACACCGGCACGTGTCAAATAAAACCGGGCAAGCATTGCTTCTGCTGCCATTTTGGTTAAACGACCAGTTTGAATGGGTGTGGTGGTCAGATCAGCGGAGACGGCTCGCATCTCATTGGTAATAAATCTCCAAACGCTTTCTGTTGTATTTTTTCTAACGGTAATATCATTCAGCTTGGCTTGACTATCGGTAACGATGGGCACTTCGTTCCAATTCATGACCAAATACCGATAGGCCAAAGCTCTCATAAAGCGCGCTTCTGCAATAGCATGTTTTTTAACCGTTGCTGAAACCTCCACAGTGGCGTACCTATTGATGTTTTGTATGGCCAAGTTAGATTGTGTAACAACATTGTAAAATGCATTCCACGCAAAACCATTATCGGGGGTCAGCCCTGTGGTATTGAAACGAACGTTGTCTTGATCGTTGTAGGCAGAGTAGGCAACACCGCCTCTAAAGTCACCTAAATTATAGGATGCTTTGTCATTATAATCAAACCATACTTTGCTATAAAGCAGTGCGGTGGAGGCCAATACTTGGTCATTGGTTTTGTAGAAGTTTCCATCTACAATGGCATCTTGTGGTGGCCTTTCAATAAATTCTTTGGAGCAACCTGCGAACATTAAAATGGAAGCTATCAGAATGATGCAATAGTGCGTGTATTTTATTTTTTTCATAGTAACCGTATTAAAAAGTGGCATTGATACCAAAAGAATAAACTGCTGTGAGAGGATAGCGCCCGTAATCCAAACCAATAGGCTGGTTATTGGCATCCACATCGCGGCCTACATAAGCCCCTACTTCAGGGTCATACCCTTTGTAGTGGGTAAGGGTGTATAAATTTTGCCCGCTTACCGATACGCGTAAAGATTTAACAATATTCTGTCTCGTTAAAAATGCGTGGGGGATATTGTATGATAGGGTTACATTCTTCACGCGCATATACGATCCATCTTCTACCCATCGCGAGGTGTGGCGCAGGTAGTTACCATTAGGCCCGTACGATAGCCTTGCAACCTTGGTGTCAGGATTTGCAAGTGATGGAATTCCTTGCGCATCCGTTGTGACGCGTGCAAAGTTTAGTACATCTACCATTAAGTTACGGCTGACGTTAATATTATTTGGGTTGGTATTGACCCTGGCTAAATTGTTATAAACATCATTACCGTACGTACCCGTAATCAACACACTTAAGTCAAAGCCTTTGTATGAAAAAGTATTTGTAAAGCCTGCAAACAATTTTGGCCAAGGATTACCAATGAATGTTTGATCGTTTTGATCAATCAAGCCATCGGGTTGACCATTTGGCCCGCTGATATCTTTGAATTTGGCATCGCCCACCCATACGCCATTTTCTTCTTCCACAGGAAGTTCTCCCGTGCCAGCTGAGTTCTTGGGCAACGCACTACTATTGATCTCTTCAATTGATTTGAATAAGCCATCTTCTTGATAGCCGAGAAATTGCCAAGGTGCTTGCCCTACTACTGCTTGCTGAATCCAGTTGTCTAGCCACCAAGATTTGCGCGAAATATTGGCCGCATCGGTGTTTAGCTTTGTTATTTTGGTTTTGAAACTTGACAAGTTCACATTACTGGCCCATTTGAAGCCATTGCGATCTACGTTCACGGTGTTTATTGTAACACCCCAACCCTTATTTTCCAATGAGCCAATATTCAATGTTGGATTTCCTACGGCTCCTGTGCCGGTAGTTCCCAAATAGCCCGGTTGTGGGCTATCCATAATAAGGTTGTCGGTATTTTTAATGTAGTAATCTACTTCTATCTGAACTCTACTATTGAACATGCCTACGTTCAAGCCAATATTATTCGTCTTGGTCTCTTCCCATCCTAAGTTGGGGTTTGGATACTTCTCCACTAAAAAACCCGAGCCCCAAGAGGTAGCACCATTGGCAAGCCTTGAATAGACTCCGCCTCCCCCTCCTTGGTTACCGGTTATGCCAGTTTCAAGCCTTAGCTTCAAATCGTTTATGAATGGCACATTGAAGAAGGACTCTTGTGAAATTCGCCATGCCGCAGAGAGAGCAGGGAACGTGCCCCATTTGTTGTTGGCACCGAAGTTGGCGGAACCATCTCTTCGCACAGATGCTCTTAGGATATACCGATTGTCAAAATTATAATCTGAGGAGAGCAAATAGGATTCCATTGCCCATTCACCCCTACCTCCTGAGCTTTCAGCTGTTGATAGGTCTCCTGCATTCAAGTCTATCACATCGTTATTCAAATAGCCAGTGCGTGTACCTGTCAGGTTTTTCCAAGTTGATTCTTGAGCCTCGTGCAAAAACAAAGCACTGATGCTGTGCTTTCCCAATTTTTTGGTGTAATCTATTCGCTGGTTCCAGTTCCAGTAGGTGTTTGTGCCAGCCCCTGTAGTTGATTTAGCATTCGGGTTTTCGTTAAAGGTTCCGAATTTGTATTTGGGGGTAAAATAATCTGAACTAGAAAATCCAAGATTTGTGTTGAGCGAAGTGGATATACTTAATCCATCTATGATTTTTATTCCAATGTTCAAACCTGCCAAAAATTGGTTTCGGGTATTATTATTGGTTGTTAAATTAGCAATGGCCACTGGGTTGACTGGCGAATAACGGTTCGCTCCGTTTATCTCATCTGCGCCACCCCAACTTCCATCTAAATTTTTAACTGGCACTTGAGGGGAGATTTGTAGTGCATTTACAATGGTGTTCTCTTGTGTGGCGGTAAGTTTTTCTTTGGTTTGATTGAAATTTATATTCACTCCTATAGTGGCCCAATCTTTGGGCTTGTTATCTATGTTTAGTCGGATTGAATAGCGATCAAAGCCAGAGCCGATGGCAACCCCTCCCTGCTTCAAATATTCGCTTGATAAATAGTAGGTGGTTTTATCTCCACCGCTTAGGCTCAATTGATGTTTAGTCATGGGTGCTACTTGGAATAACTCATTTTGCCAATTGGTGCCTTTTCCAAGCAGGGTTGGATCCAGAAACGATGGGTTCTTTTGACCACCGAGTCGGTCATGAAAATCGTTGCTCATTTGAGCGTACTGTTGCAAGTTTAAAACATCCAATGATTTGGGCTTTGTTTGTGCGCTTACTTGATAATCATAAGAGATTTTGACTTGGCCTGATTTTCCTCTCTTGGTAGTTATGATCACCACACCATTGGTAGCACGCGAACCGTATTGCGCAGTGGCTGATGGGCCTTGCAAGACTTGAATATCCTCAATATCAGTTGGGTTCAATCCAGCCAATGGGTTAGATGAACTTTGTGCTCCATAGGAAACTGAATTGTTCTGTTGTATTTGAATCCCATCTACCACATAAAGGGGTTCATTGGCACCATTCAGTGTGTTTACCCCCCTGATGTTTACAGACATGCCACCGCCAGGCTGTCCCGAGTTCTGGGTAACATATACTCCTGCTGATCTGCCTTGAATGGCCTGCTCAAGGGTTGTGTTGAGTGTGGTCTTCAGCTCTTTATCAGAAATAGAAGTCTGAGCGCTGGACAGGTCTGTGCGCTTCATTTCTACATAACCAACCACCACTACCTCGCTTAGCGTGGCTACATCTTCCTCTAGCGATAGATCTAACCGAGTTTTATTGCCAACGGCAATTTTTTGTGTTTTGTAGCCAATAAAAGATATAACGAGTACATCGCTACTATTGGCTTCCAACGAAAAGCTGCCGTCAGCATCTGTGGTTGTACCAATTGTGGTGCCTTTCAAAATTACATTTACGCCCGGCATGGCCAGCTTCGTGTTATCAGTAATTTTCCCCGATAGGATCTGTTTCTGTGCAAAGGCAGATACAGTGCCCATCAGAAGAAAGATCACAGAAGCACATCTTAGTCTTCGGTAGATTTTATTCATCATGGTTAATTGGTTTTGGGGTTTAAATCATTCATTCTTTTTTATCCTAAGTCAGTTCTGTTTGGTATACATTTCAAGGGCTAACTTGTGGTACGCGCAATTTTAGGTGCTTCATATTTTAAAAGGGCCTGATGCCTATTCGCATACGTCCAGTAACTACATGGCAAATCTCAAGCAGCAGATCAAAATCGCACGAGGACTGCCCAACGCAACGAGAAAGCGGGTGACTTCCAGTGAGAGAAACATTCATAGGTGCTGTTAGATAAACGCTGCAATCGAAGCCAATAAAAGTTGATAGGAAACGGTTGCAATTGATAAATGCAAATCTCGGAGGGATAAATTAATTAGAGGGTATCAAATTGTTGCATTCTGCATATTGTGGTGTTAACAAGAGGGTATAAAATGTAATAAATCAAGGGATTAATTGTTAACAAAGCCCAATTTAAGGGTTGGTAAGAGGTATCTAAATCTCCTATGATTTGAAGTTTTAGTACACTTCTAAACACCCCTAAATAATGTCAGACTAAGCTTGTGGAAGTCGTTTTAGTATTCCATTCATAGGCCATTGGTTTTTGATTTTCAGGCCAAATAACTTTTATCGCCTATAGAGTAATTCATCAATGGGTCTATCGATCCATTTTGATCATAGACATAATAAAGAGTTATGGGTTTAGTGAGCGATGGCTCAAATAGATTGCATAACACGCACCATACAGTATCGAATAGTGCATTAGCTAATAAAAAGAAAAGCCACAATGACTAGAATTATGAAATAGATGGCTACTTCAATGGCAAGCAGAGCGAATGTTGCTCTTCGTTTATCCTTAAACTTCATAAATCAGCTACATTGAAAAATCAAAATTAAGGCTGAATATTTTTGCTAAGGGTTATCAAATCGTTCAAAGAGGGTAGCAAAATGTTTACTTTCAAAAAATAAGCAACCTTTTGACTGGTTAGAATAATGGAGGAAGTCAACCAGCGCTAACTTTATGTTGCGTCATGTATGCAGATGGAAGTATTCCAAACTCCTCTTTAAAATATTTTGCAAAGTATTTTGGATTATTAAATCCTACCTTATAGGCCACCTCTGACACTGTTAACTGACTACCGGAAAGTAATTGTTTGGCACGCTGCAGGCGCAACAAGCGAATAAATTCAATGGGGGACTTTCCCGTAAGTGCCAATAATTTTTTGTACAGATGCACACGGCTCATGCCCAGTTCATGACTGAGATTTTCTACTGAAAAATCAGGGTCATCTATCTTTGCCTCCACGCAGAGGATTGCATTTTGAATCAGTTTTTCATCTATTGAAGTGATGGTGATTTTACTGCCTTTCACTTCAATCTTACTGCGAAAATCCTTTTGAAACAGTTCGCGTTGATGAATCAGGTTTTTGATGCGCGATTGAAGGATTTCAAAATTAAACGGTTTGGTGACATAATCATCCGCACCGCTTTCAAAGCCTTCCAACTTCTGTTCTTCGGCCGTGCGAGCGGTGAGCAAAATAATGGGGATGTGAGAAACTCGTTGATCTTGTTTTACCATTTTGCACAGCTCAATGCCATTCAGGTGTGGCATCATCACATCACTCACAATCAGATCAGGAAATGATGAAAGTACTTTCTCCCAGCCATCTTGCCCGTCTTTTGCTTCAATAATATGATATTGGAAACGTAGATTTTCCTTTATGTAAAACCTAAAATCTTCGTTATCTTCTACCAGCAACAAGGTAGGTAACTTGGTTTTACTGGCCGGGCCAGATGAATCATCGGTGGGCATTGCATTTATATTCAGCAACGGGAAGTTTGATGATCTGTTTTCTTTGCTAAGCACATTCTTTAATGGCAATACCACTGTAAAGCAGCTTCCCTTTCCTACCTCACTATCTACCGTAATGGTACCATCATGAAGGCGAACAAATTCTTTGGTAATGGAAAGGCCAATGCCACTGCCTTGGTTGATTACACTAGAAGGCAAATCGTTTTGAAAGAATCGTTCAAAAATTTTGTCTTGTTTATTTTGTGGTATTCCTATCCCAGTATCTTTCACTTGTATTTCAAGTGCCTTTTCTATTTCCTTTACCGTTACGCTAACGCTTCCATTCTCTGACGTAAACTTAAAAGCGTTTGAAAGTAGATTGAACATTATTTTCTCAATCTTGTCTTGATCGAATGTTGTTTCTAACACGTTGAGTGATGAATTGAAATCAAGGCGGATATTTTTCTTTTCACTCAAATCTGAGAATGAGGTAACGGTATCGTGAATAAATGCAATAATGTCACCTTCCGAAATATTTAATTTGATTTCTTGTACTTCTAACTTCCTAAAATCAAGCAACTGATTAACCAAATTGAGAAGTCTCTTGGCGTTGCGCTGCATCAATTGTAACTGACCGGGCTGGGGTGGCTCTGCATTGGCCCGCATCATTTTTTCCAATGGGGTAAGAATCAATGTAAGCGGTGTTCTGAATTCGTGACTTACGTTAGTAAAAAACGCATTTTCATCACGTCCAATTCGTGCATGCGCTGCGCTTCTTGGCGCTCGTGGGTGATCTTGTACTTTAAACGCTCACGCGTAACTATAACTTTGCGCGAAAGCAATAAAGCACCCAAAATGAGGAGGAGGTAAATAGCGAAAGCGATTTTCGTTTTCCAAAATGGGGGAAGTATGGTAATCCTAAGCATGACTTCATTATTATTCCAAACACCATCGCTATTTGATGATTTTACTCGAAACACATAGTCGCCTGGATCAAGGTTGGTGTAGGTAACTATACGAGATTTGCCATCGGTGGCGGTCCAGTTAGGGTTGAATCCTTCCAACATGTAGAGGTATGAACTCTTGTCTGGATGAAAAAAATTAAGGGAAGCGAATTCAATCGATAAAATATTGGCAGAGCGAGGCAGTACTACTGCCTTTGTTAGTGAGATGGACTTGGATAATATAGTATGGCCATCGAAGACTTCTCCGATGGCTACACTTTTATTGAACACTTGAAAATCAGTAAGCACTGTACGGGGCATGTTTTTGTTAGCAATGATTTTTTCGGGATAAAAAATATTGAAACCAGAAGTGCCACCAAAAACCAACTCTCCACTCCGTGTTCGTAGTGCGGCATTCTCAATGAACTGCCTTCCTTGCAATCCATCTGATTCATCATAATTTTTGAACCGATAACTAAAGATGCTATCGGTTTTCTTTTCTTTTATAATGAGATTAGATATTCCATTGGGCGTGCTAATCCATAAATTCCCTTTTTTATCTTCCAATAAATCAAGGATAGTGTTGTGAGGCAAGCCATCTTTTTGATAGAAAGAAGTGAAACTTTTATTTTGGGAGTCAAATAAATTCAGACCGTCAAACGTGCCAACCCAAATGCGTTCGCGGCTGTCTTGTATAATGCTTAGTACGCTGTTATTGCTCAGGCCATTTGCACTATTATTCCGGTTAAGGTAATGGACAAACTTACCTGTTTCTTTTTCTAGCACATCGATGCCATACCCTGACCCTACCCAGATGTTTCCATGTGTATCTTCAATTAACTCAGAGATGTAGCTGGAATGGATCGAATTGGAGCGGCCAAATGGAAAGTGCTTGAATGTTTTGGTCTTTTTATCCATCACATCTAATCCATTATGCAGTGTGCCTATCCAAATGGCACCCTTTGAATCTTCAAGAATTTCCCAAGGGCTGTCATCTGAGATGCTGGTTGTGTCTTTTGGATTGTGCTTGAAAAGAGTGAATTTTTTCCCATCAAATGAATTAAGCCCTCCATAGTAGGTGCCTATCCACAGGATTTTTTCGCTGTCAAGGCAGAGGCTCACAATCACATCATTGCTTAGTGAATGGGGATCGGATGGATTGTGGCGATACTGTTTGTAGGTATTGTTTTTCCTATCAAAATAGATAAGTCCTCCACCGTTAGTGCCCAGCCAAAGATTGCCTTTATCATCTTCGGCAAATTTATTCATCTCATCAAACTGGAGACCGTTGTTTTCAAGACCGCGCCTGTAAAGGGGAAATCGGACAATATTTTCATGGTAATAGCAAAGTCCGTTTTTATAAGTCCCTATCCAAATGATGCCTTCGTAGTCCTTATAAATAGTGGTTAGGCTATTATTGCTTAGGCTTAAGTTATTAGCTGGATTGGTTAAAATATAGGTGATTGTTTTTTGTTTCTTGTCGATGACATTTACACCTCCATGGTCTGTGCCTACCCATATCAGCCCTTGGTTATCTTCAACAATGCCTCTCACAATATTTTTATTCAACTTCCAACCCTCTGATTTTTCGGTAATAGGATGGATGACACCATTGGAGACATCAAAATAGAAAATCCCATAATTACTGTTTACTGGGCAGATCCAAATGTCTCCATCCCGATCGCACATTAGTCCGTACATGAAAGAGTTGCCTTTTGCCCACTCTTTCAAAAAATTGTTTTGATAGATAACGGTATGCGATTTACCGCTCAATTTTTTGAGGGCTCCGTCTCGCTGAATAAGCCAAAAGTCTCCTTTTCTATCTTCCACAAAAGAACTTACTTGAGAGGAAGCAAGAGCTGAGCTATCTTTAGTTGCGTAGGCAACCGCTGCGCTTTTATGTTCTAGTGGATTGTACCGAAAAAGACCTTGGCTTTCATGCACAAACCAAAAATAGCCTTCTGAGTCTTTTACAATGCTGGTTATACTACCCTCGGGTATGCCATAGCCTTTGTAGATAGAACTAATGTTATGTATGAAGGATTCGGTCTCTGGGTCATAGATATCGGTAATCACCCCTCCATCAATACTGCTGGCCCAAATGCGACCATCTGGATCTTCCATCAAAGAGCTTATCTGATTAATACTGATACTGGAAGTGTCTCGCTTATCATTGAGGAAAACCTTCACTCCATACCCATCGTATCGGTCTAGCCCAAAATTGGTACCGATCCATATAAACCCTTTGCTGTCCTTTAAAAAGCAATTGGGCTGATTATGAGAGAGACCCTTATTGACATCGATTTTTAAAAACTTGTATTGCGCAGGTTGAGCATAACTCTGCTGAGCTGCCAGAAAAGATAGGGTAAGAAGTAGATATCTTAGATACATGTTCATCAGCCTACAAGTTTAATCCTTTGATGACGAAAACAAAATCATTTCTGTATTCCAAAACGATTTCGACAGGCTCAGTCTAACATTTATTCATCCAAATCTAATTTGCATCAAGACTAACTTTCGTTTTCATAGAATTTAGCCTTTGGGGTGCCTAAATAACTGAATAGGAGGCGATTCGGCCAGGGATAGAAGCGGAAAGCCCACAGTGGTGCGCCTCGCGCCACGAGGACTTGGAGCGGATAGCCCGGTGACGCCTCGGCAGGCCGCCAAATCAACCGGATATTTTGATTTTGAAAAGAGTAAAAAAGAGCGATATTTGCAGCCTGTTTTCAAAAAGTAACGAACTTAAACCCAACGAGTGGCAATATTTCAAGGTGGTAGTCGCCCCAGTAGCAAACCTTTTGTAAGAGGTGCAAGGCGAGTAGTTGAGGAACCTTATCGCGTAAACGAGCGGATTCTCGCACAAAAAGTAAGAGTAGTAGGAGAGAACATCAAGGTGGATGTTTACCCCACTTCGGTAGCTATTAAGTTAGCACAGGAGCAGGGTTTGGATTTGGTGGAGATTTCGCCCAATGCAGACCCTCCGGTTTGCAAAGTGGTTGACTACTCAAAGTTCAAGTACGAGCAAAAGAAAAAGCAGAAAGAGATCAAGGCGCATGCCCAGAAAACGGTTTTGAAAGAAATCCGCTTCGGGCCGAATACGGATGACCATGACTTCAACTTTAAAGTGAAGCATGCAGAGAATTTTTTGAAGGAAGGCGCGAAGGTAAAAGCGTACGTTCATTTTGCGGGCCGCTCGATTGTGTACAAAGAAAGAGGGGAAATTTTGCTGTTAAAGTTTGCCACGGCACTGGAAGAACTGGGCAAGGTAGAGCAGATGCCAAAGCTGGAAGGAAAGCGGATGTATTTGTTGATGGCTGCGAAAGGAAAAAAATAATAAGTAAGTAATAGAAAAGTTTAACTGAGTGATAAAATGCCAAAGGTAAAAACAAAGTCGGGTGCCAAGAAGAGGTTTAAAGTAACTGGTACTGGTAAAATCAAGCGCAAGAGTGCTTTTAAAAACCACATCTTGACCAAAAAAGGAACGAAGCAAAAAAGAAGATTGAGCAAAATGACAGTCGTGAGTAAAGGCGATACGAATAACGTAAAGGCCATGCTTCCTTATTTGCTGTAAGATATTCTGCCTGATGGGTAGAAATTGTGAGTAGTTATGTTCAACCGGTTTTTGGCAACTAAGTGATCTGTAATAGAGATACGCCAACAGCCACAAATTAAAAATTATGCCACGTTCAGTAAACAGTGTAGCATCGCGCGCCAGGCGCAAAAGGTTCATGAAATTGGCCAAGGGTTTCTTTGGCAGAAAGAAAAATGTGTGGACGGTAGCGAAAAACGCAATCGAGAAAGGTCTCGTATATGCCTACCGCGACCGCAAAGCAAAGAAGAGAGATTTCCGCAGTTTGTGGATTGCCCGTATCAACGCAGGCGCACGCATTCATGGAATGTCTTACTCACAATTTATGGGCAAAATGAAAACTGCCAAGATTGATTTGAACCGCAAGGTGTTGGCTGACTTGGCCATGAACCATCCTACTGCTTTTGAAGCGGTGGTGAAGAAGTTGAAATAAATTTTATCGGGGTCTTATTAGTAAGGCTCTAGAAAAATAAATCCCAGCCTGAAAAGGTTGGGATTTTTTATTTTTGTATTGGGCATCTTTTTCTTTCATCATCTTAGGTCAAATTAGTTGGGAAGGATTTGGAGCTTCGATAAACTCAATTCAACTTCCCCAATACTACACTCAACTTTCTGGCAATAATTTTATGCCCCTCTACATTGGGGTGAATGCCATCGGCCTGATTAAGTTTTTCGATTCCGCCTACACCATCCAATAAAAAAGGGAACAGAGTTGCATTATTTTTCTTGGCCAGCTCAGGATAAATATTTTTAAACTCTGCGCTGTATTGCTTGCCCATGTTGGGTGGCACCATCATGCCTGTTAGTACAAGTTTAGCTTTCGGATATTTCGCTTTCACTTTATCGATGATGCCTTGCAGGTTTTTTTTAGTCTGATCTAACGGCAATCCACGTAGTCCATCATTGGCTCCCAACTCTAGCACAAAGACATCAACGGGTTGGCGAAGTACCCAGTCAATGCGCGCCAGTCCACCAGCCGATGTCTCTCCGCTTAAACCTGCGTTGGTGACCTTCACGGTGTTGGGCTTTTTGTTCAGCTCTTTTTCAATTAAGGCAGGGAAAGCTTCTTCGGGCGAAAGTCCATACCCAGCCGTGAGGCTATCACCAAAAAATAACATGGATTTGGGTGAAGGCGCGCTCTGAAAAAAGAATATTGCTACAATAAGAAGGATGCCTTTACCGACCATAGCGCAAAGGTAGATTTAAGATTTTAGATTTGTGATTGTTTGAATGAAAAGAATACAGAATGTAGAATATTTATGCCTATTTACTTACTATTGACCCTGTGATGTTGAACAGCCGATCAAAATCATAAATCTAAAATCACAAATCAATAATTATTCAATGGAAATGGTATTACAATGCGATCATCTCACTAAAACTTATCAATCGGGTGATAAGCCGCTGACTGTTTTAGACGATGTTTCTTTTCAGGCAGAGCAAGGCACGAGCTTGGCCATCATTGGGCCATCGGGTAGTGGAAAGACTACGCTACTTGGATTGTGTGCGGGCTTGGATGTGCCAAGCAGCGGATCTATTTCGCTGATGAATTTCAAACTCAATGCGATGGATGAAGACGATCGCGCTTACATCCGCAATCAGTTTGTGGGGTTTGTTTTTCAGAATTTTCAATTGCTGCCCACGCTCACTGCTTTAGAAAACGTGATGGTGCCATTGGAGTTAAGAGGAGAAAAAAATATTTCCGCAAAAGCGAAAGATTTGTTGGCGAGGGTTGGCTTGGGAGATCGCTTCACTCATTACCCTACGCAACTATCGGGAGGTGAGCAACAGCGTGTGGCGTTGGCGCGAGCTTTTATCACATCACCTCGCATTTTGTTTGCTGATGAGCCCACTGGAAACTTGGATGAGGAAAACGCCAAGCAGATCACCGATTTACTTTTCTCCATGAACAAAGAAGAGAAGACCACCCTTATTTTGGTCACGCACAATTTAGAATTGGCGGAAATGACGGAGCGGATACTTCAAATGAAAGGGGGCAAATTAATAAATGAACGGATGACTAATTTGATTCGATAATTCTATAATTCGTTGATTTGAAAAAGTAATTTGATAATTCGCTGATTTGAAAATTTGAAAATGAAGGTGCTACCAACTCCAAATTTCTGACCTCCAACTTCTAATCCCCCAGTCCCAATTCCCAAGCCCTAACATGATCGAATATATTATTAAAATAAAAAAAAGAACCAAAAATATTTTCCAAGACCGCTGGGTGTGGAAGATGGCTTGGCGCGATGGGCGACATAATCTGTCAAGACTATTTCTTTTTTCCGCTTCGCTCATCACGGGGATTGCTGCGGTGGTGGCAATTGCTTCGCTGAATTATTCGTTGCAAGATGAATTGAACCGCAATGCAAAAGAACTCTTGGGTGCAGATTTGGTTTTGAATTCCAACAAGAGATTTGACACAACTATTTTTAAAGCCATTGATACCGTCAAACAAAAGGTAGCAAGAGATGCCGACATGGCTTCTATGGTCATGTTCATGAACACCAAGCAATCGCGCTTGGTAAAGTTGACGGCCATGCAAGGTGATTTTCCTTTTTATGGTGAGATGGCTACGCTGCCAACCAATGCGTATGAACTAATTAAGACAGGCCGCTATGCCATGCTCGATGAATCGTTGGCCACGCAATATGAAGTGAGTTCAGATGACTCGATCAAGATTGGCAACAAAGTTTTTAAAGTAGCAGGCGTGGTTACAAAAATCCCTGGCGGTGGGGGACTTACTTCCACACTTGCTCCCGCGGTTTATATTTCGTTAAAGGCATTAGACTCCACAGGGTTAGTTCAATTTGGTAGTAGGGTAGGGTATAGTATTTATATCAAAACAAATTCTGAAACCGAAACGAAAGTGTTGATCGAGAAAGTAAAGCCACTTTCTAAAAAGTTGGGCTTCGGTTATGAAACGGTGGAGGCAAGGCGTGAAGGATTGGGGCAAGGTTTTAAATCGGTCTATCAGTTTTTTTCATTGTTGGCTTTTGTTGCGTTGATATTGGGTTGCATTGGTGTGGCGAGCTCGGTTCACATTTATGCAAGGGAAAAGCGCGATGAAGTGGCGGTGCTTCGGTGCGTGGGTTCATCGGGTTGGCAGGCATTCAACATTTATTTCATCCAGATTTTTGTTTTGGGTGTGATCGGCAGCATCATTGGTGCAGCGTTGGGTGTGGGCATCCATCAGATTATCCCCTTTACATTTAAAGAATACATTCCATTGAAATTGCAATTTGCGATTTCGTTTCGCGCTATTGCTGAAGGTGTTTTGTTGGGAAGCATTGTTTCTATTTTGTTCACACTTCTTCCGCTAATCTCCGTTCGGTTTGTGCCACCGCTCACGGTGCTGCGGGCAGATTTTACGCCAAGCAAAGTTGTGTCTAAATCAAAATGGGCGGCTATCATTTCAATAATCCTGTTCCCCATTTTAGCTGCGGCTTATCAAACCAAAAGTTTTATTTCTGGCGGATTGTTTTCTGTGGGCTTGGGCGTGGCGCTGGCATGCCTTACGGGAGTGGCCATCGGGTTGTTGTTCTTGGTAAGGAGATATTTCCCTTCCAATGCCTCTTTTATTTGGCGTCATGCCATGTCCAATTTATTCCGCCCAAATAATCAAACTCGTGTGCTAATGGTGTCCATTGGGTTGGGGGCATTTATAATTTCTACGCTCAACATCATTCAAAATAGTTTGCTCAACCAAGTGGAGTTCACAGGAAATGCCAATCAATCGAATACGATTTTGTTTGACATACAGCCCAATCAAAAAGAAGGCGTAGTAAAATTATTGAAAGAACATAAACTTCCTGCGAATCAAGTTGTACCTATCATAACGTGTCGCTTGAAAGAATTGAAAGGCAAGACTATTGAAGAAATACAAAAAGATACCGCCAACATTCCCGAATGGGCATTGACACGCGAGTACCGTGTTACATACAGAGATAGTTTGACTTCATCAGAGGAGTTGATCAAAGGCGAGTTACATAGGTATTCTCCGGGCAAGCGTGATTCGGTTTCGGTTACGATATCTGAAGGAATGCACGAAACGCTTCGGGTAGAAGTAGGTGATTCGCTTGTGTTTGATTTGCAAGGCGTGCCAATGAAAGTGCGCATCAGCGGCATCCGCAAAGTGAACTGGCCAAAAGACCCGCCCAATTTTATTTTTGTTTTCCCTACTGGGGTATTGGAGAAAGCCCCACAGATTTTTGTGGCTGCCACGCGGGTAGATAATCCACAAGTATCAACACGCTTTCAGCAAGCCTTGGTGATGGACTTCTCTAACGTTTCGCTTATTGATTTGCGTTTAATTTTAAATACTGTGGATGAACTTTTCAAAAAAATTGGTTTGGTGGTTCGCTTTCTCGCATTGTTCAGTATTGTAACTGGCTTGGTGGTGTTGGCGGGCGCGGTGATCAACAGTAAATTTGTACGCATGAAAGAAAATGTTTTGCTCCGCACCATTGGTGCGCGCACTAGTCAGATCACAAAAATCACGTTGATAGAGTATGCCTACCTCGGCATTTTTTCTGCCCTCACGGGGATGATCCTTTCGCTGGGCGGTGGCTGGGTACTGACTAAATTTTTCTTTGAAGTGGAATTTTCAGTGAATGTCATGGAGTTGATTACCATTAGCGGAGGTGTGATCGTGCTGACCATTTTCATAGGCTGGTTCAATTCGAGAGAGGTGATTTCAACTCCGCCCTTGCAGGTGTTGAGGAGGGAGTCTTAAAAGCGAGCTATTCTGGGAATACTTCCTCTAAGTCAATTACCAAATCAGGAAGTACGGTAGAAGAAATTTTATCAGTACGGATGAATGGTTTTAGAAAACCTTCATACTTTCCTGTTTTATTGAGAATGTAAACCAATACAGTTTCTCCAACTGGATCAACTACCCAATATTCCGTTACGCTTGTTTGCTCATAGACTTCAAATTTTTTGCTCAGATCTTTAGCCGAAGTATGTTTGGATAATATTTCGATGATCCAATCGGGTGCGCCAAGGCAGCCCTTCTCATCTATTTTTGAAAGATCACAGATCACACAAAGATCTGGCTGAACCACCGTTTTGATATCGTTATTTTCTTTACCTGCTTGAGGTAGTCGAACATCAAATGGCGCGATAAAGACCTTGCACTTTTTCTTTTTTAAAAAATTTCCGATCTGTAGATGAAGTTCTCCTACAACGCGTTGATGCGAAGAGGTAGGAGCAGGGGACATCTTGTAGAGTTTCCCCTTAATCAACTCTACCCTCTCGTCTAACCAACTAGTCAGATAATCTGCATAAGTGTATGTGCCATATACGTCTGTTGGCTCTTCTACCTTCATTTTGTAAAGATAGAAATTTTGGAATAATTCAACGCCTCTTTGTAACTTACACCATGATTTCTAAGAAATTCATTTGGGTTTATTTGTTGGCTCTTTCCCTGCTGTCGTTTCCCACAATGGCTGATCCTGGTCTAAAGTTTATCAAAAATAAAACCCAATGGCCAAAGCAAATTGACTTCATGGCCAAGATTCCTGGTGGAAATTTTTCTTTGCAAGCTGGTTCGTTTAGATATTCCTTTTTAGATCAGCGAAAAATCGAAGATTTGCACGACCAATCTCATGGAAAGAACAAAGAGATTGACAGTCAACATGAGTTGAACCAACAAATTGATGGGCAAATCATTCAAGCTACTTTTCTTGGTAGCAATGTTCGGGCTACACCTCAACCCTTCGGAGAATTATCGGAATACTACAACTATTTTTTAGGCAATGATTCAACGCGATGGAGCTCTAATGTTCATGCTTACGAAGGTATCATCTATCCCAATTTTTATTCAGGAATAGATTTGAAAGTTTATTCGCTTGGCCAAAATCTAAAATATGATTTCATTGTTTCGCCCGGGGCTGATTTTTCTTCTATCCGATTTCAATACCAAGGTGCCGATGAAATTTATCTGAAGAATGGCGACTTGATCGTGCATACCGCATTGGCGGATATCATTGAAAAAAAGCCATTACTTTATCAAATCATTGATGGCAAGAAAATTTTTATCAAAGGGGCTTATGAGTTAACCGGTAATCAAATTTCATTTTGTTTGGAAGAACAGTACGATCCATGTTATGAGTTGGTGATCGATCCGTTGCTGATTTTTTCTACTTATTCAGGGTTTACTGCAGATAATTGGGGAAGCACCGCTACACCAGGGGAACGCGGCACTCTTTACTCCTCAGGTGTTACAAACCTAAACAACGGTGGAACTTTCAATGTCACGGCTGGGGCTTTTCAAACTACCAATAAAGGACTTTATGATATTGGCATTTTAAAGTATGACTCTACGGGAAGTAACTTGTTATATGCAACCTATTTAGGAGGGAACGAGTCAGACTCACCACATAGCTTAGTGATGACGGCTAATGAAGAATTACTTGTTTTAGGAACAACAAGTTCAACAGATTTCCCTTTTTCAACAAGTGCATTCGATAAGACTTTTAACGGTGGTACTTTAACAGTTAATGTAATTGAATACAATAATGGCTCAGATATTTTTGTGGCTAAAATAAATAAGACGGGTACTCAGCTTGTGGCTAGTTCTTACTTTGGTGGTTCTCTAAATGATGGGCTTAACCCAAATAATAGTCCGTTGGTTCGCAACTATGGAGATCAGCTTCGTGGTGATATTATCTCTGATGCCAGCGGAAATATTTTTGTAAGCACTGTTACTTCTTCTACGGATTTTCCCGCAAGGAAGGGATTAGATAGTACCTATAATGGTGGTGGGTCTGATGCGCTAGTGATGAAACTCACAAGTGACCTCAGCGAAATTACCTGGGCTACTTTCTTAGGCGGTTCACTGACAGATGCCTCTCACACTATTCAGATTGATAAGAACGGTGATTTGTTTGTAGGTGGCGGAAGTAACAGTACTAATTTTTCTATGACCTCTGGAGCTTATCAAATGGTGAATGCAGGAGGTGTAGATGGTTGGATTGCAAAGATTAAAGGCGATGGTAGTACTATTTTAAACGCTACGTTCACTGGCACATCTCTATTCAATCAAGTGTATTTTTTGGATTTAGATCAACAAGAAAATGTATATGTCTATGGCCAAACAGAAAATCGGCCTGGTGCGATATTCCCTACCACAGCAAATGTCCACAAGAGAGACAACAGTGGACAGTTTCTTCAAAAATTTGATGCCTCACTCTCTACACTGCTCATTTCTACAGTCTTTGGTTCTGGTATTAACATACCGAATATTTCACCTACAGCCTTTTTGGTAAATGATTGTAATAACATTTATTTAACGGGTTGGGGAGGGGCGTTAAACAATGGGGGTAATTTCTGGCCCACTAGCTCTACGAATGGTATGGAACTCACTCCAGATGCTTACCAGAAAACTACCTCTGGCAATGATTTTTATCTCATGGTTCTTTCTGGCGATGCATCGCAATTATTATATGCCACTTATTTAGGAGGTAGTATATCGAGGACCCACGTAGATGGCGGAACCTCTCGCTTCGATAAAGGTGGAATAATTTATCATGCCGTTTGTGCAGGTTGCTCCAATAACAGTACAGGTTTACCTCAATCAGATTTTCCTACAACCCTTAACGCCTTCAGTCGATTTAATAGAAGCGCTAATTGTAACAACGCAGCCTTCAAATTTGATTTGGCTTCGCTAAGAGCAAAGATTCAAACTAATTCAGTTGAATTAGATAAACCAGGCTTGAATAGAATATGTGTTAAGGACTCTATCGTGTTTCAAAATTTCAGTATTGGTGGCACCGAATTTTTTTGGGATTTGGATGATGGCACAACCCAGACAAGGACCACTAAGGCTACCATAAAATATCGCTACGATTTGCCTGGAACTTATAAGGTCAAGCTTAAAGCAGTTGATTTAGGAACTTGTATTGGAAGGGACTCTACCACCACAACAGTTTTAGTTTCTATACCGCTAGGTGTTGCGGGGCCAGATCAAATTGTTTGCATTGATGTAGGGGCTCAACTATTTGCTGAAGGAGGAGTTGACTATAAATGGAAGACTTTAGATGGTTTATTTAATTCAAATCAGCCTGCGCCTAAAGTAATGCCACAAAAAAATACTTCTTACCATATTTCTATCACGGACATTAATGGGTGTACTAAAAAAGATACAGTTAACGTGCGTGTGCTAACGTTGCTAAAGGCAAAAATTCAAACGAACTCCATTGAGTTGGATAGACCTGGCCTGAACGCAATATGTGTGGATGGCCCAATCGTTTTTCAAAATAAAAGTATTGGGGGCACGACTTTTTTTTGGGATTTGGGTGAAACAACGAAGCAAACTAAAAATGATACTTCTGCCATAACCTTCAAGTATAGATTGCCAGGAAATTATACGATTCAACTAAAAGCAATTGATGCAGGCTCTTGTACAGGAAAAGATTCTACTACCGCAAAAATTTTAGTTTCTATTCCTCTTGGTTTTGCTGGCCCCGATCAAGTGATGTGTTTTGATTTGGGTACTACACTCATCGCAGGTGGTGGAGTTGATTACCAATGGAAAACGGCTGATGATTCTTTTAAATCCAGTCAACCTACTCCATTAGTTAATCCCAAAGAAAAAACTACTTATTACATTTCTATTACAGATATAAATGGCTGCACAAAAAAAGATACGTTGAATGTGCGCGTGGTGCCAAGCATCGATTTAAAATTTAAAGCAGATCGCGTTGATTATGATTGCTACAACCGCCCCTCTGTCAAAGTCGTCAATCAAACGGATCCTACCGAAGAAGTTTTTTTTGATTTTGGAGATGGCACTACTTCAGATTTGCCCACCGTAACTCATAGCTACGCAAAAGATGGATTGTTTCCAGTTCGCCTGGTCGGAAAGAAGGAGTCCTGCGTTTATGATGAGGTGATCAATGTACCTATTTTTGAATTGAAAGTACCTAACGTATTTACCCCAGAGCAAACATCTGGCTTCAATGATACTTTTGTGATTGAGTATGGAGGGCAACCCATCTCCAAATCAACTTTAAATGTATCGCTTGTAATTTACAATCGCTGGGGCGCAAAAGTGTATGAGAATAGAAAATATAAAGATGAGTGGACTGCCAGTGATGTATCGGCTGGTATTTATTACTATGAAACACAGATAGAAGGGGAGACCAATTGCAAAGGGTGGGTGCAGGTGATAAAATAAATAGTACTTGGGGATTAGGACTTAGGTGGTAAGAGGTGATTGGTAAATGTGAGTGAGCAATAACTTTCCAAAAGTTTTGAGCTTTTGGAAAGTTGGCAAGGGACTGAACTTTTGGCTCTATGACTGATAGAGTGGGTAGATAGTGAAAGCCTTATTCGGCAGGTACTATTTGTGCAAGGCTTTAACAGTAGTAGAAATCATTTGGAACTGTGATCTCTAACCTTATTACTTATTTTACTCCACAATTGGTGGAATAATTAGGTAATATGGTTGGGCACGATTTCATAAAACGATTCTTCTACTAAGCCTGCCTAGCCGAAGGCAAGGGTTAAAGCCTCCGCGTAAAATCGGCCATTAAAAATTTACCCAATCTATTCGTGATAGAGCCGAACTTTTCGATTGGATCATCGTATGAGCATTTAGTTTGGCATGAGTTTGGGTAATTTGGCTTTGAATCTATCCCACCAATGAAATTTATTTTTTCCTTCCTTTTAATTTTAAACCTGATGTTTGCGCAAGCTCAGGTGAGTGATATTAAAAGTGCTTCTTCCAGCAATGCAAGTAGTGGGGGAGGCGGTGGCGATAGGAGTGGTGGCTCAGGAAATAGTGCGGCCTTTATTTATTTTTTTGCAGATGCGCTCAATGGCTTAGTAAGTTGGCAACAATACAAACTGCAAAAGAAAGAATTGAATCCGTACTTGGTATCGTTCGATATTATTTCTCAGGTAGCCATTCAACCGTCTCGTTATTATTTATACAATCCTCGCATCCGCGGAAATTGGGGATTGTTCTCCACCGATTTTAGAGTGAATTATCTTTTGCAAGAAAGTGGGAATGGTGCGGATGACTTGAGTTCTGTTGATTGGCAAATCCTTCAGTTGAATATTGTCACTACACGCAATGTGATAGGCCGTGTGGGTGGAGGCCTTATGAAAGAAAACTTTGGTGGCAGTCAGTCTTTTTTTGAATCAACTTATGGCGTGTTTATTCAATCCAACAATAAAAGAGTAGGAGGTTCCATCGAATATAGAGTAGCACAAGATTATAATACAGGAATGATCCCCAGAAGAGAACTAAGTACGCAGTTTGAGAAACGATTATTCTCCAGCGGGTATTGGAATACCTATCTTACTTTGGGTGGCGTGTATCAGAATTATTATGAAAAAGTTTCCGTGTGGGGTGTTCAAGTGGGTTTAGCATTCAGGATTTTCTCACCATCTATTCAAAGCGAGCCGTGATACAGTTTCACTAAAACTGCGGATAGGTAAAGTTATAAATTTGATGGGATAAGCTACTAAAAGTTAATGCAATAAACCCTCTACTAAAATATCCTCGTCAATATCTTTCCAATGAATCCCTTCACCGCCACCAATCAACCTCCAATTGTTTTTTTTGTTTCTCTGAGGCGTCTCTTAAACTTGGAAACCAGTCCAATGGGATAGCGATTTCCCGCCCATCATCAAGAAGCACAAACATTTTCAGTTTGTCAAACCATACTTCCGTGGCATTGCTTGATTTATTGATTGTTAAAGTATTCATTCCATTTGTTGTTAAGTAATTCCCTGATAGTTGACATTTCTATGTTAAAATTTTTAGTTCTAATTCTATGTGCCTATTTTATCAGCCCGCCTTTGGAGGGTAGGCTTTAACCTTAGTAGAAAAAATGATTCTACGAACTTACCACCAACCTTATTACCTTATTGTGTTTCAATAATAAGGTTTGAATTTACTGTTACAAATATTTTCCACTAAGGTTTAAAGTCTGCACGTATAAAATTTTGCACTACACCACAAAGTGTCATAGACCTATAATCCCTTTTTCTCACCACCTGCTCAAAGCGAGCCTTGATACCGTTTCGCCAATGGCCAACGATGAAGTAGCAGCTGGTGAAGGTGCATTGCAGACGTGTATCACTTGTTTTTCTTCCACGATCAAAAAATCATCTACCAATCCGCCCTCGCGATCACACGCTTGGGCGCGCACGCCCGCACCACCTTCTACCAAATCTGATTCTTGGATTTCGGGAATGAGTTTTTGAAGAGCATTGGTAAATGCTGCTTTTGAAAATGAGCGGTACATTTCGCCCATGCCCGTTCGCCAATATTTGGCCGCCACTTTTTGGAAGCCGGGCCACATCAATGTTTCACCTAACTCGGCCAAATTGATTTGTGATTTTTTGTAGCCCTCACGCTGAAAAGCCAACACGGCATTGGGTCCAGCTTCAACTCCACCCTTGGCCATGCGTGTGAAGTGTACACCCAGAAAAGGAAAATTGGGATCGGGCACAGGGTAGATCAAGTTCTTTACTAAGTATTCTTTCTCTTTTTTTAGTTTAAAATATTCTCCACGGAACGGAATGATCTTTACGTTCAAATCTTTGGTGGTCATGCGCGCTACTTTGTCTGAGTAAAGGCCAGCGCAGTTGATGATCAGCTTTGAAGTATAGCTTTGAGTAGATGTGATGACTATTACTTCTTGGCTGTTGGTTTTGATGTCGATTACTTTCTCACCCAATTTTATTTCTGCACCTTGCTGGCGAAGTACTTCGCCATATTTTTCGGCTACCACTTTGTAATCAACAATGCCTGTTTGCGGAACAAAAATCCCTTCAATGCCTTTGACGTGCGGCTCGTATTCTTTTAGTTCTGCTTGAGAAAGTCTTTTTAGATTGGTCAATCCATTTTGCTCACCCCGCATAAAGAGGTTGTTGAGCAATGGTTTTTCGGCTTCATCGGTAGCTACGATGATTTTGCCACAGAGATCAAAGAGGATTCCGTTCTCTTTACAAAAATCGATGAGCAAGTGGTAGCCGCGGATGCAGTTAGTGGCTTTCATGCTTCCGGGTTTATAATAAATGCCAGAGTGTATGACGCCACTGTTATTGCCCGTTTGGTGCTTGGCCAACTCGTTCTCTTTTTCTAGCAAGAGAATTTTAAGTGCAGAATTTGATTTTTTGATTTGCAGTGCGGTGGCCAGACCGACTATGCCTCCACCAATAATGATTACATCGTACTTCACAGTTTTTTTTTGCCCAAAAATAGAAAATTTAATTTTTATACTCATTTTGCATTGAGCATGGATTGTATTTTAAATTATCAAACTTTATTTTGACGAAGTTAATCCTCATCTCACGCACTCCTATAAGCTTTCCAAAAATTTAAAACGTGTGGAAAGTTTGGGCTTCTTTGGAATGAATTTGAAATGAACCCTTTTTTTATAACTTGCCTGAGGTGTAGTGGTTAGTATATTGCGGTTGAGGTTTATACACACTTCAAAAAGATTCAAAAAAAAATAGGAGTTATGTCTATTATAAAATCCGTCAGGGGCTTTACGCCAAAGTTTGGTGAAAATTGTTTTCTTGCTGATAATGCTGTGGTGGTGGGCGAGGTAACGATGGGCGATAATTGTACGGTGTGGTTCAACGCAGTGGTGCGGGGAGATGTGCACTCGATCACTATTGGCAACAACACGAACATTCAGGATGGGGCGGTGATCCATGCCACTTACCAAAAGGCAAAGACGGTAATTGGAAACAATGTTTCTATTGCGCACAATGCGGTAGTACATGGCTGCACGGTGGAAGATAACGTATTGATTGGCATGGGAGCGATAGTGATGGATGATGCGGTGATTGGTACGGGCTCAGTGATTGCCGCTGGCGCTATTGTATTGCCCAAAACAATTGTGGAACCAGGAAGTATTTATGGTGGGATGCCCGCGAAAAAATTGAAAGATGTGGGGGAGGAGATGAAGGAAGTGATCGAGCGTACAGCTAAAAACTATCCGATGTATGCGGAATGGTTTAAGGATAAAGTATAAATGATCAACTATTAATCTGGGAAAAGCATGAAATATCGAACAGAATTAAAACTAACCTAGCTCATTATTTTATTTCTTGAGATAATTGCTTAATTTAAAATCCAAATGAAACCGAACTTAAACCCTGGATTTGACTCGGCATTTATTACCGATTATCAAGCAAAAATGAAAGCGACAGGGAAACTTTTTTGGCCTGTTGAGGAAGAGGATAACTCAGACGAGTATTTCCGTTTTTATTTTATTGGCAAGTATAACGGCCAAGAGGTGATCTACGATACCGCGCTTTACACGCTACGGCTGGAGCATGAAAGCGAGATGTACGAGATAGCAGAACATCGTGCTGCCCAACATTTCCCCGATTACAAAAAAATAACCTACGAAGAAGACGAGAATGGCGACCTCAAAGAACTTGATAGCGAAGAGGAAGAAATTGGTCTCTATATGGCCGAGGTGATTTTAGAATTGCAAGAAGATGAGGCAGTAAAAGTACAAGAGCACGTAGATATAGACGAGCATGCTGAGTTTGGGATCAGTTTAGATGTTGGGTTGCATGTAGAAAAAATCACTCCGCAAGTGATAGAGAAATTCGTCAAGGATTACAACGAAGACAGGCTTCAATTGGATAATACTCTTTATACCTTCCAAGCAGAGGGGGAAGAGGCGTAGACTATGACTTAGGACTTAGCAGTTAAAGCTTAAAGGTATTATTAGCCAACCATTGCTTGCAGCTTGAAGCTTATAGCCTGTGGCCAACCCCTCTAGTAAAATCAACTTGCACCTGCAACCTTTCTGTCTATATTTGCAGCCTTAAAACCAAAACCTTAACCATCAATGAAAAATGCCCCCATCGCGCTAAGCGGTATTTCACTAGTAGCCGTAGCGATACTTTACTATCTACACTTTGCATCTTCACCAAATACCACTCAAACTGGGGGAGCGGATGTAAATGCAGGAAGTCTAAAGCTTGCTTATATCAACTCAGACACGGTTTTAAAGTATTATGACTATTACAAAGAAGTAAAAGTTCGATTTGAATCGAAAGGCAAGAAGCTAGATCAAGACCTGCAAAACCGTGCGCAAGCTTTACAAAATGAGATTGGAGCCTACCAACGCAATGTGAGTACGATGACCATCGGTCAAGCCAAAGCAGTAGAAGAAGATTTAGGTAAAAAGCAACAGAATTTTCGTCTTTACCAACAAAGCATTGAGCAAGACTTAGCCAATGAGCAAGGCAAGGTAAATACAGAACTTTATGTTAACATCACTACATATTTAAAGAAGTTCGGTGCTGAAAAAGGATTGGAAGCAGTTTTAAAATATGACCCTACCAGCGATTTGCTATACGGAAGTTCGGGCATTGACATTACCAAAGAAGTGATCAAGGGCTTGAACGAAGCCTATCAACTCAAGCAAAAAGATGCCATTGTAAAGAAGGATTCGGTAGCGGTTAAGAAATAATCTAGTACTCTTCATAAAGAGCCGAGGGTGATTTTTCGCCTTCGGCTCTTTTATTTTTGACTTTTAGTAGTAATTTTAGAATTGTGAAAGTAAGCGCACTGAGATTATTGAACGTAAAACCCGAAGAACAGCTCAAGGTTATCTTGATGCTAGCCATGGGTTTTTTCATTGGAATATTTGTTGCCACCTATCAAGTAACAGCCGAGTCACTTTTCCTGAATAAGCTGAGCGCCAATTTGAATAAGGCGTTCTTGATCTCTGGTGGGTTGGGTATTGCTACTACGCTGGTCTTTTCGTTTTTCCAAAACCGAATACGATTTGTGGTGCTGGCATTATTCAGCATGATGCTTGTATTTGCCAGCACCTTAGCTCTCAATTATTTCTATCATTATGGAAATGATCAGTTGACCGATCAAATTCTATTATTAATGTATTGCTTAGCAGGGCCAATGACAGCTTTGCTTTTGCTCTGCTATTGGGGAATATTTGCACGCCTGTTCGACTTCAAGCAATCAAAGCGGATTATTGGCTGGATCGATACGGGGCAGTTGGTGGCCATTATTCTGGCCAACTTCCTCATCCCTATCAGTGCCAGTTTATTCCCTGATACTTCCGACTATTTGATAGTGTGCGATGTGAGTATTGTGGGCGCAATCATTTGCTTGGGCATCATTACTTTTCAATTTGGCATGGCCAAATACCAGTCAAGGGTGGAGGATTCTGTGAGGAAGGAAACTAAGTTCTCGCAGATTTTCAAAGATAAGTATGTAGTACTATTGAGCTTTTTCTTGATCACATCCGTAGTCACTTTCAATTTCAACCAGTTTATATTTCAAAACTTGTTGAATGAGCAATACCCGAATCAACGCGACTTAACAAACTTCTTGGCGTATTTCAATGGAGCTATTTACCTTCTCAGTTTAGCTTTGCAGACTTTTGGAAATGACAAGATCATTGGCACCTATGGTTTGCGTATTTCACTATTTATTTTGCCTATTGTAATTGGTTTTTTGGCGTTGTCTTCTTTTCTAGCTGCTCTACTATTTGGATTCGAGTTAGCTGTGCGTCCAGATACATTTATCTATTTCTTTTTATTCGTTGCACTCACCAGATTGTTCAATAGCACATTAAGAGATTCCCTCGAAAATCCGGTATACAAACTCATGTTTGTTCCCTTAGATAGCCGCACTCGATTCGGTATCCAAACAAAGGTGGAGGGCGTAGTAAGCGAATCGGGTAGATTGGTGGCTGGCATTTTTATTTTCCTGCTTTCGATGGTGCCTTTTTTTAAGATACTATGGATACCAGCAATCATGATTGGATTATGTGTGATTTACATATTGGTGGTTCAGCGCCTTTACGGTGGATATAAAAACAAGATCAGATCTAAGTTAGAGAATACCGAGTTCCAACAAGACAAACTTGATATGGGTTTCAAACAAGTATCGGCTCGGTTAGAGCAGCAATTGATTGAAAGGCATACTTCTAAAGCTGTATTTTCTTTTCGCTTACTTGAGAAATTGGACCCTGCTCAAATAAGTAATTGGGTAAATAGTTTGATGAAAAACGGGCATGAAGAAGCTCGCGATTACGCACAGCGCAGGATGAATGAGCTAAAAGGACTTTCAGTTTCTGATCAATACGTGATTCGTGCAGATAGGGGAGTGCAGGATATTGGTGGAAAAAAATTATTGAACAAAGCAGACTTGGAAGCGATTCTTGGAAACGGGGGAGATGTAACAAAGCAGCGGATTCAGAAATTATCTAGATCAGTGGAAGCGAACGATCGTCAATATGCAGCAGAGTTATTATTGCATTCGTCTTCCGAGGAGAATGCCTCTTTTCTAATTGAACTTCTATCCGACTCCGAGCCAAAAGTTCGCAAAACGGCCATCTCTACTTCCATCAAAATCAATAATCAGGAAATTATTTTTGCCTTGATCAATAATCTCCCTAACCCTATTTATAGCAACCAAGCGATGAGTGCATTGGTATTGATTGGGGGTAAAGCCCTCAATCATTTGGAGAATGCTTTTTATAGATCAGGCCAAAGTACCCAAACCATTTTACGTATTGTGCAAGTGATCGGTAGGATAGGAGGGCAGCGAGCAAAGGATTTGTTGTGGGGAAAGATTGATTACCCAGATAAAGTGGTAGTGTCTCAAGTGCTTCTTGCACTCGGGGAATGTGGATTCAAGGCGGGTATTTCGCAGATAACGCGCATTAAGTATGCCATTGAAAACGATATTGCTGATATAGCCTGGAATTTAAACGCCATGGAAGAAATTGGAGGGGAGGGCTATCAAAGCCGGGTACTGATGGCGCTAGAGGAAGAAGATCGCAATGACATTGAGCACGTTTACATGTTGTTGGCCATGCTGTATGATACCAGGTCTATTCAATTGGTAAAAGAGAATATTGAGAGCGGCACATCAGAAGGTACATCCTATGCGGTAGAGTTGTTGGATGTATTCTTATCCGAACAATTAAAAATAAAAATCATACCTGTGTTGGATGACTTAACCAACAAAGAGAAAATCAATCGCTTGGAAGTTTTCTATCCTCGAATAAGATTGGATAGCAAACTCGCCCTCAAGTTTTTGATCAATAGAGATTTTACACAATCCAACCGTTGGACGAAAGCTTGCGCAATGGCACAAATAGGTGCTCAAAAGATAGCCGACTTTCAACTCGATCTAATTGCGCAACTATTCAATCCTGATCGACTGATTCGTGAGAAGGCAGGATGGGCTTTGTATCAAATCGATCCAATGTTATACGATTCAAATTCCAGACGATTGGATGAGGATGCAAAGCGTATGCTAGACAGGGTTATCATCCCCAATCATGCACAAACCAATCTGAGACTTTTCGAGAAAATAGTATTCTTTAAGTCTCTGCCCATTTTTTCGGGCATCCCAGGGGTAGCACTGTCTTTTTTGGCAGATATATCGAGAGAGATTCGGTTGGCGCCAGATGAATTCATTTCCATTGACGAAAAGGTGAACAATGATTTCTTTTTGGTTTACCGAGGATCGGTGCAATACTATGAGAAGAGTAGATATATGATGGACTATAGCGCAGGCCAGTTTGTGGGCGAGGTAATTGCGCCTGTCGGGTTTGCCAATTCCAACCTATTGATAACAAAAGAATCGACCATTTTACTGAAGATAAATAAGGATCAGTTCTATGAATTGCTGGCCGATAATGTAAAACTGGCTGACAAAGTTTTGGAATATATCTGATTTTGGCTTAAATTTTCACACTTTTTAAGCTTTAGGTAGTTGCAAAACTATTTTTTTAACTGTTTTTTCGAGTTTTAAACCTTTATTTCCCCAAAGCGGAAGTACTTTTGATTCAATGTTAAACTATTCTGTCCAAGTTGGCGAGTTGGAAGATTCAGAACATAACTCATCTCCGATGGGAGATAGGGTGACGTTTAACCCTTTTCCTGGGCTGCGTCCCTTTTCGTTGAATGAGTGCCATCTCTTCTTTGGCCGCGAAGGCCACATAGATGAAATTCTCCTCAAGCTTTCACAAAATAGGGCAGTAACAGTAATGGGCTATTCCGGTAGTGGTAAGTCCAGTTTAATGTATTGTGGTTTGATTCCCATGTTGTATGGCGGATTTATGACTCAAACAGGGCCTTACTGGAAGGTTGTGATTACAAGACCGGGTACTTCACCAATCGAAAACTTAACCAATGCGATTGTTGATCTTCTCTCATCTGATGGAAGATATGAAGAGGCAGACAAGGCTATTCAAAAAGCTGTGATTGGTTCTGTTTTGCGCAGTGGACCTAATGGATTGATTGAAATTACCAAGTACATTCAAACGCAATTGCAAGAGAATGTTTTTTTTCTGGTAGATCAATTTGAAGAGTTATTTAGATATAAAGATTCAAAGGTAGATAACGCAGAAAATGAAGCGATCGAGTATGTAAACTTGATCCTTAGCACCATCAATCAAACGCAAGTGCCCGCTTACATGGCGTTGAATATGCGAGCTGATTTCATGGGCGATTGCTCCTCATTTGCTGGATTGACACAATTGGTCAATAAGAGCAATTACTTGGTGCCACAAATGACCCGTGAGCAAAAGCGCATGATCATTGAAGGCCCTGTTGCAGTAGGTGGAGGAAGGATCACTCAGCGATTGGTTAAAAGACTTTTGAGTGACATAGGCGATAATCAAGATCAACTTCCAATTCTTCAGCATGCCCTCATGCGCACGTGGGATTATTGGGCGGCCAATCGTGAGCCGGGTGAGCCAATGGACTTGAGACATTACAATTCCATCGGCCAGATTTCTCAAGCACTATCTCTTCATGCAAACGAGGCGTATGATGAATTGAATTCTCAAGAGAAGGAGATTGCCGAAGTATTATTCAAATCAATTACAGAGAAGAGCCAAGAGAACCTGGGCACACGGAGACCTGCAAAAGTAAAACTGATTGCGGAGCTAGCCGAAGTGCCAGATAGCCAAGTAATACATGTGGTGGAAAAATTCCGCCAATCAGGCCGCTCTTTTTTGATGCCGGGCTATCAAGTGCCATTACACTCAGAATCTGTAGTGGAGCTTTCGCACGAAAGTTTGATGCGTATTTGGACGAGGCTCTCTACTTGGGTAGATGAAGAATTTGAGTCAGCCCGTATGTACAAGCGGGTCTCTGATGCTTCAGCCATGTACCAGATTGGTAAGACTAGTTTGTGGCGTCCGCCCGATCTTCAACTGGCACTCAACTGGCAGAAGAAACAAAATCCTACACGTACTTGGGCACAGCGATATGATATAGCATTTGAACGCGCCATTGTCTTTTTGGATACCAGCCGCATCACTTTTGAAGCGGAGCTGAAGAACCAAGAGATGCTACAGCGCAGGATGCTGCGCAGGGCAAGGGTAACAAATATTATTTTGGGTATTGCTCTTTTGGTATCAATTGGATTTTTCTTTTACGGATTGATCAATAGTATACAAGCTAATAAAGATAAGGAATATGCACAGGCCGAAACGAAAAAAGCAGTTGCAGCTCGCGCAGAAGCGGTCACAGAAAAACTGCGAGCAGAAGAACAGACGAGAAAGGTTTTAGAGAAAGAAGAAAAACTACAAGAAAGCTATAAAAAACTTGAGGCAGCACTCGCAGAGACTAGATTGGCAAAGGACTATGCACTAGCAAAAGCAGAGGAAGCTAGGAGGCAAGAGCAATTTGCTTTGGCATCGGGTGAAAAGGAAAAAGAGGCAAAAGTTATTGCTATACAAAAGACAGTTGAGGCTACACAAAACCTTGAAAAGTATAATGGACTTTACTTCTTAACTGTTGCTCAATCCCTCGAAGCAAAATCAGAAAATATAGACGATAAAGAATTAGCAGGCCTCACATCAATGCAGGGCTACTTGTTCCACACAAAATACGGTGGCAAGAAATATGACCCTTATGTTTTCAGAGGCTTGTATTATTCATTGGCAAAATTATCGGGCTACAATTACAATGCGGTAAAAGTACCTGGTGGATTGAAAAATAAAATGTTTGCCCTTGCTGTATCTCAGAATTCAGACAAATTTTTTACAACGGGCAATGATGGAAAAATCGTGCAAGGCAGTTACACTAATTTAAAAGCCGAAACTCCCATTTATGAAAACAAAGGTCACTCTAACAAGGTGCTCGCGTTGAGCAGAGACGAAAAGTATTTGGTC
The DNA here is from genome assembly GCA_043777495.1 of Cyclobacteriaceae bacterium. Lineage (GTDB taxonomy): Bacteria > Bacteroidota > Bacteroidia > Cytophagales > Cyclobacteriaceae > ELB16-189. The sequence goes on along the minus strand of JAYWHU010000117.1, from coordinate 30,111 downwards.
AACGGTAGCGACTCTAGTTATTTAGAGATTTTTAATTTAGAGACGCCCGATAAAAGCCCCTTGCGTGTGAAAGGGCATCGTGGTTCCATCAGCGACATTAAGTTCTTGAAAAATAATGCTGGATTTGTTTCAGCCTCCACAGATCGCACCCTGCGCTTTACCAATCAAGTTACTGGGGAAAGTAGGAACGTACTTACATTACCCTATGATTTAAAATCAATTGACATTAGCCCCAATGGAGAATGGTTAGCGGGAGCATCCACTTCTGGCAAACTCATTTTAGTAAATACAAACGACTTTACCTACAAAGAAATTGCTAGTGAAGCACCAAACCGAATTTTATCAGTGGCATTTAATCCTGCCCAGCCAATGGTGCTGGCGTATGGTGTGGAAGTAGTGAATGAAAAGAAGGGCACAGTAAAAATCTTAGACCTGAATACCAACAAAGTGAAAGAATTGTCGGGTCATAAAGCAGGTATTGCAGATTTAGAATTTAGCCCCGATGGAGAATTATTGGCCAGTGCAGGCTTGGATAGAAAAATACAAATGTGGGTGGTTGATCACGAAGAAGATTTGCCAATCGAAATGGATAATAATAACGGAAACGTGTGGCACATTGCTTTTGCGAAAGGATCAAATTATCTGATTGGCTCATGTAACGATGGCGAGGTGCGCGTATGGCCAACGGATACAAAAGTGCTTGCTGAACAAGTTTGCCCTAAGCTTAACCGCAACATGACAAAAGAAGAGTGGAGGATTTACGTGGGTAGTGATATTGGTTATGAATCGACTTGTAGGAGCTTACTCATAAAAGACTTTTAGATGAGTATGCACACAGTTAGGCTTTTCATTTTCTTATTATTTTTTGGATGTTCAATCTCGCGAGTTTTTTCGCAGGGGGATGGTATTACTTGTGAGCAAGTATTAAATCAAGCATCTGCTGAATTTGATGCCGGAAGATTTTACGGCTTACCTGCTTTACTAAAAGGCTGCTTAGAAGGGGGGTTTACCGATGAGCAAAGATTTCGTGCCTACTACTTGCTAGCACAAGCTTACCTAATTTTAGATGACCCTATTGCCGCAGAGGACAGCTATTTGAAATTACTTCGAATAAACCCTGAGTTTAAACCAAATGTAAAAGCAGACCCTATTGACCTAGTTTACTTAAGCAGGAAGTTCACCTCAAGGCCACGGTTTACACCACACGCTCGCATTGGTGCCAATGTTTCTTTCCCACGATCTATCTATGAAGTTTCCACGTACTCTTCCTCTCTGCCTATTTCGCAAACTATCCGCACAGGGTTTCAAATAGGAGCAGGGTTGGATTTTAATATCAATGACAATTGGAGTATATGCTTGGAAGGTAATTTTTCCACTAAATCATTTACAACCAATGTCACAAAAATAGCGAAGGACGATATCTCAAATGTAATCGATAAAAGCAATTGGGTAGACATTCCTTTTTATGTAAAGTATTCGTATGATTCAGGTAGATGGAGGCCCTTTGCGTACGCGGGTGGTGCGCTCAACTTACTTTTGTCTAGTAGTGTCACCGCAGTCTATGATGATAATACGGTTTCAGCATTGAGCACATCAACAAAAATTGCCGAAGGGCCAGATATAGATTTGTCTTACCAAAGAAAATCGTTAAACAGATCTTTTATAATTGGAGGTGGTTTAAAGTATAAGATCGGAAAGAATTTTGTGTATGCAGATGCCCGCTATATGTTTGGTCTTAACAGCCTATCCATTCCTGAAAAGAATTATTACAATCCAGATGGCACATTGTCTACGGCCATTACAACCAATCAATATGTGAGCGATTTTTTCCGTTTAGATAACTTATCTATTTCAGTTGGATACATCGCCCCATTGTATGATCCTAGAAAAATAAAGAAGATCAACCCCAAAGGTTTTTTTAGAAATCTGTTTACGGCTAAAGCGAAGAAGAAATGAGGAGGCCAGTAAAACATATTACTATTATTTTAATCAGTCTACTGTTCTCATGTGAAACCAGAAACAGTTTCAATCCACCAGATGAAAATTACTTCTTGAAATATTTTGGCAATGCAGGCAACCAAGAAGGAATTGATTTTGTGGTAAACCCTGATGGCACTTTTGTTTTGTTGGGAAATTCTAGGGCCACTCCTTTGGCTGATCAGCAAGTGTATGTGGCCAAGGCCGATAGCAAGGGCAATATTGTTTGGGAGAAAACATTTGGTGGAAAATATGACGAGGAAGCAAAAGATATTGAATTATTACCAGATGGAAATTTGATAGTGCTTGCTAACTCTGCAAATAACGCGTCCAATGATCCTGCTATCCGAGAACGCGATGTGATGTTGATTAAGCTTGGGCAAGATGGAAGTAAGATGGATAGTGTAAAGCAGAATCAAGGATTAAGAAAGATTGACAACCTGACAAAAGGTGATGAAGATGCGAAATCGTTAACTATCTTACTTGATGGTGGATTTATAGTTGCAGGATCAACTACCGCTGTTTTAGCAAATCCAACTAAGCCAACGGATTTGTCAGATGCCATCCATTTGAGATTCAATCCTGATCTAACTTGGGTTGACGATGCTACTACATCTTGGGTAAGTAGACGCGGATATGCTGGTGAGGATGTAGCAATAAAAGTAATCCAATACAATGCTAACGAGTTTTATGTAATGGGATATTCTAATATTGATAAACAAAGCCAAAGCACAGTTATCGATTTTAATTTTTGGATTTCCGGTCTTACAGGATCGGGAACTGGATTTTTCGGATCTCCAATATTTGCAGGTTCCGTTTCTTTTGATGAAAAACTAACAAGTGTAACTAGAATACCTGCTCAATCTGGTTCTGGTTATTTGTTAACTGGTAGTTCTCAAAATACAACGCAAGGTGGGGTTCATATGTTGACAATGACCGAAAAATTATCATTGCTCCCTGCACCGATTGGGAAAAATTATCCAGACTTTTTAGGTGATCAAAGACTAAGTTTAAATCTTGTTAAGCCCAATCCAATGAGTTCCGCCAGCTTGTTTTCTTCTTCAAATGGATTTTATTTGACATCAGAAAAACTAAATGGATCGACATCTGACATAGTTTTGTATAAGATGAGTAGTTCTGGCGCAGACACTTTGCTTGAGAGAATCTTTGGCGGAGTAGGTGATGACTTTGCAGGCCCAGTAGTAGAACTCCCTGATGGCCACATCGTAATGATCGGTACGTTTACTCTGGGCGGTGTAGTGGATGGTCAAAAGAAAATCGTATTTATGAAATTGAACAAAGAAGGTAGGCTGGCACCATAAAAAATGCGTTTTTGAATGGAAAGGGTTACTTTTAACTTTTAATTTATATCTAAACTTTGAGTCGATACGGCCTATATGCTTGAACTTTTACGAAGAAGCTTTTTTTACTCTTCTCTTTTCTCTGCTTCTTTTTTGATAGCTCTTTCTGGCTATTCCCAAACCATAGTTTCTCCAGCTTTACCTGTTACTGATTTGTGTTCTGGAGGAATTGCCCAGACATTAACAGATATTACAATTGATGAGACCACAATCTCAGATTTTTCCACAACAGGCGGACCGACTGTAACATTTGTTTTGATTCCTCCAGCGAATTTTCAATTTGTCCCTGGCACAGGTACAGTAACTATCTCTGGTTCAGATTTGGCACTAAATGCAACACCCCCTGTTACTACTTCTTCTGATATCACCATTACTTTTGATATTACTAATACGCTAACTTTAGATTACTTTACAATTTCCGGTTTACAAGTAACTGCAATTACTTCATCTTCTTCAGGAAATATTTCAAGATCCGCAGGAATTTCAGGGGGTACTTTCTTAATGACAGGGCAAGGCGCAAATGGAGCAAGCTCCAGTTATGGTTTTTTGTCAAGTCTCAATTCCCCTTCTATCTCAACCCAGCCAACCAACCAAACTGTTTGTTTAAGTAGTAGTGCCACTTTTAATGTGGATGCGGGTGTTACTAGTAATCCGACTTATCAATGGAGAAAGAATGGGATTGGTATAGTGGGTGCTAACAGCAGCAATTTTACAATTCCTTCTGTAGTCATTGGTGATGCTGATGTTTATGACGTAATAGTTAGCAGTACTAATGCTGGGTGCAATACCCCTATTTTTAGTGCAACTGTAACGCTGACAATAGACACCCCCGCTACCATCACGTTACAACCGACAGCAAGCCAGACACTTTGCACAGGCTCAACACTGAACCTTGGCGTTACCGCGACCGGCACAGGGCTTACCTACCAATGGAAGAAGAACGGGATCGATATCGGGGGCGCGACCGCGAACACCTTCACGATAGCCAGCGTGGCCACAGGAGATGCAGCAAACTACACGGTTCAGGTAACGAGCAGCGGTGTTTGTGTCCCATCGAATGAGTTGAGTTCGATAGCGGTGGTGAACATCAATACCCCCGCCACCATCACCTTGCAACCTACCGCAAGTCAGACATTATGCACAGGCTCAGCACTGAACCTTGGCGTGACCGCCACGGGCACAGGATTGACCTACCAATGGAAGAAGAACGGGATCGATATCGGGGGCGCGACCGCGAACACCTTCACCATAGCCAGCGTGGCCACCACGGACGCAGCGAACTATACGGTGCAGGTGACGAGCAGCGGTGTGTGCGCACCATCGAATGAGTTGAGCTCGATAGCGGTGGTGAACACCAACACCCCCGCCACCATCACCTTGCAGCCAACGGCAAGCCAGACACTCTGCACAGGCTCAACACTGAACCTTGGCGTGACCGCGACAGGCACAGGGCTTACCTACCAATTGAAGAAGAACGGGATAGAGATCGGGGGCGCGACCGCGAACACCTTCACCATAGCCAGCGTGGCCACAGGAGATGCAGCAAACTACACGGTGCAGGTGACGAGCAGCGGTGTGTGCGCGCCAGCAACCATAACCAGTGCGGCCGCGGTGGTGAACATCAACACCCCCGCCACCATCACCTTGCAACCGACCGCGAGCCAGACATTATGCACAGGCTCAACACTGAACCTTGGCGTGACCGCCACGGGCACAGGATTGACCTACCAATGGAAGAAGAACGGGATAGATATCGGGGGCGCGACCGCGAACACCTTCGCCATAGCCAGCGTGGCCACCACGGACGCAGCGAACTACACGGTACAGGTGACGAGCAGCGGTGTTTGTGTACCATCCAATATTTTGAGTTCGATATCAGCAGTCAACATCAACACCCCCGCCACCATCACGTTACAGCCGACAGCAAGCCAGACACTTTGCACAGGCTCGGCATTGAACCTGAGCGTTACCGCGACCGGCACAGCATTGACCTACCAATGGAAGAAGAACGGGACAAATATAAGTGTAGCGACCACGAGCAGCTTTAGTATAGCAAGCGTATTGGCTGGGGATGCAGCTACCTATACTGTGGTTGTAACTAGTAGTGGGGTATGTGCGCCAGCAACAGTAACCAGTGGTAACGCGGTAGTAATTGTAAATCCTATCCCTGTAGGAACAAGCGTAGTAGCTGGTACTTATTTCACATGCTCAGGTTCAGCTCTAAATATAACTCCGTCAACAAATGTTTCAGGATCAACATTCGTTTGGTCTGGAAGTAATGGTAGTGGTGGAACTGGAAATATTACGAATGCTCCAATTAACAATGGAAATACTCCCATAGACATTACATACACAATAACTCCCACTGGTCCTTCATCAACATTCTGTGTAGGATTGCCATTTACAATTGTGAATACAGTTAATCCGAACCCGACATTCACAGCTACAAATAATACCCCAACCATTTGCAGTGGTACAGCCACGAGTGTATCGTTTGCGAGCTTAACGACAGGACACCGAATCAATGTAGTGAGTGCGAGCTATGGTGCAGTAACTGGTGGGACAGTGACAGCAGGCGTAACCACCTTCGTCAATGGCAATACTTTGATAGAGACATTGACCAATGGAACTAATGCAGCAATAGATGTCGTGTACATGTTTAATGTTACCACCCCCTTGACTACACCCAATTGTCCATTAACTCCGGTGAACCAGACAGTGACTGTACGCGTACTTCCTTCGCCAGCATTTACCTTCACCAACACCACTGCCCAAATCTGTTCTGGTAGCCAAGTTGATATTACTCTGAACTCTTTAGTGGCTGGAGCACAAGTGAGACTAAAGTCTGTGAATTATGGAGGCGCGACTGGCACATTGAGTAGTGGGTTACTCTTCAGCAATGGACAAAAAATATCTGAGGTATTATTTAATACTACTAATTCTCCCGTTACAGTTACCTATCAATTTGAAGCAATAACTGGGGCTTGCTTACCAAGTGCTACTCAATCTACAACCGTTATTGTTAAGCCTATTCCTGCTTTCAGCATAACGAATGCATTACCACAAGTTTGCGAAGGAACAGCGAATGACATTACACTTAATAGCCCTACCAGCAGCGCGGTGATCAGGTTAGATGCAGTAAATTACAATGGAGCAATTGGGTCGCTTACAGTAGGACAGACTTTTACTAACGGGCAAAAAATCACCGAACTGTTAGTCAATCCAACAAACAATTCTATTACAGTTACTTATACTTTTAGTGTAAGCGCGGTAGGATGCAACAACGCTATTCAACAGCAGACAACCGTAACTACAACTAGGAAGCCTACCGTGGTAGTTCCGGCTAACTATATTATTTGTGAACCTGTTTCATACGCAACTTCACCAATCATGCTGACTGGCACTATTGGCGCGAGTGCGACAACAGGATTATGGAGTAAAATAGCTGGCAATGGTGCACTTTCAGCAACTAATGTTTCGGGATCGACAGTTACTGCTAATTACATTATTGACCCCACAGATGTTTCAACAACGGTAATATTCCGACTTACCTCCAATGATCCAGATGGTCCTACCTCACCCTGTACCTCGGCCTTTGCAGATATAAATATTACAATCAATCGTGCGGCTGCAATTACTGCTGGTATTGATTTGGCGCAATGTAAAGATCAAGCTTCCATCACACTACAAGGTGGAATTACCTATGCGCCCAACGGAGTGCTTTGGAGTGGGGGAGCAGGTGTTTTTTCAGCCAATACAAATCCTACTTCTAATTATAGCTTTGCAAACCCTTCTGAGATTAGCAGCACTTCTCCGGTGACATTAACGCTCACCGCTCTTGATCCTGATGGAGTAGGCGGCCCATGTGCAGCAGTAGCAGATCAAATGAAATTGACGATTAATCCGTTGCCAGTGGTTGCTTTTTTTGGGTTGCCTCCTGTAATGGCCGAAAATAACCCACCAATTTTTCTTTCAGGAAATCAATCAGGAGGCCTATTTACAATAACTCCAACCCCATCTCTTATTGGTAACTTAGGCCCAAGTCCGGTCTTAGATAAGGCTGTATTTGATCCAAGTGCTGCTGCAATTGGCTTCAATACAATTACCTATTCATACACCGATGTGAAGGGCTGTACAAGTCTAACTTCGCAGTCAGTTCTGATAAATCCAGTAACAACTGTTGATTTTGCATTACAATATCAAACAGGATCTGCGCCCTTTCCCTTTGTGCCAATTAATGGTTTAGGTGAATTTGAAGTTTGTGGGAATGTTGGTACTTTGAAAATTGTAGGAAATCCTGTTGCTAGCACCGGAATATCTCCAACGAGTTTTACCGCTGCTGGAGCGGATTCTGTAATATTAGCTTCGAGAATATCACAAATTGGTGTTGACTTCTTTATAAACACAAATGGGTTGCCTTCAAAATATTATTCAATAAGATATACGTATACTAATTCTCTCGGAGTAACAACTAAGTTTATCCGTTCATTAAAGGTTTTTGCAAGCCCTACGGCAGCTATTTCTGGGTTAACAAATAATTGCGTGACATCAAGTGTTGCGTTCACAGATGCATCCACTCTCCCAGTAGGTTCGCCATTTCCTCCAAACCCTTTGGGTACTACGTATAGCTGGAAGTTTGGAGATCTGTCAAGTGGTCAAAGTGGTTTGCAAAACCCATCGTATCTCTATACAGTTGCAGGAAATTACATTGTTCAATTAACAGTCACCACGTCACAAGGATGTAGCTCTTCTACGGTTTTGCCAATTCAGGTGGGTAATGAGCCAGCTGTTGATTTTAAATGGGCAGCCATCTGCACGAATGACTTCACCAATTTTGAAGATAAGACAACAAAAGTAGTTGGCACCACACCTCCGGGATTAAGTACGATAACAACTTATTCGTGGGATTTTGGTGATGGGAATTTATTGACAAATGTGCCAGCTTTAGGAACGGTTCCAGTAGGCACTCATGGCGGAAAAACAAAGGGTACTTTTAAGAAGCCAGAGCATAACTATGCTCTGCCAGGAACCTATTTGGTTACATTAAATGTGAAGACGAATGATGGCTGTTCCGTGACTACTCCTGTTCAAAGTGTATTTATCCTTCCTGCAGGTGTTACCGTTCAGCCCAATTCACTCGCTCCTTATTTTAAAGACTTTGAAGCAAATGACGGAGGTTGGATTTCGGAAGCATTAAAGAAGCCCGATGGATCATTCACACTTCCTCCAAGCTGGATTTATGGAACACCATCAGGTAATAATATTAAAACGGCTGCATCAGGCAATAATGCTTGGTGGACGGGTAAGAATTTCTTAACTCCATATAATCAGACAACTTATATTGATGATGAGTCGTCCGCAGTCAATGGGCCATGCTTTGACTTAACTCAATTACATAAGCCAATGGTTTCTTTGGATTATTGGTCAGATGCGGAGAGCAATGTTGATGGAGCTGTTCTTCAATACTCTACAGATGGTGGACTAAACTGGCAACTTGTTGGTCCGCTTGCCGGGCTAATAGGAACAGACAGAGACCAAGGTATCAATTGGTATAATAAGGAAGCTGTTATATTGTCCAACCCCGGAGAACAGCTTGTTCCTTACGGGTGGACAGGAAAATCTGGCAAATGGAATAATGGTCGATTTAATCTAGATATGGTGGATACTTTAAAGAGGACGCAGGTAAGGGTGCGCATTGCATTTGCTAGTAGTATTGGAAATGGTGCTGGTAATACTTATGACGGCTTCGCCTTTGACAATTTCTTTATTGGCGAAAAGAAACGCAATGTGTTGATAGAGCATTTCACCAACTCGTCTTTAACTGGAAGCACGGCTGCGGATACCTACCTGAATGGATTGTATGATAAAGAAATCAACTTGCGCGGAAAGGGAGATAATGACTTCAATGATATTCAATATCACATTAGTTATTCATCTGCTAATAGCGATCTATTAAATACAGACAATCCCAACGACCCGAACGCGCGAGCATCCAGCTATGGTGTTTCACAACCACCGAAAACATTTATGGATGGCATCAAGAACGCAAAGTTTGATGGCAACACTACGAAGCTAAATAATATAGAGATTGACAGACGCGCCTTGAAGGATCCTAAGTTTACGTTGAAGCTAGATACCACAGCCACAAATAAAAACAACTTCATCAATGTGCAGTTAACCATGACAGCCGATACCATTGTGAATGTGCCGTTGATTGCACAGGTGGCATTGGTGGAAGAAGATGTGGTAACTACTGCGGGCACGTTTAAAAATGTATTGCGCAAATTATTATATGGAAGCGATGCCACCAAGCCAGATGGCATCACTATTACGCAAGCATTTACCAAGGGACAAACCACCTCACGGCCGCAACCACCCAATGAAGTGGAAATCAATGTGCCCATCAAGGATCCTAAAAAATTAAAGCTGATTGGGTTTATTCAAGATAAAAATACAGGCGAGATTTATCAAAGCACGGTAATGAAAGTGAAATTCAAAACCAATTCACCTATTACAGGCTTGGGTGATGACCCTCTAGTTATCTCCAATTTGAAAGACCTTCAAATTTACCCGAACCCAGCCAACGGAAAATTCAATTTTGCCCTGCCGGGCAATTTCCCTGCGGGCTATGTGTGGAAGATTGCAGACCAGCGCGGTATCTTTATTATGAAAGGCGACTTCGATGACGCAGTGAATGGAATTAAAACTGTGGATGTATCGTCTGTCATCAATGGTGTTTACTTCATCTTGATTGGCGCAGAAGGAAAAGTACCTGTGTACAAGAAGCTAGTGGTAATAAACCAAAACTAGAATTGCGATTGCTTTAAGAGTCTCAATGAATCTTCTAGCGACAAACAAAAATCTTCAACCAACTGAGTAAACCCCTCAGTTGGTTTTTTTGTCTTGGCGATGGTCTCCATTTCAACGGCCGATTCTTTGGCTTGGTGTAGTCCCATCAGCGTGATAGACGGTTTTATTTTGTGTGTAGCTCTGGCTAATTTCTCCCACTCTTTTTGTTTTGTAAGTATTCTGATCTCCTCTATATTAGTTGGCATAGTTTGTAAAAATGTAGCCACCATCTCCTTAATAAATGATTCGTTGTTGTTGGAAACACTTTTTAAATAACTTAGATCGAACGCGACCGTAGGTTCTGGTTTTACTTTGATGCGTGGCTTTTTTCCATTTGACGCATAGCGACTAATTATTTTGAAAAGATCTTCTGGTGTGAATGGTTTGGCGATGCAATCGTCCATGCCTTCGGCCAAACATTTTTCTACATCTCTGCGTGAGGCGTTGGCAGTGAGGGCGATGATAGGCAATTTGTTTTTAGGACTATCAAACGAGCGGATTGCTTTGGTAGCTTCAAATCCATCCATCACAGGCATTTGAATATCCATCAGTACCACATCAAATGTTTGATTCTTTATTTTCTCCACAGCTACAAATCCATTTTCGGCAGTCTCTATTTCACAGCCCCAAGTTCTTAAAATGCTTCCTGCATAAAGTCTGTTAATGTCGTTGTCCTCTACTAACAGGATCTTTAAATGCTTGAGTGCCTTGTTACTGTAGCTGCCGTTTCCCGGTTGAAGATTCGTTTGATGAATTGATTTGACATCTCCTTTTTGATAGGGGATAATGAAGGTAAAGATAGAGCCTGTATCAATTTCACTTTTTACGGTGATTGATCCATCTTGTAGCTCTACTAACTGCTTTACAATCGTAAGGCCTAGGCCAGTGCCTCCATATTTGCGCGTAACGCTGGCATCTGCTTGGCTAAAGCTTTCAAAGATTGTTTTCAATTTATCTTTGGGTATGCCAATGCCCGTATCGGAGACTTCAAATTTTAGAAAATAGCTTCTTTTTTCTTGCTTGTGAACGGAGCACTTGATTGTGATCGAACCTTTATGAGTAAACTTTAAGGCATTACTGATCAAGTTGATCAATATTTGATTTAGCCTTACAGGGTCTCCCAAAAAAATCTGATTTGCTTCTTCGTCTAGCTCTGATCGAAGTATTACCTTCTTCTCCATCGCTTGCAGACTGAAGGTGCTGATTAGTGATTGAAGCAAATCATTTAAGTTAAAACCTATCTGCTCTAATTTTAATTTCCCTGATTCAATAGAAGCTAGATCGAGAATATCGTTGATGATTACCTTTAGATTGTCAGCGGCACTTTTGATGGCACCTAAATAGGTAGCCTGCTCTGTTTCACTTGGCTTTTGACTTAGCAATGTGGCCATACCTGCTATACCATTGATAGGCGTGCGAATTTCATGGCTAATGTTGGCGAGAAATTGCTCTTTAGCCTTTTGTGCGCGTTTTAGTTCTTCTGCATCTCTCTTACGCTCGGTAATATCTCGACAATCGAGAATGAAGCCTTCTATTTTTTCTTTTTGTTTGAGGTTAATAGAATTGAATTCCAAATACTTGTAAGCGCCATTCTTGCACAAGAACAAAAACTCAACCGATTCTTGGTAAAGCCTTCGCTTGATTTTACTAAAGGTGGTCTTTAGTTGCGGTAGTGTAGCAGAATAGATGTAATCAAAGAAATTTTTGCCAATTAAACTCTGCGGAGTGTGGCCAAGCGTTTCTTTTACTGATGAGTTGACGTAGAGTATCTCGCCTTGGTAATCGATAATAAAAATAATATCTGAGCCGTCTTCCACTACGGCTTTATAAAAACTTCCCTTCTTTACATAGTCGTCTAACTTACTCATGGATCAGATGCCCGCTTGTTCCATCTCTTTCAAATATCGATAGATGGATGACTTACCAATATCGAGCTTCTTTGCTACATCCAACACATTTTCATCATATTTGTTGAGGTAACTTCTGATGATGTGATAAGTATAATCTTGAAGCGTCATCTCTTTCAGCAGAAAGGAGTCTGTACTGATCGGGCTGTTGAATGAAATATCTTGTGCTCGCAATTCTCCTTCATCGCAAAGCACTGCGGCTAACTCCATCACTGATTTCAGTTCTCTCACATTGCCGGGGAAAGCATATTGAAGTAATTTCTCTTGTGCCTCGGCATTGATTTTAATTTTAGGCATTTGATTTTCCTTTGTGAACTGATCAAGAAAATGCTTGGCAAGGATAATAATATCTTGACCGCGCTCGCGTAGCGGTGGTAAATGGATGGGGAGACCCAGCAATCGGTAATACAAATCTTCACGGAAGTTTCTCGCTTTAACTTCTTCTTGCAGGTTGCGATGGGTGGCCACTAGTATGCGCACATCCAGTTTCAATGTTTGATTACTGCCGATACGGCTCAACTCCTTTTCTTGAAGCACTCGCAAAAGTTTTGCCTGCAAATTGATGTCCATTTCCCCAATTTCGTCCAGGAAAATAGTGCCACCTTCGGCTTCTTCAAACTTGCCGATCCTGCGCTGAATGGCTCCTGTGAATGAGCCCTTCTCGTGGCCAAACAATTCGCTTTCAATTAAGTCTTTTGGAATAGCGGCAATGTTGACTGCCACAAAAGGGTTGCTCTTTCGTTTAGAATTATAATGGATCGCTTTTGCTACCAGTTCCTTACCTGTTCCCGTTTCGCCTGTAATTGAAACGGTGATTTGTGTTTTTACAGCTCGCTCAATGTTCTCAAACACTTTTTTTATTGGGGCGCTATTCCCAATAATACTTTTTACAAAATCATACTTAACGGAAATCTCTTGTTGCAGCCTTCCGATTTCGCGGATAAGGGAGGACTTGTTGCGAGCGTTCTTGATCGAGTTTAAAATTCGATCTTTGGCTTCCTCGTCTTTGGTGATATAATCGAATGCGCCAGACTTTAGCAACTCTACGGCCGTGCCAATTTTTTCTTGAGCAGAGATGATGATAACGCTAATATCTGGGTCAAATTCTCGGATGGCCTTCAATACCTTTTCGCCAGGCATGTCTGGCAAAGAGTAGTCCAAGGTGATAACAGACGGCTTCTTGTGTAGATTATCGAGGCATTCTTTGCCAGTAGCAAAAAACTCGGTTTCAAAGTCGGGGTTTAGCCCCAGCACATACTTTAAGAATTTGGTATAAGCGGGGTCGTCTTCAACGACAAATATTTTTATTGGGTCTTTTTCGTACATCCGTATACTCTTGGCTTAAAAGTAAGAGAAATGATTTAGATTTTGGTTCTAAAATCTCAAAATTTACACTAAATTCCTCACTTAATAAAGGAACTCGATATGATGAAGGAGCTAGAAAAATTACCGCCATCAGAGGCAGACTTGATGATAAAGGCACCATTGCTAGTCTGTATCTTGATTGCAGGGGCAGATGACGACATAGATAAGAAGGAAATCAGGAGGGCTATCCAACTCACTCAAGAAAAACAGACTAGGGGTAAATCCAACCTCATCGAGTTCTATCAATTAATGGCCGAAGACTTTGAGGATAAGCTAAAGGTGTTGATCCAATCTTTTCCTGGCAAAGCAGCTCAACGAAATCCCTTGCTTATCAGAGAGCTTGAAGGATTAAACCATGTGCTGCCAAAAATCCAAAAATCAATAGCTAGTGAATTTTATAAAAGCTTGCGTGAGATTGCGCAAAAAATTGCCGAGTCATCTGGAGGAATTTTGGGTATGAAAAAAGTAGGAGGTGAAGAGGCTAAACTCGTTGGCTTGGTGATGATCGAAGAGCCGATAGCTTAGTGTTAGGGCTTTAATCCTTAGCTTTGAATGCCTGCTAGATTTTTGTCATTATAAGAATTCTCAATGCCCCAATCCCGAAGTGTATTTGGTAGTTCGTCCACTCCGTTTAGATTGGTGTTTCTGATGTGGCTTTTTTTCAGTGTGCAATTCTTTTACCATATCGACCTTGGTTTTTTGGGCATCAAACCGCGTAACTTATGGGGGTTGATTGGGATTTTCACCGCGCCTATGGTGCATGGCAGTTACATGCACTTGCTCTCCAACACCTTTCCCCTATTATTCCTTGGCACGGTGTTGTTCTTTTTTTATGAACGCATTGGAGCATTGGTGTTCTTTCGATGCTATTTCATTACCAATATATTGGTGTGGATTTTCAGTCCACGTGTTTCTTACCACATTGGTGCGAGCGGTTTGATCTATGGACTTGCTTCGTTCCTCATTTTCTTCGGCTTGCTGCGTCAAGATTTTCTTTCCATACTTATTTCGTTGGCAGTGATCATCGCATACGGAGGTATCTTTTATGGAGTGTTGCCAATGGACCCTAGCGTGTCTTGGGAATCTCATTTGGCAGGAGCCTTGGTAGGAGCGGTGACTGCCTTTAATTTAGCGGGGAAGACGAAAGTTAGTTAATAGTACCCTGCAGAGATCAAAGGTCTTTCGCTTTCAATCTATGCTGACCAGTGATTATTTCTTATTCATTAGATAAAGCAACGCCAGTGCATAGCCCTCTAAGCCAAAGCCAGTGATTAATCCAGCGCACTTGGAAGTGATCAAGCTTTTGTGGCGGAATTCTTCTCTAGCATAGATGTTAGAGATGTGTACTTCTACTACAGGTGTTTTTATTGCACCAATGGCATCGTGTATGGCAATAGAAGTGTGGGTGTAAGCACCTGCATTTAATATGATGCCATGATATCCGAAGCCAACCTCTTGCAACTTGTTGATCAGCTCACCTTCTACATTGGATTGATAATAATGAATTTCCATCGTGGAAAAACTCGCCTTTAGATTTTGAAAGAAAGTCTCGAAGTCGGTGTTTCCGTATACTTCTGGTTCACGTTTGCCAAGCAAGTTGAGGTTGGGTCCGTTGATGATTTGTATTTTCATTGGGGAAATATGATAAAAGAAGGCATCATTTCTTCAAAGATTTTCTATTTGCTTTTTTGTCAAGCCAGTATAACGGATAATCTTATCAAGCAGCTCTCCGTCTTTTTTCATTTGTTTAGCAATTTCAATCTTCTCTTCAATCTTGCCTTCAATCTTGCCTTCAATCTTACCGTCATCAAAAGCAGTTACAATTACACCTTTTAAATCGCGGTAAGTTTTTAAGCTGCTTTCGTAACTACCCAATTCAGATTGTCCAAATTTTGCCAGTTCGGCTTTCTCAAAGGCTTGAATGAAAATAGTATCTTTAAATAAGGAAGGGATAGTTTGAAAATCCTCTAAATGTTTGATGAAATACATCCACTTATCAAGCCTAGAATTCAGCTCGGCTTCAGTCTTATTAAAATTGGGCATCTCTAAATAGAGATATGTGAGCTTGTCATAAAAAACTTTTCCTTTTTGATTTTTTAACTTTATGATATGAACCACCTCATTTCGTTCTGGTTCATTTTCGTAATCATCAAATACAAAGTCTAAAATACCAACGCAATAAACCGCTTTCAAATTATAGTTCCACTCACCTTTTTCGGCTTGCTCGCGGATAGGGAAAGTAGAGTAATAAATGGTCCTTTCTTTGAAATAATTTTGTTTTGCTTTTTGTAGCTCTACAATAAATTTCTCACCAAGATCGGTCTCGCAATAAATATCGTAAATGGCTTTTCTCTCGGAGTCTGTTTGCCCTAACTGCTCTGTATTTTTGAAAGTTAAATCTATTATTTTGTTTGTGTTGGGCAAGAGAGCGTTCAGAAAGTCGATCAAGAGAGGTTTACTCGCCTCTTCTCCAAAGATTTTCTTAAATCCGAAATCTGTAAATGGGTTTATATATTTGGCCTTCATATTGGGCTGGCTAAAAACGAACTTATAAAACTGTTCGATTGCAAATTTACGAATAAAATCAAGCGGGCAATATGTTTCTGATTCTCCTGATTGGGTGGCTAACACTGTGAGGTATAAAATATTTAATCCTTACTTTGCGGCTGCCAGCGGCCTTGCATTCTTTTATTTTCAATGCCTACCGCCCAATGCCTCTAATAAAATTTGCACTTTTACAAAAAATCAAGGAATGTGAACTGGCAATCGTACATCAAGCAATTTGGAGATTATCTGAAGCTGGAAAGGTCGCTTTCGGATAACTCCATTCAGGCATATGTGCGCGATGTGGAGAAGTTGGATCAGTTTATCACGATCAACTACTCAAAATTGAGCCCGCTGGCGATTTCTTCCAAACATCTCCAACTCTTTTTACAATTTATCAGTGAGTTGGGAATGAGTGCGTACAGTCAGGCGCGAATTCTTTCAGGCATCAAAGCATTTTATAAATACTTGATGTTTGAAGAGATGATCGAGCAAGACCCGACTGCATTGTTAGAGGGGCCTAAGATTGGCCGCAAGCTGCCCGATACGCTGGAGTACATTGAGATTGAGAAATTGCTGGCGGCTATTGACCTCTCAACTCCAGATGGTGGGCGAAACCGCGCGATGATTGAAGTGCTTTATAGTTCGGGTTTGCGCGTGTCAGAATTAGTGGAATTGAAAATCGCCAATGTGTATTACGACATTGGTTTTTTACGGGTGATTGGCAAAGGCAACAAAGAGCGGCTCGTGCCAATAGGCAAGGAAGCGTTGAAGTATTTGAAAATTTATATTGACGAAATACGGGTGCATATTCCTGTGAAGAAAGATTTTGAAAGCCATGTGTTTCTCAATAGCAGAGGTGGTCGGATTTCGCGCGTGTCGGTATTTTTGATTATTAAACGATTGGCGCCATCTATTGGATTAAAAAAATCCATTAGCCCGCATACATTTAGACATTCGTTTGCCACACATTTGATTGAAGGCGGTGCGGACTTACGGGCAGTGCAAGAGATGCTCGGCCACGAATCGATCACTACCACTGAAATTTATACTCACTTGGATCGTGATTATTTGAGGCAGGTGATACAGGAGTTTCATCCGAGGAGCTGATTTTTTTGGGACTTAGGGCTTAGGTATTTGGACTTAGGGCTCGGAGAAAATAATTTTGTCTGACGAATGTCTAGTGCC
Organism: Cyclobacteriaceae bacterium; assembly: GCA_043777495.1. Classification (GTDB taxonomy): domain Bacteria; phylum Bacteroidota; class Bacteroidia; order Cytophagales; family Cyclobacteriaceae; genus ELB16-189. The sequence goes on along the minus strand of JAYWHU010000117.1, from coordinate 12,920 downwards.
TAATGCCTAATTCGTATCTTTGTTCTATGAAGTCGTTAGCGTTTTTATTCCCGTTGTTTCTTTCGGCCTTGCCATCCTTCGCGCAGAGTGTGGAAGCGGAGTATGACAAGAAAAAAGATTTCACTCATTACAAAACATTTTCTTTTGGCGAAAGCCAAATCACCACACCATCAGATCAAAAACTGATTGATGATAAGACCATGGATGCGTGGATTGTTCGTGCCATCACGCGCGAGCTGGAGTTGAAGGGTTTGAAACGAAGAGACTCCGTGCCTGATTTGATTGCCACCTATGCCGAGGGCACACTTGCCAGAAGCGACACGGAGCGATTAGGGCCACTTGCACTTACGCCAGGTGCCAACCCAGATAGAAGTTTTACTTACGAATACAAGCAGAGCAGTTTAGTGATTGACCTAAATGACCGAAGCGGCAATTTAATTTGGCGTGTTAACTCCACCACTAATATGACTTCTGCGGAGATTGAGCGGACGGTAGATGCCATTGTGGAAAAAGGTTTTAAGAAATTTGCCAAGCCTACTAAAAAGAAGAAAAAATAGAATCCGTGTACCACTTCCTGATCCGTCCATTCCTTTTTCTTTTTGATCCAGAAAAAATCCATCACTTCACTTTTAGTTTTTTAAAAGCAATTGGCTATGTGCCCGGCATGAAGGATTTGCTGGCCAGTTACTATTCTGTTAACGATAAAAAATTAGAGCGCACTTTGTTCGGCATCCACTTCAAAAATCCGGTGGGGTTGGCCGCAGGGTTTGATAAAGACGCCAAGTTGATTGATGAACTGGCCTGCTTTGGTTTTGGCTTTATTGAGATAGGTACACTCACTCCCAAAGAACAAGCTGGAAATGAAAAGCCTCGTTTGTTCCGCTTGCCGCAAGATCAAGCACTGATCAACCGAATGGGGTTTAATAATGGTGGTGTGCTCGCTGCTGTGGAGAGATTGAAGAAAAGAAAATCTGATGTGATCATTGGTGGTAATATTGGTAAGAATAAAATCACACCCAACGAAAATGCTTTTGAAGATTATGCCTATTGTTTTGAAACCTTGTATCCATATGTAGATTATTTTGTGGTGAACGTAAGCTCACCCAACACGCCAGGTTTGCGCGAACTGCAAGAGAAGGAACCGTTGAAACACCTATTATTGGGAGTGAAAGCATTGAGCTTGACGAAAGAAAGACCAAAACCAATCCTGTTAAAGATAGCACCCGACTTAAACGAATCTCAACTCAATGATGTAGTGGCTGTTTTGCAAGAGACAAAAACAGATGGCGTGATTGCGACCAACACCACTATCTCACGCCTAGGTTTATTTACTGATGATACTCTATTGACTGCTATGGGCATTGGCGGCCTCAGCGGCAAGCCATTGTCAAACCGAAGCAACGAAGTGATTTCTTTTTTGCGCGCTCGCCTCGGCAAGGATTTCCCCATCATAGGGGTGGGAGGGATTATGACTCCGAACGATGCAACTGAAAAATTAAAGGCAGGAGCTGATTTGATTCAGATTTATACTGGGTTTGTGTATGAAGGGCCGGGGTTTGTGAGGGGGATTAATGAAGAGTTGATTAGATGGTAGCCCTAGCTCACCCTCTCTATACTCGCCCCCAACTTTTTCAACCTTCCCTCAATATCCTGATACCCCCGATCAATCTGTTCCACATTAGAAATCTCACTTTCCCCAGAGGCAGAAAGTGCCGCAATCAAAAGAGCAACACCCGCACGAATATCAGGCGATGACATTTTTATACCTCGTAAAGCCTGCTTGCGATCAAGACCCATGATGCTGGCGCGGTGTGGATCGCACAAAATAATTTGCGCGCCCATGTCGATCAGCTTATCGACAAAGAACAAACGGCTCTCGAACATTTTTTGATGAACCAACACATTGCCTTTTGCCTGTGTAGCTACTACCAACACGATGCTTAACAAATCGGGTGTGAAGCCTGGCCAAGGTGCATCGGCAATTGTTAAGATAGAACCATCAATAAATGTTTCTATCTCGTAATGCTCTTGGGCAGGAATAAAAATATCATCACCCCTAAATTCCATTTTGATGCCGAGCCTTCTAAACATTTCTGGTATGATGCCAAGCTTTTCGATCTGACAATTCTTGATGGTGATCTCAGACTGCGTCATAGCGGCCAAGCCAATGAAACTGCCGATCTCGATCATGTCGGGAAGAATCGTGTGCTCCGTTCCTCCCATTTTTTTTACGCCTTCAATGGTGATCAGGTTAGAGCCAACACCACTTATTTTTGCTCCCATGCTATTGAGCATAGCGCAGAGTTGCTGAAGGTAAGGCTCACAAGCAGCATTGTAGATTGTAGTTATTCCTTCGGCTAACACTGCGGCCATGATGATGTTGGCAGTTCCGGTCACAGATGCCTCATCGAGCAACATATAACAACCTTTCAGTTGCGAGGCATCAATGTTATATAAATTTTCTTCTGCGTTGTAATTGAACTTCGCGCCTAAGTTTTGAAAACCTATGAAGTGAGTATCCAATCTCCTTCTTCCAATTTTATCGCCACCGGGCTTGGGGATGTTGGCTTCACCGAAGCGCGCCAAGATGGGCCCGAGCAGCATCACCGATCCGCGCAAAGCGGCTGCTTTTTTTCTGTACGTATCTGTTTTTAAAAATGCTGTGTTGATGGTGGCGGCTGTAAATCTGTAAGAGCCTTTTCCCAACTTCTCCACCTTGCACCCCAAATCACCGATCAACTCGATCAGTTTGTTTACATCAATAATGTCGGGGATGTTGTGAATGGTGACTGGCTCTGCCGTGAGTAGGGGAGCGCAGATTACTTGTAGGGCTTCATTCTTTGCGCCTTGCGGGATGATTTCGCCTTTCAGCTTTTGCCCGCCTTTTATTTTAAACGAACTCATGAATCTCTTCTGCGGTGTGGGTTGTTGCCTCTTCTGTTTTTATTGAAGCGTGGATTGTTGCGCTGGTTACGGTTATCACGGCCGCCTTCTCTTTCGCGGTTGTCGCCACCCGGTCTGGCAGTTTTGCGTTGCTCGCGATATAATTTTTCAAATAGATTATCTTCGCGCACTTTGTCGAGGCTCAAGGTTAATTTTCCTTGCGACATGATCTGTAAATCTTTCACGATCACCGAGTCATCCAGTGTTTCCTTGTTCCAGTTGCTGTAGAATGTTTTCATCAGCTTACCAAGGTAGATAGCTGCTTCTTCTCTTTCTTGCGGGGATTCTTTTTTGAGGGCTTCTTTTACCAAACGTTCTACGTTTTTGCCGTAGTGTTTAAATCGCACATCGCTCTGTGGATATTCCATCTTGCGCGGCTTTTTGAAAAGAATGGTGCGATCTGGCGTGGTGAACGGGTTATCAATATCCAAATTGAAGTCGGCAATGATGTAAAGATCATCCCACATGCGCTGCGGATTTTCATGTGGCTCTTTCACTACGGGTGCCAGTTGCTTGATCAACTCGATCAGTGTGGTGGCCATCTTCGTTCGCTTTTCCTTTTCGGGAATGGTGCGGATGTAGTTGACCAATTTTTGCACGTTGCGGCCATACTCTTTCAAGATGATGCCTTCGCGCTGGGTGTTGTATTCTCCAATTACTTGGATGCTGGGTTTTGTCATTGACTAATTGAAATAAGTTAAGGAATTTTTAGTGAGATGATAGATCAGGCTCTATGATAAATTGGGTAGATAAAGATTTTCAATGGCGATTCTAAGCGTAGGCTTTAACCTTAGTAGATAAAATTCATTCGTGTAATTGCCACAACCTTATTACCTTATTTTTAATTATCCACTAGTTGCTCTACAAGAAGGTAATAAGGTTGCAATTCTTTGATACAGACATTTCTAATAAGGTTTATACCTTCCCCAGATGGGCTTGTGAAACGATCTTTGAGTTTATTGACACGTTTTCAATTTTCATGTATCTTCAGCTTGGCAAAGCTAAGTAATAATGTCTTCTCGCCAAAATCGGTAAAGTTGATGGCGGCCTTGCGCTCGGCACCCACTTCTTCCATTTTTACCACTGTGCCAAAGCCAAATTTAGGATGCTCCACCTTCATGCCTATAGCCAGCCCTTTGGTATCACTGGGTGTAAAATCGGGAGATGGTTTGTAAGCCGTGGCGCGTTGAACGGGCTGCGAGCTAACCGTCTTTTTCATTCCGCTCACAAAACTTTTGGCGTACTCAGGATTTGGTTTTACTGAATCAATCCCACCAAACTTGGTGCTGACTTTTAAATATCGCTTATCAATATCATCCAAGAACCTACTGGGCTCACAATTTTTCAATCTACCGAAACGATAACGAGTAATAGCATAAGAAAGAACCAATTTCCGTTGTGCGCGCGTGATGGCCACATAAAACAATCTGCGTTCTTCTTCTAACTCCGCTCTGCTGCTCAACATCATCTGCGATGGAAAAAGATCTTCCTCCATCCCCACGATATAAACATTCTTAAACTCCAATCCCTTTGCCATGTGGATGGTCATCAGCGTTACCTTATCAGGATCGTTGTCTTTGTTGTCATCTTGACTAGTTGACAAAGAGACTTCCTGCAAAAAAGCACCGAGACTTTTATCTTCTTTCTCAGGGTCTTCCACATATTCCTTGATCGCGTTGAGCAACTCTTGCACGTTCTCATAGCGGCTTAGTCCTTCCACCGTTTTGTCTTCGTATAATTCTTTCAAAAGCCCCGATGACTTGGCGATTTCGGCCGCAGCTTCGTAAGCATCTTTGTTTTGTATTTCTACTTGAAAGCGTTTGATCTTGCTAACGAAATCATCAATCGCACCAGAGGCTCTTCCACCTAAAAATGAATTGGCATTTTGCACCACTTCCCAAATAGAAATAGTGTGGTCGTTGGCCGCTACAATAATTTTGTCAACCGTGGTATCGCCAATGCCGCGTTTGGGCAGATTGATGATCCTACGAAACGATGCTTCGTCTTGTTGATTGAGCGAATAACGTAGATAAGCGAGCAAGTCTTTGATCTCTTTGCGCTGATAGAAGGAGAGACCACCCACCACTCGGTACTTGATGTTCATCCGTCTCAGGTTTTCTTCTATCGCCCGAGATTGGCTGTTGGTACGATAGAGCACTGCAAAGTCGCTGAACTTATACTGGTGTTGCATCTTCTCTTCAAAGATGGAAGACGCCACCAACTTGCCTTCCTCGTTATCCGAAACAGATTTGATAAGCTCCACTAAATTCCCTTCGTCATTGGCAGTCCAAACGTTTTTAGGAAGTTGTGCTTTATTTTTTGCAATGACCGAGTTGGCCGCTTCTACAATCGTTTTGGTAGAGCGATAGTTTTGTTCTAATTTGATAATGCGCAGATCGGGATAGTCCTTTTCAAAATTTAAGATGTTACTGATGTCCGCTCCGCGAAAGCCATAAATGCTCTGTGCATCATCGCCTACCACACAGATGTTTTGGCGCACAGCCGCTAATTTTCTTACTATAAAATATTGGCAAAGGTTGGTATCTTGAAACTCATCGACTAATACATAATGGATTCTATGTTGGTACTTGTTCAGTACTTCCAAATGCTCTTTAAAAAGTTTGTCAGTATTGAAAAGCAGATCATCAAAATCCATTGCGCCAGATTTGAAGCAGCGAATGGAGTAGGCTTTGTAGATGTTACCGATCTCTGGCTTCATACTGCCTGCATCATCAGCCATTAAAATAGGATTGGTCAAATACTCTTGCCAAGAAATGAGCTTGTTCTTTGCAGAAGAAATGCGATTGTATATCGTATTGACTTTGTATTGCGTGTCATCCAACCCCATTTCCTTTACAATAGATCGTAGTAAGGACTTGGAGTCATCCGTATCGTAAATAGTGAAATTGTTTGGGTAGCCGATGTGGTGTGCCTCCGCACGCAAAATCCGCGCGAATACAGAGTGGAATGTGCCCATCCAAAGATTGCGTGCATCTGAGCCAACCACCTTCTCAATACGGTCGCGCATTTCTTTGGCTGCCTTATTAGTGAAGGTAAGCGCCATAATGTTGAACGGATCGACCTTGTTGGCTTGAATCAAGTTGGCTATGCGATAGGTTAATACCCTTGTCTTTCCCGATCCAGCGCCCGCGATCAGCATACAGGGGCCTTCTGTGTTTAATACTGCCTCTAGCTGCGGTTCGTTGAGGGTTTGTAAGTAATCATCCATAAAATATCTCGCAAGTTAAGGCCATTGCTCGATTGAGGATAGAAATTTGGGTTTAATTTTATGATTTTTAGGAGAATATGAAGCCTGCTTTTCTATTAACTGTCAAAAAGGAATCCTTTAGCACGTGGAAGTTCCGAACGCTCATGAATTGGTATCCCATGTACTTTGGTACGGGTGGAAAAATTTTGTTTTGGGCAGGTGATTCTTCTGAGCTGCACTTGAGACTCAAGTTGAATGTGTGGACGTATAATTATGTGGGAACAATCTTTGGCGGTAGTCTATTTGCGGCTGCCGATCCATTCTATATGCTCATGTTGTTCAAGGCGTTGGGGCCAAAGTATGTGGTTTGGGATAAGTCTGCAAACATTAGATTTAAAAAACCAGGCAAGACGACACTTTATGCAAAATATAAAATCACGGAGGAAGATTTTACTACAATCAGAAACACGGTAGCGGAGAAAGGGGAGGCCACACACCATTTTATTATTCAGTGGATGGATAAAGATCAAATGGTTCATGCAGAAATTGAAAGACAGTGCTACATTGCAGAGAAAAGCTTTTATCAAAATAAGAAACAAATGAGGGAAAATGGTAAGAATTAGGTTTTGAATAATTCTTATCTTTGATTTAAAAATATATGTCCGCTGCACTCAATAACGTACAACTAGAAATCCTGAAGTTATTTAGGAATAACCAGCCCGAGGAGGAACTTCAGGAGATCAAATCATTGCTAACGACCTACCTTGCCAATAAGGTAACGCTGGAAGCCGATAAGGCTTTTGTTGAAAAGGGCTATGCTGCTACTATTTTTGAAACTTGGAAGCAAGAGCATTTTCGCAAAAAGAGTTAAGCCATGACAGTTGTTATAGACTGTAATGTGTTAGTGATGTGTCTTTCATCTCGTTCTCCTTATCACACGATCTATCAATCGTTAATTCAACGCAAATTTAACTTGCCTGTTACAGTTGACATTATGCTAGAGTATGAAGAAATCATTCAACAAAAATATAGCACTAGAACGGCACATTCATTGATATCCCTACTAACGGAATTGCCTAACGTCCACCATGTACGCCCTAGCTATAAATGGCAATTAATAACTACAGATCCAGATGATAATAAATATTGTGACTGCGCCATTGCAGGTCAAGCCAATTACATTGTTACAGAAGACAGGCACTTTGATGTTCTCAAAACCATTTCATTTCCATCTGTTGCCGTTATTTCAATTGATACTTTTTTAGGAATGTTGAAATCCATTTAAGATTCAGATAATAATTATAGATTACTGCACCTTTTAATAATTAAGAAATGATCAAAGTAGGAGAGATATTAGTTTCAGATGACATCCGCGATGTTGAGTTTGTTTGTCATTTGGAAAAATGCAAAGGCGCATGTTGTGTAGAAGGTGACCTAGGTGCGCCCTTGGAAAAAGATGAGCTAAAAGTAATGGAGCAAATTCAAGAGCAAGTGAAGCCTTACCTCACGCCTGATGGATTGAAAGCAATAGAAAAGCAAGGCGCTTATATTTTAGATGAAGATGGCGATTATTCGACACCTACAATAGGAGGGAAGGAATGTGCCTATGCTCATTACAATGAACTCGGCATTTTAAAATGTGGCATCGAGCAAGCGTACTTGGATAAAAAAATTGATTACAGAAAACCTATTTCTTGTCATCTGTATCCCATCCGCATCACCAAAAATAAAAAAGGATTTGAAGCAGTCAACTACCACAAGTGGAGTATCTGCTCTGCGGCTTGCTCGTATGGAAAATCATTGCAAGTGCCGCTCTATAAATTTTTGAAAGACCCACTTATCAGGAAATATGGTGATGGTTGGTATGAGGAGTTGGTGAATCAAATAGAGAAGTAGGTTGGATTTATGATTTGTGATTTAAGATTTAGGATTTAAGATTTAAGATTGAGTCTTATATTCTAAATGGTGTTTTAAATCTAAAAATCACAAATCTAAAATCTTAAATTCTTGAGTATGGACATCCTCTGGTTGATTCTTGGAATACTATTCATGCTAGGTGGTCTTGCAGGTTGTCTCTTGCCCATATTACCTGGCCCACCTTTATGTTACGTAGCGCTGTTGATTCTACAATTGCGAAGCTCGCCACCTTTCACTTTAAACTTTTTACTTATCTGGGCTTTGATTACGTTGGCCATCACTGTGTTTGATTACGTTATTCCAGCTTACAGTACCAAGAGATTTGGAGGTAGCAACTATGGAGTATGGGGTTGCACCATCGGGCTGGTTGTAGGACTGTGGCTAGGCCCCGTTGGAATAATACTTGGCCCTTTCGTTGGGGCATTCATTGGCGAGATCATTTCTAACAATAGTTCTGATCAGGCTTTGAAGGCTGCCTTTGGTTCTTTTGTTGGATTTCTTGCCGGTACTTTGGTGAAGTTAGTAACATGCTTGGTGATGGGGTATTATTTTGTGATAGGAGCTTGGTAAGGAACCAATAAATTAAATAAAAAAAACCTTCCCGATTTTCTCGAGAAGGCTTTCCATCAATTCTTAAACTAAATTACTCAGCCACTACATTCACTGTAATAGTGTGCTTCACTTCTTTGTGAAGGTCAATATGTGCAGTGTAAGTACCCAATTGCTTAGGTTGTTCTTTGAAGCTGATCTTTTTGCGATCTACATCAAATCCTTTTGCTTTTAGGCCATCAGAAACTTGAACGGCTGTAACGGCTCCAAAGATTTTTCCGGATTCGCCTGCCTTTGTTCCGATCTCTAATGTCATCTCACCAATCTTAGCCGCCAATGCTTCTGCATCTTGCTTTAACTTAGCTGCTTTGTGTGCTGCTTGGCGTATGTTCTCAGCCACCATTCTTTTGTTTGAGTCGTTGGCGATCAATGCCACGCCTGTTGGTATAAGGTAATTGCGGCCATAGCCTGGCTTTACCTTCACCGTATCATTTTTGTAACCGAGTCCTGTTACGTCTTGCTTCAATATTATTTCCATGGTTGTACAGGTTAAAGGTTATTTCATCTGGTCAGCCAAGTAAGGAAGAATAGCTACGTGCCTTGCTCTCTTTACTGCTTGCGCAACTCTGTTCTGATATTTCCAGCTATTGCCGGTCAATCTGCGTGGAAGGATTTTGCCTTGCTCGTTGATAAACTTCAACAAGAAATCAGGATCCTTATAATCGATATACTTGATGCCGTTCTTTTTGAAACGGCAATACTTAGGCTTTATCTCAGCCCGCTTTACGGATTCGTTTACTAGTGTCATGCGTTTACGCCCTCCTTGCGCGGTGCTTGTTTTTTAGTTCTGTTGAATTCTCCTTTGCGCCTGCGCTCATTGTAAATGATGGCATGCTTGTTCAATGCGAGGGTCAAAAATCGCATGATTGATTCATCGCGTCTGTACTCTGTTTCCAAAGTGCCGATGAGTGTGTGGTCTTCTGTCGCGAATTCGATGAGGTTGTAGAAACCTGTGGACTTATTTTGGATAGCATACGCCATCTTCTTTAGTCCCCATTTTTCTACGTTGATGACGTTGGCCTTCGCCTTGGTCAACAACTTCACAAATTTCTCGACAGTATCCTTTGCCTGGTCTTCAGACAAAACGGGATTTAAGATGAATACTGTCTCGTAGTTTTTCATGGGTTTAACAATTGTTTTAAAATGAGGCGCGAAGGTATGAAAAAATTGACAGTTGACAAATAAGCAATTGACAAAGTTCGGGTTTAGTTAACTCGCACTTTGTCAACTGCTTATTTGCCCATTTGTCAACTAATTTTTACTGTTCATTCAGCCCCCAATCGTAGTCTAAGTAAGAAATTTTGGCCTCAGGCTTGATTTTGATGTCAGAGTGGGCATTTACGAAGCTTCTCACCGATCCACCGTTTTTATTAAAGTCCCCGCCATACCAGCTAAAGAGTTTGCTCAACTTGGGCTTATCTGCCGACATTTTGTTGCGGAAAGGATCTGCCAAGAAAGCCCTGGCTTGTTTGGCCAACTGCTCATCCATCCTTTTAGCATCGTATGCCTCGTTTAATAAGATAGGGCAAGATTTGCTGGCGCATACTAATGCCATGTGTACACGATGGTCGTCAAATTTCTTACGCAGTCGGCCATGCTCTATATTATCCAAGTCCATTCGCTCAGTTCCGATTTTAAAAAAACGCACTGTCCAGGGAGTATTTACAAAAGGGATTTGAATCCCAGTGCCAATGTCTTTGATGCTTTTAATAGGGTAGTACTTTGTGACGAGTTTTATAGTGAAGGCATTGTAGGCGTTGATCCAAAAAACCATTTGTTCATTCTTGCTCCAGGTTTTTTCATTGGGTGGAGTGCTGCTGAGGATGGCTAAGTATTTATTGAGTTCAACGGAGTCTTTGATGAACGCTTTGTAGTTCACCTTGCCATCTGCTGTCACGTTTTTCTTTAGCAATCGATCATAGATTTCGTGCGAAGGCGGTTTGGTTTGGGCTTCAGCTTTCGCAAGCATGATGATACTCAATAGTATAATGCCAATATGGTTTTTCATGGGTTTATTATTTTTATCATTTACGAAAAGTAGAACGCTTTGGATTTGTTCGCTGCCGCAGAACTGACAATTATCGTAATTATTCATTGGCGGCATGTCCGCGCGAGGCGTCCGCCTAGGCGGACCACCGGGCTATCCACTTCAATCCACGCGAGGCGCGTGGGATTTCCGTTTCTCCGAAGGAGTCCTTTGGACTTATCCCTTGCCGTAAGCCTTCGCAATGTCGAGTAGTAAAAGTGGTGGCACCACTCGCAGTCGTGCCACCACTTTCCATACTTCTCGGATAGTCGTGGCACGACTTATCTTAGGCGTAGAAAATCTACTTCACCGCAAAAGCAACAACCCCAATCTTACTGCTATCCGCGAAAATCTCCACTTGATAATTTCCTTCGGCATACTCAGATCCCTTCTCGTAGAAGAATGTCAACTTCTGCTTGGTGTTGTCAAATAGAATTTCTTGAGCGGAAGTATAAAATTCTTCTTTGCCGTTGAACATGAAAGTGCCTGAGCCTTTGGCCACATCAAAAATTACCTGCCCATTTTCGTCAACAATGCGGACAAGGATTTTCTTTCCTTCAATAGGGGCAACTTTGTTATCGGCTAAGTTGAATTCTACTTTTATTTTTTGCAATTGTCGATTCTTAAAAGGGGAGTCGCGCTCTTTTCCTTTGGTGCTTACGCCTTTTATAGAAACATTTTCTGCTTTCAGTTGCGAGGCAATGGCCACTTTGCTTGCGAGCTCATCTTTATTTTTTGCAAGCACATTAATCGAGTCACTCAGTTTGTTTTGTTTGGTCTTTAGATTTCTGTTTTCGCTGAACAATTCTTTGTTCACCGATTTCAGTTTTTCTATTTCTTGGTCTTTCACTTTCAAGAGTTCTTCATAGCCATCCAAACGGTCTTTCAATTCGTTCATAGCTTTGGTACTGCGCTGTGTGCTTCTGCGTAGTTCCTTTTCTACCTCGGCCTTGGCTTTTTGTAAATCGGCAATGTTGCCACCCAGCTTTTGAATGTCGGCTATTTTTTGGTCGAGTTCGGTCTTTACATCATTGAGGCGCTGCATGGTGCCAGCCAAATCCTCTTCCGTGCTCACGAGCTGTTGCTTCACTTGCACTTTCTCTTTGTAATCAAGATAGATCTTTACGCTTTGTATAGCTACGATAATCAAGAGCAACACGATAACAATAGCCGATCTACTTGATTTTTTGGGTGCAACTGGAGTGGTCTTTTCCATTGAAGATTAAAATTTGTAAAGTGTAAAAATAGGCTTTATCTATGATTTTATGAATTACGCTTCTCCCGACAAAGTCTAGAAGCTCTAAAAATTTTGTCACGGAAGCACGGAATACATTCCATTCATTGTATTTTCCGTGCCTTCGTGGCAATGACTTTAAGTTTATAACGACCAAACGTAGTGCTGCTTGTTCAGGGCAGGATCAAAAAAAAGTATGCCGCAGCGGAAGAGGTCAACGCTGCCGTAAACCAGTGGATGATTTTTCAATTGATTCCAAGCCTTGCCCATTTCAGTGGAGTTATAAATATCATCTACTACAATCACACCCTTATCGGCTATGCGCTTGGTGAGCAAGTTGAAGTAGTGAATGGTTGGTTCATAGCGATGGTTAGCATCCATCAAAACAAAATCGATCTTCATGGGGGTTTGAAGAAATTTTGGCAGTGTATCATCAATGTTCCCTTCGATGAGATTTATGTTTTTTGTTTCAAAGCATTCAAAGTTGGTGAGGGCAATATTGATCATAGAAGGATTGCCTTCGAATGTATTTACAAAAGCATTTTCTTTTTTGGCCATGTAAAGGGAGGTTACGCCCATAGAGGTTCCCAGCTCAACAATTTGTTTGGCATCTAAGTGGGAGAGCAGCCTATAAATAAAACGCGTTATTTCTTCGGGACTTAAACTGGTGACAGCTACCTGCGCGATGGTGCGCTTGCTGTTTTTAAAATGTTTTGATCGTGCACCCAAGTCAATGACGGATACCTCACTTTGATTTTGTAAAAGTTGGGTGCGTGTTTTTTCTATTTCTTCAAACCCTTTCAGTTCATCTGTTGGTTTGATCACTTTGTTATAAAGATCAAAAAAGAAGGGGGAGTGGATGGAGTGTTCATCTACCACACTTAGCCAGTGGTTCAAATAGGATTTTAGTTGGAAGAATTTCACCACTGCACATTTAGATTTTGATGTTTATGATTCAATGTAGATACTCTTAGTCGTGCCAC
>JAYWHU010000116.1:0-8711 GCA_043777495.1 Cyclobacteriaceae bacterium | reverse complement strand
TGTTGGTCTCCCGACCAACAATCTTTCTCTTGAACACCTCTGTCTCTGATTTTTGCATTATTTTTAAAAATGAAATTAGAGCCTTATCATATTCAGTTGTTCCCTGCAGATACAACTCAACACGTTTCTAAAAGACGGTTGAAGATGGATTTGCTTTTCCCTTACACATCATTCGGAGATTTAGGATTGTTGGTCGGGAGACCAACAATAACAAAAAGACCTAGATGTAGCCGCGCTTTTAACTGAAGATTAAGATTTACAATACAATCAGTAGGTCTTTTTCCATCAACGGCATATTGTTTTCCAATCCAATTTCCCATATTTGATATCTACTGTAAAACGAACCTTATGAAATTAATCATTTATTTATTCTTTGTTCTTTTTTCGGCATCGTTATTCGCCCAAAACGAGGACTTACCCAAAGATTTCCTAACCAAGGATTTCCATAAAGACAGAAGAGAAAAGCTGCGGGCAACGCTCCCTACCAACTCGGTAGCGGTGTTTTTTGCAAACCCCGTGCGCAACCGTGCCAATGATGTGGATTACAATTATCATCAAGACCCCGATTTCTTTTACCTAACAGGCTACAAAGAACCAGATGCGGTGTTTTTCCTTTTCAAAGACAAACAAACCGCCAACAACGGCACGCAATACAACGAAATCCTTTTTGTGCAACCACGCAACGAACAACGCGAAATGTGGACGGGTAGACGCCTCGGTGAAAAAGGAGTAAAAGATTTGCTTGGCTTTGAGCAAGCCTTTAACAATACAGAGTTTAAAAAGTACGATGTGAACTTCTCTAAGTTTGATAAAATTCTCTTTTTCGATTTTCAAAACGATGTGCGCAACGACCCGAGCGATTCTTCTGATCTGTATGACTTGCAAGCACAATTCAAAGCTAAAGTCAACTACCCCGATAAAAACAGTGTGACCTTAACAGTTGAGCCTCCAAAAAATAATTTAGATACAAAAGGTCTCGAAACCCTCATGGACAATTTGCGTGGCATCAAAACGCCAGAGGAGTTGAGCATGGTGCGCAAAGCCGTGCAAATATCTTGTGCTGGCCAGTTGGAAGTGATGAAGGCGATGAAACCCGGCATGAGCGAGCGTGAGATACAAGGCATTCACGAATTTGTTTTTAAAAAATATCAAGCGGAAGATTTAGGCTATCCTTCTATTGTAGGTGCTGGTCACAATGGATGTATTCTTCACTACATCGATAATTACAAACCAAATATCTCTAACAAAGAATTGATCTTAATGGACTTGGGGGCCGAGTTCCACGGCTACACTGCCGACATCACGCGCACCATTCCAGTAAACGGAAAATTCTCTCCCGAACAAAAGCAGATTTATGAATTGGTATTGAAGGCGCAAGAGGAAGCGATGAAAGTTTGTAAGCCGGGTGCAACCTTCCGCGAGCTAACAATGGCCACACGCATCACCGTCAACAAAGGGCTTGCTGAATTGGGTATCATCAAAAATCCAGATGAAAAAAATACTTATTACCCGCACGGTTGCTGCCACCACATTGGCTTAGATGTGCATGACCGCGGCACGTATGATAAGCTGATAGAGAATATGATCATCACGATCGAGCCGGGAATCTACATTCCTGAAGGTGCACCTTGCGATAAAAAATGGTGGGGCATTGCTGTGCGCATCGAAGATGATTATTTGATTACCAAAGATGGGTACGATCATCTTTCTGTGTTGGCACCGCGCACCGTAAAAGATATTGAAGCTGCTATGAAGTTGCCTAGCCCGTTGGATAATTTTATTTTGCCAGAGTTGGGGAAGAAAAATTAAAAACTCACAAAAGTGCTAATGGTGGTTGAAAACAGAACCTTGTATTAGAAAGAAAGGTACATTTCTAGTGTAAGAAATTAATAAATAAAGAAAAGGCAAATTATTATACCTTTATATCGTTTTCCCGTTAAATCTAGTTAGCTTTAATAGCTTTAGGGTTTGGTCAGAATGACTGAAAAGCGTTTTTTAATGAAAATACCAAGAAAAATCACCCCTGATAGGATAAGGGACTCAATAGTTGAGATTAGATACAATACTGATATCCCATTTGAAGCTTTGATAGGAATTTTTTATCAAGCGGTTAATGGGTCTTTTAAATATACCAATCGCCCATTAGGAAAGCAACAGTTTCCGATTGTCTCATCTTTGCCTCAAGAAATTACCCTATCCTTGGGTGGATTAAGTTTATTTCATAATGATAGAATTAAGGTTCAGTTACAACCGAATTCGATAATATTCAATTGTGTCAATGACTATATTGGATGGGAAAACTATAAAACAGAAATCGAAAACACAATGACTATCTTTAGTGCTATAATAAAGATAGATAATTATACAAGAATTGGCATGAGGTACATCAGCGAATATGCCAACCATGATCTTGTTGATTGCGTCAAATTTTCTTTTACATTTGGACTGCCTGAAATTAAATCTGAGACATACTCTTTTCGTTCAGAGTTTAAATGGGAAGAGTATAAAATAATTCTAAATTTAAATAACAAATTACTAATTGTTAAAGAACATGGCAACCAACCAACTCCTACCTCTATAATAGACATTGACGTTATTGATGAGAGTGTTAATGAAAATGATCTCAAAACTTTATTGATAAAGTTTGAAAAAATTCATTCAAAAGAAAAAGATGTATTTTTTAGTATCCTAAAAGAAGGATTTCTTGAAACTCTAAAACCCGAATATTAATGGTTGAACTCAATATTGATACTCAAAGACCAAATACAATAGCACAGGCAATTGTTTGGCATTTTACAAATGGGGCTACTAGTATTCAGTCAACTGGTCCTGTTGTTTATTGCATGGGGGAAATGGGAAATCCATTTTTGAATAGTGGATCATTTGTTTGTAAGAGTGCATTTAATATGAAGCAAGCGACAACAAATAGTTCCGATAAAGATTTCATTAAGTTTGAAAGCCAATTCATAAAACAATATCAAAAGCTATCAGAGTATTACACTGAAGGTAATTTTGAAAAGCACAAACAAAAATTTTCAGTTTCTCTTTCGGAGATATTGAAATTTAAGCCAGATGTACTTACGATGGAGTTAACAACCGAGGGGAGTGTTTATTATACTTTCATTAAAAATGATTACTCGATCTTCATACAACACTATTTAGATATTATAGATTTAGAGGATGACGAGGCTATACTAACCGCATTTAATAATGATATGAAGTTGCCTAGCTTTGCTGGAAGTCTTGATGAAACCTTAATCGAATTAAAGGATATCATCTTTCCCGCAAATAAAGTTAAGTCATGGTCTCCTAGCTATGAACTATCCTACTAGGATTTTACCTCAATCATCTTATAAAAGCATTAACTGTGATTTATCCTCACATTATTTGATTCGATTCACAAAGACCAATGATGTTAAAGAAATCATAAATCCTGAAACTGGTTTTGTAAAGTGGGAACATATTTGTACGCAACGTCAGCACGCAGCTGATTTGTCGACTAGTTTGCTCGGTATATTTGAAGTGTTGCATATTCAAATAGAATTAACAGATGCGGGGAATGCTAAATACAATGATTATTGTGAGCCTAATGCGACTATTGATCCTCCAATTTTGCATCAAGATTATTTACTCAACAACTCACGTCATTTTTGGGTAATTCATGTAAAGGATATTATTAACGCAGAAGTAGATTATACAAAAAGTAATCTACCCTTCAAAGCCACTTGTATTATCCAACATACTCCAATGAAATGGAACTTTTGGCATTTTTCAATACGATGGAAGACAGAAAATGGATTTTGGCATGAATTAACAGAAAAGGAGCAAGAAAAACTTGCTAAAAGACTTGGCAATGAAGTCCGCGCATATATTTCAAAGTATGCAAAAGTACATGAGCCCAACTATACTGAACTGGATGAGTCTTTTTATTTAAGGTGATTTGCTTTGGTCAATTAGTCCAAACTTTTCAAGTCAATCACAAATCGGTAACGCACATCGTTCTTAAGCATCCTCGCATAAGCGTTATTGATTTCTTGGATCGGAATAACCTCCACATCCGAAACAATATTTTTCTCTGCACAGTAATCCAGCATCTCTTGTGTTTCTTTAATGCCCCCGATCATAGAACCAGTAATGCTTCTTCGATTGTTCAGTAAAATAAAAGGACTAACAACAGGAGCTTCGGAAGGCAAGCCAACGATCAGCATATTTCCATTGAGGCCAAGTAAATTTAAGTAAGGTCCATAATCGTGGTTGGCAGAAACGGTATTGAGCAGCACATCGAAGTAGCCGTAGAATTTTTTCATTTGCACCTCATCTGTTGAAAGCAAGAACTGATGCGCGCCCAACCGCTTCGCATCTTTTTCTTTGGAAGGAGAGGAGCTGATCAACGTTACCTCTGCTCCAAATGAAGCTGCAAATTTTAAACCCATGTGGCCCAATCCACCTAGACCAATAACTCCCACTTTAGTTCCTTTACCAACTTTTGCATAGCGCAACGGAGAATAAGTTGTGATGCCCGCACACAACAAAGGCGCAACGGCTTTCAAATCTAATTTTTCTGAGATGTGCAACACGTATTTTTCATCGGTAACAATCTGTGAAGAGTATCCACCTTGCGCAATTGTTTTATCATCGCGCTCAAGGCCGTTGTAAGTGCCTGTCATTCCTTGCTCACAGTATTGTTCTAAATCTGCTTTGCAATTTTTACAGGTACGACAAGAATCCACCATCACGCCAACGCCCGCTAAATCTCCTGCTTTGAATTTTTTTACGTTCGCGCCCACGCGAACAATTTTGCCTACAATTTCATGGCCAGGTACCATCGGGTATATCGAGCCGCCCCACTCATTGCGTGCTTGGTGGAGATCGCTGTGGCACACACCGCAATAAAGTATTTCAATGTGTACATCATTGGGTCGGATATCCCTTCGTTCAAATTGAAATGGAACTAAAGGACTTTTTTCGTTGAGTGCCGCGTAGGCTTTGGTTGGTAGCATTATTTTTTTGAGTTTACTTTTTTATTTTTTCTTGCTGCTCTGACTTCGTTCGTAATTTCTTCCATGGTCATTTTTGAAAGCCCATACTTTTCAGAAAGGTTGACACATTCACTGAGGGTTTGACTCATCCCTTCTTTATTTAAAATGCCCTTTAGGTTCATGTGCTCATAATTTTTAAGGCGTATTCACCTCATGAAACCCTCCCTCACTATTATCTGTCCAACTCATTGGATAGTTCGTATCTAAAAATTCCAATGACTGATCTGTTAAATGCAATGGATGAAAGGTATCTATCATCACAGCCAACTCATGTGTTTCTTTTGCACCCAAACTTTTCTCTACCGTGCCAGGGTGCGGGCCATGAGGCAAACCTCCTGGGTGTAAGGTAAATGATCCACGCTCAATTCCTCTGCGGCTCATAAAATTACCTTCGGCATAATATAATACCTCATCGCTATCGATGTTGCTGTGGTTGTAGGGCGCTGGGATAGCCAGAGGATGGTAATCAAACAAGCGTGGAACAAAGGAGCAGATCACAAAATTTTTTGCTTGAAAAGTCTGGTGCACGGGTGGTGGCTGATGCAAACGACCTGTAATCGGTTCAAAATCATGAATGGAAAAAGCATAAGGCCATAAAAATCCATCCCACCCAACTAAGTCGAGCGGACTATGATCATATACATAGTTGTGTAAAAACCCTTGCTTCTTGATCTTGATCAAAAATTCTCCTCGGCTCACGTCCGTCACTAATTCGTATGGCGGACGAATGTCACGCTCGCAGTAAGGTGAATGCTCTAACAATTGCCCAAGTTGATTTCTATACCGCTTCACCGTTTCGATGGGAGCAGCCGATTCGATGATCAACAATCGCAGTGGGCCTTCTTCAAATTCTAATTTGTAAATGACCGTGCGCGGAATGACAACGTAATCGCCTTTCTTGATTTCCAATTTGCCGAAAGGCGAAGTAAGCGTACCATTGCCATCGTGTACAAAAAGCACTTCATCGCCTTCGGCATTTTTATAAAAATAATCCATCGTGCGTTTTTTCGGTGCGCAGATGGAGATAGAGCAATCATTATTCATCAACAACACCTTGCGCGCACTCAAATAATCATCACCTGTAACTGTTACTTTCGATGTATTCAAATGCGTTTGCTTCAACGAGTAATCTTCAATTCGCTTTGCTCCATATCTTGTTGGCTCATTCACGGCTTTGATGCGCGTGGGCGGATAGGTATGATAGAGGTTGGAATAAATACCTGAGAACCCTTCTGAGCTTACCAACTCTTCTTTGTACAAACTACCGTCTGGCTGGCGAAACTGTGTGTGGCGTTTGGGTGGAATTTTTCCTAAGCGGTGATAGTACATAACTCTACGATTTTAGAACCACAAGTTAGGTAAATCAAAAGGCAATTGACAATATGCAATTGACAAAATGTGTGATCCACGGTACGAAGTGCAATTTTACAATAATGACTGATGCTACGCAAAATATCCCTAGTTGTCAGTTTGAGCTTGTCGAAAACTGGCTATCCGAACTTTGAATGGACTTCGATAAACTCAGTCTGACATTCGTTTAGTTATTTTGTGTAACATCAGTTAATGAACCATAATTAATTTGTCACAACTCTATATGGTCTTTGTCAATTGCCTTTTGTCAACTGTTTTACATCTTCCCCTTATCCAATTCTGGGATGCGATCAAACAATTTGATGGCCTGCTGCAGCACTTCGTTGGTTTCGTTGAAGATTGGGTAGAAGCCGCCATTGCCCCACACTCTGCGTGCAATCTCTGCCTTCAAGTAAACCTGAAATAATTTTTTGTTTTGGTTTAAATCTTTCAAGTCAGGTTTAACATTGTTCTTCTTGCCCAACTCTACTACTTGATTGAGCATCAAGTCGCTCACTTCAAAATTTTGCAAATAATCTTTATAACCTTTTTTCTCTAGCGGCTTACCATTCTGCTCGCCATAGTTGAAAGAATATTCTCGCAGCACATTGGCGTAAGAGAGTTCATTGAAGTAATGGCTGGTAAGTGTGGTATCGAGTGGCACAAAATAATCGGGCATGATGCCACCACCACCATACACCGTGCGGCCATTCAGTGTTTTGTATTTAAGCGAGTCGCTGAACTTCACGCTATCGGCAGTGAAAAATTCTCCGTGCTTGTAGCGTTTAGAAATATCTTTGTCATAGTCGTCAGAATTTTCATAGGGTTTTTGAATAGAGCGTCCACTTGGAGTGTAGTACCTGGAAATAGTAAGGCGCACTTCTGAGCCATCGTTCAAATCAAACGGACGCTGCACCAATCCTTTTCCAAAAGATCTACGGCCAACCACCAATGCGCGGTCATTGTCTTGTAGCGCACCACTCACAATCTCAGAAGCAGAGGCACTGCCTTCGTTCACCAACACAATCAAGTCTCCTTTTTCAAAATCACCTTTGCTGGTGGCCATGGCATTTTCATTATACTTTGTTTCTTGTCCTTTGGTGAAAACAATTTTTTCGCCTTCGGGTAAAAATTCATCGGCTATGGCAATAGCTTGATCCATGTACCCTCCGGGGTTGCCTTGCAAGTCTAGCACTAATTTTTTCATGCCCTCTTTTTTCAACTTCGCCATCGCTTCTTTCACTTCCTCATAAGTGGTTTGTGAAAAGCGATTGACTTTGATGTATCCGATTTCTGGCGTGACCAAATAAGAGGCATCCACAGAAAACTGTGGAATCTTATCACGCACGATGGTAAATGTGATCGGCTCTTTTTTATTTTTTCTAAGCACTTCAATTTTTACTTCGCTGCCCTTGGGGCCTTTCAAGTAACGCTGCACATCCTGATTGGTGAGTTTGGTGCTGGCAATTACTTTGTCATCCACTTTAATGATCTTATCGCCCGACCGCAAGCCGACTGCTTCTGAAGGGCCGCCACTCAATGTGGTGATCACCGTAAGTGTATCATGGAAAATATTGAACTCAATGCCGATGCCTTCAAAATTTCCTTTCAAATCTTCATTGGCCGAGATGCGATCTTTGGAAGAAATATAAGCAGAGTGCGGATCGAGTTTGCTCAGTAAATGGGCGATAGCATCTTCCACGAGCCCATCGGTTTTGGTTTCGTCCACATATTCCTTTTTCACAAGGGTAAGTACCTCGCGTAGCTTCTGCACATCTTGGTTCACTTCGCTGCCACCCGATTTAGAAGTAAGCCCCGCACCAATCAGCACGCCAGCCGCTAGGCCGATGCACAAAATGAGAGGCAGACTGATTTGATAATTGGAATTTTTGTTTTCGCTCATAGTCTATGAATAACGTATTGGCACTTAAACGCTTTGTGCGCGGTTAAGGTTTACTGCAAAAATGGCTAAAAATGTTGAAGTGCGAGAGGGGTGCGTAACAAACTTTCGGTGCGGCTACCTCACCCTGGCCCTCTCCGGAGGAGAGGGTGACTCTTCAATATAATCTTTTGCTTTGACATCTTATTTTATGCTCTTGCATAACATTCGTGTTCATTGTGTTGAATGTTCTCAAAAGTTACCTCGTTAAAGTTGGTCGCCTGACCAACTTTTGCATCTCATCATTTTTAATTTACTGTTTTCTCCATGTTGCTGGTCAGGCGACCAGCAACAACTAACTTTGACCAACGTTAACAAGGGAAGTCACCCTTCGACAGGCTCAGGGTGACAGTTTTCATTAGACTCGCGCGGTTGATTGAAGC